>JAFMVE010000025.1 GCA_025499705.1 Carboxylicivirga caseinilyticus
TCGAGATAGATATTGGCTCCAACAATGGGTTGTTGCCGCTTATCCATCACTTTACCCTGTATTGCTGTCTGAGCCTCAGCACAAATACTATAAAGGATTGCTATGAGAAAGATTACCAAACGCATGATCTTGTTTTTGAGTGCAAGTAAATACCTGCAGATACCCTAAAACAAAAAACATTAACCGAAGTCATGAATCAAAAGGATGAAATGATAAATATGCGGAGTGAATTACCAGTCTTAAGCAAGGCAAAAGTCAAAAAGTTAAAGTCAAAAGTCAAAAAGTAGAAAGGCAAAATGGTAAAAGCCCTGACAGCTATCGGAGAAGGCTAAAGGTGAAAAATTAAAGGATAAAGTGAAAAGGCTAAAGTAAAAAGGGAGTAACTTAAATGAATAAGGATCTATGGCTATTCAATAATTCTAAAGCTCTCCGTTTACAAATTTGTCAATAATCTCGCCGGCAATGCTTCTTGCAATAGGATGATTTGGAAGGTTATCGCGGCCAAACCAGTCGGCATGCTCTATTTCATGATTATCCACCTGTATCGTCTGATTCCCATCTGCATCAGCTAAAAAACCTATCATCATGGAACCTGAATAAGGCCAGGGCTGACTGTTGTAGTATCTGATATTCTTAATTTCAATACCAACCTCTTCCCTAACCTCACGGCGGACAGCATCTTCAATTGATTCTCCAACATCCACATATCCTGCCACTAATGAATAAAAACCTTCACGAAAATTAACGTTATGAGCCAACAAAATCTGGTCATTCTTAAATATGGCAACAATAATAGCCGGAGCAATCTGAGGATAAAGAACATTGTTGCAGGAAGAACAGACAATTGCTCTTTCATCTGTTTTCCATTGATTGGGGGAACCGCATTTCCCACAAAACTTATTTCGTTCGTACCAGGTTTTCAGTTGACGGGCCACCATAGTTGACCAATCCAGCTCTTTTTGCTGAAATGATTGAAATGAGGTAACATCATGATAAACAAAATCATCTGAAGGCAAATCAACCTCATCAAGCACCCAAAAACATGATTTATCATTAAGGGTAAAGAAGAATAAACCCGATTTAACCTCACCAATATCTTTCTTTAGTGGAAGCTCATACTGATCACCCGACTTTTTTACCAATATGTTATTCTCAGCAAAACAAAAAACATAATCATCCTCCCTGATGGGCATATCAGGCTTAAATTCATTTGCAAAAGTATGTGGATAAATATCGTGGAGCATGAGTTTGTTTAGGCTTACTATTACTCAAGCGAAAATAAAAAGTATTGATTAATAAATCCTGAATTTCAGATTAATTAACTTTCGAAGTAAATCTCATTAGATGTAATTAAAACTCATAAGAATCAAATTCGCTGACAGAAAACTCGCCACCCTCCAAAAAAGAAATTGTCAATTTTTAATTCAAATAGTAAGTACATCTAGTAATGATTTAACAATTCACCGATTTCCTGTTTCAACACAGCCGACACATCCACTTTTGATCCTTTAAAAATATAGACCGTTGTTCCCAGTTCCCGTGCATGCCTATTGGTTATAGAATCCACTGCATAGGCTTGGTTAAAATAGACGGCGGTTTCCTTAAATTCCGATTCTTTTTCTGATCCGTTAATAACCCTTATCAGGTTTACATATTGCTTATCCAAATCAAACCAATCAATGTAATCTGCACTAAACGACACAGCCTGTAATTGTTTTTTTGCATAAAAATTAATGGCTCCTGCCTGCCCGTAATTATCACACAATACTAAGGTCTCGCCCGATTGGATAGCATCGTCATAAGCTTTTTCTGCTATTTGGGCAAGCGTATTCCATTCCAGCATATCGGCAAAATCCTGAGGTATGTCGTGATCTTTTCCATCCTCCCAACGCAGCATACCCATTGATTTGTAAATATCCTGATGACTCATAATATATTCCGGTGTTTTATTGGGAAATAAAAAACCATACATATAGGCAAAAGAAGCCACAGGCGCCAGTATTAATAAAATCAGAACCCATTTGCCCCAATTCTTTTTAAAAAGATCGGTTAAAAAAACTGCCCCCAGAGCTATATAAACCGGGTACAATCCAATGGCATAATAATCTTTGGCTTTTAAATAGGTGTAAACCGTTAAGATGATAATAAAGCAAAAAAATAAAAAGCGAATCTCTTTAAACGGTTGATAAAACAACAATGCAAATAAAGCCGCGATAATCAACAGAACCGAACCGGAATAAAACAAGGGCTGAGTTGCGAGAAAATCAATTCTATTTACATTTACCAACTGAGTGGCACTTAATTCGCTTAAATGATTCACCACAGGAAAATGATGATTCCATTGCCAGATCAGATTGGGTAAAACCATTACGAAAGCAATGCCCAAAGCCCACAATATTTCTTTTTTCAAAAAGATGGATCGTTGGGAACTTAGCAAAATAGCTGGTAATAATCCTATGGCTAGGAAAGCAATATTGTACTTATTTAAGAAGCCAAGAGCAAAACTAACCGCACATAAGTAAATCCATTTCGGCCGACCACTCTTTACATACCTGATTAGAAAGTAAAAAACCAATGTCCAGCTTAATACATCAAACGAATTAGGCTGGTACAAAGTATTTAGTCGTAATAGTACCGAAAACAAAATACCAGCTGCAGCTAATATCTTAGCCAGTAGCTTTCCGTTGAACACTTCTGTCAGTTTCCATACGACTATGATGGATAAAGCACCATACAATGCAGGAAAAAACTTAACCCAAAACACACCGTTTCCCAATAATTGAATTAACCACGAATTCCAGGATGTAAAAGGCGGAACTGACCGATAGCCCCAGGCCAGATGATTTGCCTGATCGAGGTGTAAAAATTCATCCCGATGCAAATCGTAAACAGAATCAATCAGGATATATTGTAAGACAAATTTCGCAATAACAAAAAGTATCAGTATTACCGTCTCTTTCTTTTTCATCTATCAGGTTCTGGCTATGGATTATTGTACTTACTTCAAAGGTATTAATTAAAATAAATTACTCTGCAAAGGATGATTTAAACCCAATCATTTTATTAACAATATAATTTTGTAAGCCCATTTAATTGGAAAATACTTAAGATCTAATTATTTTGTATCCACAAAACCAAAGTTTTGCACGCTAAAACACTTTTGTATACACGGTATACAAACTGTAAGGGATAAAAAACAGCCAAATAAAATTGAGGTTAAGCATCGATGTAATAATTATTTACATTACTGTTGGTCTTAATAATGTTTTAGATTAAGCTCCCTTCTTTTTAGCGTTTAATACACCTAATGAAACAACCATGAGGAAGTTGTTCTTACTGTTTCTTCTTATTCCATTTACCAGCTTTGGGATGGAAATAGTCTGGGATGGATCGATCCAACATTTATCTATTGGTGATAAAGTTGAGATATTGGAAGACCCTTCTCAATCCATCAGTTTTGAGCAAATAATATCAGATTCCTTAAAGAGTGAATTTCAACCTTCAACCAACACTATTCTTAGCTTAGGATATACCGAATCTCATTTTTGGCTCCATTTTGTAATCAATAACAACACAAATGATGATGCCGTACTCGAATTAGCACAGGCGGGTTTACCCATTGCCAATTTATACTACATATTAAATGACAGCATATCTGAGTTAGTAAAGGCAGGTTATCAAATTCCAGTCAACAATAAATCATTTCACAGTTCGTACCAGGTTTTTACTTTACCTCCGGGCAAAGCCGATTGTTATATTCGACTTACAACCAATTCGGAACCAATTCCTTTGAATTTATATACCGAACAGTCGTTTTATAAAAAATCAACGAGTAATGTGCTGGGATATGGAATATACCTGGGACTTATGATCTTTGTTGTCCTCTATAATTTCTTTCTATTTATATCTCTTCGAAGAAGACTCTTTTTATTATATTCCATACTGGTTATCATCTACATAAACTATTCTGCAGCTGTCATTGATGGCTTTATCGTTTATTTTCTTCCTAATGTTAACCTTCTATTTCTGTATTCGACCATCCCTGCAATTGGTATCGTATTTCAAACCACCTATTGCCTGATATTTTTAGAGGCCAGAAAATATGTACCCGGAGTATTTAAAATCGTAACAGGCATTATTATTTATTTTGCCATCTGGGTTGGAGTTAAATTCTTTTTACCCCTTCCAATCGTTCTTAAAGTAAATACCGTTCATGCTCTGATCTCTTTTTTCACAATGAGTTTGGTTGGTATTCTGGTTGGCAGAAAAGGCAACAAAATGGGCTACTATTTTGCCTTCGCTTACTTTATATACTTCCTGTTGGTTGCCGCGCAGGCAATCTATATTAATACCGGATATCCTCAGTACATTGGAGGATTAAGCTTTGTAGCCTATGCCACACTCATTGAGGCTTTTCTTCTCTCCTTCCTGCTTTCCAGACGATTCAGATGGGAAAGAGCTGAGATAGAAAAGGAGAAATTTGAAGCTCAGCAAAAAGTAATTGAAAAAACACTTGAAAACGAAAAAATAATTCAGAATCAAAATGTGCAGTTAGAGAAGGAAGTAACCATGCGCACCAAAGAATTGCAGGAGATAAACGAAGAACTGCTAACCACCAATGATAAGCTTATTGATTTAAACAGAGAGAAAGATGGTTTGATGCATGTTGTGGCTCATGACCTTAAATCTCCTTTAAGCACCATCATTAACTATGTTGATCTTCTTAAAATGGAAGGTTCGCTGGATGATAACCAGAATAATTACCTGAAAACCATCGAAAATGTGGTTCAGGACGGCATGTATCTGATTGAAGACTTGCTTGATATCCACTCTATTGAATCGGGTGATTCGAAAATAAGACTGGAAGAAATTGAGTTAGAAAAGTATATGAATGCCTGGCTGAGAACTTTTGATAAAGAACTGTTGAATAAGCAGCAGAAGGCCAGTTTGACTTTAAACACTACTATCAACAAGCTAACGACTGACCCCTTTCTTTTAACACGGGTTTTAAACAATCTACTGTCAAATGCTATTAAGTTTTCTGAAAAACAAACAAGTATAGATATATCCGTTATTGAAAACAAAACAAAGGTTGCCTTTATCGTAAAGGATGAGGGGCCTGGAATTAGTTCTCAGGACCAGGAAAAAATGTTTAAGTTATTTCAAAAGCTTACTGCCCGACCAACCGACGGAGAGCGTTCCAACGGACTGGGTTTATCCATTGTTAAGGCATTGACAGATAAATTAGGTGGACAAATCGAAGTTAACAGCCAACCGGGTAAAGGAGCTGAGTTTAAAGTTCTGATTCCTAAAGCTAACATCCACGAATAATTTTACACCTTGCCGATATAATTGTTATAACAATCAGCCTTACAGCTATCCTAAATCATTTTATTTCAATACCATGCTATCATACACATAAATATAGATACTCTGATTAAGGCCTGTATTCTTCAAAATCGAAATCTACTTTCATATTGTTTCCTGAAATGGTAGCCTTTAAAAGATCTCCATTTTTTGAATACTCAATAATTTTAGGAAACTCATTCAATTGATTTTCACAAACAAAACACTGCTCTTCAATTCTAATCAACTTAAAATTAGTTGAATTGGACTCTCCCTGACCCGTTACATCAAAACTCCATTCACCATCTTTTTTAATCAGTTTGATATTTTCCTGCCAAATAGTGTCATTATTTTCTAGTGTAAAGCCAAATCCGGTATATTCCGAATCGCTATGCTTTTCCCAGTTCTCAAAAGTTAATCGGTTCTCCTGCTCATTGGTTCTTATCCAACTGCCTAACATCCAATCAAAATTATCTTTTGACTCTGTGGGCCTGTTTTTGCATGAAACACTTAGAATCAGCAAAATTACTATCATTAGTTTATTCTTCACTTTCATCAAAATTGTACAGGTGAAATACTTATTTATTTTCCATTCTGAACCATTTGAACAGGCCTTGTTGAGTTACTGGTTGAAAAGGCTTCGATCAAATGTTTTTTATTATCAAATAAAACATTGTTATCCACACCTAATTTATCATTAATACTGATACATAAAATACTAAAGCCCTTTCAAAATATAATTAGTCAATATTGTTTAATGCAAAGAATTAAATTGAATTCCTATAATCTGTGTAGTCTGTGGTTGAAAATCATTCCATACCGTCGCAATAAGGTTTAATGTTTATACAGATTGCTGCGTGCGACGGATTTACAGATCTCTTATACCGTGGGTTAAAACCCACGGCTAATACAGTCAGCCTTTCAGGCTTATTTAAACAGCTTTTATGGTTTAAACACTGCTTGAAAGTTAATTTGTGGAATCTGTGCAATTTGTGGTTGAAAATCATTCCATACCATCGCAATAAGGTTTAATGTTTAAACAGATTGCTGCGTGCGACGGATTTACAGCTTTCTCATACCGTCCTTAATGATGATATATTTTCAAAATCCTAATAGTAATTAGTACTACCAGGTTGAAACCCCAAATCATTAAACTTTTTATCAAACCTTGTTTATTCCTTTACAAAAACAATTGGTTTTTCGTTCTCTACTTTTAAAAAGTAGATTCCCTTGGAAAGCTTTTTAATTCCAATCATTTGATTATTTAAGGTCTTTCCACCCAGAAGCTTTTCACCAACTGAATTGTAAATCATATAATCAGCTGTTCCAGATATTCCTTTAATGCTTATATAATCTGTTGCCGGATTTGGATATATAACAATTTCTGCCTGATCAGTTGCACTCAATGCTGTTGGAATAAATCCTGTATCATCAACCCAATTAGATGTAGTACCTGTTAAGCTAAAGTTATTTAATACTCCGTTATTATTGTTTATTGATAAGTCTGTCAGTGAAGTCACAGTTGTATTATCTCCATTGGCAATACCCTGATTAAAGGTGTAATAAGCTATTAAATTATCCTCGTTTCCGTTTAAGGATATATTCATATTATTTTGAATCTGTTCTTCTGTTCTTAACACATTCCAAACCCTTAATTCTGCAATATTTACATTTCCATATGAATTACCATCACCAATCCAGGCACCAATTGTAAACGGAATACTGATGTCGTTATTTACACTACCGGTTAAAGTTGATGAGCCAACCAAATTTCCATTCACGTACATTTTATGTTCTCCACTGGTATAACAAACAGCCAGATGGATCCATTCGTTACCGGGTGAAACAGAACTTGTTATTGCCACAACATTATGCCGGTATGGTCTCCAGGTAATGCTTGCAGTAGTTGGATTACTCTCACTTAAAGCAATGATTTGATTACTGAAAACACTGTTTTTCTGACGAGCTATGACAGCTCCATAACGAGGTGTTGAGTTCGTTGTAGAACCTGCCTGACTTGATCCATTCCATTTTACCCACATTTCAATGGTGGCAGTTTGTAAATCGTTTAAAACTCCGTTATCCACACTCACATAATCATTTATTCCGTCGAAGTTCAATGAATTCTGACCAGATATATTTATTGTATTTACAAATAAAATAAACAGAACCACTAAGCTTCCTGCTTGATTAATTATTGATTTTCTCATAATTCCATCGGGTTATATAAAGACATATTTTACACCTATTTCCTACCTAAAATCACTACTTAAAATATCATACAATTGATAATCAGACTAATTTTCATTCCCATTTACAAGATCAACCCGGATCAGTTTTCCATTTTCGTACCTGGCAAAATCATACTTTATATCCAGTTTATTATTGTCGTAAGTAAAATTGAAATTTGGGATTTGAATAATTGTTTCGTCTTCCAGTAAGTAGGTTTGTGGCTTGACGTTGAGCATTTCGGAGTAAATTTTTAATTGCTCAATTTTATAATTTGTATTACTCTCTATTTCTGCAATTTGCTTCTTTGTTAGTGAATCGATGATTCCATAAGCAGTCAATCCAATTACAATGGCAATTGAAAGAATTAAAATCCATGATTTTTTCATAAGGTGTTTAGATTAGGGTAAAAAGTATTGTTGATATAAAAATATTAAAAAGGTTTATTTTTTAGGCTAATATTTAATTTAAACTTTTCTATACACTAATTCAGTTTTTTGAGATCCCTGGTTTATTTCATATCGAGGAATTCATATTCAATTTCAATATTCTTTACAGACTTATTTACATTCTCAAAACTAATAATACAAGAATCTGAATACCAATCAATACGATATTTTGAATGATACTCGCCTATCAATTGATGTTTATAAATAACATTTTTCCCATTCGACTGAATTAATTTAACTGTGTCGGTAAAATTTCCTTTTATTTTTAAATCAATTCCCAAGACATTTCCTTGCTTAGCTTTCTTTTTCAATTTCAACATTGTGTCAGATGTAATATCAAGTTTTAGTTTTTGATGATCTGTCTGATAAGTACAAGATGTTAAAATCATAATCAATAGTGAGATAAAAACTATTCTAATCATATATAACAAGTTAAAGGTTAGTGGTTTATTTTAGTTCGTTTAATACCTGATATGAAAATGTATATACGTTTCATTTGTCAATCGACATTAAATTATATTAAAGCTTTTGCGAGTAATTTCAATCAAAATCTATTCAGGCATATCCGGTATTATTTTATCTTCTGATATTTCAAAAATATAATCACTGGATTCAACCGGATTTCTTCGAAAGCTTGTTGGTAAATCAAATTTGCGAATTACTAATTTCCAAAAACTATCTTCATTAAAAAGGTTTTCAACATATCCCTGAACTTTGGCATGTGAAAATTTTATTCCAAATCTATTTTCATCAAAAGCACTTATATGGATACTGTCAAAAACCTCAATAGCTCTGATCGAAGGTTTACTATTTAAATTATTTGAAATAAAAATTTCTTTTTCGCTATCCACTTCCAATTCGAGTATTGTTTCACTGTACCCACCACCAAAGTCACTAAACTTATACAGATCATTATGCAAGTACTCATTTTTAGGAAATAACTCAATTGATATTTTATTTTCAGTTTTGTTCTCAATTACCAACTGCATTTGATAACTGGTTTCTTCTTTGCAACTATATAGAATCATGGATGTGAGAAGAAATATTGCTAGATTTTTCAGCATTACAAAAATCAATTAGATTGTTTATTGTTTTGGGAAGTACAACCCCGGCTGATTGAAACACTGCCATTCGATAGTTTGCTTTAGTCTTAATCGCAACCAAGCTATCTTTAAGTATTGGTCATTCAATCTTACTCTTTATTTCTATGTATGGTATCTACTGTTAACTTAAATATTTCTTCATTATCTATTCTTGTTTTCACCAATTTATACTGTCCGGTTACCGAGCCACCTGTAGGGCAGCAATTTGCATCACCTTTATTATAAATTAAAAAACTAAATAACATTGAGTTATCCTTAAAGTCTCTTATTTCTCCTTTACCTATAAATTCTCCGGCCCCTAACAATCCTAAATAATGATCTGTAGCAGACTCAATCATCACATCCTTCAATTCTCCTGAAGATGTTATATGTATGATTTTAATATCTGTTTGATGGCCACTACCATAATAGACTTTTTCTATTTTAATAAACTTATCTTCTTTGAAAGTAAACTCTGCAACATTCTCAATGTAATCCAATCCTTCACCTTCTGCATTGAATTCATATATTAGTTGATACTTCTTCTCATTATCAGTAGCATTATAACCATTTACGTTTTTCCAAATCTGTACTTTATCCGGAGGATTAAGATAACTTTCTCTAACACAACAATGTAAAGTCACAAACATATCTTCGATTCCATTTCTATAGATTGGAAATGCTTGTTTAAGTTCCCGTACATTTTTATCAGATGAATTAAGATTTAAAACAATCTCTTCTTTAGATTTCAAAAGATCTTGTGCAAAACCCTTGCTAACGGCAAGAGTCAACACTAATACAAATATTAATCGTTTATTCATAAAGTTGTAAAATCTTTAATTACTGGGATAAGGATTGCAATTCATTAACCAGGCTTTCGATTTTTAAATTGCATTCTATAAGTTTTTGCTCATCCGCTTGCCGATTATAGCGAACCAATTCCTGCATCGTTTCACAGGATTGAATACGCAGATTAGTATATTCCTTTAATATCTTAATCCTTTCTTCTAAAGCAGGATCTATATCGGTTAAGGAATTAAGCAATTCAAGGTTTTTTGACCACAAATCAATTCCTTCATTTCTGAACCTATCGTAATAATATTGAATTTTATCTTCAGGAATATAGGACAAATCCTCTTTGTACATCCACATAGCTTTCTCCTCATTAACAGCATACTCCTTCATTACAACCTGAAATTCGGTAAACATATTAGGTGCAGCTTTGGGCAAGGCAATAATAGAAATCAGCATTAAAAACGAAATACCCCAGTACACAAATTTGGAAAGACGCGAATTCTTAACGGATAAATAATAAATAACTCCGATAACCAATCCACTCACTAATCCTCCAATATGAGCAGCATTATCTATTCCTTCTTCTGTTAAACCATACAATAAATTATACCCTACAAAAGAAAATACACTTATTACAAAATTTTTACGGGTACTTTTGGGCAATTCAATTGCCTTAAATAACAATAAAGAAATAAGCAAGCCATACATACCAAAGATGGCTCCTGAGGCACCCACCGATACAATATTGTAATTAATTGTAACACTGGTAATGCTTGCAAAAACACCTGCTGCCAGGTATGCAAACAGATACCTTATATTACCAATTTGCGTTTCAATCTCTTTACCTATATATATCAGGGCATACATATTTAGTAACAGATGAAATAAGCCACCGTGAAGAAAAACACTTGTAAGCAAACGCCATTGCTGCCCGGCTAATGTTAAATCTCTTAAATTGCCTCCCCAGATAATTAATGAGTCAACCGTTGGTTCAAATGGATCAACACCCATTAATACCATAACAATATAAATGAGAATATTAAGATAAATTATTATGGGTGTGATGTAGTAATTCTTTTCAGGAAGCAAAGCCTCTATTAGTTCTTTAAATGACTTGTGATTATTAACCTCTTCTTTTTCCTGAACAGTCTGCTCAACATCCTCCTTTACCGATGTGGTATCAACTTTTCCTGATCTTCGTTTTTCAATTTCGTATAATGCTGCAGAATAAGCCTCCTCTTGATAGTCAAACCTATTCTCAATTATTTTTTTTAACTCCAGATCTGTTTTATCTGACATTATCTTTGTAGCATTGTTTTCCATTTTTTTAGTTTATTGCTGCTTGGGTTTATTTCATTATCCTTAATCCCGGCATTAGGATTTGTAAAGTCAAACACACTTTATACCTGCGTTTTATTTTTCAAGATTTATTTATAAACATTGTTATAATTTTGCCCCATGTATAGGACAATAGTTCCAGTTGCCTTTCATTTCTTCGCCATCAACCGGACAGTGTTTTGGAGGTAATAGAACTACCAGAGGCAAATTGTAGGTAAATGTTCGGGCCGAATGCTTTACAATTAATTTGCCTTCTTCAAACTCATTAAACACATTATTACCGTCGTTATCTTTTATTTCAAAAAAATAGAACGCCATGCCCTTGCCCAGCTGCCCTAACATTTGGGCAAACATAGGTTTGATGGCTTCTGAAAAAGAGAGTGCTTCTGCCGATAACCGGGCGTTGGTAAGCGGGTAATATTGATTGCCTGTACTGTCTTCGACAGAAAGTGTTTTGCGCAGTTCCTGCTCACTCGTATACCGCATCGAACCATCGGGGTTGATATACAGGTCTAAGGCACAAATCACCACGTAATTTTCAAATGCCTGCTCTACCTGATCAATTACCTCGGGTGTTACCTGCGGACTACCTTCCAGCGACATTCGCCAATAGCTTAAGGGTATCCACCAGGTTAAGGCCATATTATTATCCTGCTTATCCCAGATTTGAACTTCATGTATATACGCTGTTAAATCAAACTTTGGGGTTGTTTGACCAAAAAGCTGAATGCTGCAGATTAATGTTAGGGTTAAAAGTAGGGTTCTCATTTTTTGGTTTTGATTGAGTTTAGTTTATTTGTTCGTTAAGGCACATAGTTTACAATAGTTAAAGTCTCAAATTTATCACATCTCCCCGCATTACGTATATTTATTGTTAGCCCCAGTTAATAATTAGTGACAATATTCCTTTTGAAGGTTAATTACTTCAGTTCCATAGTTTGTTGTAAATCCTAAATCTAATGCTTTCTGCAAATCTTGACAAGACTTAGAATAATCACCAAGTTCTATATAAATTAATGCTCTAGTTCTATAGGCATAGGAGTTTTCAGGAAATAATTCTATTGATTTCTCAATATCTTTCAATGCCAAATCTGTATTGCCTATTTTCATCCAATTATAGCTTCTGTTACTATATCCATATGGTTCACTTGGGTCAAATTCCAGAACTTTATTAAACATATCTATTGCTTTATTGTAGTCACCTGATTCTTGATACAAAAAGCCAAGATTCCCATATGCTGGGTAATATGTTGAATCAACTTCAATAGCTTTCAATAGGTACATAATTGCATTATCAGGATCATTAATTTCTTCACAAACAGCTCCAAGGTTTGTCAGTACAGCAATATCTGTTGAATCAAATTTATAAGCATTAATCAGATCTTCATATGAACTCTCAAAATCCCTTTTGTGATATTTTGTTACTGCTCTATTCGTTAAATTCAAATAATATATAGAATCACTTTCTGCATATTTCATTGCATATGTTAGATCTTCAAGAGAATAATCATATTCACCAACTTTTTGTAATAGTAATCCTCTCTTACTGTATATATAACTATCGCTTTGAAACCGATTTAATGCTTGTGTATATATTTCATATGCTAGCTGAAATTCTTGCAAATCTTCATGTATAAGACCTTTTAAATCATAATATGAAACATTGTTTGAGTCTATAGCAAGTGCCTCATTAATCAAATTCAAAGCAGAATCTATATTATTATTCTCATAGGCAGCTAAAGATTTGTTATAGAAATCATCTGGACTTTGAGCATGAGAAGAACTCATGATTAAAACAAACAAAAATATAATTACATATCTCATAGTGTTATGCTTTAATTGGGGCTAACGGTGGCGGTATGGTTAGTTGCCGATTTCGAAGCTCTTACTTCTCAAGTTACAACTACTTTTGACACGAGCTGTTCTGTTCAAATACCCACTGCACCGGCAATTAACTATACCGCGTGTTGGCAGCTGGCGTTCTTGACCTCTGTGTCTGAAAGTCACTTTCTGCATGGGTTTAAATTATTCCTAGTTCTTTTAATATGTCACTTTTAAATTTGCTGAATGGTCGATTTACGAAATTTGTTTCATCGTATTCTGTCCCAAACACAATTCTATACAGGTCTTCCTTTGAAAGAATAACGTCTTTAAGCAGATTGGATTTTAATATTGTTAGGTATCTCTCCGAAAAATATTGTTTTGTCCTTAGAAGGTCTAACAATTCACCTGTATGAGAATTGTAAACTTCTTCAATAGCAAAGGCGTCTATTGTATTTTTTGCTTTTGATGGGTCGGGCGTTACGACCTTTACCTTTAAGCCATTTTTACTTTTGTGTGAGTATTTGTAAGAAAATTTGATGTCACCTAATGCGTTGTCAAGGTAAGGATGAGTATAATCATTCAAGGTCATTTTATGAGTTCCTTTGATGCTTGAGTTACAAATAGAGCAACTTGGAATCAGATTATAAAATGATACAGCCAATATTGGGTGACTTGCTTTGTCGAAGTAGTGGTCAAATTGAGGACGAGTCAACTTTTTGCCGTCATCTTTTATTACAGTGTTCGTATAGTTTCTATTGCAATATGTGCAAGTTCTTACGTCTAGTAATTCTGCCAGTTCATATGCATCAAATCTTGATTCTGCATGTGAAATAAAAATTTTATAGTTGAAAACGTATTCAATTGCTGTTTTAAAATCAGGAATATTATCAATTAACGGTTTCAAATAATCACTTATTTCAATTAGCTTAGACGGTTTCCCAATTAGAATGTCATCAAGATGGTCAATGATATGGATGTCGAATAAACGCATTACCATTTGGTTATTTACATTTGCTCTTGGTTCAATCCATTCAATTCTTTGAATAACAAAATCAAGCATTCCTTGATGGAAAGCCCTTTTGGCTTTTATAAATTTTGGTGTATTTGGATTGAGATACAGCATTATTCACCTAATCTTTTTCTAAGTTCTTGAAGTTTCTTGATTTGTTCGTCTATTACATCTGCTTGAAAATTATCTTGGGTTTTATCATCATACATTTCAGCCAATTTCCGTTGGATAATTGGTTCGTCAATTAACTTGATGATAGTTTTGTAATAGATTTTACTTTCAAGATTATCCTTGTTGTTCAACCATTTTATTGTTTCCTGAATCTTGTCTAAAGCAAAGTTTCCAATCAACGAATCCTCAATAAAGAACGAATCTGCAATTAAGTCAGATATGTTTGCTCCAAAAGTTTTTAATGGTCTCCGTTTATTGTTGAAATCTAGGATTCTCGAAGGACTACTATAATCAGGTCTTTCGATGTATATCACATTTGTGTTTGGAAGGTCTGAAAGTGTAATTGGGTCGTGCGTAGTAAAGATTATTTCAAGAGTTGGTTTATTTTCAAGTTCATCAAAAAAGTATGGCAAAGTTGATAAAAGTGCTTTCACATATTTCTTCTTCCATGTAATATGAAATGTGAGGTCTGCTTCATCGAGTAACAGAATATAATGGTTACTTAACTTCCTGTATTTTAATTCTTTTAAATTGGTATTTAGAAAATCATAAATTCTGGAGTAGAAATTAAGCAAGGCTCCTTCGCCTGAACTCATTCTTCTTTTGAAAGGCATATAATTGATGAACTCCTCTATTTTCTCTCTGTCTTCAATAGTTAATTCATCCTTATTCGCATAGAATTTTACATAGTAGCTATTCAACTCATTCAAAAACTGTCTTTGAAGTTTTAGAATTTCGGTTGCGTCTTCTGTTGATGTTCGCAAAGTGCCATTTGAAACAGAATCTTCATTATCGGTTTTTTCTATTGCTTCATATATTTTCTCTAAAAGTTTTTTCACAATACTTTCACTGAAAATATTTTCAGGTTTAGACGATTTTAACTTTATACCACTATGCTTAACGAAAAGTAAAAAGGTGTCGTAGGCAGATGCAGAATCTATTTGTTCCTTTAGTTCTTCATATGGAAAATAGCCTTCTTGCAGGAATGAATTCCTTCTCTCCATTTGTATATGAAGTAGCGAAATAATGCACCTGATTAGATTTCTTTTTAGGATGTATTGATTTACTTCAACTTGGTTTAAAACTCTGTCGTCTTTAAATTTTCTTATTGTATGCCATTCCGAAAGTTCTTTTTCAAGTTTTTCCTCTATGGTTTTTAAGATGGTTCTAAGTTGATATGGCGTGTTCCAGTCTTTCTCCCTTACGTTGTAACCTCTAAAATGTAAAATTGGTTCATAATGCCCTTGAAGTTCGAACAAGTCATTAAATATTTGCTTACGAACTAATTCAGAACTTATGAAGGTAATTTGACGAATAGAATTTTTGAAAAGTAATTCTTGTGATGCTGAGTAAGGCCAGCCACTTTCGTTGGTGTCTTTTTCTCTAAATTCTTTTAAATCTTCCTCTACAATCTTATCGAACGAAATATCATGATTATCAACTTCGTCAAAGTTTGGGTTGTATTTGTAGTCGAAGTGAGGAGAATAGTAAATCGTTTGTGGTTTTTTGGTCACCCCTTTTTTCAATTCAATTTCATAGGTGTTTTGAGGTGCTGATTCATGTAGAAAAACTCTATTGAAGTCATTTCTTAGAATAAGAGGATGCTTTCCTTCTATTTCAACAAGAAACAATGAATTTGATTGTGGTAAGGCATATTCATGCTCAATAAATTCACTTCTGATTACATCCAGTAACGTTGATTTACCAGCTCCGTTTTGCCCAACAATGGCATTTAGATTTGTTACTTTACTTTGTAACTCTGTAAGGTTGAAAAAATCGGGAATGAATTTTTCGTTTACTGTTCGTCTGACAATAATATTATTATCTACATTCTCAAATTCATAAAAGTATTGACCACCAAAGTTTATTGTCTGAGGCTCTTTGAATATGTATTCATGGTCTTCTATGTAAATCGCTGCTAATCTCATTTCCCGTGTCGAGTTATTCGCTGTCCGTTTTCAATATGGTCTGTATGTCGCTGTTCACCTGTCAAAATTTGTTACTCTTATACTTGTCAATGTCTGCTGTGTCGTATCGTTTTACGCTTGCTGCCAACTACCTTATATCCACTATTAACTTTCCCATTATATTAAACCACTGTATAAAAGCCACTAAAACACTTTAAATGCTTATAAGTGTTTAGAACAATTAAATCGTTTAAATACGGATAATGATTTGCCGGATTTGGCGGCTCTAAAGTGGAGGCTTGTGTATGCAGCTTCATAGCGTCTGGTTTAAATTTGGCGTTTACAAAAATAGCAGAATATGGCTATTATGCTAATAAAAACTACCTCTTTTAGCTTAACGAAGTAATACAGAAGATAAATGATAGTATTTTGTATATCAAGTACAAGAGCTACCATAAAACATACTTAAAGCTCTTTTATTGTTAACTATTCTAATTTTTGTAATAAATAGTATAAGTTGTATGGAGTGGTTATAATTAAATCCGCTGAAGGCGCATCCCAATGAGATTGTGGATAAATGGTAAGACCGATGCTCGGTTATTATCGTTTAGTATACATTAAATTTAATTTGTGAAATCTGTGAAATTTGTGGTTGAAAATCATTCCATACCATCGCAATAAGGTCTAATGGTTAAACAGGTTGCTGTGTGCGACGGATTTACAGCTCTCTTATACCGTGGGTTAAAACCCACGGCTAATACAGTCAGCCTTACAGGCTTCTCTAAACACATTTTCTTTTTTAACGCTCCATTCTCTGATTTTATTAGTGCATTTTCCTGAAGGCGCATCCCAGTGAGATTGTGGATAAATGGTAAGACCGATGCTCAGTTATTATCGTTTAGTATAAATTTAATTTGTGAAATCTGTGAAATTTGTGGTTTAAAATATTAGCTCTGATTAAGCTATTGTGTTTACCTGCAAACAACCGAATTAAATCTGATTCTGTATGTAGTAATTCTAAAATTGACGTTTCACTTTTACACATAGTCTGTAACAGGCCTAATTAGTATTTCTTTTTAACCTGCTCAAGCCGCAGGGGCTTTTACTTCTTCTCTGCAGCAAGAAGAAGTAAACAAGAAGTGCCGCGCTGTCATGAAAATTGCTAAAAACCAAATCACTCCGCTAAAAGAAAAGAACTCTCCCGATAAAGAAACTTGTGGCTTTTAATACTCAAAACCCTACAGTTTCTAAATCGGGTTCAAACAGCTTTTCTTTTTTAACGCTCCGTTCTTTGATTTTCTAAACGCATTTTCCTGAAGGCGCATCCCAGTAAGATTGTAGATTATTTAAAAAATTGATCATTTGAGGTGCGTACGGTGGGCGTCCACGAATGGAGCGGGCTTTTTGAAATGTGGCCCTTGTTCGGGAAGGCCTGTGCGATAACCATTTCAGAAAGGCATCATTCGTGGTGAATTTTCTTTGTTACTTTCTTTGTTTGGCAGACAAAGAAAGTAGTGTAGAGAATAACAGATTGCTGCGTGCGACGGATATACAACTCACTTATACCGTGGGTTAAAACCCACGGCTATAACAATCAGCCTTACAGGCTTCTCTAAAAAAGCTGATAGTTTAAGCAAAATATTCATCGTACTCAATCCATTTGACTTCGCAGATGGGGTACCCGCAGGTTGAGCGAAGGAAAAGAGAAATTTGATACCAAGCTGTAAATCTTTAAATTTCTCCCGTAGCAAGACCGTAGCGGGTCATCGAGGAGTCATGGTCCCGAAGCTTCGGGATCTTTGATTCTTTCTGTAGCTGATGACAGAAAGAATGGAGAAAAAAAGGATTCCATGCCGTCGCAATAAGGTCTAATGATAAAACAGGTTGCTGCGTGCGACGGATTTACAGCTCTTCTATTACCGTGGGTTAAAACCCACGGCTATTAAAGTCAGCCTTACAGGCTTCTCTAAACACATTTTCTTTTTTAACGCTCCGTTCTTTGATTTTCTAAACGCATTTTCCTGAAGGCGCATCCCAGTAAATTTATTGATAATATAGTAATGAAATAGTTCATTAAGCCAACACCTTATCCATTTAAACCAATGCATAAAAGAGTAGGAACTCCCCACTCGAAACTTAGTTTCGAATTTCTGATTGTCAGGGCTAGTTGCGAACAGGGCGGAATGGTGGCTTTGAGGCACGAAAAGTTGTACCTGAAGCCCTAGGTTCGTCAACGGTGCCTAGCAAGCCCCTCAATCAGAAAGATTTTTGCTTCCTTTTTCTAAAAAAGGAAGAGAAAAAAACAATCGTATTATTAAAACTTTTACCATAGGACTTATGCGGATCACATCAGGATGTATCGGCTGAAATAGAGAGAGAAAAAGGATTCCATGCCGTCGCAATAAAGTCTAATGGTTAAACAGATTGCTGTGTGCGACTGATTTACAGCTTACTTATTCCGTGGGTTAAAACCCACGGCTAATACAGTCAGCCTTTCAGGCTTATTTAAAAAGCTTTTATGGTTTAAACAAAGCTTCAAATTTAATTTGTGAAATCTGTGTAATTTGTGGTTGAAGATATTTGCTGATTGATCAATTAAGGTCATCAGTAACAAGTTGAATTGCATCCTAACTAATTTTAAAATTGGCGCTTCGCCCAAACCCGACTTCATTTTTTGTCTTAACACAAAAAACGAAGCAAAAAAACTCGATAGCTATCGAGTCAAGGCTACACCTGCTTCACTAAAAAAACTACGGTCAATTGACTGAAATCGTTTAAACTCGTTGACTTCGCTCAACTCAAACAAAAACGATTTTTAATCGTCAATTCAACCTTGTTTTTTTGTTCACCAGCTGAGGCCATCAATAAATAACAAATACCTACGCGTGACGGATTTACAGCTCAATTATACCATGGGTTAAAACCCACGGCTATTACAGTCAGCCTTACAGGCTTATTTATAAAAAGCTTAGAATTATAAAACTTTCTCCTCTGTTAACTCTCCGTTTTTATAATATTCTTCTTTTATTTTTTCGCCCACTTCACTCCACATAGTTTGCGTGCCCTCCTTTTTATTGTTTACAAAGCTAACTTTCGACAGCACTTCTCCATTCTCAAAAAACCAGGTCCATTCACCTTCCTGCAAATCATTTATCATATTACCAGTAGAATACAATCCTCCTGATTCATAGTAGTATTTTATTTCACCGTTTACTTGTCCTCCGGCATAAACCGCCTCGCGGTACAAGGCTTGATTACTCTCATAAAAGACTTTCCACAGTCCCTGACGCAGGCCATTCAGCATTTTACCCGATTCCATTAATTTATCACCATCAGGATAATAGGATTCATAGTTTCCATTACCGTCCTGAACCATTATTTTACCATCGGGGTACCAGGCCTTACTTAAACGAAAAATTTCGCCTTCATAAACACCCAACTCCTTTTTATTACCATTCTCATAATAAATACTCCACTCTCCTGTTCGCAAGCCTTCTTTAACATCTCCCTTCGCCACCAAAACACCTTTATCCGAAAATGACTGGTAAGTCCCTTCACCGTCTTTTACCCACTGTTTGCCGGATACATCCCATACATCCTGTATAATTAACTTTGTTTCCGATTCATGAATAATCCTGCTCTCCAACTCACCGTTATCAAAATAAGTAGTCCATAAGCCCGATGAAATACCTTCTTTCATCATTCCTTCGCTTAGCAATGCACCATTGATATGATAAAATTTCCAGATTCCATCCTGCCTATCCCTGGTAAAATTACCCTCCTGCATTAATGTTCCTGTCTCATTCCATATTTTCCAGTCCCCTTCCATCCGGCCATTTACATATAATCCCGAATCGTTTTTTACACCATTCTCAAAATAATTAATCCAGATACCATGTTCCAACCCCGACTTATAAGAACCTTCTTTAATCAACTTGCCCGACTCATTATACCATTGCCACAGACTATCCGGGTTTCCTTCATGAAAATGTGCTACAATCTGTTGATTACCGTTCTCATACCAATACGTCCACTTACCTTCTTCTTTGCTATGATGAAGTGTTCCTTCCGACATCTTCTCTCCCGACTCATAATAATAGGTTCTGAATCCGCTAACCCCTTTTCTGATCTTAAAAACGGTGAAGCCAATAAGCAAAACAGAAATAACCACCAACGGCATACGTAACCCGGCTAATGAAGGCATCGCATTATGTTTTCCTTCTTTCAGTTCTTTAAGGGTAAGTGGTGATATTTTTCGGAACGAGAGTTTATAACCTTCTGCAATTGCTATACCATAGAACAATAGATCAATGGGTGAAAATGCTTCCATTAACACCCCAACAATTACCGAAGGCGTAAGATAAGTCAGCACTTCAAAATAAGGCAGGGAAGCCTCCTGTGCATAGAACCCAACCTGCGAGAATAAATTTCCCATTATACAGCCTAATAATGACAAGGTAGCTCCCAGAATTCCGAATTTAATATCAATGCCTGCTCCAAAAAAACGAACAGCAAACCCCACCAACAGCCCCACTCCAATGGCCATATATCCAATCTGTACCTGGGTGGCTACAGTAAACATAGCCCATAAAACACCGCTGATGATACTTACCAGCAATCCACCAATGATGGCATAATAAAAATCCTGATGCGATTTTAAGGTATTCAATGAGGCATCATCCAGGTGTTGAAATTCGGGTTGAATGGACATATCCGTATTATTGTAAGTAGAAGAAGTTGAAAAATAAGGATCTCCTTCAAAATCTTTACAAGTTCCTTCAAAGTCTGCTTTTTCGTTTGTTAAACTGCAGATTACACCACGGTTAATGTCACTTTTACGTTTGGTACATTTCTTACAAAATTCAAGTTGTTCTTGTCGGGTCATAACTGATATGGGTTTATGTTACTCAGGACGATTACGGTTTTAACGTATTCGTATATTTTATTGATTTGATATTTTCGGAACAGAACCTTAGTATTCTTTTATCAATAAAGAATAATTAACGGTAGTATCAGGCTGAAATACCAACATTGGATAATCTCCTTCAGGCTTATAACAAGGCATGGATTGCACATTGCCTTTAACCTGATCTGTTTGGATTAAATGCTGACTAAATTGTCTGTCGGTTTTATCTACCTTCAAGTTATTCAGTAAGTCTTTTAAGTTATCCTGATATTTAATTTGATGATTTAAGCCCTGAGGTTTCTGAAAAGGCTTAAGTAATAACGGTGCACTAATAGTGTCAGTAGAAGCAATTTTTGTAGTTTGCGCTCTGGCCTCTGACATACCCAATAATGCAAGTAAGGTTAACAAGGTTAGCGATTTCATTCTGTTGGTTTTGATTCTAACACAATAGTAAACAATATTTTTTCTTTGCTAACCTAATTTCTCAATTATTTTCACCTGAATTCTAACATAATGCATTAACAGACAGGGATCATTTGCCTTTAAACAGCATCTGAAAAGCCTGCGGAACGGGCGTTTTAAAATGCATCTCTTTTTTTGAATAAGGATGTGCAAAGGTCAGCGATAAAGAATGGAGTCCCATCCGGTTTAGTACTTTATCTCTGCTGCCGTAAACCTTATCTCCCACTATCGGATGCCCTGCTTCCGACAGGTGAACACGAATCTGGTTTTTTCTTCCTGTAAACAAATCTACTTCCAGAAGACTGTATTTATCAGATTCTTTCACAACTGAATAGGCTGTTTTAGCATACTTTCCCTTAACCTTATCCTGGGTTGAAAACACATGACAGGAACTGTTTTCCATCAGGTATGATTCAATCACCCCCTTCTTATCCTGAAACGTTCCCTCAACAACAGCCACGTATTTTTTACTGAACTGCGACCAGTTCTCCTGCAAATATTGTTTGGCCTTTTCGCTCTTTGCAAAAACCAGCAAGCCGGATGTTTCCCTGTCGAGACGATGAACAATAAAAACACGGGCCCTCGATTTAGGATTTCCTTTTCTTACATAGTCATTCAGCATAAAATGTGCGGTATTGATCTTCTCTTTTACAGTAGCAATCGTTAACAAACCGCTTGCCTTATTAACTACAATAATATCCTGATCTTCATGAATAATAGTAAGCCCTTTTAAAAGGTGTTTTTTTGCCATCTTATTTTTATATACTGGTTTTGAATAAACTTTCTCCTTTAATGTATAACTGCAATTGATTCATACTTGCATAACCTTCTTCCCTTTGTACCGTAAGTGAGTCAACACCATTTCAATGGCAACGGTTATAGCCTTGGCAATCGGATACAGGTTATGTGCTTCTTCAAAATGAATAAACAAAAGTCGTGAATAATGATCACTTGTTTCACATGGTAAGAAGAAAATTTTTCAACGATATAATACATTCAGCGATTTCAATTTACCAAAGATTAGATTTCGATATAAAGATGTATTTAAACAAAAAAATGGATGGTAATATTTGTTTCAAATCTTGAGAAGATGCAAATCTTTTTAATTTATCAACGCTATTTCTTTTATGGCCTCAATGTAATATTATTAACCACAGATTACACAAATTTCACAGATTGGATTTGTTATTGAGGTAGAAGGTAGACAACAGAGTTAAAGAAGTGAAATGGTTTTATTTGTTTCAAATCCTAAGAAGATGCAAATCTTTTTAATTTATCTACGCTATTTCTTTTATGGCCTCAATGTAATACTATTAACCACAGATTACACAAATTTCACAGATTGGATTTTGTTATTGTAGTAGCTAGCAGGTAATAATAGTTTTACTTTATAGCTATTCAACCTCTTTGACGTTGACATATTATTTGATCATTGATTGCTCAATTATTCATTTCATTTTCTTGATAGGTGAACTAACCCTTTGATAATCCTTACAAACTTATGATATACCCTAACGAAAGACGAAAATAAGAAGTATTGGCGTAGGACTCACTGTCGCCAATGGTTCGGGGGATATTATAGATATACGAAAGTTGCATATCAAAATTCTTCCAGTTCAAACTAAGAGGAAGACGTAACTGGGTATTCAACAGTGTAAATACATCCTTATAATATGTATCGACTTCCAAATTAGTGGTTTGATCCACATACGCTTCGTTAAGTAAGAACTCAGCTGCTTCTGATCCAAAAAATAAAGATACTTCGGGCTCTAAACGCAGATAATTGTATTTCCCAAACCGAAGCAGATACAAGTAAGCATAGTTATTCCAGGTAAACTGTTTTCCTACTTCCTGTCCAACCAACAACGAACCATCGAATCGTGTTCCAAAGGACTTGCTTTTTAGTGTGATTCCGGCATTTATACTACTGTTATAGATAGGCTCAAACTCAGGATCATTAACATGAAAAATAAAATAATCGGCTGATAAACGATATCGAAAAAAGTGCTTATTCTTAATGCCTTGACCATAGCCAACAGTTAAGATGGTGCTGCGATAATTAGGATCGAGCTGATTATACCAGCTACCGGATAAACCAGCAAAGAAACCCGCTGAATTCATGTAATAAATCTGGCCTGACAAATTGGATTGATAGTCACCATTCTCACGGCCTGCATAAAAAGTACGGTTACTATAGTTTGTGGCAAAATAGAGGAATTGAAAAGTCTGGTCTTTTTCTAACAGACTATAAATATCTTCATCTTCAAACAAGATATCATCCAATAATGAATCTACCCGGGCAATACGATCTTTGTCCATTATATCGGTCCGCTGTGCATATAACTGAACAGATATAAATAAAGCTAACAACAGAATTTTTACTTTTTTAACCATATGATATTTCCCGGTTTGTTTAACTATGACGAAATTCTAAGTGCAGAGATTAATATAAAAAAGAAGCTGCCTTTGATGCAGCTTCTTTTACAGAGGATTATTTACCTCCATTTCCATTACCTGACCCACCATTTCCTGAACCTTGTTGCTGTTGAGCTTCTTGTTGAGCCTGCATCTGTGCCTGTTTTTGTGCTTGTTGACGGGTACGTTCCTGAACGGCTGTAGCTGTCTCACAATTTTCACCTTGCTGCAGTTGCTGACGAACCTGTTTTTTCTGTTCAGACGAAAGACTACTGCGTAATTGCTGACGGTTCTGATCTTTAACCTGATTTTGCTCCTGAATCATTTCTTTTTGCTCTTCTGATAGGCTGGCCTTGATAGCTTCACGTTTTTGTTCACGTGTCATTTCCTGATTTTCCAGAATAGCTAATTGCTCATCGGTAAGTGTTTCCCTAAAGGCAGCTCTGAATTGTTTTGAGCCTTGCTTATTTTGTTCCATTAAAGCTTCTTGCTCATCGGTAAGATTCAAATGCAACTGATCACGTTTTTGCTCTTTAACCTGATCACCTGATCCGTCTTTCAATTGTTTTTTGGTTTGTTCTTTTACAGCTGTTTCTGTTTGTGCATTTAATGCAGGAGCTGCTATTAAGACAGATAAAACCATAATTCCCATTAGTCTTGTGATTGCTTTCATGATATTGTTATTTAAAATTATTATTGGTCCCCATTCAAACAGTAACCGAATAATTTTCAATCCACCCTACCATATGAAATTTAAAAAATGCAGTTTTTTTATTTCAACAATCAATAATTATCATTTAAACATCACATATTCTGTATATTATATTTTGAAAAAAATTTACCATTTCAAATGATGATTACGAATAAAAAAATCCCCGGGAATGCACTTCCGGGGATTTAAAAGGCCTGCCCAACAGGCAGACAACATCAACTATCAAAAAAGTAAAGACTACACGTCTTAATTGGAGCCACCACCTAAAGCCTTGTAAAGGCTGACACAATAATTCAACTGCTCAAGTTTATCATTTACCTTACTTAATTGAGCAGTAAGTAAACTCCTTTGAGCAGTGATTACTTCCACATAATTGGCTTCACCAGCCATCAATAAATCATGTGTAAAATCAACAGCAGTATTAAGCGAAGTAATTTGTTTATTGCGTAAATCATTTTTAGCCAGCGAGGCTTTAAAGCCGTACAACACATCCGAAACTTCCTGTCCGGCTTGTAATAAGGTACTCTCGAAAGCCAATGCAGCCTCGCGTTGTTGCGATTTAGCTATTTCAAGATTACTGCGTAATTGTCGCTTATTAAAGATCGGCTGTACGATTCCTCCAACAATATTGGCTGCAATATTTTCAGGACTAAAGAAGCCTGAGAATGTACTGTTCGAGTATCCAAGCGCACCACTGCTAATAGTTATTGAAGGATACAAACTGGCCTGTGCTGCATTGGTAAGTGAATATGCCATGCGAAATGAAAGTTCCGCTTGCTTCACATCCGGGCGATAAGCCAGTAATTGTGCAGGAATACCATATTCAAGCTCATTAGGCACAACCTGATCGGCAATGGTGCTACGTTTCACTTCTCCGGGTTTACGGCCCAGCAAAACACAAATAGCATTCTCAACCTGACGAATCTGACTCTCCAGTTCAGGCACCGAAAGTTGCGTGCTATACAAAAGCGCATTGCTTTGTTCAACGGCTGCACCATTTTGCATACCAGCATCTTTTAAAGCCTGCATGGTTGCAGCATTTTCGCCTAAAAGCTTAATGGTCTCAAGGGTGATTTGCAGTTGCTCATCCAGCGCTATCAGGCTATAGTATGAGCTGGCAATACCTGCTATCAGATTGGTTTGAACCAGGTTTGCATACTCCTGACTGTTTAAATATGCAGCCAGTTGAGCTTTCTTTTGATTGTTCAGCTTACCCCATGCATCAATTTCCCAGGAGGTAGTCAGTCCCAATGTTATATTATTTGCCTCGTAACCCAGCACATCTTCTCCTCTGTCGCCATTACTATAACGGGTATATTCTACCTGCCCACCAACACCTAATGTAGGATACAAGGCAGCTTTAGCCATCTTTAAACTTGATTGAGCCTGGTTAATCCGCTCAGTCGCAATCTTCAGGTCAAGGTTATTTGTCAACCCTTCCTCAATCAGACTTTTTAGTTGAGCATCTGTAAAGAATTCACTCCATGCTTTTGAGGCAATGGTGGTTGAATCCCCTGATTCTTTGTCGGTGCGGTATAAACCAGAGGTATCTTTATTCAATTCTCCGAGGTTTTTACTACTCCGACACCCGGTTTGTGCCAGGCCAACCCAAATCAAAAAGCCCGACAACACCGCGTATCTATATATTTTCTTTTGCATCAGATTATTAATTTTCATGGTTCGCATCACTTAGGTCAGTTGCAAATGCTTTTTTACTTACCTTTTCCTGCAAAGTCTGGAATAATATAAATAACGTTGGTATGATAATAATACCTATCATCGTTCCGATTAACATCCCCCCGATAGCACTTATACCAATTGATTTATTCCCCAAAGCTCCGGCTCCTTTTGCCACTGCCAACGGAAGCAAACCAAAGATGAATGCAAAGGATGTCATCAAAATGGGTCGCAAACGGGCAACAGCACCACTTACAGCCGCTTTAACAATATCCATTCCCTGTTTACGCCGCTGCAGGGCATATTCCACAATCAGAATGGCATTCTTAGCCAGCAGTCCGATTAACATTATGAGCGATATCTGAACATATATATTATTCACAATTCCACTTCCGTTCATCATTGAAAGGAAGATGAAAATAAATACACCCGCCAAACCTACCGGTAATGAAAATATAACCGCCAACGGTAAAAGGTAACTTTCGTATAAGGCTGATAGCAACAGGTAAACAAATACCAGACATAACAGGAAGATGATCGCTGTTTGACTACTGCTGTTTACTTCCTCGCGAGTCATACCCGAGAAGTCATAACCATAACCCGATGGTAATTCGGTCTCTCTGATGGCATTCAGAACATCACCTGAACTATAACCCTCCATAAAGTTTGGAATAATGGTAACATCCATACTCGAGAACAGGTTAAAACGAGTCAGTGATTGTGGTCCGGTAACATCATTTATCTTAATAAACTCAGTAATTGGAGCCATCTCACCACTTCCTGTCTTCACCATCAGGTGATTCAGGTCTTCCAACTTGGTTCTGTATTCGGGATGAGCCTGTATCATCACCCTGAATTGTTTACCGTACAGGTTAAAGTTGGAAATATACATACTTCCTACATAAGCCTGCATGGTAGTCATCACATCACTTAAGGTGATACCTGCATCTTTAATTTTTGCCACATTGGCCTCTATCTCTTTCTGCGGAAAACGAGGGTCGAATGTTGTCATCGCCATCATCACCTCCGGACGTGCACGCAGCTTTGCCAGAAATTCGTTCGTTACATTGAAAAAGTCATTTACATTACCACCGGTCCTGTCCTGCATCTTCAACTCTACACCACTACTTAAACCAAAACCCTGAAGTGTTGGGGTTCCAAAAAACAGGAAGCTGGCATTGTTAATACTATCCGTTCTTTGCTTCAGAATTGCCGCCACATCACTCGTTGTAATTTCACGCTCCTGCCATGGATCCATCTTAATGATAAGAGATCCATAGGAACTACCTGCACCACTTAAAAAACTAATACCTGTAAGATTGGTAACCGTTTTAACATGTGGAATTTCTTCAGCAATTCTTACTACCTCGTTAACCACGCTATCGGTACGTTCCAGTGAAGCTCCGGGAGCAAGCGTAACCATACCCATAACACCTCCACTATCCTCCTGTGGAACAAAGCCGGTTGGAATCATTCCAATCAGAAAATAAAAGATTGCACCAAAAACAGCTACTAAAGCCACTGTCACCCATCGGTTTTTCTTGCGACCCATAAACTGTAATGTTTTACCATATTTAACTGTCATGGCATTAAAGCCAAGGTTGAAATAATAGTAAAAACGCTGCACCAGATTTTTATCTTTTACATCAGCCACATGGTGTGATTTCAGGAATATAGCACACAAAGCAGGACTCAAAGTCAAGGCATTAATAGCCGAAATAAAAATGGCAATAGCCAGGGTTAAACCAAACTGCTTAAAGAATACCCCGCTGGTACCTCCGATAAAACTAACCGGAATAAACACAGCCGACATCACCAAAGTAATGGAAACAATAGCCGGAGCTATTTCGCTAAGCGCATTAATAGTTGCCGTACGTGCATTTTTCTCACCGGCATCCATATGTGCATGCACAGCTTCCACAACAACAATGGCATCGTCCACCACAATACCAATGGCCAGAACCAGTGCAAAAAGAGTTAAAAGGTTAATTGAAAATCCGAAGATTAACAGGAAGAAGAAGGTTCCGATAATGGCCACAGGCACTGCAATGGCAGGTATAAGGGTTGCTCTGAAATTCTGTAAGAACAAAAACACCACAAAGAATACCAACACGAAAGCCTCTAATAAGGTATGCAACACCTTTTCAATAGATGCATCCAGAAACTGACTTACATCCATCTCAAAGTTGTATTTTAAACCCGGAGGAAAGAACTGTTCAGCATCTTTCATCACAGCCTTCACATCATTGATTACATCCTGAGCATTCGATCCGGCAGTCTGACTGATACCAATCAATACAGCTGGATTACCATCGTTCTGGGTGTTAATAGAGTATGATAACGAACCAAGTTCCACATCGGCCACATCTTTCAGCTTCAGCACCTGAGCATTACTCGAACGAATAATGATATTTTCAAATTCTTCCGAGCTTTTTAATCGTCCGGTATATTTTAATGCATACTGAAATGTTTGGTTGCTGTTGGCTCCCAACTCACCGGGTGCAGCTTCTATATTCTGATCCTGCAATGCTCCGATAACTTCAGTTGGTGTCATTTTATAGGCTGCCAACTTACCCGGATTTAACCATACACGCATCGAATAGTCACGACCACCCATAATGCTAGCCTCACCTACCCCTGCAACACGCTTGATCTGCGGCAAAATATTAATATTGGCATAGTTCTGAATAAACTCACCATCGTAATCTTCGTTCAATGACGAAACAGCCAGAAACATTATGCGACTGCTTTGTCTCTTCTGCACTGTTACACCAACTTGCGTTACTTCAGCAGGTAATAAAGAAGTTGCCTGTGACACCCTGTTTTGTACATTCACAGTAGCAATATCGGCATCAATTCCTTGTTTAAAATAAACAGTTATCTGTGCCGAGCCACCATTTGATGCTGTAGATGTCATATATGTCATCCCTTCAACACCGTTTATTGATTCTTCCAGAGGAATAATCACACTGTTTAAAACAGCCTCGGCATTGGCTCCACTATAACTCGTAGAAACCGAAACTGTAGGAGGTGCAATATCCGGATATTGCTCTACCGGCAAAGTATATATACCAATTACTCCCAATACAACAAAAAGTATGGATATGACGGTTGAGAGAACAGGTCGTTCTATAAACGTTTTTAACATTCTATCTGATTTAGATTATTGAATCTGTATTTCCATTCCGTTTTTAAGTGTACTCACACCATCGGTCACGATCTGATCGCCACTTTCCAATCCACTCAATACAGCATAATACTGACCATCGGGTGTTGATTTTACAGATATCACTTTTTGATTTACTTTATTGTTATCATACTTATACACCAACACTTTATCCTGCTGACTGAAAGTTGCTTTTTGAGGAATCAGGAAGACATCCTTAATAGTTTTAGGTATGATCACCTGACCACTGGTCCCACTACGTAAAATCCCATTTGGATTATCAAATACAGCTCTGAAGTTAACCGAACCTGTATTTACATCAACCACACCTGAGATGGTTTCAATACGTCCGGCATGTTCGTATTCTGTACCATCTGCCAACATCAGTTTCACAGATGGCATATTTTGTATTTTTTCAGCCTGAGTGTTACCTTCCCAGCTTCTCATATACTCAAGTAATTCTTTCTCATTCATTGAAAAATAAGCAACCACATGTTGAGTGTTGGCAACTGTTGTAAGTACACTTGAGCTGTTAACCAGAGTCCCTAAACGATAAGGTAAGGTTCCTACAATACCATCAACCGGACTTTTCACTTTTGTCCAGCTTAATGAAGCTTTTGCACTTTCATAAGCCGCTTTAGCCGAGCTGAAAGAATTCTCATACGACTCTAAAAGCACATCACTTATAATACCTTTTTCGGCCAAAGGTCTCATTCTCTCAACATCTAATCTGGCAGTATTATAATTTGCTTCTGCAGTCTCCAGATTCTGTTCCGAAACAGGTGAGTTAATCTCAAATAATACCTGCCCTTTCTTTACGATAGAACCTTCATCTACATAAACAGCTTCAATAAAGCCATCTATACGTGGTTTGATTTCAATGTCAATCTCACCCTTTAATACTGTTGGAAAAACCGTATGCAAATCAACATCACTGGCCACCATCTTCTGCACAGGATAATTTTTTGCATTGGTTTGAGTATTACTTTGAGTTGGTTTCTGTTGACATGAAACCATAATGAAAAACCCTATTATTCCAAGAGCTATTGTTTTCATTTTCATCTTGTTTATCTATTTGTTTTATATTTATACATATATAGTTGCTTTGGTCAATAGTATACTTTATCAACCTTTATTGTAAAAAAAATCTTAATTAGAATTCTTCAGCTCTTGTTTTAACGTGATTAATTACTTTGTAAAAAGTATAGATCTCTTCATCGGTAAGTCCAACCATCAATTCTTTTGTTATCAATTGCTCCTCTGCATAAAACAAATCAGTTAAATCAACCCCTTTCCCGGTGATATTAATGATATTACGTCTCCTGTCATTTGGATCCGTAATTCTTACTATCAAACCATCTTTTTCCAATACATCTACAATTCGAAGAACCAATGATTTGTCTTTTTTCATATGTTCCGCTATATCCTGCTGAACCAATTGTTTTTGTTTGCTATGTCTGACAATCATAAGCACAACCATCTGATCAAAAGTATAGGTAATACCCAATTCACTCATGCGATTGGCCATCAATCGGGGAAAAATCCCTTTTAATCCCCCTAAGATCATTCCTAATGGTTGTATCTCCATTTTAGTACCTATTAAATTTATTGCACAAAGTAGCAAACAATAGTTGACATTTACAACTGTTTATTTTGTCATTTAATTTTAATTAACAATTTCTTATTCTTACTACTTTACCAGCCACCATATAAAACAATTTATTTCAGAGAATAAACTATTTTCAACTCAAACAATTCAACAGAAATTCTTAGTGCCTTAGTGGTCAAAGAAAGCTCGTGACATAGCATGGCTAATGCCTTAAATTCTCTAAAAATTACCATTTCCGGGATACTAAATCACTAATAAGAATTAAGATCATCTTGCAAAAATGATAATTTCAAGCTTATATCAACGAAGGATTTCCAACTCCTATATCTTTGTCTCCAAAGAAAATAAATCAAAGAGTTCAGTTGGTACTCTGGTTATTCTTTTGGTTTCCATATCCATCATACACCATTTGGTTAACGATTTCATCAGTAATTTTCCGGTTTCCTTATCTTTTACTTCAACAGCACGATACGAATAAGCTTTTTCAAACTTTTCGACATATGTTTCTATAGTAATCTGTTGGTCAAGCAGTGCAGACGCCTTATATTCAATAAAATGTGAAGAAACAACCCAAAAATACTTTACATCATAACCCGTTCCCTTTGTTATTTTGTACCAGTGAGCTTTTGAAATTTCCTGAATCCATTCAACATATTTAATATTGCTTACATGATTCAGTTCGTCAATATCTGATTCTCTTACAGTGTATTCTTCTATATAATGCTCTTTCATTCTTTTATATTTTATGAACAAAAATATTAAAATGAAATCATAACATTAAATAAATCAAGTAGCAGTTAATGATATTTATTTGATTTAATAGGAGAATTAATTTAATCTTTCCTTTAAATCTAATACCTGATCCAATTAAAAGCAGCCTCTTCTGTAGCGAATACTTTAACTATAAAACCGAGTTTTTCATATACCTCTTTCACAAAAATCATTGACGCTGCCACCGAATATGGATCGTCAACAATCAATGCTTGTTTTTTACCTTTTATAATAGGCTCTACAGCTTGCAAAAATTCAATGATATGAACCAATTGACTCTGAACAATATTGAACCTTCCGTGTCGGTAATCTGATAACAGATCATAATTCATCTGCGTAAATTCAGGCATTTTAAGAAATTTAGCCCAGGCTTCTTCTATATCCTCTGATTGTATAATTCCGGAATGCTTATATCTAATGATTTTATGTTTATGATCAATACTTATCGAAAATCTCATAATGCTGGTAGTTATCAGGGTTTGATTCTGTACTATACAAAATATTCCATTTTATGCTTAATGTCAATTAAGAGCTGCAATTTAGTTATATCAGATAAACGACATTGTTAAAATTTAAGCATCGAGCCAAAACATTTCACAAGCCACTTAAACACTGTTATACAACACATTATAGAAACAGAAACTTCTAATATAAGACAACAACAAACATTGATGACAATTTGATGACATCTTATGACAACAGATGACATGAATATGACCAAACGGTGTTATGACTGCCATACTTTAGCTGATGTAAATAATACATTATTAATCTAAAACAAAACGTCATGAAAAAGTTAGTATTAACATTAGTCGCAGCTTTAATGCTTGGTTCAGTATTTGGAGAATTATCAGCTAGAACTACCCCTGAGAAAGAAATGAAAAAATGTTGTCAAAAAGTAAAGAAAGAAGTTCGACAAGCATTAAGAGGTCCGTCCTTCGAATATCTTAAGCCTGATTGTCATGAAAAAGTAACAGTATATGTTGCTATTGACAAAGACAACAAACTAAAAGTAGTAAAAGTGAAAGGCCAAAACGAAAAATTAATTCAATATGTAGAAGAAACAATTAACAATGAAAAAATTGAGGCCAATCCTAAGTTATCTGGCAAAATGTTCATACTGGATTTGAATTTTTATCATCGTCCAGCATGATGCTTCCAACTAATTGTTAAGAAATCGCCATTTCTTATTTTGGGTAATAAACTCTAATTTAATGCGCACAAATCAAAAGCAATGCTAAAAATCATTTTACAATATCACACCTTGGTTGTATGTTTTCTCCTTGGTATTTTGTTTGCACAAAACACATCAGCCCAAATCCTAACAAAAAAATATCATCTCGAAGGATACTGGAATTTCTCTATTGGGGATAATCCGGAATGGAAAAATCCATCTTTCGACGATAGCATGTGGGACAAAATAAAAACAGGACAATCATGGGAATCACAAGGATACAATGATTACAATGGTTATGCCTGGTACCGAAAAACTATTACCATCACATCAAAACCACAACGAGATCTAATCCTTAAGATAGGTGCCATTGATGATGCCGATCAGGTTTATCTTAATGGCACATTAATTGGCAATAAAGGAGGTTTCCCACCAATGCCTGAAACAGCTTATGATCAGGCACGAGAATATAAAATACCTCAACACCTATGGAAAGAAGGCGAAAACACCCTTGCCATAAGAGTATATGATTTTTATAACGTTGGCGGAATACTTAGTCATCCTCTGGCTATCTATGAAGATATAACCGAAGACTATTTAACTCTCAACCTGGCTGGACAATGGCATTTTAAAACCGGCAATAACAATCAGTTTAAAGCACTTGAATACAATCATTCAGACTGGGACAAAATAACAGTGCCTGCCCGATGGGAAGATCAGGGATGGCCCTATTTTGATGGTATAGCCTGGTACAGAAAAAGCTTCTATCTACCATCCGGAGCAAATAATTCGAACATGTACCTGATATTAGGTAGGATTGATGATGAAGATGAAGTTTATTTGAATGGAACTAAGATTGGTGAAACCAAAAAAAGCCATTCAGGTTGGAGTAGCAGTCCTTATCGCCAGTTACGCATTTACCGTATACCCGATAATTTATTGGTAAGGAATAATCCAAACATCATAGCAGTGAAAGTAAAAGATGATCAGTTGGATGGAGGTATATATGAAGGCCCCATCGGATTAGCTACGCAGGAACAAGCCGAGGATATCCGCACCATGTTTAAAGAATACAAAAGCGGCTGGGAAACTTTATTAGAATGGATATTTGATTAATCGAACCTATCAAACAAAAAAAATGAAGCAACTTATAATATATATCACTCTGTTTTTCATCGGATTCAACAACCCATCCTGGGGTCAAAAAAGAGACCTTAAGATTTATAATCCTTTAAGGGGCACCTGGAAATTTAGTATCGGAGATAAACCGGAATGGATGAGTTATGATTTTGATGATTCAAACTGGGAAAACATTTATGTACCAGGCCCCTGGGAACAACAAGGCTTTAACGGATATGACGGTTACGCCTGGTACAGAACTTCATTTACTTTACCTGCCGGGGCTTCAGATAAAGAATTATGGCTCGACCTTGGTTATATAGACGATATTGATGAATGCTATTTAAATGGTAAGCTCATTGGCAGCAGTGGCACTTTTCCACCAGATTATCAAACAGCTTATAATGCACACAGATTGTATTTATTAACACCCGAAGATTTAATGTTTAATACAAAGAATGTATTGGCCATAAGAGTTTATGATTCATATAATGAAGGAGGTATAATTTCGGGGAAAATAGGTATCTGGGAAAATCAATACCCTCTGGTACCGGATATCAACCTTGCAGGCAGATGGAAATTTAAAACAGGTGATGAGAAATATTACAGTAAAATAGACCTCAATGAATCGAATTGGGATGAAATATATGTTCCTTCGGCATGGGAAGACCAGGGCTATGAAAATTACGATGGCATTGGATGGTATCGTAAAACCATTACCATTCCTGACGGACTATACACAGATTCACCCGTTTTGTTACTAGGGAAAATTGACGATGTTGATGAAGTTTATGTCAATGATATGATGATCGGAAATACTGGATTGATTGACCCTTCGTATTTTGTTTATGGAGATGCATATGATGATTTGCGTGGTTATATAATTCCATTAGAGATACTCAAAAAAAGTAAGACAATGACCATTGCAGTAAGAGTTTATGACGAAAGACTTACCGGAGGTATTTATGAAGGTCCGATTGGATTGATTTCACAGGATAAGTATATCAAGTATTGGTTAAAACAAAGAAAGGAACATTAATATTTGTTCCTTTCCAACTCGGTTTAATGATAAAGTCCTCTTTCGAGGACTTTTTTTATTGTTGTTTTTTCACTTGTTTAACCGTCATATTAAAATCGGGGGTGAAATGTAAAACATATAATCCGCAATTATAATATCCTCCCCAATTTGAAGTACGTTCAAAATTTAAAGTCGATTGCACACCAAATGGATGATGATTAGCAATACAATATTCAAAATTCTTTCCATAATCTTTTAGGGCACTGATAAAATAGTAAGTCAAATCAAACCCCCACAAGCTATATCTACTCATATTTGCACTTACATTGGCATTCTGAAAGTATGGTGAGATTGACATTGGTTCTGTTTTAAACCACCTTCGGTATTCTTCTATTATCTGACTACTTTGTTTATTCTTATAATCTACAAAATAATAACTAAACATGTGCCCGTTCAAGGCATGTATATCTTCCGGATTAATGGTTTGATATTTCAACCATTCGGGCAGTCCCCATAAGGTAACATCGGCTTTTGTTTTACTTTGCGCTCCCTTGATAGTGGTAATAATCCTGTTCACCTGAGCTTCTTCTACAGAAGGAACAATAACAGTATTGCCTTTTTCTTTCGAGAACATCTTCTCTAAACTGGCTAAATCGTCCTGTTTAAACTTATACTCAACAAAATCGGGCACAATACCTTTTTTAAAGCTTTCCCAATAGACCTTATTTCTAATCAGTTCGCTAAATTTATTTTCATATTCCGATTTTGTATCTTCTGTTCTGATGACAACAATTCTTTTACCAGCAGAAGCCAACAGAATCTGATCAGCCATAGCATCAAACAACAAAGTGTCAATTGGCATTACCTGAAACATATGAATATTATCAGCCAGTGCACTATTGTTTGTAGAAAATGGATAAACCATTGGAATGGAATGCTCTTTGGAGAACTGTGAAACAAAGGGAAGTTGCTGCGGATAAGCAGGACCTATAATAAGGTTCATTGATTGCATTACAGGATTGGCAAGAATAGACTTAACCTTATTTGAATCCGGAGCGGTATCGTATACAAACATTTCCACATTCACTCCTTGTTTCTTTATTTTGTCAAGAGCAAGCAATGCCCCCTGATAAAACTCAACAAACACTTTTGAATACTTCGATACTACCTTCTCTTCACGCTCACGTTGTGAAACTACACCATCCTTTTCTTCTTCAATTATATTGGCACGCATAGTTGCTTCCACATTAAACGGAAGCATCAGTGCTACTTTTAAAGTAGGTTTATCAAGAAAGTAATTGTACGATTTACAATCCAGCTCAGTTAAATTAATAATCTCTACCTTAGCACCTTCCATTTCTTTAGTTGAATCAGCCTTTTGTTCGTAAACTGATTTAAACCAGTATCGATTAGGTACTTTTACAATATCGCCTTTCTTTAACCTCGCCAGATCCTGATCAGAATTCACTGTTTTCAGAATATCTATATCCACATTATATTCCCGCGAAATACCAAACAATGTTTCCTTGCGCTTAACCTTGTGATATGTAAAAAGATTTTGATCCTCGCTCGTTTCAAGTTTTGAAGCCTTGATTGATGATTTTGGAATCCTTACCAAGTATCCCAATTTCAGATCATTTGCATCAACCGAAGGATTAGCTTCTATTACATCATTGGGCTTGGCGTTATACTGTTGAGCAATACTATATATTGTTTCACCCTGAGAAATACTGTGATAGATATATAAATCATCCTCCAGCTTCTGTGATTCTTTAACAACTGCCTGTTGAGGCTGTTCTTCTTTTTTGGGTATTCTGATTGAACTACCAATTTCAAGTACACCTGATTTAAGAGCCGGATTGCTCTTAATAATTTCACCTATTGCAACATCATACTTTTTCGACAAAGCATACATGGTTTCCTTTGGCTGAACAACATGTAGAATATAGCTTTTCTCTTCAGACACTTCTTGAGTCTCTTCTTCGCTATGTTCTTTAGGTATTTTTATGATGGTACCATTGATTAAAGTTTTATCACTTCCGGGATTATTGTCATAAATAACTTTAAGCGGCACATCATATTTCTTGGAGATAAAATACACTGTTTGTCCCGGCTCAACCGTATGATAAATGTATGAAGTTGATTGAATCTCCTGTTTGGTGCTATTTCTACCTGATATCACAGGAATTTTTATTAGCTGCCCCTCTTTTAAACCAAAAGCAGCTTCCGGATTGGCTTCCAAAAGTTCCTTCTGTGATACCCCATAATTAACACTTATCCGGTAAAGTCCTTCTGATTTTTTTACTTTATAGAGATAGTAAACCTTACCTTCAATAACAATTTTTTCCATGCCATCGAATTGCTGAGCTTGTGCAGTAAAAACGACAAACAGCATTGCAATGCATAGTTTTAAAACAGTATAATTGATTTGTTTCATGTTCATTTTTTCAAAGGTGTTTTTATGAACTCATTGCTTTAAACGATAACTCATGAAAAGTATTTCATAAAAATCACTTCATTTATCAAGCTTTCAAAAGTAAGAAAAGCCCACCACCCAACAAAACTATAATGACTACTTCGGTTGAAAGATAATCTTTCCTGACTCAAACAACAGAAAACCATCCTGTTTTTCTGAAGAACCTTCCACAGTAAAACCTTTTATTAATGGAGACTTTCCTTTCAACACAATAGCTTCTACCTGTTTATCGGTTAATTGCTTCCCGCCCATTTCAAAAGGAATACGAACCTTACATCCATTTCTGAAATTATCGCAGCCAAAAGCTGATTTTCCTTTAATGATCGTTCCGCTTTTACATGAAGGGCAGGTCCACACCACTTCCTTTTCCTGTTCCAGTTCAAGAGTTGCATCCTTATTAAGAATTACAACACCATCAACCTGATTATTGTCTATGGTAAATCCTTTGAGCGAACTTGTTTTGCCTTTCTGTATGAGTTGCGCAATTTGTTTATCGGTCAACTTCTTACCTAAGAACTCAAATGGTATAATGGTTTTACATCCATCTTTATATCTGGAACATCCCCAGGCTGAGTGACCTTTTAACATGGTTCCTTCCTTGCACACCGGACAAACAAGATCTTTCTTCTCTTTTTTCCTGGTCTGAGTTTTTTTATTCTCCTCAACCGCTGCAGGCTCCTCTACCAGATCTAATTTACGGGCACTCCTGTCGTGCTTCACATCAAAAACGATATCAGACACCATTTGCTTAAGTTCATTCATAAACTCAGCAGCATCATATTCTCCTTTTTCAATTTCCCGAAGCTTTTTTTCCCAAAGACCAGTCAGTTCGGCTGATTTCAACAGATCGTTACGGATGGTATCTATTAATTGCATTCCGGTTACTGTTGGATAAAGGTTTTTACGAACCTTTGAAATATATTTTCGTCGGAATAAGGTTTCAATGATGGCAGCACGAGTTGAAGGACGACCAATACCATTCTCTTTCATAGCATCGCGCAATTCATCATCGTCAACTTGCTTTCCAGCTGTTTCCATTGCACGTAAAAGGGTTGCTTCGGTATATGGTTTTGGAGGTTGTGTTTCTTTCTCCAGTAATTCAGGCTCATGAGGTCCTGACTCTCCAACAGTAAAGTCAGGCATTATCTCCGCATCCTTTTTTTCTCCTTCTTTATCCATGAAGACAACCCTCCACCCGGGCTCCAGTAACTGCTTACCGGTTGCTTTAAATTCAACCCCAGCAGCATTACCAATAACAACTGTATTAGACACAGTAGCATCCGGATAAAATGCAGCTATAAAACGCCGGGTTACTAATTCATAAACCAGCTTTTCATCACGTCCCAGAGCATTCGCATAAACTCCGGTTGGAATGATTGCATGGTGATCCGTCACCTTTTTATCATCAAAAACCTTGTTCGACTTCTTTATTTTTCCCTTTAACAATCGCTCGGTTAAATGCTGATGATCTTTTAATCCTTTTAAAATCCCAGGAATCTTCGGATAAATATCATTACTCAGGTAAGTTGTGTCAACCCTTGGATAGGTTGTTACTTTTTTCTCGTATAACGATTGTATTGTTTTTAAGGTATCATCCGCTGAAAAACCAAATTTCTTATTGCATTCAACCTGTAATGAAGTAAGGTCAAACAAACGAGATGGAGCCTCTTTCCCTTTTTTTCGCGAGAAGTCTTTAATTACAAATTCCGAATCCTTTATTTTCTCCATAAAAGACTCACCTTCCTCCTTTTGCATAAAGCGCCCCTTTGTGGCCGAGAAAAGTACTTCTTTATACTTCGTTTTCAGCTCCCAATAAGGTTCAGGTTTAAAAACATCAATGGCTTTCTGCCTTTCAACAATCAGCGCAAGAGTCGGAGTCTGCACTCTACCAATTGACAGCACCTGCCCTTGCTGACCATATTTCAATGTATATAAACGGGTAGCATTCATACCCAATAACCAGTCACCTATGGCTCTTGAACTTCCTGCTGCATATAAGTTGATAAACTCTTCATTTAATCTGAGTTTTTCAAATCCTTCACGGATAGCTTCTTCTGTAAGAGATGAAATCCATAATCGTTTTATTGGGCATTTTGCTCCTGCTTTCAATAAAACCCATTGCTGAATCAATTCTCCTTCCTGGCCGGCATCACCACAATTTACTATTTCAGTTGCAGTTCCAACCAGCTTTCTGATGGTATTGAATTGTTTCTCAATTCCTTTATCATCAATTAATTTAATACCAAAGCGAGAGGGAATCATGGGTAATGAGCCAATGGACCATCTTTTCCATTCCGGCAGGTAATCGTGCGGTTCTTTTAAGGTACATAAATGACCAAAAGTCCAGGTCACCTGATAGTTGTTTCCTTCATAATAACCATCACGTTTTGATTTAGCTCCAACAATCTGGGCAATTTCAAATGCTACGCTCGGCTTTTCTGCTACACAAACTATCATTTACTCTGTTAATAATATAGTTAACTAATAATACCGTTAAAATACAAAAACGGCTAGCGAAGATAACATTTCCTGCACTAAAAACAGGAATGAAACCAGAACGAGTTGTTAACAACAACACTTATCCTCAATAAATATGTTAACTATAATCCAAAATTACATTCTCGTTTAAAACCTATGTAAAAATGTTGTTAATTCTTATCAGAATGTGCAGAAAAAGTGGTGTTATATAAAAATAGTTTCTACATTTGTTTTAATTACATTTTTTAAGTTATGAGATCGTGTAATAATCTCGGTCTCAACAAATTTTTTTTTATGAATAAAGGTATTGTTAAATTCTTTAATGAATCAAAAGGTTATGGATTTATTAAAGATTCAGAATCAAACAAAGAGTACTTTGTACACGTAACCGGTTTAGTTGACGAAATTAAAGAGAATGATGAAGTTGTTTACGAACTTCAGGAAGGCCGCAAAGGATTGAACGCAGTAAATGTTAAATTAGCATAGATTTATCATTTTAGAGAATGCATTAAAAGCTGTTTCATAGGAAGCAGCTTTTTTTTGATCTGCACTTTATGGTTGTCTAAATAACTATTTGCTGCATTTTTAATTAATTTGCCTTGAAATTAAAGATATAAAACATCATGTCACAGGAAATACAACTTGCCGACGAATTAATAGATTTTATACATCAGAGTCCAACTGCTTTTCATGTTATTGAACAAGCAAAAACCATTCTTACAAAAGCTGGTTTTATTGAATTACCTTTAGGAGATAGCTGGAAAATAAAAAAAGGAGGCAAATATTACACAACTAAAAATGATTCAGCGCTCTTCGCTTTTGAACTTGGAACAGCGCCAGTTGAAGAAAATGGATTGAAATTAATAAGTGCTCACAGTGATTCTCCTGGTTTCAGAGTTAAACCCAATCCGGAGATGCTGGCTGAAGGACGTTTTTTGAAGTTAAACACTGAAGTGTATGGTGGCCCAATCTTAAATACCTGGTTAGACCGTCCGCTATCTCTTGCTGGCAGAGTTCTTATTAAGAGTAAAAATGCGTTACAACCATTATCCAGATTAGTTGATTTCAGAAAACCACTATTAATTATACCAAATATGGCGATACATCTGAATCGTTCGGTAAATGATGGTGTTGAACTTAACAAACAAGTGGATATGCTTCCTCTGATGGCAAGTGTTAATAAAACCTTTGAAAAAGATAATTACCTGCTAAAACTAATTGCCACTGAATTAAAAGTCAAACCTGAAGATATTATCGATTTTGACTTGTTCTTGTACGAATTTGAAAAAGGTTGCCTGCTTGGTGCCAACCAGGAGTTTATTTCAAGTGGTAAACTAGATGATCTGGCCATGGTTCATGCAGGACTAAAGGCAATATCAGGCAAAACCAGTAAAACATCTACTAATATCCTTTGCATTTTTGATAATGAAGAGGTTGGAAGCGTAACAAAACAAGGTGCCGGATCGCCTGTACTACGAAATATATTAGAACGGATAATGGAAAAATTGGGTAAATCCCAGGAAGATTACCAACGCACCATATACAAATCATTCATGATTTCTGCAGATATGGCCCACTCTGTTCATCCAAACCATGCAGATAAACACGATCCTGTTCTACATCCAACAATTAATGGAGGTCCGGTAATTAAAATCCATGCCAATCAGAAGTATACCACCGACGGTGAAAGTGCAGCTATTTTTGAAACCATTTGTGATAAAGCAGATGTTCCATTCCAAAAGTTTGTGAACCGATCTGATATGGTTGGAGGTTCAACACTGGGTAATATTTCTACCGGAAAGATAGATATCAGAACCGTTGACATTGGAAACCCAATGCTAGCCATGCATTCAGTGCGCGAATTAGCTGGTGTAAAAGATCATACATTCATCACTAAAGTCTTTGAAACTTTTTACAAAATATAGAAATTAAATTATTTAATGCCAGCGGAATTCTTATTCGAGGATTCCGCATTTTTTTTTTAACAATTGACTGCTATCTAATATAATCACTTAAACTCAGTCTCTTCAACTATAAAACATCCCTATCACCACAAAATCATCTTCAAAGAGTACATTCTTTATCGGCTCAATTAAAATTATGTTGCTAATAATTAAGTGTAATATTGAATGGAGAGACAAATTGAGTTCCTGATTTTCAATATGAATCAATCCAAAAAAAACACAAGCTTCTTCAATACACCTATCTCGCTACTAAACAATACATTAAACTTTCTATTGTAAAAAAAATAATATTTTTTTCATTTTTCAGTGTTACGATTCTGCCTTTTTGCAATTAACTAATGTAAGCTGGCTTAAAAATTAGGTGTGCACCCTAAATAGTAATCTATGGCAAGGGACTATATTGTATTGGAATGTGATCTGAAAGTTCTAAAACTTGCAATTGATGATATATATTATATAAATCATCAAAATGGGCTTACTACGTTTGTATTGAACCAAAACAATAAAATTTGTCATAAAAGCCTTATTGAGCTAGAAAATTTACTTCCTTCTAATTTCATCCGGATTAATCGAAATTGTATTGTTAACCACCTTGCCATAACTGAGATCAACAAGAAAGACAGACGAATTTCATTGATTAACAAAGAGCACTTGATTGTTTCGCATCGTAACATTAAATCAATTACTGAAGCAATCAGAACAATGGCCATCAACGCTTAATTCGGATTAAGACACACTTAACCACTTATTATTTACGCTCACCTTTTTTTAATCATTTCAATCAGGTTTTATATATTATAATATATATTTTAGCAAATACATGTTAGATTTATATTTTAAGTGATCGGCATTATATGTCATTATCCCCACAACCGTCTGTATCCCTTACACAAACTTCACTCCTCAGCAGACGGTTGTTTTTTCATAAAAAATGTTAGAGACAAGGAATATTATAGTAGATTAAAAGGAAAGTTCCTACATTTAGGCTATTCAACAAAAAAATTAAAACCTACACTATGTCGAACAAGCAAGGTTTTGGAACAGCCCCCGTATTTTTTACGGCAATATCCACCATTTTAGGAGCAATTCTTTTTCTTCGGTTTGGATATGCAGTAGGTACTACAGGATTATTTGGGGGAATCTTGATTATCATATTAGGGCATTTAATTACCATACCAACAGCTCTGGCCATAAGTGAAATTGCTACCAACCAACGTGTTGAAGGAGGGGGTGAATATTTTATTATTTCGCGTTCCTTTGGATTAAATATCGGAGCAACCATTGGCATGGCTTTATTTATGTCGCAAGCCATTAGTGTAGCTTTTTATGTAATTGCCTTTACCGAAACTTTTGAACCCTTTTTTGAATGGTGGAGTCAGAATTTTGGTTGGGAATTACCCCGACAAGCTATTAGCTTACCGGTGATGGCTCTGCTGGCATGGCTCATTCTGAAGAAAGGAGCTAACATGGGAGTAAAAGCTCTTTATGTTGTGGTTGTTCTTTTGGCTATTTCATTGCTTTCTTTCTTTATTGGTTCTCCTTCCGAAGCTGAAGCTGCATCAATTGGGACTCAAAATATTGGTTTTTTTAATAGTAAGGACTTCTTTAGTGTGTTTGCCATTTGTTTCCCCGCTTTTACAGGGATGACAGCAGGTGTTGGGCTAAGTGGTGATTTAAAAAATCCGGGGAAAAGCATTCCGAAAGGAACAATGTATGCCACCATTGCAGGTATGATATTTTATGTAGCTGTTGTATATAAACTGGCAGTATCAGTACCACAGGAAGACCTGTTACAATATCAGCTGGTAATGAAAAACATAGCTATAGGAGGATTCATACTTATTCCGATTGGTTTGGCTGCTTCAACGTTATCTTCTGCTTTAGGCTCAATTCTGGTTGCTCCCCGCACCCTGCAGGCATTGGCTGGCGACCGTTCTTTTCCTACTGCTAAAGTTAATTTATTCCTTGCTAAAGGAAAAGGGCCGGCACGCGAACCCGTAAATGCTTCTGTTGTAGCCATTGCCATTGCCTTTATTTTTGTTGCTTTAGGAAGTGTTGATTTTGTTGCAGAAATCATCTCAATGTTCTTTATGATAACATACGGTTCATTGTGCCTGATTTCATTTCTGAATCATTTTGGATCTGCCCCATCTTATCGTCCTCGCTTTCGTTCAAAGTGGTATATAAGCTTGGCCGGATTCCTCTTGTCTGTTTGGATGATGTTTCAGATTAATGCGCTATACACCATTCTTGCATATATCTTTATTACTATTCTTTACCTGTATATTAACAGCTATCATAAAAACCGTAAAGGCTTCGAAGCCATATTCAAAGAAGCTATTTTCCAGGTCAATAGAAAGCTTCAGGTATACATGCAACGAAATAAAGGTAAAAATGAAAAAGATGAATGGCGTCCGGCAGCACTATGTATTTCATCGCATTCATTTGAGCGTGATAAGATTTTCAGATTGATGAACTGGATATCTTATAAGCATGGATTTGGTACTTATTTCCATTATATCGAAGGTTACTTCTCCAGAAAAAGCTTCACAGAAGCCAAAGATGAATTGAATCGCCTGATAAGTATTCAAAGCGATGATGATAACTCAGTGTATATCGACACCATGATTTCTCCATCTTATACAACTGCGATTGCACAAGCAATTCAGTCGCCCAGTATTTCGGGTATGGAAAATAACATGGTGGTGTTTGAATACGATAAGCAATCTCCCGAAGAGCTTGGACGTATTATTGAAAACATCAATCTGACCCGTGCCGGAGCCTACGATGTATGTGTATTCGGCCAATCGGGCAAAACCATCAAATACCGCAACGGTATTCATGTTTGGATTCGTCCTATTGATCATACCAATGCCAATCTGATGATTCTTTTAGGGTATATCATTCTTTCGCATCCCGATTGGAAAAAGGGCCATATTAAGATACACAGTATGTGTCCTAAAGAGCGCATGGAAGAAACACGTCAGGAATTACAAGTCCTGGTTCAGGATGGAAGATTACCAATTACTCTTTCAAACATTGAGATTTTACCCGTTGAAGAGAATGTTGCCGTAAAAACACTCATTAATAAACACTCTGCCGATGCCGGCTTAACGATTGTTGGTTTCCGCGAGGAGCAATTGAAACATGCGCACAGTGAAGTATTTGAAGGATATGATGAACTGGGTGATATCTTATTTGTCAATTCACAGGAAGAAAAAGTAATTTCTTAAAGAATTCTTTTAACAATGGACGAAAATCAAATGTCGGAACACGACAAGGTATTTTTTAACGATGGATTAAATCTTGCTAATGATTCATTGAGTAACAATACAGATAAAAAAACAATACTCCATGTGACACGGCAGGCGCAGGATGCTGTTGATGGATTAATAGATGCATTGGGTAATGAAGCAAAGCGTCAGAATATTCCGGTTGATTGCAAAAAGGGTTGCAGCTGGTGTTGTTATCAACCTATATTTGCTACCTCGCACGAAATGATGTTTGTTTGGGAATTTATTAAACTGAATTTTAAAGAAGAAGATCAGAAAATGATTCTTCAGCAAGCATTCAACAACTACCAGAAAAGAGGCAGAATGAATGATAAAGAATTGCTAGCATCAAAGATGCCTTGTCCTTTATTACTGAATGGAGCTTGCAGTGTTTACCCTGCTCGTCCGATTACCTGCCGTATATATCTATCAATGTCGGCAGAAAGTTGCAAAACCTTCTACGATGAACCAAACAAAGAAAACAGCTATCCTCAACTCTTTGAATTCCCATTACAAGCCGGCAGAATGCTAAATGAAGGCATCAACAAAGGACTTCATAACAAAGACATTAAAAACAGAGAGATACTAATAGAAGAAGGTCTTTTACTGGCCCATAACAATGGTGAGCCCGACGTAAATAAGATCAATGAGATACCGTTATTTGTAGAACCCGGTTAATCCTTTTACCTAAATATTAAACCCTAACCTTATGAAAAATCCTGATAAACATTTTATTCTTAGAACTTCTGCAATGGTCACGCTTTTAATAACCATTGCTCTGTTTTCTTATTTATTCTACTTTGTCTTAATATTTAATGATACCTGTACAGGTAAAGTATATGGAGATCACCTTAGCATTGGTGGTAAATATAAAATACACTCACTAAAGTATTATTATCAACACAAAGGAAATACCTACTTTGATAGCAGAGATGAAGTGATGTTAGATCAATTAAGAGTTGGCGACTCAATAATTGTTAATGCATTGAGTTTTTACCCAAACAAACACCGAATCACAGAGATAAACCGAGATTTATCCAAATCTAAACAATACAACCCTGAAGATGGCTTTAATACTGAATATCACATGGATATTAATCGTTTTGAAGATTATTACGGCCCTAATAACCAAGAATTCACGAGCAAAGACGGAAACAGATTTTATTACTCCGCCATCGAAATCACCCCATCACACGAAAAAGTCGCTGAAATTCTTGATAAAATAAAATTTAACCAAGGTAGCTTAATTGAAAACTCAATTATTCGTCACAATAAGGATTCATTAATTATTAAGCAGATCTACTTCTATCTCAATGATTTTTCTCTTGACTCAGAACCCTTAAAAGTCTTAAAGAAAGAATTTTCAAAGGCTTTTCCTGATCAGGTTATTGTTTGCTCGGTTTTAGACAAGTCAAATGCAAAACATGAACGTTTTTTGAAATAAATCACAAAAAAACGCTGCCTCAACAATAAAGCAGCGTTTTGTTAATATAATCTTAAATTATTTCTTTAAATCATACCCTAAGTCCTCTCCCTTTTTAACTGCCGGTATTCCATCCTGCATCCAAACAGGCATTGGTTCACCTTTAAGGTAATGATCAAAGAACTGCATCATTCGGCGACTTAGATCTTTTGAATTGGCCCTTCGGGTAAGGTTATGATCTTCGTTATTATAAACCAATAACCAGGCCGGCTTATCCAGGCGACGTAAAGCCATAAAATACTCAATCCCCTGATACCAGGGTACCGCTCCGTCATTATCGTTATGCATCATTAATAAAGGAGTTTCAACCTGAGGTGCAAAAAACACAGGAGAATTCTCAATGTATTTATTCATCTTTTCCCAAAGCGTACCACCTATACGGCTTTGTGTGTGTTCATACTGGAACATACGGCTCATACCCGTTCCCCAACGAATGCCACCGTAAGCACTGGTCATATTACTAACCGGAGCACCAGCCATACCAGCTTTAAACAGATTAGTTCGTGTAACCAGGTAGGCCACCTGATAACCTCCCCAACTCTGCCCCTGGATACCCATATGTTCACGATCGATGAAATCAAAGCGATCAGCCATAGCCAAACTTCCACTCACAATTGCTTCGTAAGCACATAGCCCCGGATCGCCATCACGATAGTAAATATCAGGAACAAATATGACATAACCATTGGAAGCATAAAACGACCAGTTAACGGTTGACCTGCTTGGAGCCGGACGATAATAACTATGCATTCGATCTGATGATCGCTCATAAAAATAAGAGATCATTGGATACTTTTTATTCTTATCCATATTCTCCGGAGTGACTAACAATCCCTGATGGGTTAATCCATCAGATGCAACCCATTCAACTAACTGAATATCTCCCCAACGGTATTCTTTTTGCTGCGGATTAGTGTTTGAAATCACCTTTTCATTGGTAAAAGATGCATCACTCAATCGCAATTCAGGATATTGTTTAAATGTTGATTTACTCCAAACAAATACATCAGCATTTTTTGCCTTAAGAGGATTGTAAATATTAAAATCACCCAAAATTACCTTTTCTAATTTCCCTTTGTTCAGCTTGTAATACCCACTTTGCTTATTAACATCATTAAAAGCATTTAACAGTAATTCGTTTTTCAAATCAATATAATCCTCCTCAGAATCGAGCTTAATATATCGGAATGCTGTATTGTTTTTACGTCCTTCACCTGAAGTCAGACAAACCGGAGCCTTTTTACCTAATAAATCCAGTTGCCATATATCGTAACGATCATAAACCAAAACACTTTTATTATCTGAAGTAAATTCTAAAATTCCATATGTACCTGCATCACTTGGAGTATCATGCAATTCATCAACCCAGGAAACAGAAGCACCCTTACTAATAATGGTTTTAGCATTTGTTTCAGTATTGATTGAGTAATAAGCACTATCAACAGGCTCATAAAAAACCAACCACTTACCTGATTCCGATATAGATGAACGACCATTGACTTCTTTCTGAAGCAACTTCTTTTTACCAGTCAACAAATCAACTTTATAAATATCGTTCGACCATTTTCCACTCCACGATTGCGCTCTTTGATATGGTGTATCCACAAAACTAAATCCGATGTTCATATTCCCTTTATCCGGCACATTTACTGACCGAAATTCTTCTGATTCCAACGCAACAATCTTTCCTTCTTTGATATGGTAAACACATTTATAAGCAGGATCTTTGTCTCTTTTCAAATTCTTTTTTTGCATTGGCTGTATCTTCTTATCCTGCCAATTCCAAATGTCAACATGTACTTTTTCATCTTCTGTTAAAGTATCCTTTGGCTCTTCTTTTGGTCTCATTCCAACACCGAAATACAATTTGCTTCCATCTCTGGAGAAGTTCAAATTACCTTTTGACAATACAGAATACTCAGAAGATAAAGAAGGATGTATGGTATCCATTACCATGACCGGCACATCCATCTTATTATTGAAATGATACAATCGATCTACCTTCACTTTTGTTGTATCATCACTAAAAAGAAAAGAACATTGAGCAGCTTTATAATCCGAAGCTATCTTGCTTATTTTGCCTATCTTATTAAATATGGTGTCTACAATAAAACTCTCTGAGGAGAAGTGCAGCACCTTTGAAACTTCAGTTGTATCGCCAACACTTTGAACGATGAAAGCACCTGAGCCATCATCGGCTATATCATAAAATGATACTTTTTCGATATATAGACTATCCTTTGTTGAAGGACGGTAAAAAATTAAAGGCTTACCCTCTGATTTAAACTTTTTCTTCTTATCCTTTTTTTCTTTCTTATCTTCTTTTTTAGGAATCTCAGATTTCTCTTCTTTCGACTTTTCTATTTCAGTCACTTCGGCTGTTTCTTCTTCCACCTGAGCAGTATCTTTAGGCTCTTCTTTTTTATCAATTTCTTTTTCTAACATATAAGCCAACCAATCACCACCATCTTTAGGCAAACTCCACGATTTAAGATTGGCCACTCTAGTTGTCACACCAGAACTGATATCTTTGATGAATAAAGAATCCTTCGGAAATTTATCTTTCTTTGCTTTATCAAGCTTAAGTGTTCGAACTGTATCAGCTTGCGGTTCCACTTTAAAAGCCAGAAAACTGTTGTCATATGCAAATTTAGGTGACTTACCACGATGGACCGAGTCTAACTGCTCAGTATCTACATTGTAGAAATACAAATATGAATCACCTTCCTGAGGGGAAATCACATATGAAACATACTTTCCATCATTTGAAATAACGTGACCTCTGTCGATTGATTTCCAAGAATCATAGACAGTGTAGTTTAATTTCTTCTTCTCCTGTGAAGATAAAGAGGAAGCTATGAAAAGTGACACTAATGTCACTAAGATTAATTTGTTAAGATTACTGTGCATGAGGTTATTTTTGTGCCTCAATATAGCAAATGATATTTAGAGTTGCCAATTTAAAGTAATTAGGGGTAATTTAACAACACAATCTTTTTCTTAATTAGTAGGATATTTTATTTATGAACCTTCAATTGAATCAAATACAAAAGCCTGCCTACCCTTTGGTAAACAGGCTTTGATAATTAAATCTAAAATCTATCTCACAGTAAAGCCACTGTCTGTTTAAAAAACCGGGAGAACAATAACATATGCAAAAATTAGTAATATCAGTTAATCTACTTTTTCCAATGTCCTCCCGGATCTATTTATAATTCAAAGGATGATTTTAAGCCATCGGTTGAGTTGCTTCCAACCATCACATCAAACTCTCCGGGTTCAAATAAAAACTCTCCTGTCCCATTGTAGAACCCAAGTTCCTTCTTTGTCAATGTAAAATTCACTTCTGCTTTATCGCCAGCTTTAATCATAACCTTGTTAAAACCTTTCAATTCTTTGACCGGGCGAACAATACTTGCCACTTTATCGTGAATATATAATTGAACAACTTCTTCACCATCAACGTCCCCAGTGTTTTGAACTGTAACACTCACCTCAACATTCTCTGGTCCTGTTACATTTACCTTTAAATTAGAATAATCAAAAGTTGAATAGCTCAACCCATAACCAAACGGATATAAAGGCTCATGTGATTGATCCATATAATGAGGCCAGAAAATTGCACTTCCTTCACGGGCCGGACGACCTGAATTAAATTGATTATAGTATACCGGTATATGTGCTACATTTCTTGGGAAAGTCATAGGTAACTTGCCTGAAGGATTGTAATCGCCAAATAACACCTGCGCAATAGCTTTTCCACTTTGGGTTCCCAGTTGCCATGCTTCGATAATAGCAGGTAAATTCTCGTCAGCCCAGTTGATTGTTAAAGGACGACCATTCATAAGCACCAATACTATATTTTGGTTCACTTTGTAAACTTCTTCCAGTAATTCCTGTTGAAGTCCTGGTAAATTTAAGTCTGATCGTGAACGCGCCTCACCGCTGTGCAATCCATGTTCACCTAATACCATAACGACCACATCAGATTTTTTGGCCAATTTAACAGCCTCTTTTATTCCACTTTTATCAGTTGTATTCACCTCTAATTCAATCGGGAAAGCAGTTGGTCCGGTCACGAGCTTCACTCCTTCAGCAAATGATACGTCTGCACCAAACTCCTGCAAACCTTCCAAAACTGATACTGCAGTATTACTTTCACCTGCCATACGCCAGTTACCCAGCGGACTATCTTTATCATCGGCCAGATCACCAATCAAAGCAATTTTTTTCTGATTTTTTGATAAGGGTAATAAAGCGTTTTCATTCTTCAATAATACAATCGACTTTTTAGCCATATCCAAAGCTGCAGCCATATGGTCGGGATGATAGATCATTTCCTTTTCACGTTCTTCATCACAATATTTGTAAGGATCATCGAAAAGGCCCAGTTCGAATTTTACACGCAGTACACGACTTACCGCATCATCAACGACTGATTCTTTTACTTTACCTGAATTGACCAGATTCACCAAATGCTTAACAAAAGAATATGATTCCATATCCATATCCGAACCTGCATTGGCAGCTAACTCAGCCACCTGTTCCAGATCTTTAGCATAGCCATGAGCAATCATTTCAGCACCGCTACTCCAGTCAGATATAACAAAACCATCAAAGCCCCACTCTCCTTTAAGAATATCGCGAAGTAGAAAATTACTGGCTGTTGAAGGTATCCCGTTAATGATATTGAACGAATTCATAAATGTTCTGACATTAGCTTCTTCAATGGCAGCTTTAAAAGGTGGTAACACAACATTATACAGGGTTGCTGTTCCTATATCCACTGTATTGTAATCCCTTCCGCCTTCAACAAAGCCATATGCAGCAAAATGCTTGGCACAAGCAGCCAAGGTATTAACAGCACTCAAATCGTCGCCTTGAAAACCTCTTACTCTTGCAACTCCAATTTTGCTACCCAGATAGGTATCTTCACCAGCTCCTTCCATAACACGTCCCCATCGAGGATCACGTGAAATATCAACCATTGGTGCAAAAGTCCAGTTTAAGCCTTCAGCAGTAGCCTCCACTGCAGCAATTCTTGCAGATTTCTCGATGGCCTCCAGATCCCAGCTTGCAGCTTCTGCCAATGGAATAGGCGAAAGCGTTTTATGACCATGTATAACATCAAATCCAAAGATCATGGGTATGCCTAATCGTGAGCTATCCACAGCCAACTGTTGCATCTTACGAACTTCGGACACACCTCGAACATTTAACATTGAGCCAACCAAACCACTTTTAATATGATCATATTTATTTTTGGCATCACCATCGGCAGGTGCCGGACCGGTTATATCATAAAAACCTGTATACTGGTTCATCTGCCCCACTTTTTCTTCCAATGTCATTTTGCTTAACAGGTCATTTACCTTTTGATCAATATCATTGGTTGGTTTTTGTGATGGCTGACAAGCTACCAAAATCATCAGAACAAAAACACCGAATAATACACTTCTAGTCATAGTTTTACTATTTTCAATTTATCTTATTTCAATTGATATACACGTACATAATCAACTACCATCTGACATGGAAAGATGCTGTCATCCACACCATGTTTACCACCCCAGCCACCACCGACTGCCACATTAAGTAAGAGATGGAAGCGCTTATCATAGGGCCACTCTGCATAGGTTTTACCTTCATTTTTAAATGTAAACACCTTATTATCATCCAAATAAAAATCAATTTTTTTAGGTGTCCATTCTATTCCATACACATGGAAAACATGCTCTGCATCAGGTTCATAAACGGCCTGAGATTTTTGTGTTCCAATTCCATGGTTATAAGACTCCGTATGAACTGTAAAATATACTGAATCAGGCTCATATCCCACATGCTCCATAATATCTATCTCACCACTTTCGGGCCATCCTCCATACTCCCAGTCTGTAGGTAACATCCAAATGGCTGGCCATATTCCTTTACCTCCAGGTAGTTTAGCCTTCACTTCAATTTTACCATACAACCAATCTCCCTTTCCTTTAGAGATCAAACGAGCTGACGTATATGGTTTGGAAATACTATCTTCTTTAACTGCAGTAATAAATAATTTACCATTTAAAACCTCAGCATTATTGATATCAGAACTTGTATAAGTTTGTAATTCGTTATTTCCCCATCCCCACGCATTACCTTCGATATCATAACTCCATTTAGTTGAATCCGGTAAACCGGAATATTCAAATTCATCACTCCATACCAACTGATAATTATCTTTATCACTGCACGAATGCAACAATGCAGATGAAATAAACAGTACTAATATCGATATTTGAAAAATTGTTTTCCCCTTCATAATTTCAATTGTTATGATGAAATATAAATACTACACATATTATTCTTGTACATATTGATAGACTCGTACATAATCGACTTCCATGGTAGCTGGAAATATGCTGTCATCAACACCCATAACACCACCATAATTTCCACCAACTGCCATATTCAGCAGGATATAGAATGGATCATCAAAAGGCCAATTCGATTTATTATAATCATTGGGTCTGTTGTAGGTAAGAAATACATTATCGACATCGTCCCTATAGAACTTGAGCCACCTTTTAGTCCACAATAAACCATAAACATGAAACTCCTCTTCAGCTGTTTCAAGAGACACATGTCCTGATCCAATAGGATTACCTGCAGCATGATTATTACTCTCTGTATGGATTGAACATGAAACATGATTTGGATCAAAACTCACATATTCCATGATATCCAATTCACCACATAAAGGCCAACCAGTTCCATTCTGAATACTTCTACCAAGCATCCAAATAGCAGGCCAAACGCCAGGTCCTTTATCCTCAGGCATTTTCGCACGGATTTCAAATTTACCGTAGGTAAAATCCTGAGTGCTATTTAAACGAGACGAAGTATAATCGCCAACTTGTTGACCATCTCCAATTAACTTTGCTGTAATAGATAACAATCCATTATCAACAGAAGCATTCTCTCCTGAAGTATAATTTTGCCACTCATTGTTTCCCCATCCATGCATTCCTGTCTCATGAACCCATTTGTTTTCATCAACAGTGCTTCCATCAAACTCATCAGACCATACTAATTCAAATTGATTAAAGTACTCCGGATCATCTCGTGTAATCGTAAAACTTTGTTCCACTGATTTTGAATAATCACCTTGCCCGACTTCCAAAACGATGTCATATTTTCCGGCTAAAGGCAAATATGCTTCCACCTCTGAGCTGGCAGAATTTAATTCCTCACCTTCAACAATCCACTTAACATTATCATAATTCCCTTTTGTAGTATTAACCAGAATAACCTTATTGTCAGAACCTTCTTTAAGATTAACTGTAAAAGACGGACTAAACACATCCTGGTCAACCACAATAGTTTTTACTATGGTTTTATTATCAGTCAAATCACTTTCACTTCCCCAGACCGTCATCTCCACCTCATATTCACCTTTTTCAGGATAAAAAACTTCCATGGTTTGACCTTCTGATACTGGAATACGGTTTGTTCTTTCACCATTTCCAAATATCCATCTTATATAAAATTGCTCTCCAACAGTAGTATTGGTAAAAATGATTGTATTACCTAATGTAGAGTGATTTGAATATTCAAATTCAGGTTCATAAGATGGTTTACTATCTTCTTTCTCACAGGCTGATAAAAAAATCAGAAAGAAAAATACAAATCCACTTAATTTTGAAATCCACCTGGAATATTTTGAGTCTGTTCTTGTCATTATCATTTTTAATAAGCATTATTACATTGGTGAAATACAGAATGATTGTATATTGCTTCCACCTTTGGTGATGAATAAGCGTAACTTTATAGTACCCTTTGATAGTTTTATATTATCAGTTTTACTTATTTCCCACTTCACTTCTTTATTAGTTGATCCAGAAGGTATTATATCACTAATTACTTTGTCATTTGATTTTAAAACTAATTCGCCTATATTACCTGATGACTTTAGTTTGAATTGATACAATCCATCCTCCGGAATTGTCAATGTATATTGCAGCCACTCACCATCTTCAGTCCATCCTACATAATAGGTTTCATCTTCTTGTCCAATATCGATACCATCATTTCGATATTTATTGCCGTTATTCCATGGAATCCATTTTACTTCTCCCTGATGAATATTTTGAGAAACCACATCATGATAGGCATATCCCTCATTACCTAAATCAAAATCGGCACACTGAATCCATGTGTTAATTTCATGATCTAAGAATGGTTTTGTAAGTTCTGGTTTACCATTATGCATCATTGCAAATATCACATCTTTGCCAACAATGCAATTCTCCACCTTTTGGGCTTTGGCATAATCCATTACTGCATTATATGTCTGCTCAGAATTCAATGGAACCTGCCCATCTCCCCATGAATTTAAAAGATCTATATAACTTTGTGGGGTAATAACTCTGAATATATTATTAAGTCTTCCTTTTTTGACAGGCCACCACGACCATCCAATATTATTTGATTCGAATAAATTAATAGCATCTGAAAACCATTGATTGGAATTCTCTCCGGATTCGCTCATCCAAATTGGTAGATTATATTTTGCTCTCATCTCGAGCCACGATGAAATAGCGCCCTGATCATTGCTATTCCAGTATTTATGAAAGGTTAATGCGATATTGTTATCGGATATTGTTACTTCATGATTCTCAATTCCATTATAATTGTTTCCCCAACAATTACCTGAAATAAAAATAAGGTGATTATTATCTATTGTCCGTATGGCTTTTATTAACTTCAGATGCATATCCCATAATGCCTTATTATCTGAGCAATTACATCCATTTTGATTTCCTGTGCCATCTACATTCCAGTTAGGTTCATTGATTAATTCATAACCTCCGACCCAGGATTCATTCTTATATCTTTTTGCAATTTCTTTCCAAAGTGCAATTAATTTCTTTTGATTGTCTTCACTTTCCCATAAAGACGGTAGTTCCGGATTATAATCATTTATATTGGCATCTTTTCCTTGGCCTCCGGGAGTTCCATGCATATCAAAAATAACATACATTTCATTGGCCTTGCACCATTTCACTATACTATCAAGAATCTCAAATCCCTTTGGAAGCCATGTATTTTCAAGTTCTCCATTTGAACTTCTTTTTTCTTCTTCAATAGGTAGGGTAAACCATTTATAATGAAGAGCTGGTCGTATAGCATTGAACCCCCAACTTTTCATTGAATCTAAATCAGCCTTGGTAAACTGATTATTCAACCAATAAGTATAAAATTCTTCTGTTTTTTGTTCACCAATAATCGAAGAAAGCTTCTTTCTAAATTGAGTATGTGTATTAACATTTACTTCGGTTGACTGCATCATATAACCTTCCTGAATCATCCAGTTACCAGATCCGATACTTCGTAACAAAAAAGGTCCATTGTCATTCACAATTTCCTGCCCGTTTCTTTTCAGGTAACCCTGTGCAGATGAATATTGGATATAACCAATGAATAAAATAAGAGATATGAAGAAGGCTTTTATGCTCATTTTATCTTTCAATAGGATAATACAATTCCATTATGCCGAAATGACATTTAATAAAATTCAATAAATCAGTTTGTGATAAATTAAAAAGACTGTTTAAAGTTAGGTTATGTATTCCCGGGAAATCCCGGAAATACAAATAACCTAAGTTTAATTGTCAACTTAATGACGTGTATATGAAAAAAAGATTCTTATTCCTGCGGAACAAATACCCATGTCCAACCTGTTGCCCAAGCAGCATTAGGCACAAATAAAACCATCTTTTCAGCTGTTAGTTCTACGATATTGAAAACACCAGCATTTCCTCCACCGTCCATTGAACCTAAAAGATTTGCCGGACCTTCAATGGTTAGTTTTGTATAATCTCCATTAAACTTAAAAGTACTACCTGTTACTGGATCTCCAGCCGCATCAGCATAATAAGTATAATTGGCATTACCGGCCAAATCAAAAAACATTTTACCAGCTGCATCTCCCGGAGGGCAGCAATCTCCTGCTGCATTCCACCATATTCCCCATGGATTGCTTGGGTCTGACATAAACCACCACAAACCTCCATCAGACGATGGTCCTCCATCAAATACCCAGGTTTTACCTTCCAAATTATCACCTACCAGCATATAATAAGCATCAGGTAATGGTTCATCTAATTGAGTAATCTCTACAGAAACAGTTTTTTCAACATACTCTTTTTCAGAAGGAGTACCATCAGACATGTACGGAGTAGTAACATGATAGGTAAACTCATGAGTTCCAGTGAAAGGGAAAATAACTTCAACCCTGTCTGTATATTTTTTATCAATAATATAATCCCAATAACCTGTTACTCCGGGAGTGTTCATTTGAATTGATAACTTATTGCCTCCATTTGTAGCCTGTACTACATCAAGTTCAATTTTATCAGGATTAAAGCTGTTTGATAAAGTCTCCCTATCTTCTATTGGTTCACAGGCAGACATCATAAGCAAAATGCCCGCTATTATAGCTCCAAATATATTTTTATATTTCATTTCAGTAATTTTAAATTTTGTAATTGTATTACCAACCAGGGTTTTGATTATAAACACCATTCGACAAGCGAACTTCAGACTCAGGTAAAGGCAATAAACCTTTTGTCTCAGGACGATATGAAACACTGTATACTTCTTCTGTACCTGAATTATTTACTGTAATATCAAAATTAAAGAAGTTATTATTTGTCTCAACATCTCCCCAACGCACCAAATCAAACCATCTTAAACCTTCAAAAGCAAACTCATGTAATCTTTCATCTTTCAAATTCTCAATTGAATATCCAACAGATTCAAGACCAACACGAGCACGAACAGCATTAATCCCATCTGCAGTTCCTGTTAATTCCGAATGCATTAATAATACATCTGCAAAACGTAAATAATAAAAATCCTGAGCTGCCCACAATTGCATTGGATCACCATTATTCATATTAAATAAGTAGTAGAACATACCTTTTACACCATCAGGACCTCCATGTTGTAATGTAGTATATTTCGCATTCATTAATCCTGTATTATGATCTCCTTTACCAATATTCCAACCAGATAAGCCCATATTAGGGTCCTTCTCATTAAGGTTAAGAACAGAACCTGATTTTCTTGGATCTTCATCAGGCCATAAATCATAGAAGCCAGAATGAACAGGCCCCCATCCCCAACCTTGTCCAAAAGGCACTAAAGAATGGTCGCGAATACCAAAGAATAAAGGCACCCTATTGTTGAATTTTTGACCAATATCCCAATTAGCCAATCCAAAACGCATAGCAAACATAACTTCATAATTACCAGTACCAATTGTTGAGTTTGGACCATCCTGACCTACCCAATTTAAACCTTCTGTTTCAGCCCATGGAAGCACTGGATTAGCTCCTTCAGGGTCAAAATCCCTTGCATTCTGATTTACATATGAGTAAGGCCATAGATTTCTAAAATCAGAAGCTAAACGATAACCACTATTATCTCTTACATCTTCCAGATGTGCAATAACTTCAGACTTGGAAATACTTCCACCATCAATTAAAGGTAACACATCGGTTGCTTGTTTTTCTATATTTGTCATATAACCTGTATAAAACAAATAAGCTCTTGCAATATATGCTTTTGCTACCCAAACATTAGCATGTCCGTAATCAGCCAATAGGTAATCCTCAGCTTTCTTCTTAGGTAAAGTTTCTGCTGCCATTTTAAAGTCTGAAGCAATAAAAGCCCATGTTTCTGTAACCGAAGAACGTCCAACCAAACGATCGGCATCTGTTGTAGGGATTAAAGGCATACCTCCAAAGAAACGAGCTGCTCTATACATGAGAAATCCTCTCATAAAATAAGCTTCTCCCAATGTATTATTTTTAAATTCTTCAGCCTCATCTGGGGTATCAAAATACCTTGCAAAATCACCAACAGCAACTGCTTCTATAATTGCATTAGCTCTACTAACACCATTATATGTCTCCACCCATAAACTCTTATATGTATCTTCAGTAGGATCTGCAAATTTATCAACATTCTTAGCTGTTAAATCATCAGGTCCACCACCACCTAGCATAACGTCACTTAATAAGTTTGCGGCTAAATGTTCATTACTATGCACTCCATCAACGAAAAGAGCATTATAAACCCCATTCATTGCTTCATCAATATCAGTAGGAGTTTGATAAAAGGAATTCAGGTTTTTATTGTATAGATTCACTGTATCGAGGTGATCATCACAAGAACTTGCAAAAATCATTGCCCCTAAAGCTATTGAATATATTAATTTCTTCATAATCTATTCTTTAATGTATTATCAACAATTCTGTATGAATGGTCAATATGTTTTTATTTAAAATGTTACATTAACACCAAACATAACTGTTCTTGGTAAAGGATATAAACCTAAGTCTATTCCTGATCCCCATGAATTAGGAGCATATCCTACTTCAGGATCCATACCATCATATTTTGTGAATGTATATAAGTTATTAACTGACACATACAAATTAGCAGATCTTACCCATTCAACATCTTGCAATAGCTTATCGAACTTATAACCAAAAGTTAAATTACTAACTCTCAAGTAATCTGCATCATGCATATAGATATCTGAGATTAGCTGATTATTAGATGTAGAATTGTAAGTTAATCTAGGTATTTTATTAGAAGTACCTTCACCATGCCAACGACCGAACACTTGAGTTGTATAATTTTGTGTTAAATTATCCGAGAAAGATCGGTAAGATTGCATTACCTGAAGCCCCATTTTACCTGCTAAAGTAGTATTCACATAAAAGCCTTTATATTCAGCACTTAATTGGATACCCATCTCAAAATCAGGCATTGGTTTACCCAACATAACTTTATCTTCTTCATTAATCACCCCGTCACCATTTTGGTCAACAAACCATACATCACCTGGTTTTCGTGGAGTATCTGCTTCATCAGCAATAACAATAGGAGTACCATCTTCAGTAACATAGTTATCAACATCAGTCTGATTCTGGAATAAACCGTTTGTTTGGTAGCCATAAAAGTACCCAATAGGGAAACCTTCTTGTACACGTGAAACATATGAAGTACCTTGTGATAATACATGTGCATCACCATTAATAATTCCTTCAGCGTTTGCTAATTTTGTTACTTTATTTTTATTGTATGCTCCTGTTAAAGTTACTCCGTATTTGAAATCAGAAATGCGATCGTTCCATGACAAAACAATTTCATATCCCTTGTTCTCAACATCACCACCATTAATGTATGGAGCTCCTGCTCCAAAGGTTCCTAAGATAGGTGCATCAACCAACCAGTCAATAGTGGTTTTCTTGTACCAGTCAAATGTTAAACCTAATCTGGAATCTAAAAATCTGGCATCCAAACCAATATTTAACTGTTCAGATGTTTCCCATGTTACATCAGGGTTAGGCACATTGGCAGGCACTGCTGCTTGTTGAGGAATCTCTTTGTTAGGACCAAAATAATATCCTTGTGATCTATAAGCAATATTAGAACTGTAAACAAAATTATCTATGGCCTGATTACCATTTTGCCCCCAACTGGCTCGTAACTTACCATAATTCATAAATTCAAGATTCATAAATTCTTCTTCAGTAAAGTTCCAACCCGCAGATACAGATGGGAAATATCCCCAACGTTTATCTGGAGCAAAGTTTGATGAGCCATCAGCACGCATTGTAACGTCAACCATGTACTTCTCATTGAAGTTATAAGAAATACGGCCCATATATGACATTAAGCCTCCTCCCTGAGCAGCCCAATCTTTACCCCATGTGCCAACTTCACTAACCGTTTCAGGATTATTTGTATTATCTATGTATGCGTATGTTGGATCTCCAAAAAGAGTAGTTCTTTTTTGTCCACCAACATTAAAGTTCAACTGATTTTTTAACATTTCTGTACCAGCTAACACAGTAAATTTATGTTTACTTACAGTAAAATCATAAGTGGCTGTATTAGTGAAAATATAATTTACTCCTTGGTACATATCCATTTGAGCTCCATCAATTGAATTTTGATATAATTTACCTAATTTATAAGTAGGAGACCATGAACGACTGTGTCCAAACGAAGAATCAACACCAAAAGAAGAACGAATTCTTAAATTTGCTATAGGCTGTAATTCAGCATAAACATTACCTACTATATTATTACCTTTTCCCCAGTTAAAATTATTTCTATAATACATTTGAGCAACTGGGTTATTCTGTCCAACTGAACGACCATCAAACTCTAATGTTGGAGCATATCCACCGGTTAAATGGTTAATATTTATATTGTCATAATAAACCGGCAAAATTGGATTTGTTACCAATGCATTGTGCAAATCATTCCAATAAATGTTACCAGTGGCAACTGATCTGTTTTCGGTATTGGTATATGTGAAATTTTCACCAGCTTTAAGTATATCGAAACGGCTATTTTTGATTAAAACAAACTCTGTATTTAATCGACCTGTTATTCTTTTATAACCCGCATCACTAATGTCACCTCCTAAAATACCTGACTGATCAAAGTATGAGAAACCTCCTGAATACATAACATCTTCAGAAGCACCAGCAATATTTATAGAATGACTTTGTACTGGCGCATTATCCTTAGTTATTTCTTCAATCCAGTTGGTTCCTTCCCAGCCATTTTGAAGTTTATCCCAAACATATTGCCCATACTGTTTTCCCAAATCAACGTTACCAGGGAACTCAGCCTGATCATCTAGGAAATAGTTTGTATTTACAATCATATCTTCCCAGTCGAACAATTCTAAACCTTCATTTGAACGAGCTTCGTCCATGATATACATATATTCCTGAGCATTAAGAACCGGAAGTGTTTTATAAATATTCTGCACTCCGTAAAACCCGTCATAGGTAATTTGTGGTTTTGCACCTTTTTTACCTTTTTTAGTAGTTACCAGAATAACACCATTTGCTGCTCTTGATCCATAAATTGCTGCAGAAGCAGCATCTTTTAATACATCCAATGACTCAATGTCTGATGGACTCAAATAATCAATATTACCAACAGCAACACCATCTACAATATATAAAGGTGCAGAACTGCCAATTGTACCGGCACCACGAATTGTAACTTTTGTTCCAGCTCCTGGAGAACCATTATTTCTGGTAATATTAACACCAGCGGCCAAACCTTGTAACGCCTCCATTGCATTAGAGGTTTTTAATTCAGCTAGTGCCTCACCTTTTACATTGGCATTTGCTCCTGTTACTAAAGCTTTTTTCTGAACACCATATCCGACAACAACAACCTCATCAAGATCGGTAATGTCAGATTCCATGATAACATTAATAACTTCGCGATCAACCGCTATTTCCTGATTTGTCATACCGACAAAAGAAAACACTAATAAATCGCCCTGATTAACAACTAATGAATATGTACCTTCAATTGTGGTAATAGTACCAACTGTAGTACCTTTAACAACGACACTTACGCCTGGTATTGGCATACCATCTGATGCGTCTGTTACCTTACCAGTAACGGTCATTTCTTGTGCCTGACTACTTATTAAAGTCAGAAAGAGAAGGAAAATCCCTAACAGATGTTTCATAATTACTTGGGTTTAATGATAAAAACTTTTCCAAAACTAGAAGCATTTGTTAATTTTCCCTAATAGTTCTATACATTATTTATTCACTATACCCTCATTACAACCTCACTAAAAACTCACTTTGTAATTATTTAATATCTATATATCAATAGATTAAAATTAATAATTTACATTTTTTAACTCATATACACAACTCATTTTGACACCTCAAAGACAATATAACAAAATTCACATTTATTAACTTTTAGGATACTTACAATTTATAACCTACTTACAAATTAGTTATATACCTTCCTAAATTCTCTCCCTGATTGATATTTAACTTTTGACGTAACTTATATCTGTTGTTTTCCACTGCCCTGGCTGAAATATTCATCAAGGATGCAATTTCCTTAGAGCTCATCCCCATCCTTATATAGGCCGCTAGTTTTAATTCACGTGGTGTTAAATCAGGATGTATTTCTTTTAAACGATCTAGAAATGCTTCATGTACCTGCTCAAGATGCATTTCAAACACTTCCCAATAACTTTCACTATCTATATCCTTATCAATCCGTCTAATCAGATTTTGAATTTTACTTTCTAATTCTGATTTATCATTGATACTTCTTAACTTTTTCAATTGCAATTTTAATGTTCCCAAAAATTCGTTCTTGCGAATTATATTCATCGTTGAATTAGCCAACTCCTTCTCTTTATGAACCATTTCGTTACGCAGCTTCTCATTGCGTAACTTAATCATCTCTTTCTCTGCATTTAATGCTTCGCGCATCAAACTTTCTTCCTTTTCTTTGAATATTTCTCTTTGCTTAAGCTTTTCCTTTGTTTTACTTATCTCAAGTCTTTTATTGAAAATTAAGAACACCAGGTAAGTAATTATTAAAATGAGAATTAAATAGATAACACGCGCTGTCATCGTTCTGAACCATGGAGGGTTTACAATAAATGAGAATGTGATTTGACTTGTTTGCACATTATAACGATTCCTTGCTTTAACAGTAAAATCATATTTTCCCTCCTTTAATTTTGTGAATTCTCTCATTGTCCTTCCTGACCACGGCGTAAATGAATTATCTACTCCTTTCAAATATGAAGAATATTCAATTTCATCATCCTCAAAATATGTTGCCGCATACTGTACAGTAAACGAATTATCTTTGAAATCATAAACAGGAATTACGGGCTGTTCATTTCTAATCTCATCAGATTGATTTAATAAATATGGAATCGTATCCGTTACACCTTTAAAGGACCTAATATTGATTTTGAATGGTTTCCGATAATTCCTTACCTCATCCACCAGATAATGGGCAAAACCATCTTCAATTCCAAAAAATGTTTCCTTATTGTTGGGTATAAAAATTGATTCAAAACTATTTACCAATTTATTTTGCAGTACTTTGAACGGAAAATCAACTCTTTTATAACTGGCATCCTCCATGTGCCTTAAAACACCCACCATTCCATAATGAAAATACCACAAGTTATTATAGTCATCCAGGTAAATTGATTTTGGAAAATTATCCCTTTCGAAAAACTGATCCCATTTTGTATATCTTTCAAAAGACTTACTTTCTACAGCCCATTTATACATTCCTTGATTTCCAATAAACAGACATTCATTTTCAACTTTAGTAACAATAAAATCAGTAGAATTAGGATCAATGAAATCAAAGGAAAATTTTTCAGCATCAACAACCTTACGAAATTCTTCATCAAACTTTATTTTATAAACACCTTCATAGCCATTAGTAATCCAAAGATTACCAAATTGATCCCATTCCATAAATCGTGATGAAGTTTCAAAATCCTCAATTTTCCATTTATATCTCCATTTACCGCTTACTTTCTCCATTAAGAGTAAACCATTATAGGTACCAACAACCATCAAATTATCATTATTATAAACGGGTCGAAAAAGCCACGCTCCTCTAATGATAGCAGGAGTTATTTGTTTTGCCTCGCCATCTTTAATATCAAACACTCCCAAATTATGTCCACATAAAATCTGATTGTCATCTTTAAACAAGCTCCACACCTGCCCTTCTGAATTTTCAATTTTCTTAAAGTTTGATCTTGTTTTTAGCGGGTCATGTAATGATTTTTCATCTATTGTAAATAAGGCTTGATTCGTACCCATGTAATATTGGTCACCATATTTTTTCATCACATAGCCCGTACCTATATCATAGTAACCTTGTAAAAAAGTGACGCTGGTATTAAAGTTCAGCCGGACAATACCATTATCCAACCCTCCCCAAATATTTCCCTCTTTATCAACAAAAACACTTAAAACAGTATTATTCTTTAAGCCTTTATCTTTATCCACATGCATTACAATTTCGCCGTTGTTATCCACAATAACGAAACCACTTTGAATCGTTCCAAACACAATAAAATCATCTTTATATTTGGCAGCACAAAAGATATTTGATTTAATAAGCATTGGATTTACACTAACATTCCATGGTTTAATACTATTCATATCCCAGAGAAACAAACCATCATTCATGGTTCCAATGATTATCTTATCATCAGATATAGGCACAATTGCATTAATCATTTTATCTTTAAAAATTTGCCCTCCCGTAATACGATATGCCTTATCACCTCTAACCTCTAATAGCCCCTTATTTTCTTCATGTACAAGCAATAAGCCATTAACCAAATAAGAAGATGAGAAACGAGATGTTGCATGAATTGACGAAACTAGCTGATCATTAGAATATAAACACAACACATTTTCTGACTGAAATACCATTTTATTGTTCCAATAATGAATATTCCAAAAATCTCCACTTTGCTGTAAATCATTATTTAGAGGATAAGAATGGAAAGTAAGGTGACGTAACGAATCATCGTATTGATAATAACCTATTTGATTAAATAACCCTACATAAATTCGATCACCAATTGCTTTAATACTTCGAACAACAAAAGGAGAACCTTCACTATGAAGTTGCCAGTTAACCCCATCAAATTCAATAACTCCATCATTATTTGCAAAATACAGAAGATCATTTTGATTCTGAGTTATTCCCCAGTTTTGAGTCCCACCTCCATATTGCCTTCTATTAAAGTATTCAATTTCTGGAAGTCCAACCTTCTGAGCAATATTAAATTGAAGAGTAATAAAAACAAAGCAAAAAAACAATTTAGACTTTAATATATCGGATCTGTTCATAAATTCAGGTGATTTTAGAGTAAGCAAAATAAACAAAAGCTGCCTTATCTCAAAAGTGTTTGAAATTATAGACTGTTAGACAATTGGACTATTAGATAAACCATATTTAAAATGTCAGGAACTCTTTAGTTATTTTATATCATAAATAAATATTAACAAAAGAAAACAAATTGTTTGGCTTGACAATTATTAAAATAATAAATATCTTTTATTATTGAATTGAGAGTTTTATAATTATCATTTATACATGACTTTACTAGCATTCGGGTGCAGTACATGTATTTACTCAGGTGAGTTGATGATTGATGAATTTGTATCCTAATTGTGTTTATTGGATTTTGCTTAATTGTAAAAACAATTATTTTTTTATCAATTCAATAAATATACGATTTATTAAAACGTAGTAATTAATATTATTATCTCTAGCAAATGAAAGTAATTTTTCCAATGGAGGTTATTAATCATTCAGTCGAGATGCATTTTAACTGGCACAACAGGCCTTTTAAAATGATCTATACCTCAATTGTAATCCTTTTATTTTCAATAATTATCGCCTTACCATTGATAAAGATTGATATAACAACTCAAAGTCGCGGAGTTATTAGAACCCCATACGAATGTAGCCAAATTCAAAGTGCTATAGCGGGACAGATAGAGTTCATTAACTTAGAAGAAGGACTAAATGTTCATTCAGGCGATACTCTACTATTGCTAGTGACTGACGAGATAAATGAACGAATAGAACTATTAAAAAAGCAGTTAAATGAAAACAAAGTTTTTGCTCTGGATTTGCAGCATTTAATAACCGAAAGAAAAACTGCTGAAAGTGCAAGATACAAGATTGAACATGCCCAATATTTAGCTAAGATCAATGAAATGCATATTAACATAGATATGCACAAAAAAGAGTTCGATATCTCGGATCAACTATATAAAGACCAAGTAATTGCCAGATTGGATTATTTACAGAAGAAAAATAATTATGAAACAGCAGTTTCTCAACTTAATGTTTATAAAAATCAGATAAAAAATAAGTGGCAATCAGAGAAAACAAAAATTGAATTAGATAATATTCAACTTCTGTCTTCCATAAACAGACTTTATAAAGAATCTTCCCAGTATGTAATTACAGCACCCACAACAGGCAACATAACTCAGGTAGCCGGCATACAAAAAGGAAGTTTTATAACATCGGGACAAATGCTAGCTGTCATCTCTCCGATAGATTCTTTAATAGCAGAATGCTATATAAATCCAGTTGATATTGGTTTTATTCATACCAATCAGAAAGTTCGCATTCAACTGGACGCATTTAATTACAATCAATGGGGATTATTAGAAGGTATGGTTATTTCTGTTTCTAAAGATGTCGTTATAATTAACAACAATCCTGTTTTCAAAGTCAGATGCCAATTACCAGTCAATTATTTGCAATTGAAAACCGGTAAAAAAGGTTACTTGAAAAAGGGAATGTCACTCACCGGTCGTTTTGTAATCACCAACAGAACATTATTTCAACTTTTGTTTGACAAGGTAGATGACTGGTTTAATCCCTCATTAATAGATACGACCAATTAACCAGGATAAAAAGATTGTTTTATCAGTAAAAAGAAGTTTTTGAAATGAAAGTAAAACAACGGGATATTACTGACTGCGGGGCAGCATGTCTTGCATCTATAGCAGGGCACTATAAATTAAAACTTCCTGTATCACGCATCAGGCAAATGGCAGGTACAGATACAAAAGGGACCAATGTTTTGGGCTTAATAGTTGCTGCCGAGAAAATGGGATTTACGGCTAAAGGAGTAAAAGGTAGTATTGATGCCCTGCCTAAAATCCCGTTACCAGCGGTTGCTCATGTTATTATAAATAAAGCACTTCACCATTATATTGTGATTTATAAGGTAAAAGACAAAGTGATTGAGTATATGGATCCAGGTGATGGAAAGTATCACAAAGAATCCATATTAGAATTTGAAAATAAATGGTCAGGTGTTCTGGTCTTATTTGCCCCAAGTGATGATTTTGTTTCGCGAAATGAAAAGGTTTCCAATTTAAGACGTTTCATTTTCCTGCTAAAGCCACATAAAAGTATGATTATTCAGGCCCTAACAGGAGCATTGATTTATACTCTTATAGGATTATCAACATCCATCTATATTCAGAAAATAACGGATTATGTTTTAGTTGATGGAAATACTAATCTTCTTAATCTGTTAAGCTTTGGAATGATTATACTGCTGATCTTTCAACTATTTATTGGAGCATCCAAAACTATTCTGATGTTACGTACTGGACAAAAAATAGATGCCCAACTGATTCTTGGGTATTACAAACATTTATTACGACTTCCTCAACGTTTTTTTGATACTATGCGGGTGGGTGAAATCATTTCACGAATTAACGATGCAGTTAAAATAAGAGCATTTATTAACGATACCAGTGTTGCCTTAGTGGTTAATATATTTATTGTACTTTTCTCGTTTTTTCTGATGTTTATTTACAGCTGGAAACTGGCAATGCTTATGGCCATTATTATTCCTCTATATACCTTAACCTATTTTATTGCGAATAAACTAAATAAAAAGCAGGAACGAAAAGTAATGGAAAATGCAGCTGAGCTTGAGAGTCAACTTGTAGAATCTCTTAATTCGATGAAAACAATCAAGCAATTTGGATTAGAAGATTTTACCAATTTCAAAACAGAAACCCGATTCATCACTTTATTAAAGACAGTATATAAATCAGGTTTAAACTCTGTTTTTTCGGCAAATTCTTCAGAATTTTTAAGCCGTTTATTTACTATTATCTTATTATGGATAGGTTCATATTTTGTGATTGATCAATCCATAACTCCCGGAGAACTTTTATCATTTTATGCAATTATAGGATATTTTACCTCTCCAGCCGCCGGACTTATAGGTATGAATAAAACAGTTCAGAATGCTTTGATTGCTGCTAATCGATTATTCGAGATTATGGACCTGGAACGTGAATCTGAAGAAAATAGAATTGAACTGAGAAAGGAATTAATTGGTGATATAATATTCGATAAAGTCACATTTAGTTATGGCACTCGCACAGATGTTTTCGAAAATTTCTCACTAACTATACCACAAGGGCAAATAACAGCTATTATTGGAGATAGTGGATCGGGCAAAACCACTTTAACCGCGTTAATTCAAAAGCTATATCCTATAAATTCAGGTAATATTACAATAGGAAAGCACAATATTAATTATTATCATACTGAAAGCCTCAGAAAATTGATCGCTTCGGTGCCTCAAAAGCTCAGTTTATTTGCAGGTAATATCATTGAAAATATAGCTGTCGGAGAATTCCACCCTGACATAGAAAAGATACTGGAAGTATGCAATCAACTGGGAATATTAAAATTTATTGAAGGTCTGCCCAATGGATTTAACACTTACCTGGGTGAAGATGGAGCCATATTAAGTGGTGGACAAAAACAAAGATTGGCAATAGCAAGAGCATTATATCGCGATCCGGAAATATTAATACTTGACGAAGCGACCTCTTCGCTCGATTCAGAATCTGAAAATTATGTACAAATAACGATAGATGAGTTTACAAAACAGGGTAAAACTATCATCCTGATTGCCCATCGTTTAAGTACAGTTATGAATGCTGATAAAATTGTTGTACTTGAAAACGGGAAGGTAATTGAAGAAGGTACCCATTATCAACTATTTGATAAACAAGGAAAATACTTTAGCATGTGGTCAAAACAGATGCCTCATATAAAAAGTGAAATACCTACAAAAATCTAAAATATTAAAAGTATAAATAACCTATATATAGCCATTATGTCAAAACTATCAAGAACTATTGAATCCATGGAACGTATCCATATGTTAATTAAACGTAGGGCAACCGGCACTCCCAATGAATTATCAGAACGAATGGAAATATCAAAGGCATCGCTTCATCGTATACTTGATGTTATGAAAGAGTTGGGTGCTCCAATTGAATATAGTGCTGTTGATCAAAGCTATATATATATACTACATATGTAACCTTTTATTGTGGTTTTTATATGAAAGAACTTCAGGAGCAGGAACAACAAAAAATAAATGGTGGATTTACAATCTTAAAAAAATTAGCCCATAATATAATAATCTCAAAAAATGAGACTGAGATATTTTAATATTGTTTATGTAGCGTTACAAACAATCCCGATGAATAAGCTTGCAACTTACACTTCACCGGGATGCCGACCGTAGTCGGCACAAAATTAAACATTTTATTAACTTAAAATTTTGTGTGATGAAAAATTTAAATGAGTTAGGTGTTCAGGAATTGGATACAATGGAAATGCAGAAAACTGATGGAGGAATTATTCCTTTGCTAATCGCAGGTGCTATTGGATGGGGAAGTTTTGCCCTTAGAACAGCAGTTATTGGAGCAGCTGCGTATCTAATTGGAAATGATATACTAGACAGTTATGAAGAAGGATATGAAGCAGGAAATAATTAATAAATTATGATTGAAGAACTAAGTGATAAGGAATTGAAAACAGTTAACGGAGGTATTGCACCGGTTGTTGCTGTTTTGACAGCTTTTGGAGTCATTGGAGCTATTGATAGAACTGCGTACTACATAGGATATGTACATGGATGGATAGATAAACAAATTGATGAATTAACAAATGATTGATAATATGCTGCTCTTCATTTTGTAATCACCCATAATGAAGAGCAGCTAAAAAAAAATAAAATGGTCAAAAAATTATTCAAACTATTATTAATAATCTTTGCTGGTTTTGGGATAAGAATTTTCATTTTGAAAGTAATCTTATTTATACCTAGCTTCATTGGCTTTGATGTAATTGTCTTTAATGATCTTATTTCAGATATACTATTAGTGGTCATTATATTGGTATTGTTTATTATATCTCTGAAGGAGGGATATTGGAAAAGAAATAGTATATTCTAACATTGATTAGTTCGTTTTTAGTCAGAAGACAGCATTTTATCTCGCATATAATTGAATAATATCTTTTCAATTAATATTATAAGATACAATATGTAATTATTACAAAAAAACTATTAATCATTCTATTTTACTCTTATTCAAACTTTAGAGATAAATTATTATTCGATGAAAAAGGTACTAATATTTATTATCCCTTATTTGTTTACAGTAAGTCTTTTTCAATTCATAGGAGCACAATTATCTGGCATCTCTATATTGAATATGAATCACATACGATCAAGCAATCAAATACTAACTATTAAATTTTTTGATCTGATTGGGACATTAATTATTGTATCTATTTTTGTTAAGTACTTTTTTAAGGATTCATTTTTAGATTTAGGTTTTAAAAAAACAGGATTTAGTAAACAATTTGTAGCAGCAACTCTTCTTGTATGCACTGGTATATCTACTGTGTTTTTTATACTATTAACTATAAATGAAATTAAAATTGCTTCGATCAATTTTAACTTTTGGGAACTAATAAAGTCTTGTCTGATATTTTTATGTGTTGCCTTTATTGAAGAATTATTGTTTCGTGGGTATATACAAAAATATTTAATGCAATCAATGAATAAATATATTGCCCTGATTGTTGCATCAATATTTTTTTCAATTGCTCATTTCTTAAATCCTAACATTTCAATTATTGGTACAGTTGGTATTTTTACTTTAGGATTATTATTGGGGTTAAGTTACATCTATACTAAAAGTTTGTGGTTTCCAATTGTTTTTCATTTTTGGTGGAACTTTATACAGGTGCATTTGGGTTTTAATGTTAGTGGAAAAGAGCTTTATTCACTAACTGAATTATCAAAACAAGCACCTAACATTCTGAATGGTGGAGCCTTTGGCTTTGAAGGATCTTTGCTTTCATTTCCTGCGCAAATGATAATATTGGCTGGCTTATACTTCTTCTTCAGGCAAAACACTATAACATTGAAAACTTAGACTTCATAAAGACACTGAAAGTTTTAACTAATCTACGAACTATGAATCCTACCTGAAAGCACATTAAATAAAGCCATAAAACAGTACTTTACATCAGTCCAGTGAGGATGCTTTTCCTTTTCTTTAAAATAGATTCTTTCCGCTTCAATATTACCCTCACTATCAGGCATATTTAATGCAACATATGGTGGTACACAACCCGGTTTATAAGTCACTCTAATAGTCCGTACATCCTCAGGTAATTCCATAAAACGTGCCTTGCTCAAAGGCCGAACACCTACAATGGCTAATTCACCCTTAATAAGGTTATATAACTGAGGTAATTCATCAATCCAGTATTTTCGTACAAAACGACCTAATCTGGTTAATCGAAAATCATTCTTTGGCTTTCCTTTTTCATTATAACCATTCATCCCAACCACATATTCCTGAAGATACTCGGAATACGGATACATTGTTCTTATCTTGAAAACCTTTAGTTCTTTACCATCTTTTCCGATACGCGTCATAGGTATAATTAACCTATCAGAACCTCCAGGTTCAGATTTGGGTAAATCAATCTTCATTACGCAGAGATGCAACGAACCATTAATACTTCTAAAATCAATAATGGTAAATCCTGCATTTACAAGACGTCCCATTGTTTCAGCCTTTGATTTAGAATTCCCGGGCTTAAATTCTATAAATTTCTTTGATGATTGATCAACGTTACAAAATAAAATACCACCATCCTTAAGTAAATAGTTTAGCTGGTATAAATAACTCTGACCATCTTCGAATGTTAAAGGATTGAAATCCACCAATACATTCAATCCTGATTCAGACAGAGTTGATTTTGGTTGATTTAATCTTCTTACAACTACTTTTTCCTGAGTTATTGAGGCATTTTCAGTTATAAAAGAATAGACTTCTTCACCATGACTTTTAATTAAATCATGTAAACTACTCCAACCATATCGATTCTCGAGTCTTTTAGTTGAATTTTTAAATTTAGAAGCCCCACCTGATGCCATCTCCTCAAATATTTATCCAATTATACTCAAATATAAAGGATTAAGTAATAATTAATTGATAATATTTTAGGAATGTTTGATGAAACCTATAACTTCTTAACTTTTTTACCGGCAGCATTTACATCAACATTATCTTTGAATTCAATGATACCCGGCACCTTATAGGCTGTTAATTTTGATGCACAATGCTCTTTAATATCATTAGTCGTTAAATATTTATATTCTTTATTCAACACTACAACAGCCTTAATTCCTTCCCCTAAAAATTCATCAGTAACTGCCTCAACAGTGCAATCAATAACACCAGACATGCCAACAATCACCTCTTCTATTTCTTTCGGACTGACTCTTCGTCCTCCAACTTTAATAATCTCCTTCTTACGTGCGGCATGATAAATAAAACCCTCTTCATCAACGGTAGCTAAATCACCTGTGTGTAACCATCCATTTCTAATTGCAGTATTGGTCTCATCTTCATCCATATAATACCCAAGCATTACATTATCCCCTTTGGCAATGATTTCCCCAACAACACCGGGTTTCACCTCTACACCCTTATCATCTACAACTTTTAATTCAACAAAGGGAATACCTTTTCCCAAAGATCCTGATTTACTATCTAATAAATCAGGGGGAAGAAATGAAAGTCGTGCAGTAGCTTCTGTCTGTCCATACATTACATAAAACATGGTTTCAGGTTTTGAATCCCTGAACTCCTTAATAAACGTTGTATGTAATTTACCTCCAGCCTGAGTTACATATCTTAATTCCGGAAAAGAAGTATTTTTAAACGAATCAGATTTTCGTAAAAGAATTTGAAAATGACTTGGAACACCTGCAAAACCGGTACATTTATATTTATCCAGATCACTTAATACAGACCCTATAAAGATAAATGTATTATTCAGAACTATCTTACCTCCAACCTTAAGATGAGTATGTAATAAAGATAGGCCATAACAATAATAAAATGGCAGAACAACCTCCATTATATCACTTTCCTTAAGTTGCAGATAGCTAATAATTGATTTTGTATTGGCAATTAAATTTTTGTGTGACAACATCACACCTTTAGGCAAAGAAGTCGATCCTGAAGTAAAAATTATCTGAGCTAACTTATTCTCATCAATTGGCTCTTCTGCCCAATTCAGGTCAATTTCCAATGAAGTTATTGAACTAATAAATTCTTCACCCCAAATTAAATTATCATCCAGTTTTAGTCTTTTACAAACCTGCTTTACCATAAAAACATGATCTGTCTCACATATACTTTTTATGTAATGGTATTGATCAGCCTCTATAGCCGGATTTAATGGAACCACCACATTACCCGACTTCATTATAGCTAAATAACTTATAATAAAGAAAGAGCTATTCGGCGATAATAAGAGAATTTTTTTATCTGCTCCAACATTCTCTTTCAACCAGTTTGATAAAATAAGAACTGACTTAGTAAGGTCAGAAAAGCTAAGCTCTTCAGACCTTCCCAAAACAAATAATTCTCTATTATCAGTATGTTCCGAAAGTAAATAATCAACACAATTCATTTTACCAAGTCAAAAGTTTAAAAAGCCCCGATAGCTATCGGGGAAAGGCAAAAGATGATTAAATCAGCCTGATCAATTCCGGCCTATCAATTGATTAACATGGATAATCATGAATAGGAGGACGACGCAAATAGTCTGTTGTCTTTTTCTTACGCTCGAAATTCTTAAATATCTTTATTACAGCTTCTTCTGATAGATTCATTGCAGGAGCCACTTCTGATGCTGTATATCCGTTTTCCCAACCATACCATAACAAATCCATATCTTCGAATGGCATTTGGTAAAAGAATTCTTCCTGGGTTTGCTCAGCTGAATAGGTATCGGTTGTTGGAGTACGATCAATAATTTCCTGCGGAACACCTAAATAACGGGCAATTTCATAAACCTGAGTTTTAAAAAGATTACCTATCGGCATAACATCCGCACCACCATCACCATATTTCACAAAGAAACCTTGTTCCACCTCATGTTTATTAGGAGTACCTATAACAGCGTAATGCAAAGCCTCGGCATGATAATACAACATGGACATTCTGCTTCGTTGCTTAAAGTTTGAAGCAGCTACTATCTGTAAGTATTCATTCATTGGCAGACGCTCACTTTTTTGAGATCCATCGGCAAAAATAACAGTAACATGAAATACAGGTGGAAGATTTTTTCTGATCAATTCTTCAGGAATAACAATCTTCATCTTATCCGTTAATGGATTAAACTCAGGAATAACCCTTTTTACAGCTTCATCCCTTCTTTGGTAACATTTAAAACCATCCAAAGCACCACTGATATTTTCCTCAATTACCTTTACTCCGAATTTAGAAGTCAATTTCTGTGCAAACTCCTTGCTATCTGGACTTGAATCTTTCTCAGGCAACATCACTCCCAATAAATTTTCAGATCCAAAAGCCTTAGTCGCTAAAGCTAAAGTTACTGAAGAATCAATCCCACCACTAACACCAATCACGCCACCTCTTCTTTTTAATACCTGATGAACATCCTGCTTCAGTTTAGAACAAATATCATTGATTGTTTTATCAATATCTTTAAGCTTAATTATATCTCTTGAGAATTTTTCTTTCATTGTATATGAGTTTAAAGTTTTCTGTTACGTACAACTCCCTTGATTAACATCCTTTCATCCAGGGGCTGATAGTTTTTGATATATTGGTTATATAAAATCTGAGTCGACAAAATACCAATCAATGCCATGTTATCAACCTCAGTAATCAAACCACCTTTATTAAGTTTGATTAATAAAGATGCAACAGTATTCGGATTGAATAATCCTGACTCCAGTATAGAAGACGGATTAAGATATTTATCTATTAATTCTTTTCCATGTGTCATTATTGCACTTGCAACAGGAGCACGATAGGCCTGCTTGGGTCTTTTAACAATTGAATCCGGTAACCTGCCTTGCATCATTTTTTTGACAAGGTATTTCTCATTCAAACCTTTCAATTTAAAATCATCCGGTAAAGCAGCACAAAACTCAATTATCCGATGATCCAGGAACGGATATCGACCTTCTACAGAATTGGCCATTGCTACCCTGTCGCCCTGTGAAGAAAGCAAATATCCCGACATAAAGACTGTTGACTCAATATACTGAGCTTTTTCCAAAGTACTATAACTTGATACTCTCTCCACAATACTTTCAGAATATTCTTTTACTGGATCATATTCATTGATAACACTTTTCAAACCTTCCGAAAAATGAGTACTCAGATTAGTCCCATTTTTCCATCTCAATAAATGAGAATATACAGGTGAATCTGTCTCCTTCAGTTTATAACCGAAAAACATTTTAAGCATTGAAGGAGATGCATCTCGTAACTGTGGTATATATGGATAAAGTTTTTTTAAGAGTAACGATCTGTATTTAGAATCCGGATACTTTGCCCAAAATTGCCTTACAACAGCTTCTTTAAAGATATTGTATCCACCCAGATTCTCATCAGCTCCTTCACCCGTAATAACAACCTTAATATCACTTTCCCGAACCAAACCTGATAATTTCATCATTGGAATAGGGGAAGTCCGGAATAATGGAGCTTCCGAATGCCATATGGCCCTTTCCAATAAATCAGGTATATCTGAATCATTGGTTGAGATAAAATGATGCCTGGTTTTAAAATAATCTGATACTTCTTTTTGATAGCAAGATTCATCAAATGTACCATCCTGAAATCCAATGGAGAATGTATTAAGATTATCAGGCTGTACTTGCTTGATAAAGGAAGTGGTTACACTTGAATCCAATCCTCCGCTTAAATAAGCTGCTACCGGAACATCAGCTCTCAAGCGTAAATCAACAGAATCTTTAAAAAGAGCTTCAAACTCATCCACAGCATCATTTATGTTTCCTTGAAATTTTTTCTGATAAAAATCTAATTGCCAGTATCTTTTAATTTCTGTTTTTCCTTTTGAATATAAAAGAGTATGCCCAGGAGGTAATTCATGTATACCTTCAAAAACTGTATCTGGAGAAATGGTTGTCCAGAAAGTAAATGTCTGTTTTAATCCTTTTAATGATATTGAACGATCAATACCCGGATATTCAAATAGTGATTTAATTTCTGATGCAAATACAAAACTATCTTCCAGAAGATTATAAAACAAAGGACGAATACCCACCCTGTCACGAGCCATAAATAACTCTTCTTTCTTCTCATCCCAAATAGCAAAAGCAAACTGCCCATTTAATTGCTTCATGCATGATTCTCCATATTCTTCATACATATGAAGCACAACCTCAGTATCGCAATTTGTTTTAAACTGATGCCCTTTTTGCTTAAGTTGCTCCCGAAGTTCAATATAATTAAAAACCTCACCATTATAGGCTATCCATAAACTGCCATCTTCGTTGCTTAATGGTTGCTGACCACTTTTTAAATCAACAATACTCAAACGCACGTTACCCATCGTACATCGATCAGACAGATGAAGCCCCATCTCATCCGGACCACGATGATTGATCCTGTTGAGCATTCGATTTATTAAAATCTCATACTCATTGAGGTCTTGGTTTGAATTATAATTTATAAATCCGGCAATTCCACACATAGATTGGTTTATTTGAATAAAAAATGAGTTAGTCCATGCACTAACCCATTTTTGATATCTTTCAGGATAATTTAACTGGCAAGAGACATTTTACGTCCCACAAAATCCGCAATCCGCTCTACACTTCCAAAATTCTCTTCTTGCAACTCTGTATCATCTGTCACTATTCCAAATTCTGACTCCAGGAAATTAATCAATCCCAGTAATCCCATTGAATCGAAAATTCCTTCATCAAATATCATCGTATCATCATTAAAAGAGTTCACATCAGTGAATGTAGTCTCAGCAATAAATTCTTTAATCTTATCTTTCATTTCCCTTATTATAAAAGTTAATTATATTTTTCATAACTCTGTGTTAAAATACAAAAAGAGAAAACGTAATGTTATACTTCTTTGTCTAATCCCTCAAATTATTGGATTAAGGTAAGTTTTGAAGGTGTTAAACATCGTAGTTAAATCTCAAAAACAATTACAAGTTAACGTCCTCAATAAGAAGCCAATTAATATTTAAGTAATTAAAGATTCAGTTTAAATATTTAAACACTGAGTTACATTCCTAATCTTCCCCTCTTTTCTCACCAAAAACATCAACAATATAAGTGATATATTTTCGCTTATGGTTATTTAATTTATTTTCAAGATGTGTAATAATTACTCTTTAGACCATATTGGTACCCATACGAATATCCTCTCTTCCTTATGGGTAAACCGTTAATACAAAGAGTAACATTACTCATTTTCATTAGATTCTCACTTTGTAAAACATTTAGAAAGACTTTTTTGGGTGTGTAATTATGTCTGACTGCAAGAATATTAATATCTGAAAATTTAGAAAGTAATATGGCATCGGATACCAAACCTAAAGGAGGTGTATCAATTATAATCACATCATACAATTGTTTTAATTCTGTAAATAATATATTGGTAGCATCACCTGCAATCAATTCTACAGGATTTGGTGGAATTTCACCCGTCATTATAATATCCAGATTTTTTATGGTAGTTTGTTCAATCAGATGCTTTCGACTTTCATTTAAATGACCATTAAGCAGAAATCGACTCAAACCATGATTATTCTCCTTCAAATTGAGAGTACTATGTAAACTTGGCTTTCTTAAATCAAACCCTAATAAAATAGTTTTTTTACCCAACTGAGCATATGATATGGCTAAATTAGAGGCACAAAACGACTTTCCTTCTCCCGGCAAAGAAGAAGTTATCATAATTGTCTTGCACCCTGAGTTTGAATTATAAAATTCAAGTGATGTACGAATACTTCTATAAGCCTCAGCAATAGCAGACCTCGGGTTTTCTATAGCTTCTATCCCTTTTATTTTTTTTGATTGTTGAGGTACAGATCCAACAAGAGGTACATCAAACCCTTCCAAATCATCCTTATCCTGAATTTTATCATTTAAAAATACAATTAGTAATATTATGCCTGTTGGAATAAATAGGCCCAGAAATACAACCGTGAAGGCAATTTTTAATAAATTAGGTTGTATTCTTCCCTTGGGAATTGCATATTCAATAATTTCATTATCTGGCAAATTAGATGCTTTAGCCAATTGAGCATCCGATCTTTTTTGTAATAAGTAAGTATACAACTGTTCATTCATTTCAAAATTACGCTGAATATCCAATAATTTTTGCTCAGTTTTAGGCAATTTCCTAATCTGATAACTTAGATTCATAATTCTATTATCTAAATCCTTTAACTGACTATTGGTTGTATTGATCAGACTCTTGGTAATTTCTGTGATCGAGTTTTTAATAGTTGATATTCTACGGTCAATACTTTTTATATTCGGATTGTCAACACGGGAGTTAAATTGCAGACTTGCCTTTTCTGCATTTAAGGTTGATAATTCAGCAATTTGTGACATTAATGTCGGATCCGAAACATTTTGAGAAGAAGGAGCACTTATCTGCTGACTGGCATCTGTATTGTTTTGAATATAGTCAACCAAATAATTATAATAATCCAATTCCTCCTGTAAATTATAACGTTGAGTTTCCAAATCCTGAGATTGCTGGATAATCATTTGACCCTGCATACTCACATCCATTACTTCATTATTGGATCTGAAATCCTGCAGTACCATTTTTGCATTCTCAAGAGAATCTGTTACACCAATTAACTGATTATCTATAAAACTGATTTTATTATTAGCTATCTGATTTTTCTTTTCCAAGGTATAAGTTACCGAATTATGAGCCAGTTTATTCAGAAAATCCATTCCTTTCTGAATATTATTTTCAGTGATTGATATTTCGTGTATTGAAGAACCCTGTACCTGCCTGATACTTAATCTGGATTTATAACTGGAAATCAATCTACCTAATGAATTAAATTGAAAAGAATAATCCATACCAATATAATGTTTCCGCTTTACTAATTCATCCACAGGTAAAATACTGAAAGAAAAACCTGTTTCATTGATCTTTTCAAAGAAAGAAGCTTTCCTCTTATATTCATTATCTCCTTCAATAGTTAAATAAAACTCCTTATCATTAATAAATTTAACATGAAAAAGATGTGAACTTAAGCTCGTTTGGGTTGTATCTACAATTACCTTGAAAGGTGATTCTTTATAAATTTCTGTTGTTAATAACATCCCGGACAAAAAATATGAAACTGAGAAATCCAGCTGCCTGATCGTTTTCTCTACCTGATTGGATGAAGTCAAAATTATTAACTGGTTTTCAATATTACTTTGCCAACCAAGTTTAACTCCAGACAACACATCTTCTTCACTTCCGCCAATAGAAGAACGGTCATTCTCTCCTCCTGAAATTAAAAGTTGAGTACTAATCTGGTAAATTGGTGTTGTAGTTCGATAAATGTATACACCACCTGCAGTAAAAATAATAAGGAAAAGTGGAATCCAATACCAATATTCCAGAGCTCTGAATAGAATTTTTCGAATATCAATATTATTATGATTTAATTCAGTATTTATCATTTTGTCTGTTAATTGTTTGCATTGTTAATAAACTGAGTTTGATAAAATGTATACATTAACAATACAGTATTTAAAAGAGTTAATGTCATTCCAATAGGTATTTGACTTAAATTCAATGATTTCAATCTTCTTGGTTCAACATAAATTATATCTCCTGGTTTAAGATAATAATAAGGTGAAAACATTATTTTTTCATCCAGTGTATTGATCACAATCATTTGTTGAGTTTCTCCATCCTGCCTGATCAACCTTACTTTTTTGCGATTAGCAAAATCAGTCAAATCTCCGGCCATACTTATAGCTTCTAATAGATTTACCTCTTCTGCATATAATAAGAACCTTCCTGGATTTGTAACTTCTCCAATAATAGTTATATTATCATTTAGTAATTTAACATTTACACTACTTTCTTCAATAAATTTGCTTACTGCCAATTGAATTTTATCCCTTACCTGATCCAGGGTTAAATTAGCTACATAAATTTTACCAACAAAGGGATAATTAATGGAACCATCCAACTCAACCCGATAACCAATTAAACTGGCTGCCATTGGGTTATCAATGGTATTATTTGTACTACCCACATCATTATTTAAGAAGGCAGAGGTCCTGGAATCTAAACTTGTGACTCTAATATATAAATTATCATTGGGTTTGATGAGATATGACGTTTTCTCAGGATTATAAGCACTCTCAATTCTATCAAGCTCTTTAGCCAATTCTCCTTGCAGATATATTGATTTCTTCAATGGCACACAAGAACTCATTATTAAAAGGTTAATAAATATTACAATGTTTTTCTTCATAATTCAGGTTCCTTAAAAAAGAAAATTTAATTCTATTAATAGATTTCTCAATTTATCTAATTAAACAAAGATAAGTTCTAAGGTTCTATTTTAATCAGTCATTTAACAATGTTGGTCAAAAAAACAAATGATAGGCAATTTTACGCACTCTCTTTCTACAATAAAGAATCCATTGATAAACAATTTAGTCATAAACCAGCAAAAAAAACAACAATTCACATTAAACCCTGAATATGTACACTTTACACTCCAACAACATCAATTCAAAATATATTTTCGAACTTTCTTTTTTGTTGACATTTTCTATTGATTCAACCTTTCAAATAATACATTCGTCATAAACTTAAATACAAAATCAATTTAAAAAATGTATTTGTCTAATGCTTGTAATATATTGCGTTTATGGAATCTTTGTCATAATGATTTTTCAATAAGCACCCAAAAAGGTTCATGTAAAACTTTGAAACTAAATTCAAGTTTTACGTTTTAAAAATAAATAAAATCCGAGTGTTTTTTTGAAGTAATTATTTTATCATTTTAAGAAACCCGGAATAAAAATTTAAACGATTGCAGGTATGAAATCTTTACTATTAAAAGTATTTAATGGTCGGATAGTATCCCCTTGGTTGATTCTGCTAATAGATCTTAGCATAGTAGCTAACGCTTTTATAATATCATATATTGTCAGGCTAAATGTACTTTTATCATCTTACTCAGTCTCCGATTTAACACTAAGTTCTCTTTGGGTTCTCTTAATCTACCTGTTGTCATTCCTTATATATGGGTCCTTTAAAGGTATAATCAGACACAGCAGTTACAATGAATTTAAAATAATGATAATTACCAGCTTATCTGCATTTTCATTTCTGTTTGGTTTAAATTACATTATTGAATATTTCAATTTAAACTGGATTTATATTTCCCAGCTTGTTTTGATAATGCATTTTTCGCTAACAGTTATTTTAACAATAGGATTCAGAATGATTGTTAAAGAAATGTATGGTTTCCTGACTAAAAAACAAGCATTTGATAATGTTCTTATTTATGGTGCCGGGGACATGGCACAGATTACAATGGAGGCTATTAAAAATGACAAAGAAAATCATTACAATGTTCTAGGCTTTATTGATGACAAGGTTTCAAAAATTGGAATACAAGTTAATTCCTGTCCGGTAATATCATGGAAAAAAGCACTTGAAACAGGTAAAAGCAGAAATGTTCAAATTATTATCCTGGCAGTCAGAAATATAAGTGTTCAAAAGAAACATGAAATATCGCAAGCCTGTATTGATAATGGTTGGAAATTAAAAGTGATGCCTTCTGTACAAAATTGGGTTAATGGAATTTCCAATGAAAAACAAATCAGGGATATTCAGATTGACGATATACTTGGCAGGGATGAAATTCAATTAAATCTCGGCAAAATTATGGTTGGGCTAGATGGGAAAGTTATTCTTGTAACTGGTGCCGCTGGATCAATTGGATCTGAAATAGTTAGACAACTATTGCGATTCAGTGTTCAAAAGATTATCATGCTGGATATTGCTGAATCAGCTTTATATGATCTGCAACAAGAACTCATTCTAAGTCATAGCGATGCTCCCTTTGATGTCGTTCTGGCTGATGTAACCAACAGAAAAAGGATTGAAGATATTTTTCAGCTATATAAACCGGATATAGTATTTAATGCAGCCGCCTATAAGCATGTTCCCTTAATGGAAACTTATCCTTATGAAGCAATCCGTGTTAATATAGGAGGAGCTAAGCTATTAGCTGATTTAGCTGTAAAACATAAGGTGCAAAAATTTGTTATGATTTCAACAGATAAGGCGGTTAACCCGACCAATGTGATGGGTACCTCCAAACGCATTTGTGAAATTTATATACAAGCTTTGTCCCAGCTTAAGAATATCGAAACAGCATTTATCACTACCCGATTTGGAAACGTATTAGGATCAAATGGTTCTGTTGTACCTTTATTTAAAAAACAAATAGCACAGGGTGGACCAATTACAGTGACACATAAAGATATTACCCGTTATTTTATGACCATTCCTGAAGCTTGTCAATTAGTACTGGAAGCAGGTTTTATGGGCGAAGGTGGAGAGATCTTTCTATTTGATATGGGAGAGCCGGTTAAGATTGTGGACCTGGCAACTGAAATGATCCGTCTATCAGGATTAAAAGTTGATGAAGATATTAAAATCACATATACCGGTTTACGTCCCGGAGAAAAGTTATATGAGGAGCTTTTAGCCTCTAAAGAAAACACGCTTCCAACTCACCATGATAAAATAATGATTGGCAAAGTCAGGAAACATGATTATGATACCGTAAATAAAAAAGTTAAAGAATTACTATTTGCCTTACAAATTGAGAATAACAATCTACTGGTTAGCAGAATGAAAGAGTTGGTTCCTGAATATATTTCTCAAAACAGTGAGTTCAGTAAATTAGATAAACAATTGGAAAGTAGTGAATTGTAGATGGTGAATGGTGGATAGTGGATGGTGGATAGTGGATGGTGGATAGTAGATAATGATTAGTTGTTAATGTATTATAATTACCTAAATATATTCTGGATAATATTAATACCTGATCATAATCATACCAGTTTGACCTCAAAGATAAATTGAAGCGATAATAATCAGATCGGCATAGTAAAAGCTGCACCGATGTTATGAAATTTAGTGTCATTTTTCATTTCTTTAAACATTGAACTACTCCGTAGTTGTTATATTCTATACTTAAATCCGTAATTGTTTTTAACCACAAATTACACAGATTTCACCAATTAAATTTTATGGTTTGCTTAATCTATTAGATCGTTAGACTTCTAGATTTTAGACCACTAGACTACTTTCAAGATACTCTTTATCGATTAAATAAATAAATTAAGTTTAAAATTACATTGTACTAAAAACCAATGTATTGCAAAGGTTTAAAGAAGTCTTAAAAATTGACTGTAATAGCCGTGGACTTTAGCCCTCGGTATTTGTAAAGCAGCAAATCCGTCGCACACAGAAACCTGAAATGATTTTCGATATACGATTTATTATTTATGATGTGTTATTTTTAGGATTTGAGTGTAGATAAGTTTAACTGTTAAATTGTTAATTTGGTCTTTTTCTATGGTATTAATGATCAATTGATATAATATACTCTTCATAAATGTGCTTGAATAAAATCAATAATCGTTGAGTTTAATTAAAATGCTGTTCGAATAAGCCTGAATGGATGACTGTTATTGCCGGTGGCTTTAGCCCACAGTATGAGTCGAGCTATAAATCCGTCGCACAAAGTAGCCAGCTTTGCCGATTAACACTATTGCGACGTCAAGTCTGATTTTATTCACACCATTACTTCTGTCATCAGTTAT
>JAFMVE010000026.1 GCA_025499705.1 Carboxylicivirga caseinilyticus
TCAATTCAAATCGTCACGCTATTAAAAATCGCTACAAGTACGACTAACAAAGAATTTCAAAGATCGTTTTTTAATCTTAATCGCCCACTAGTGAAAACTGCTAATACAGAAAGAATTGTTAGGGACTTTGTAAAAGAACAGGAAGAAAAAGTAAAGCTACACCAGAGTCTTATCAATGAATCCTACTGGCAAATGGCCCTTCAGGTTCAGAATGAAGATAGTCTTTTAGATTATTTTAGTCTTTTATTACAACAACATTCCATTTATCAGGAATTACAGTCATGTAAAGAACCTCTATTTAATGATTTTTCAGATTTTGAGTTTCTAAAAAAGGTAAGAGAGTCAGGTGTTTTAAAAGATAAACTACTTCTTAAACAAGTTGATGAATTATGGAAGTTATTTCTTGCTTCACAATTAGGATATAATAAAATAGAAGAACAGCGAGCAGATATACTCAAACAATTATTTGAATTAAACCAAAGAACTCAAAAGGCCTGGAGAAAGAATGATTCTCTTTGGATGTATTATCAATCAAATATATTAAATCTGCATTCAGGGTTGAAAAAACTGGTTTTGTCATCAAATGATTTTGCTACTCAAATGGGCTATAATAATTACTTCTCTTTAATTCTTGAAGAAAGTAAGATGAATGAGCTGTCTTGGACAAATATGATAGCATCAATTGACAGTATAACGCGATCAGATTACATAGTAATGAAAAAAGAGTCAGAGAAATTTCTTTGTGACAGTTTAGGTTTAAAAAGAAATGTACTGACATTTAAACATTATGATCTGTTATTTAAACAATGCAGGTGGCCAATAAATTGGCATAAAAGTATTAGTGTGGATGAATTAAAAAATCAAACCAATAAACTTTTTCTTTCATATGGATTAGACCTAAAGCACTATGTTGATAAGAGTAATATCTATTTGGCAAAGAACGACTCAGTTGGTCGTTCAATCGTTCTTAACTGTGATAATTTCTATGATATAAGATGCTGTTATGCTTCATACAATACTGAACTTGATAAGGTCTTATTTATGACAGAACTTGGTGAGGTTGCAGCTTCTGCAATTATTGATGAAAGTGTACCCTATTTCTTGAGAGGACCTAACCATGTAGTTGAGAGCGTAATGCGAAATTTATGGGGTAATTTACCATATATTTCTGCAGATGCCCGGCGGGTATTGCATCTAAATAAGCCTGAATTCCAAATTGCATTTAGTACAGATCATTCATGGTATTTATACAGATTAAGATATCTTTTGGTTATTGCTCAAATGGAACATGAAGTTTTGGATAATCCTGACCAGAATTTTACAAAATTGTATTGGAGTTTAGTTGAAAAATATATGCTTATTAAAGTGCCGGAAAGACTCCAAGATGACTACTGGGTCAATGATCGTAATCTCATGTTAATGGATGGATCAGTTCAATACGAATTGATGGGAGCAATTCTCGCCGGGCATATTTGGCATACTATGACAAACGAAGAGGATGAGAAATTGATCGAATTACTTTGGTATTCGGCAAGTGATATTGACATGTATAACAAGATTGAGGCATTAACGAAGGAGACTATTAATCCAGCATTTATTAAAGGACTTTATACAGAGGAGGGATGATATGGGAAATATAAAGTTTCATTTTCAGTTTTGGGTAGTTTACATCACATTAATTGCGGCTCTTGTCAGTCTTGAAGGAAGTTTTCCATTTACTTTTTATTGGATGCATTTCTTATTGGATTTACCCGCAATTGCAATTTGTGCTTATCCTTTAACCTATTGGATTTATTTATTATATGGTTCTAAAAATATTTATTTATTAGGAGGTTTGGCTTTGTTCTTTTTAATCATTGCCAGTATTCTAAAGCTTTTTACAACTTATTACTTATTCTACAATATTTATTTGCCAAATGAATTGGCTCCGGATAATCTTTTTTCCTTGGAGCAGTTTGCAAGAAACCTGTTTTGGGTTGCTTTACCTTCAGCTTTATTGTTGTTATTCAGGTTAAATAAAAGTTGGATTTTTCTGCAGAATGAGCGATCTGAACTCCTAAGGTATCGTTTAGAGGCAGAATTGCAGATGCTTAAATCACAATTGAATCCGCATTTTCTGTTTAATGTGCTAAATAACTTGTATGCTCTTGCATTAATCAAGTCAGAGAAAACACCTAATCTGATAGCACGACTGTCAAATTTATTCGAGTATATGCTTTATCAAAGCAATAAATCGGTTGTGACCTTAGGAGAAGAATTAGAATTAATAAAAACATATATTGAACTACAGGAAATGAAATATGGAAACAGGTTAAAAGTATCTGTTAAATATGATAAGCATGCTGTTAATTTAAAGGTAGCTCCTCTATTGTTATTTCCTTTTGTTGAAAATTGCTATAAGCATGGTTGCAGTAATGACCCCATTAATCCTAAAATTAGTATTGAAATTCAAACGAATGGGGATCGAATTGATTATTTTATAGAAAATACAAAACCTGGTAATACCAATTCAAATAGTCCGAATCAAAAACACGGATTAGGAATAAAAAATACAATCAAACGATTACAAATACTTTACCCAAATAAACATAGTCTTGATATCAAAGATGACGAATTTTCTTACAAGGTTCATCTTAGTTTAATCGGGAATCCGTTAAATGAAAGAAAAATTGACAAAAATGTTATTTGGGATACAAACCTGGCACTAAATTGAGATATAATGAAAACTTTGTGTTTAGTAGTTGATGATGAGCCATTGGCACGACAATTAATACGTGAACATATTGGTAAGATACCTGGTTTTGAATTATCAGGTGAATGTAGTTCTGCGATGGAAGCAATGGCCTTTTTAAGAGAAGAGCGTGTTGATCTAATTTTTTTAGATATTCAGATGCCTCAAATAACAGGTCTGGATTTTTTAAGAACCATCGTAAAAAGACCCAAAGTTATTATTACTTCAGCCTATCGAGACTATGCTTTGGAAGGATTTGATTTGGATGTTATCGATTATCTTTTGAAACCAATCACTTTTGATCGTTTCTTTAAATCGATTACCAGGTATTGTCAATCAAATCAACCTGGTACATTAAATGAAGTTATAGTAAATGATAAATCTGCTCAGAACTTTTTATATGTTCGGGAAAACAAGCGATTTGTTAAAGTTGTGTATGATGATGTGCTTTATGTTGAAGGGTTTAGTGAATATGTAAAGATATATACTACCGAAAAGAGAGTAATAACAAAGCTATCGCTTTCATGGATGGAAGATCAGCTTCCTGAAGATAAATTTATTCGTATTCATAAATCATATATAGTGGCTTTAAATAAAATTGATGCCTTTACTTCCGGTTCAATTGAAATAGGAAGTAAAAAATTACCAATAGGTAGAAGTTTCAAGTTTAGTGTAGCTCATGTTCTTAATTTGGGAGTGGTGCAGTAATAAAGATAGTTTGGAGTTGTTGTGAATATTAAAAGTAAATTGGCTTATTTTGTACTTACTCATTAAAAGCAAAGTATCCAATTTCATTTATTGGCAACATGACTAATCTTAAAGGAAAAACAATAAACCTAAAAGGACAATTATATAACTGGGATATTCCAATGGTAATGGGTATCCTTAATATTACACCCGATTCGTTTTTTGATGGAGGCCAATATCAGCATAAGGTTGATATTCTTCATCGTTGTGAACAAATTTTAAAAGAAGGAGCTCAGATAATCGATATTGGAGCTTATTCAACCAGACCAGGGGCAGAGAATATATCGGAAGCAGAAGAACTTAAACGACTTACGACCTCATTAGAATGGATAAGAAAAGAATTTCCGGATATTATTATTTCAGTTGATACATTTCGATCGTTTGTAGCAGAAAAAGTTGTTTGTGATTTTGAAGTAGATATCATTAATGATATAGCTGCAGGTGAGCTTGATCAAAAAATGTTTAAGACTATTGCCCGTTTAGGGGTTTCTTATATCATGATGCATATGAAAGGAACACCTCAGAATATGCAGGAGAATCCACAATTTACGAACCTCATTCAGGAGGTGAGTTCTTATTTTTCCAGAAAGGTTGAAGAACTAACATGGCTTGGTGCAAACGACATAATTATAGATCCTGGGTTTGGATTTGGAAAAACGCTGGATCATAATTATCAGTTGCTGCGCGAATTAAAGCAATTTCAGCTTTTTGAATTACCTGTTTTGGTTGGAGTTTCCCGTAAGTCAATGATTTATAAGTTACTTGAGTTAGATGCTGCACATGCATTAAATGGTACATCTGTTATAAATACAATAGCTTTATTAAATGGAGCCAATATTTTACGAGTACATGATGTGAAAGAAGCGGTGGAATGTGTTAAATTAGTGCAGCAACTTCAAAATGCTTAAGATTAGATGACATTTTTAGAAATTCGATTAATAGATCTTGTAGATATAGTACTTGTAGCGTACCTGATGTTCCGTATCTATAAACTTATAAAAGGTACAGTTGCACTTAATATCCTAATCGGAATCTTTGCTTTCGTCTTATTATGGCTGTTAATAAAGGCCTTTAATATGGAATTATCTGCCAGTATTATGGATAATTTCGTAAATGTTGGAGTATTGGCATTTATTGTTGTGTTTCAACAAGAGATAAGACGATTTCTTATTTTATTGGGATCAAAATATAACCTTTCATCGAAGTTTTCGCTTGATAAAGTTTTTATGAATGAATCCAAAGGAATGATGGATATTTATAACATACCTGTGGTCAGGGCCTGTGAAAATCTTACCAAGACGAAAACCGGAGCACTAATTGTTATCTCAAAAAATTCAGAACTAATTGATTATGTACAAACAGGTGAGTTGATTAATGGGGTTATCTCAACTCAATTGCTCGAAAATATATTCTTTAAAAACAGTCCTTTACATGATGGTGCTGTAATTATTACCCGAAATAAAATAAAAGCAGCTGGTTGTATTTTGCCGGTATCACAAAACAGGAATTTACCGAAAAAAGTAGGCTTGCGACACAGGGCTGCCATGGGTATTACTGAGGCAACAGATGCCATGGCAATTGTAGTTTCAGAAGAAACCGGGAGAATTTCATTTTTTAGTAAAGGACAAATGGAAATGGGCGTTAGTCCTGATGAATTAAAAGAACTTTTATTGAATAATTAACGTAAGGCTAATTAATTGATACAATACTGGGTTTAATGAAGGTGAAAGATAAAATAGCAATTAGTGGAGCTACCGGCTTTATTGGCAAAGAATTAGTTAGTTTTCTTGAGAAAAATGGCTATGAGGTTGTGAAATTGAGTCGTGAACTATTGCATGAACCTTCAGAATTAACAAAGGCGATAAATGGATCAGACGCTGTAATTAACCTGGCCGGTCATAGTATTGCAGGCAGATGGAATGAGAAAGTGAAGAAGAAAATTCTTTACAGTCGTTTGAATGTAACACGAAGAATAGTTGATGCAATAGAAGCAGCAGTTGATAAGCCCAATGTTGTTATTTCAGCTTCTGCAGTTGGAATCTATGATACTTTTGAAGTTCATGATGAATTCTCAACAAATTATGCGAATGATTTTCTGGGTGAAGTTTGTCAGAAATGGGAAGAAGAAGCTTTGCGATTAGGTCATTCAAAGGATGTTCGTCTTTGTTTAGTTCGTTTGGGAGCCGTGTTGGGTAAAAGTGGAGGAGCATTTCCAAAATTAGTGAAGCCATTCAAATTTGGTTTAGGTGCGTCAATGGGAGACGGCCATCAGGTATTTCCAATAATTCACATTCAGGATGTATTAAGTAGTATTTGGTATTTACTGAAAAGAGAAGCGTCAGGAGGTATTTATAACCTGGTTGCCCCTGAAATGATATCTAACCTTGAATTCAGTGTAGCATTAGCAGAAAAACTAAAACGCCCTCTTTGGCTGAAATTACCCGAATTTCTATTGAAGTTGTTATTAGGAGAGGGTGCTGTTATTTTATTGGAAGGACAGAAGGTTATACCTAAAAGAATGTTAAAGGATGATTTTCATTTTTCTTTTCCAACGCTGGAATCAATGCTTGACGATCTTTGTTAAAACCATCAACAATCTATACAGCATAAAAAAGGGCTATCTTTTCAGATAACCCATTATTCAGTTTTGTTTTTTATTACGATCTTGGATGAAATTGTATTAAAGTATTCTTTAAATACTCTTTATCAAGATGAGTGTAAATCTCAGTAGTAATAATAGATTCGTGACCTAACATTTCCTGAACAGCTCTTAAATTAGCACCACCATCAATTAAATGTGTAGCAAACGAATGACGGAAAGTGTGCGGACTAATGTTTTTCTCAAAACCTAACTTTTTAGTAAGGTTTTTGATGATTGTAAAAATCATTACCCTTGATAATTTCTTTCCTCTTCTATTTAGGAATAGAATATCTTCGTCATCATGATTTATCTTAAGATTACGACGATATTCACTCAGGTAAAGATTAATTTCTTTAATTGCCTTAGTACTGATTGGAACTAATCTTTCTTTGTTTCCTTTTCCTTCAATTTTAATAAAACCTGATTCGAAGAAAAGATTTGAGATTTTAAGGTCAATTAATTCTGAAACACGAAGACCACAGCTATACAAAGTTTCCAAAATAGCTTTGTTACGTTGTCCTTCTGGTTTCTTGGTGTCTACAGCACTGATGATAGAATCAATTTCCTGAACAGAAAGAATATCTGGTAATTTTCTTCCAATTTTAGGTGATTCTAATAATGCAGTTGGATCTTTTTCTACTTTCTCTTCAATTAAAAGAAATTTATAGAAAGATTTAATGCCACTGATTACCCGGGCTTGAGTTCTTGGACTGATCCCCCTATTACCAATCCATTCCATCATTTCTTTAAGGTCTGCAAGAATGATATCTTCAGGACCTTTTTTCAACTTCTTATCTTCAAGGAAGGTCACCAGCTTGGTGAGGTCAGTCACATAAGCGTGAATGGAGTTTTCCGATAAACCTTTCTCGATTTTAAGATAGTTGCGAAACTCATTAATTTCTGATTCCCAATTCATAATTTTTTAAGTTTATTACAGTTTCCCAATTGTAAGTATAACCAAAAATAAATATTACAGTAACAAAGATCAAATATTTTACTAAAAATTACTATTATAAATATTAAAAACTGTTATTGTTAGGTGTTTTAAGTTTTATATTCCAATAAACAATCGTAATTTTGCGGCATTAATATCAAGAGGTATTATATGAACATACTTATAATTAATGGTCCAAATCTTAATTTATTAGGCAAACGAGAGCCTGGTATATATGGATCGGATACTTTTGAAGATTATTTTAATATTCTTCTTGAGAAATTTAATGGTGTTGATTTAGAATATTTTCAATCTAATCATGAAGGCGAAATTATCGACAAGCTTCATGAAAAGGGATTTGAAATTGACGGTATTGTTTTAAATGCTGGTGCGTTTACACATACGTCATTAGCAATTGCCGATGCCATTTCTGCCATTAAAAGTCCGGTTGTTGAAGTACATATTAGTAATGTATTTAAAAGAGAGGCAGTAAGGCATCATTCATTTATAAGTCCGGTATGTATGGGAAGTATATCAGGCTTTGGTCTTGATTCATATCGTTTAGGAGTTGAGGCTTTATTGAGTATTAAATCAAAATAATTGTTACAATTAAATATAGAATTTTATTAATTTTTTGGATCGAGCAGGGGAAGGGCTGGATTCAATATGTTTAAATAGTTGCATACCTCCAGAAAAATTTAATTATGAAGAAGTTTACGAAAATTGTTGCTACAATTTCAGATCGTGATTGCGAAGTTGACTTTTTAAAGCAGTTGTATAAGGCTGGGATGAACGTTGTTCGTTTGAATACCGCTCACCAGGACTTCGAAGGTGTTAAAAAAGTAGTTGATAATGTGAGAGCTGTTTCTGACAAAATCGCTATTTTGATTGACACTAAAGGCCCGGAAATTAGAACTTCAAAATGTGAAGGTAACCTCAAGTTTAAAACGGGTGATGTTGTTAAGGTTAAAGGCGGAATTGAAAATGAATCGTCTAAAGAATGTATCTATGTAAGCTACGAAAGCTTTGTTCAGGATGTACCTGTTGATGGTGATATCTTGATTGATGATGGTGAAGTAGCTCTTAAAGTTAATGCAAAAGAAGGTGATGCATTGGTTTGTACTATTACCAATGATGGTGAAGTTGGAAGTCGTAAGAGTGTGAACGTTCCAGGTGTTCGTATTAACTTACCTTCCGTTACTGAAAAAGACAGAAATTTCATTAAGTATGCAGCTGAGATCGGAATTGACTTTGTAGCACACTCTTTTGTTCGTAATAAGGAAGATGTTTTAGAAGTTCAGTCTATTCTTGATGAGAAGAACAGCCCGATGAAAATTATTGCTAAGATTGAGAATCAGGAAGGTGTTGAAAACCTAGAGGAGATCTTAGAGCATGTTCACGGTATCATGGTTGCTCGTGGAGATTTAGGTATTGAAGTTGCTCAGGAAAAAATTCCTGGAATTCAGCGTCAAATGATTCGTGCTTGTGTTGAGGCTAAAAAACCGGTTATTGTGGCAACTCAGATGTTACACACAATGATTAAGAATCCTCGTCCAACACGTGCTGAGGTTACAGATGTTGCAAATGCTATCTATCACCGTACTGACGCAATCATGTTAAGTGGTGAAACTGCTTATGGTAGTTATCCTATTGAGGCTGTTAAAACAATGTCAAAAATTGCCAAAGAGGTTGAAGCTGCCAAAGATTCACGTAACGATATTCCTGTGCCTAAAAACGAAGCTGAAGTTACAGCTTATTTGGCAGATACTGCAGTTAATGCAAGTAAAACATTGGATATTAAAGCCGTGTTAACTGAAGCTTTAACAGGAAAAACAGCTCGTTATATTGCTGCTTTCCGAGGAACAGCTCCTGTATACGCATTGAGTCACTCTGCTGAAGTTGGTCGTCAATTAGCTCTTTCATATGGTGTTTATCCTCGTGTTATGGAAGAAGGTGCTGATAGCAACGATATTCTTAAGAAAACCCTTAAAAAACTAATGAAAAAAGAAGTTTTAGAAGGAAATGATTTGGTTGCCTATTTAGGTGGAAGTTTAGGATTTGGTGGTGGTACCACTTATCTTGAAATTATCACAGCTGATGCTTTACTTAAGAAAATTGATGGAGCAAAATAATTATCACAGATATTAAAAGGAGCGCCATTCTTACGAATGGCGTTTTTTTTGATCATTTTTAAATTTTATAAAAAGCTGATAAGCAGTTGTTGTTGGATTTAGTGAAGTTAATTTTTTAAATGATTTTGAAAATAGGTTTGCATATAAGAAAAGAAGAGTTACCTTTGCATCGCTTTCAGAAAAGGACATTCTTAGTGATCTGACGAAAGTCTTACTAGTTAAGGGGTACAGAAGAAAGCAATTGAATTTCAAATGTGAAGTTCGACAAAAAAAGATGTTGAAAGATATCTAAACTGGTCTGGTAGTTCAGCTGGTTAGAATGCCGGCCTGTCACGCCGGAGGTCGCGGGTTCGAGTCCCGTCCAGACCGCTAGTTTAGAAAGAAGATTTTGTGATAATCCAAAAGAGGGTCTGGTAGTTCAGCTGGTTAGAATGCCGGCCTGTCACGCCGGAGGTCGCGGGTTCGAGTCCCGTCCAGACCGCTTTCTTTGACATTATCATTTTAGGTCTGGTAGTTCAGCTGGTTAGAATGCCGGCCTGTCACGCCGGAGGTCGCGGGTTCGAGTCCCGTCCAGACCGCAATCTTTTTTAAAACATCTTAGGTCTGGTAGTTCAGCTGGTTAGAATGCCGGCCTGTCACGCCGGAGGTCGCGGGTTCGAGTCCCGTCCAGACCGCAAAAAGGGAGCAATTTGCTCCCTTTTTTGTTTTAATAATTATTCTTTTAAACCAACACGGTTTTAGTAATCAATCGCTCTTTGATAAATTCAGGTGTCCTTACTGGTTTACCTGAATCTGCTTTGATAAATGCAAGAGTTACCATCGCCTCATTAATTAGCTCACTATTTTGGTTAAACGTTCTGTAGGTAAAGGCTAATTTAATGTTTAAAATGTTCTCAACCCTAACTTCTATACTTAGGTTGTCATCGTAAAAAGCAGGCTTAATAAACTTAAAATCCATGTTTATAACCGGCATGAATAATCCCTTCTCTTCAATAGCAGAATAAGGAATATTAAGTGATCTGAAAAACTCCCATCTCGCATTTTCATAGATACGCGCATAATTGGAATGATGAAGAAACTGCATTTTATCTGTTTCTGCATAACCAACTCTGTGGTGGTGGATATAAGAATTGCTTTTTAGTGATGACTGCATTGATGATCTTCTTTGTTGTTATGACTTGAATGAGAATCACACACTATTTTTGAGTCAATGGCTTCACCTTTAATGTACGATTGAATAACATCTTCAATCGGACCAGAACATCCTCTTATTACGCGGATATTGGCATTATTTATTTTGTTAACTGCTCCCTGTCCCATATTTCCTGCAAGCATAACAGTTACACCTTTATTTCTAAGTGTACCGACTATGTCGGTCTTACAGCCACATCCATTGGGTGAAGGAACTTCTTCGATATCAACAATTTTATTATTGTCAACTGTAGCTATGCTAAAATATTGACAATGTCCAAAATGATCATCTACTAAATTGTCTTTAGTTGGAATTGCAATTTTCATAATCTGTATTTTAAATTATTCACTTTGTATATCTTTAATCGCAATAGCCTGACCTTTGATTAATGCTTCGGCTATTTTTTTATGTGCAGAGGTAATAATGCGACCAAATGTTTGACGACTAATATTCATTTGTTTGGCAGCTTCTTCCTGATATAATCCCATAAAATCTGCCAGGCGGATACTTTCATATTCATCGAGAGTTAACTCAATTTCTTCAATATCTCTTAAAGGTACTCCTGCAGGTTTATAGTAGGTTATGGTTGGTTTACCACAAATATGTCGTTGCGTCTTTTTTCTTGGCATATGCTCATTATAAAATCATGACAAATATAAGCATATGCTCATAATATACAAATGAATATGCGTGTTTAAATTTGAAGGTTATTTGTATCTGGTATAAAATGAGCTAACTAAAGAAACTGAAGTGTACCTTTCCGTATTTTTTTACTTCCTTAAAATAAGGATGAGATTCAAATGTTTTTTTATCCGAATGTTCAAGAATGAAAATTCCATCTTCTTTCAGTAGGTGCTGTTTAAAAAAGTGGTCAGGAATTGTATCGAAATTTTTTAAGTCAAAAGGAGGATCAGCAAATACAAGATCGAATTTTTCACTCGTTTTTTGGAGGTATTTAAAAGCATCAGCCTTTAAAATTCTAATGAACTGATCAATTTCAAGTTCTTGTATTGTTTTCTTGATGAATATATAATGGTTATAATTTAATTCAATAGTAGTAATGTCTTCACAACCTCTCGAAGCGAATTCATATGAAATACTACCAGTGCCAGCAAATAGATCCAATACTTTCAATTCTTCAAAGTTTACACGGTTAACTAAGATGTTGAATAAACTTTCGCGTGCTATATCTGTAGTAGGACGAGCTTTAAAGCTTTTGGGTGGTGAAAATCGTCGGCCTTTTAAAAATCCACTAATTATACGCATATCGCTAGATTGAAAAGATTGTGATGCTCTTGTTTAACTTGTTCCTTTATCTTTAATGTATCACTAAAATTAAAGTGAAAAGATGAATCTGTGATTTTAGTGTTTCTTAAATAATTTTTAAGAGCTACATAATTAGGATTTTGTCTGTCGTAAATACCGTGTAAGTGAATTTTTGTATTATCGGTTGACATTTTTAACTGTTCAAATGCAAAAAGAACAAAATAGACAAAGTCGTTGGTATTAGTAAATTTAAATGAATTGCATAGTTTGAGTGATCTTGATTCCATAACAACAATATCAAAAAAGTTTTGATGAAGATTAATGTGAATACTATTCTCCTGCTTTTGATTTTGAGCAGATAGCAAGCACCCTTCAACAAAAGGTGAATATTGCTGATAAAATGATACAGAATCAAATTGGTTACTTATCAGGTAATAAAGAAACTTAGGGATTGCAAAAATATTCCAGGCATCTGCCATTTTTATTTTTTGATCCTTTAGAATCCAATCATCCGTTGTTATACTATGATTTAAATTGTATAATTCGCGCTTTTTTGCAGGATCATATAAGGCTGATGGAACTAATGTTGCATAAGGTGTTTCTATCATGAATAATACCTTCTTATAAGGTAAATTCAGAAGTTTCTCTGTGATTAAAAGCTCCTGCGTTTTAATATGATCTGTGCTTGTATCTCTGAACGGAATATCTGCGTAGGCAATATAGGTATTCGTTACAGGATCAAGAACACAAAAAGAAAGTCCATCCGAAGCAGATCGGATGGACAAAAAATAAGAAGTTGTAATGCTTTCGTCGAATGACGGAGATACAACGTATGTTTTGGTCATATTACTATTCCCAGTTACCAGCATTATTGTTAGCTTCCTCTAATGAACCTACTTTAAGTCCAGGATATTTTTCAAATTTCTGAGTCTTGTCATTTAAGTTGATAATTTCCTGTTCTTCAAGTCCTTTTAGATAAATGTTGTTGTGTACTTTAGCTTCAAATACATGAACTTTAACACCTGAACCTGTTTCAACAACTCCGGCTCCCATTTCATATTTTTCGCCGTCAACAAAAGGAATAAATGGTAATGAATCAACCGAATATCCTACTGGAAATAAAGAGTCTTTAACACTAACGCGAATAGTGTCCCTTGTAATTATGCCTAATGCTAAAGCTTTTACTTCAGTCATACCAGCCTCCAACATACTGTCGGTTAAACTACCTTCTTTCATAACTAGCGGTAGTGAATCGTTTTTGATAAAATTAATCAAAGTGTCGAAGCTTCCTGTATATTTGTTGTAAACAGACTTGTACGCAACCTGTGCATCGCGCATAAACATCAACTTTTCCACATTAGCTTTCTTTCTCAATTCATGAGCATCCTGAAAGCGGATTGGTTTTTGAATACTCTCAACACACAAATAGCCTAAAGCAATAATAGCAACTGTAAGGACAATCTGAATCACTGTTTTCATTATCTTCGGAATTTTGTTTTAGTTTGAATGCCCCAAAGTTAAAAAAAAAATCAAATTATGATTTTTTGTGAGGCTTTATATACAATAAAAATGCTAAATAAACATATAAGTAACTTAATTAAGGAAGGGTTTCAATTCGAACCAACACCTTCTCAAAGCAAATTGATTGAAGGTTTAGCTGATTTTGTTGTTTCGGAAGAAAGTGAAAGTGTCTGTCTTATAAAAGGATATGCAGGAACAGGTAAAACAACTTTAATGAAAGCATTCACTGATATGCTAAATCAGTTGGAAATTCCGTTTCAGCAGATGGCTCCAACCGGAAGAGCTGCAAAAGTATTAAGTAGTTATACTGGAAAACCTGCATATACTATACACAAGCAAATTTATAGACGGGAATCATCCAATAACGATTTTAGTAATTTTCATCTAAACTATAATAAATCAAAGGATGCAATTTTTATTGTTGATGAGGCATCAATGATTTCCAATAGTAGCTTGGAATATACATCCTTTGGGTCTGGTAGGTTATTAGAGGATTTATTGAATTTTGTTTTTGGCAAAGGGAATTGTAAACTTATATTAATTGGAGATATCGCTCAGTTACCTCCTGTAGGTTTTGATGATAGTCCGGCATTAGACAAAGATAACCTGCGCAGCCTTGGATTAAATGTTCATGATTATTTTTTAAGTGAAGTAGTTCGACAGGAGGGCAATAGTGGTATTCTTCATAATGCAACTAAGCTGAGATCTAAAATGGAAGAATCTTTTTTTGATCTTGGATTCCCCGAATTGGAAACAAAAGGATTTGTTGATTTTAAAAGAATTACCGGTGAAGAACTCATTGATGAATTAAACTGGTGTCAGGAACATTACGGTTTGGATGAGACATTGGTCGTTTGTCGTTCTAATAAAAGAGCAAATCTTTTTAATAAAGGCATTCGAAACAGTATTTTATACCGGGAAGAAGAATTAACCTCTACAGATCATTTATTGATTGTAAAAAACAATTATCATTGGTTGAAAGATAGTAAAGAAGCTGATTTTATTGCAAATGGTGATATTGCAGAGGTTGTTCGAATCAACGGCTATGAGGAATTGTATGATCGACGATTTGCCAATGTAACATTAAGGTTGACTGATTATAAATATCTGGAAATTGATGCAAAAATTGTTTTGGATGTTTTACATACCGATACGGCTGGTTTTTCAAAAGATGAACAGGAAGCCTTCTTTAATACAGTAATGGAAGATTATCAGTTTGAAAGATCAAAGCAGAAGCAATATGAATTATTGAAGCAGAATCCTTATTACAATGCTCTTCAGGTAAAGTATGCTTATGCCATGACTTGTCATAAATCGCAAGGTGGACAGTGGAAGGCTGTTTTTATTGATCAGGGTTATGTGCCAGAAGAACAAATGGGGAAAGGGTATTTTCGTTGGTTATATACAGCGATTACCAGAGCTACAGAGAGGGTTTATCTGGTTAATTTTAAAGATGACTTCTTCGATGATTAAATCAAAAAAAACTCCGCTCAAGGCGGAGATTTTTTGATTATCTTTTAGAATTAAATTCCTAAGTCTTTTACCATGTTTGCAATGATTTCATCTGCTTTTTCGTTAGCAGACTGGAACTCATCTTTACTATTCATGAGTACCTGAACTTCAAAATAGAACTTAATTTTTGGCTCAGTACCTGAAGGACGAACAGATACTTTATATCCTTTTTCGGTGAAGAATTGTAATACATCAGAAGTTTCAGGTAAATCAATTGCTACATTTTTGTCCTCTAAAACATATTGCGCGTTTAATTTCGAATAATCTTTAATGATACTTACCTTGTCGCCACCTAATGATTGAGGCGGTGTAGTTCTGAAATCTTTCATTAGTTGTTTGATTTCATCTGCACCACTCTTGCCTTCACGAACAATATAAATCATTTTCTCCTTTGAGAAACCATATTCCATGTAGATGTCCTGTAAAACTTCATACAATGATTTACCATTATCTTTTGCCCATGCAGCAATTTCAGCTGTAATTGTAATGGCTGCAACAGCGTCTTTGTCACGAACATAGTCGCCAGGAAGGAATCCATAAGATTCTTCACCACCACAAATGTATTTTTTCCTACCTTCTAATTCGCGAATGACTTTTGCAATCCATTTAAAACCTGTGTAAACATCAAAGTATTCAACACCACTTTTAACCGCGATTTCTTTTAAAAGCTCAGAAGTAACGATTGTTTTAACAATAAACTCATTGCCTGTTAAACGACCTTGTTCTTTCCATTTTTTAAGAATGTACCAAGTCAAAAGGGTAGCAGTTTGATTACCATTAACCAATACAAATTCTCCTTTATCATTTCTTACCGCAATGCCCAAACGATCACTGTCAGGATCTGAAGCCATAACAAGATCAGCGTTTGTTTCGTTGGCTTTGTTAATAGCCATTTCAAGAGCAGCAGGTTCTTCAGGATTTGGTGAAACAACTGTTGGGAAATCTCCGCTAACAACATCTTGTTCCGGAACGTTAATGATATTTTCAAATCCACATAAACGTAATGCTACAGGAATCATTTTTACACCAGTTCCGTGAATCGGAGAGTAGACAATTTTAATATCCTTGTTGCGGTTGATAACTTCCTGGTCTAAAACCAAAGATTGAACTTGTTTAAGAAATTTGTTATCCATTTCTTCACCAAGAATTTCAATCAAATCTTTGTTTCCTTCGAATTTAATATCAGCAACAGAAGTAATTTTATTAACCTCGTCAATAACATTTGTATCATGAGGTGCTGTTAACTGAGCTCCATCGTTCCAGTATGCCTTATAACCGTTGTATGCTTTAGGGTTATGAGAAGCCGTGATAATAACACCACTCTGGCAACCCAACTGACGAATGGCATACGAAATTTCCGGTGTTGGACGTAGATCTTCAAATAGATATGCCTTGATTCCATTGGCACTGAAAATATCAGCAACAACTTCTGCAAATAATCGGCTGTTATTACGACAATCATGTCCGATAACAACACTTATCTGATCAAGATTTGAAAATTCAATGTTCAAGTAATTAGCCAATCCTTGAGTAGCAGCTCCAACTGTGTATCGATTCATTCGATTTGAACCCGGCCCCATGATACCTCTTAAACCACCTGTTCCGAATTCTAAATCTTTATAAAATGAATCAATAAGTGCAGTTTTATCTTCATTGTCCATCATTTTTTTGATGGCATTCTTTGTTTCTTCATCGTAAGCTCCATCCAACCAGGATTGTGCTTTTTCTACTACTGAATTTAATACGTCCTTTTGCATCTTTCTTTAATATACAGTGTGTTAGATTACTGATTAATGTTTGCTATACATTCCTTTAAACTGTCTTTCCAGTATGGAATATCTACATTATAAACTGTTTTGATCTTTGATTTATTCAAAACACTATAATGTGGTCTTGGTGCAGCTGTTGGGTAATCTTTACTTTCAATAGGTTTAACATTACAGGTAATATTAGCTATCTCGTGGATCGTTCTGGTGAAATCGAACCATGAACAAACGCCTTCATTACTATAATGGTAAATGCCACTCTGAAAAGAAATTTCAAAGGTAATGTCTTTTTCTATAATATTCAGAATGACTTTTGCTAAATCTCTGGCAAAAGTAGGGGAGCCAACCTGATCAAAAATTACATTTAGATCAGATCTTTCTTTGCCTAACGTTAACATGGTTTTTACAAAATTATTTCCAAACATTGAATACAACCATGATGTGCGCAGTATGATCGAATTAGCATTTGCATTCATCAATGCCTTTTCACCAGCTAGTTTGGTTTTACCATAAACTGAATTGGGAGATGTTACATCAATTTCAGTATACGGCTTATAGTTTGTGCCATCAAAGACATAATCAGTGGATACATGAATTACTTTTGCACCAATTTCAGAAGCGCTTTTACCAATTGTTTTTAAAGCCTGATGATTTATTTGATCGGCTAAGGCCTGATCACTCTCCGCTTTGTCAACTGCCGTGTAAGCAGTGCAATTTATAATGTAACTATAAGAATCAGACGTAATCTGGTTTGTTAAATCAGTTTGATTGGTTACGTCAAGCGATTCTATGGTTGTAAAAGTAAATTCCGCTTTATCGAAATTGGAGTGAAGTAATTTTAATTCACTACCTAATTGTCCTTCTGATCCAATTACTAATATCTTTTTCATTTTTAAACAAAGTTATGTTCTGCCTCCTTTAGAATAGGTAGAATATTATCTTTCTGAGATACGATGACTTTGTCTGTAGGTATTTTCCAGTCTATATTTAATGCAGGATCATTATATGCCAGACCTCTTTCTGCTTCACGATTGTAATAATTATCGCATTTATACATGAAAAGGGCTGTTTCACTTAAAACCGAAAATCCATGAGCAAAGCCTTGTGGTATAAAAAACTGAATTTTGTTTTCGGCTGTTAGTTCAATCGCATAATGTTGACCAAATGTTGGAGATTTTTTTCTCAGGTCAACAGCTACATCCAAAACCTTACCTTCTAACACCTGAACCAATTTAGACTGAGAAAAAGGAGCCAATTGATAATGCAATCCCCTAACAGTACCATAACATGATCTTGAAATATTATCCTGAACAAAGTGTGGAAGTACTTCATTTTCAAAATATCTGGATTCATTGTATGATTCCATGAAAAAGCCTCGGTCATCAGCAAAAATCTGAGGCTGAATAATTACCAATCCTGGTATATGTGTTTTTTTTATTTCCATTTAAAGTTGATTGAATTGCAAAAATAACAATGCTGATTTAATTGTACATCATTACGGGGAGTTTCATCATTATTTTGCTATACGAATCAGATATTTTCCGTACTCGTTTTTCTTTAATGGTTCTGCTAATTGTAATAATTGGTCTCTATTTATATATCCTTTATTAAAAGCAATTTCTTCAATGCAGGCAACTTTCAATCCTTGTCTATTTTCAATGGTAGAAATAAAATTACTTGCTTGTAATAAACTATCGTGTGTGCCTGTATCGAGCCATGCTGTTCCCCTTCCAAGTTTGCTTAATTGCAATCTCTTTTCATTTAAGTAAAGCATGTTTAAGTCTGTAATTTCTAATTCGCCACGTTTTGATGGTTTTAAACTTTTAGCCTTCTCAACAACATCATTAGGGTAGAAGTATAAACCGGTTACGGCATAGTTTGATTTGGGTATTTCTGGTTTTTCTTCAATAGAAGTTACCATTCCTGACTGATCAAATTCTGCAACTCCGTATCTCTCCGGATCTGTAACGTAATAACCAAAAACTACTGCTGCATCTTCTGTTTTTGATACTCTTGAAAGTGTTTCGCTAAAAGCATAGCTATAAAAGATGTTATCCCCCAGAACCATTGCAACGTTACTGTCCCCAATAAACTCTTCCCCAATAATAAAAGCCTGAGCTAAACCGTCAGGTGATGGTTGTTCTGCATAACTAATTTGTAAACCAAGATCAGAACCATCTCCAAAGAGATTTTTGTATAGAGGCAGGTCGTGAGGGGTGCTAATAATCAGTATTTCCTTTATGTCAGCCAGCATTAAAACTGATAGAGGGTAATAAATCATTGGTTTGTCATAAACAGGTATGATCTGTTTTGAAATACTTTTAGTTGCAGGATATAATCTTGTGCCAGAACCACCTGCCAGGATGATGCCTTTTCTTTTATTCATAGGATTTAGTTTAATATTTTATTTTCTTGTCCAACCTTGTTTAAGTAAACCATCAAAATATTCAATGGTTTTAGTTAGACCTTCTCTTAGTTGAATTTTAGGTTCCCAACCATTTAATTCCTTTTGAGCAAGTGAAATATCAGGTTGGCGTTGAGTTGGGTCATCAGCTGGTAGAGGTTCGAAAGATAGTTTAGATTTTGAGTTAGTTAATTCAAGTATCGTATTTGCCAATTCAATCATTGTGAATTCATTCGGGTTGCCAATGTTAACGGGACCAACAAATTCCTTGCCTGTAGCCATCATTCTGATCATTCCTTCTACCAAATCATCAACATATTGAAAACTGCGGGTTTGTTTACCATCACCAAAAATAGTAATGTTTTCACCTAAAAGTGCCTGTACAATAAAATTTGAAACCACACGTCCATCCTCAGGATTCATCTTAGGGCCATATGTATTAAAGATTCTGATGATCTTTATATCAACATTATTTTGTACGTGGTAATTAACAAATAAACTTTCTGCACAACGTTTACCTTCATCGTAACAAGAGCGGATTCCAATAGGATTCACATTCCCCCAATAGGATTCCGGTTGTGGGTGGATTAATGGATCACCATATACTTCGCTTGTCGAAGCTTGAAGGATACGGGCTTTAATACGTTTGGCCAGACCTAACATATTGATCGCTCCCATCACTGAAGTTTTTATTGTTTTGATCGAGTTGTATTGGTAATGCACAGGTGAAGCGGGACAAGCCAAATTGTAAATTTCATCAACTTCAATGAAATAAGGGTGAGTAACATCGTGACGAATTAATTCAAAGTAGTGATTGTCAAGCAGATGTACTATATTGTCTTTAGCGCCTGTAAAGTAATTGTCCATACAAATCACTTCATTGCCTTCACTTAATAATCTTTCACATAAGTGAGAACCAATAAATCCAGCCCCTCCTGTTATTAAAACTCTTTTTTTCATTGAAGATATTTAAATCACTACTTTTTAAAGTAGAATGAATATTAATTGCAATATTATGAAATTAAATAAAAAAAGTCTGGAAAAGATTTGTCCAGACTTCTTATTATGGGAATAGTTTTATTAACGACCTATACCATAGTAGGTAAATCCATTTTCTTTAATTTCAGCAGGGTCGTAAATATTACGGCCGTCAAAAATTACTTTTTCATTCATTAATTTTTCCATCACCTTAAAGTTTGGCATTCTGAATTCAGGCCATTCCGTGATTAATATTAATGCATCAGTATCAATTAATGCATCATATTGATCTTTACCATATTCAATGGAATCACCTAATATTTTATGAGCCTCTTCAATTGCTACAGGATCGTATGCTTTAACTTTGGCACCAGCTTCTATTAAAGCCTCAGCAATTACCACAGATGGCGCCTCGCGCATATCGTCAGTTTGTGGTTTAAAAGATAGTCCCCACATACCAAATGTTTTACCTTTGATATCACCAAAATGGCTCATGATCTTTTTTACAATCACCTTCTTTTGATCATTGTTTACATCTTCAACAGATTCTAACAATCTTAATCGGTAATTATATTGTTGTGCTGTTTTAATTATTGCTTTCACATCTTTAGGAAAACAAGAACCTCCATATCCAGCACCTGCATAAATGAATTTATTACCAATTCTTGAATCAGATCCGATGCCACGACGAACATTTGAAACATCAGCACCAACTATTTCACATAGGTTGGCAATGTCATTCATGAAACTGATTTTTGTTGCAAGCATTGCATTAGCTGCATATTTTGTCATTTCTGCTGATGGGATATCCATGAAAAGAATCGGATGGCCATTTAACACAAATGGTTTGTACAACCGTTGCATTATTTTTTCTGCTTTTTCAGATTCTATTCCCACAACAATTCTATCCGGTTTAAGAAAGTCTTCAATGGCATTTCCTTCTTTTAAGAATTCAGGATTAGATGCAACATCAAAGTCAATTTGTACACCTCTTTTTTCTAATTCATCCTGTATCGCAGCTTTAACTTTTTTAGCAGTCCCAATCGGCACAGTACTTTTGGTAACCACTACTATATGATTATTAATATGTTTTCCTATCTCGCGGGCTACAGATAATACGTGACTTAGATCTGCGCTACCATCTTCTTCTGGAGGGGTGCCAACAGCAATAAAAACTGCTTCTGCACCTTCAATACTGTCTTTTAAACTTGTTGTGAAATGCAGTCTGTCTTTTTCTACATTTGAAAGAACCATTCTGTCTAAGCCTGGTTCATAGATAGGTATTATACCTTTTTTAAGTTTTTCAATTTTGTCCTTATTTATATCAACGCAAGTTACATAAATACCTGTGTCAGAGAAGCATGTTCCTGTAACTAGTCCAACATAACCAGTCCCTATAATTGAAATTTTCATAATTCTTATTTATTCTGTTTAGAAATAAAGTTGATTGAGTATTGATCTTTCAATCTTCAAAAATAGAAAATATTATATGAATTGAACAGTCTAATATTGTGGATTCATATTTGATGATGTAAAAGTGGTAGATAATCAGATGTCTGAGTAATGAGTGATGGTTGAGAAAATATTTGGATGAAACTTAATATATGTGGTTTTTAATAATATAAACATCTTGACAAAAATTTATTCTCCAATTATTTTTAATACTTAGCTTAAATTATTGGCTTAGAAAGTTTTTTAACTCAGAAAAAGTTAATAATTTTGCACGGATTTTTACAATATAATGTCTAACTACTAGTTATTTAACGATTTAGAGAAATGGCAGAAGAAAAAGAAAATGTTCAGGAGCCTGTAGAAAATACTCCTGAAGTAAACGAAACTCCTGTTGCTAACGAGCCAGTTGCAACTGTTCCAGCTGATGATTTTGACTGGGATAGCTATGAAGCAGGTGATGTATTAGGCGCTGGTGCATCAAAAGAAGAATTGGCTAAAATGTATGACGAAACTTTATCAACTATTTCTGAAAAAGAAGTAATTGAAGGAGAAGTTATCGCATTAACAAAACGTGAAGTTGTTATTAATATCGGATTCAAATCTGATGGTATCGTTAGCCGTAACGAATTTCGTTACAATCCGGAATTAAAAGTTGGCGATAAAGTAGAAGTTTACGTTGAAAGTCAAGAGGACAAAAAAGGACAATTAGTTCTTTCTCACAAAAAAGCAAGAGCATTACGTTCTTGGGATCGCGTAAACGAAGCTTTGGATAACGATGAAGTTATCAAGGGTTACATCAAGTGTCGTACTAAAGGTGGTATGATTGTGGATGTATTTGGTATTGAGGCTTTCTTGCCAGGTTCACAAATTGATGTTAAGCCTATTCGCGATTACGATATGTATGTAGGTAAAACTATGGAATTCAAAGTGGTGAAAATCAACCCAGAATTCAAAAACGTAGTTGTATCTCATAAAGCACTTATTGAAGCTGAACTTGAGCAGCAGAAAAAAGACATTATTTCTAAGCTTGAAAAAGGTCAGGTTCTTGAAGGAACCGTTAAAAACATCACTTCTTATGGTGTATTTATCGACCTTGGTGGCGTAGATGGTTTGATTCACATTACTGACCTTTCTTGGGGCCGTGTGACTCATCCGGAAGAAATTGTTCAATTAGATCAGAAATTGAACGTTGTAATTCTTGATTTCGATGATGAAAAGAAAAGAATTGCATTAGGTTTGAAACAATTGACTTCTCATCCTTGGGATTCATTGGATTCAGAGCTTAAAGTTGGTGATGTAGTGAAAGGTAAAGTGGTTGTTATGGCTGACTATGGTGCATTTGTAGAAATTGCTCCAGGTGTAGAAGGTTTGATCCACGTTTCTGAAATGTCATGGTCACAACACTTACGTAGCGCTCAGGATTTCTTGAAAGTGGGCGACGATGTAGAGGCAATGGTATTGACTTTAGATCGCGACGAGCGTAAGATGTCTCTTGGTATTAAGCAATTAAAAGCTGATCCATGGGAGAAAATCGAAGATGTATATGCTGTTGGAACTAAACACAAAGCATATGTACGTAACTTCACTAACTTCGGTGTGTTTGTAGAAATTGAAGAAGGAATTGACGGATTGATCCACATTTCTGATTTATCTTGGACGAAGAAAATTAAGCACCCAGCAGAATTTACTGCAATTGGTGACGAAATTGATGTAGTAGTTCTTGAAATCGACAAAGAAAACCGTCGTTTGAGTTTAGGTCACAAACAACTTGAAGAAAATCCATGGGATGTATTCGAAACTATCTTCACTGTTGATTCAGTTCATGAAGGTACTATTGTTGATATTTTCGACAAAGGTGCTGTAATTGCATTGCAATACGGTGTTGAAGGATTTGCTACTCCACGTCACCTTGTAAAAGAAGACGGAGCTCAGGCTAAAGTGGAAGAAAAACTTGATTTTAAAGTGATTGAGTTCAATAAGGCTGCTAAGCGTATCATACTATCGCATTCACGTATTTTCGAAGATGTACAGAAAGATGAAGAAGTAGCTGCTAAGAAAGCTCAAACTAAAGCCACTAAAAAAGGTGTGAAGAAGTTGAATGATAACTTAGAAAAAACTACTTTAGGAGATATTTCTGAATTAGCTGCCTTGAAAGATCAATTGGAAGCTGATGAGAAATCATCTAAAGAATAGTTATTACTAAGTTAAAACGATAAGAATGGACTTTAAAATTGATAAATTAGACGGATTTACATTGGTTCAGGTTTTGAAAGAAAAGTTGGATACGCATATTGCACCAACGCTGAAATCAGAGTTAGTGTTACTTTCGGGTAATGGTGAGAAAAATATTCTGCTTGATCTTGGAAAGTGTAATTATTGCGATTCGTCTGGTTTAAGTGCCATTCTTGTTGCTAACAGACTTTGTAAAAATGCCGATGGGGTATTTGTATTAGCAGGATTACAGCCTGCGGTTGAGAGATTAATCTCGGTTTCGCAGTTGGATTCTGTTTTAAACATAGCCCCGTCATTAAATGACGGAACTGAAATGATACGTAAAGCGATTGATTCGAACTAATTCGATGAGTAGCTTTTCAGTAACCATTTTAGGAAGTAATTCAGCATTACCAACATCGGATAGATATCCTACCGCTCAGATACTACGTGTATCTGAGCGTTTTTTTTTGATTGATTGCGGTGAAGGAACACAGATGCAGTTGAGGAAGAATAAGATTAATTTTTCCAAAATTCATCATATTTTTCTTTCTCATCTACATGGCGATCATGTTTTTGGTTTAATGGGTTTAATATCAACTTTTGGATTATTGGGTAGGAATAAAAAACTTACTATTCATGCACATCCAGATTTGAAAACATTATTAAAACCACATTTGGATTATTTTTGTGAAGATCTTCCGTTTGCCATTGAATTCAATGATCTAACATACGATTCATCTAAAGTTATTTATGAGGATAAAAAGGTGACTGTTGAGTCATTTCCTTTGTCTCATCGCATACCTACTTGTGGTTTTCTTTTTAAAGAGAAAGAAAAGGAACCAAACATTCGTAAGGAAGCCATATTCAAATTCAATTTAGGTATTGCCGATATTGTATCAATAAAGAATGGGAATCCATATTTTGATGAGGATGGGAGAGAGGTTAATCAGAAAGAGTTAATTATTCCTGCGCCTAAAGCACGTTCATATGCTTTTTGTTCAGATACAAAATATTTCAGAAAAATCATTCCTGTAATTCAAGGCGTCGATCTTTTGTATCATGAAGCTACCTTTTTGCATGAATTAAAAAGTCTTGCAAAATCGTCTAGTCATACAACTGCACATCAGGCTGCCACAATAGCAAAGGATGCTGCTGTTGGTAAGTTACTAATTGGACATTTCTCCAGTAGATATTTCGATCTTACACCTCTTAAGGAAGAAGCCTCTGCAGTATTTGAGAATGTTGAGTTAGCCCTGGATAATAATGAGTATTTTATCGATTAGATAAGCGTTTAACTTTCTTTTGTAAAGGAAGCGTCGGCTAAATCAACTACCAGGGTATAACCAATATTACTGATTCTTAGATATAGCTTTTTAGCACCTTGTACTTCCAATACTTCGCCAGTTATACCTTTTAGTGGCCCTGATGTAACAGTTATTGTCTGACCTTTTTTAAGTTGGTCTGTTTCGACATCAAAATCCAATTGATTCTCTATGGTGCGTCTCATGGCTTCAATATCAGAATCAGGAATAGTACAGGCATGTCCTTTATAGGATACATAAGCAACCACACCATTTGCTTCAAATACTTTACGGTAATCTTCTTTGAGGATGTTTACGAAGATGTATGAACTGATTACTGGCATTTCAACCCATTTCTTGCGATCGCTCCATTGACGAAGGATTTTTTTCATGGGAAGATATGCTTTAATACCCATATTGGTTAATTGTTCCAATACCTTCTTCTCAGCTCTTGACTTGGTATAAAGGGCATACCAGGTGTATTTCTTCTTATCGTCCAAAATAGTTCGTGTATGTTTGTCGCGAAGGTAATAAATTTGCCTTTTTTGACATGATAAAACAAAAAAAAGAGCACTTGTTCAATGCTCTTTTTTGTTAGTTTATTATACTCGATTAACTTCTTAATTTGTCGGCCATGGCTACACCTAATTGCCAGCAGGCTTCGTATTTGTCTTCTTTAAGCGAGTGTTTCTCTTCAACAGGTTCAGCAACAGCTTCCCATTTTAGTGACTCCGCTGCTTCATTTAGTTTCTTAACTGAAGCCCCGGCCCATGTGTAAGAACCAAGTATTCCATAGTAGTGATTAGTTACGCCCATATGTTGAAGTTTTGAAACCAACGCTTCCATGTTAGGATGTAATTCATTGCTATACGTTGGACTTCCCAAAATAATTCCTTTGAATTTGAAGATGTCTGAAATTATGTAGGATGGATGTGTTTTACTTACATCATAAACTCTTACATTTTTAATCCCTGATTCAGCCAGTGCTCTCGCAGCTACTTCAGCCATCTCTTCGGTATTACCATACATCGATGCATAAGCAACAACAACGCCTTCTTCACCTTCATATTGACTCCATTGATTGTACCAATTAATCATTTGAGTAATGTTTTCGCGGTATATTGGTCCATGAGAAGGGGCAATCATTTTCATTTCTAAGCTACCTAATTTTTGAAGTGCTTTTTGAACAGGATTTCCATATTTACCCACAATATTGGAGTAATAGCGTCGCATTTCATCTTTGAAATATTCAAAATCCAATTCATCATCAAAAATGCCACCATCTAATGTTCCAAAGCTTCCAAAAGCATCAGAAGAAAATAGTATCTGGTTGGTTTCTTCAAAACATACCATTGATTCAGGCCAGTGAACCATTGGGACCGTATAAAATGTTAATTTGTTCTTGCCTAATTCAAGAGTGTCTCCTTCTTTAATTTCTTTAAAGTTAGAGCTTATGCCATAATACCCTTCTATCATGGGAAGTGTTTTTTTGTTCCCAACAATTTCCATATCAGGATATAATTCTGTAAGAATGCGAATTGCCCCTGAGTGGTCGGGTTCCATATGATTAACGATGAGGTAGTCAATAGGACGATCATTGATAACAGCGCGTACTTTGGCAATCCATTTTTCAAAATGACCGGCTTCAACAGTGTCTATTACAGCTACTTTTTCATCGGCAATAAGGTATGAGTTATATGAGACTCCACGATCTAAGGGCCACATGTTTTCAAACAATGCTGTTCGGCGGTCGTTTACTCCAACGTAGAAAATTTGTTCAGATAGATTTACTGGTCTATACATCTTGAATCTGGTTTTATCTTTAATTGTTACTAATTCGGTATTTGAATGCGCAAAAATAAAAAAAAGATAGTGGTTAAAATAAAAAAAGCTCCTGAAAAGGAGCTTTTAAGTCTTATTTAAATTTTACATTTTTCTAATTAATAACCATACATCACTATATTTTTCATAGTTAGCACGTATACTTCCAATCTTTGTGCGGGCTGGATTTTCATCGTTATAAGCTGCAACTGAAACACGGTATAATCCATTTTCATTTTCAAGTATAACGGGCGTAAAACCTTCGTTGATTAATTGTTGTTTGTAGTTTTTTGCATTATCAAGTACTTTAAAAGAACCAATGATGACATAGTATTTAAATACTTCGTCTTCGTTGGCATCAACGGTTTTTACTTTCTCCTCTTTAACAACAATTTCTTTTTCAGGTTTTGGTTGTTCCTTAACCTTTGGCTTCGTTTCTTCTGTAACATACGGACTGTCACTATCATCGAAGCTAGAAGAGCCTTTTTTTAAGGATGCACAAGAAGCCAAAATGGATATTGAAATAAGTAAGGTGAAGATGGTTGATAATTTCATATACTATTGTTTTATCAGGTTACTGTATTATTCTAAAATGATTTTCAGTTTACGAAAATAATTCAATTTTCTATTAAAGTTACGTTAGGCGTTAAAATAAAAACTATCGATAGATCTTTCTTTTATTAAGGGCTTTCTGAAATTTGGCAGCATTCTGATTATGCTGTTTTAATGTTTTTGCAAAGTTGTGGTATCCCGAGAAGTCTTCTTTTGCACACATGTATAGGTAATCATGTTTTGTGTGATTTAGTACAGCATTAATTCCCGAAATTGAAGGAATTCTTATTGGTCCAGGAGGAAGACCACCATATTTGTAGGTATTATAGGGTGAGTTTATTTCCAAATCTTTTGTAAGAATTCTTTGGATACTAAAGTCGCCTAATGCATATTTAACCGTGGGGTCAGCTTGAAGACGTATGTTCTTTTTTAGTCGATTGAGATATAAACCGGCAACCATTGGTTTTTCATCAGGTTTGATAGTTTCTTCATCTACTATGGCAGCCAAAATACTAACTTGTTTTGGAGTTAGGCTTAATGCCTTTGCTTTTGCTGTTTTTTCATCATCCCAAAACTTTTGATATTCAGCGTTCATTCTTTTAATAAACTTTTCTGCTGTTGTATTCCACCACAATTCATATGTATTCGGTAAAAACAAGGAGAGAATGGTTTCAGAATTGACTCCTAATTCACTCAGTAGTACCGGATCATTTAAACTCTCAAGTAAACTAATACTATCTGCTTCGATATAATGACTAATTGTGCCTGCTAGCTCTTGTTTGGTTCGGATGTTATTAAAAGTAACTTTGACTGGAGTCTGTTTACCTGAACGAAGAAGATTAATTAAGGTGTTGTTCGACATTCCTTCTTTTATCTGGTATCGACCAGGTTTTACTGTATTGAACTTCTTAATGGTGGCGACCCATTCAAATGATTTTTTGTTTAAGAGCAATTCATTCTCGTCAAGAATTGTTTGCAGATCTTCAAATGTAGAGTGTGTTGGTATATATAGAAATTCTGCTTGCTTATCAGATAAATTAATGTTGTCGGAAAATATCCATTTGTAATACTTCAATCCCATTAAACCAACAATTGCAAATACACCAAGTATAATAGTAAGCCCAATTAAAAGCTTACCTGTTTTCTTCTTTTTATTACGCTGTTTTATTGTCATTTAATAATTTTGTTTGGATGATAAAATTAATCATTCCGACCTCTTTAATCAACGGTAATTTTTCGTGATTATTTTCTAAATGATGTTAACTTCTGGTTCCAAAGTAATTCCAAAACGGTTATTTATGTCAGTGATAATGTTGTTAGCCAGATTGATAATGTCCTGTGCCTTAGCCTTATTTTGGTTGATTAAAACCAATGCTTGTTTTTCATGTACAGCTGCTCCGCCAAATGATTTACCTTTCCAACCACTTGTTTCAATTAACCATCCGGCAGGTATTTTTATTAAGTCTTCTGACAAAATATAGTTCGGAATTTGTGGAAAGTCTTTTTGTAAAGAATCGAACTGACTTTTTGTAACAACAGGATTTTTAAAGAAAGAACCTGCATTTCCTATTTCGGAAGGTTCAGGTAATTTACTTTTTCTAATTTCTATTATTGTCTCCCTTAATGTTTTTAAATCTCTTTCGTCCTTTTTAAATAATTCATCTTTTACCGGACCATAGGAGAGGTTTAATTCACCTGCTTTATCAAGTTTATAAACCACAGATGTGATTATAACTTTATTTTTTAGTTCATTTTTAAAAATGCTGTAACGATAATCAAACATACATTCATCATTGTCCATTGTAAATGGCGTTGCATCCTCAATATAAATTCCGTTTACTTCTTCAATGCAATCTTTTACTTCAACACCATATGCGCCAATATTTTGAACAGGTGATGCGCCAACATTACCGGGTATATACGAAAGATTTTCGAGTCCATAGAAGTTGTGGTTGACACAAAAAGCTACTAAATCATCCCAATTCTCTCCAGCACCGGCTTCAATCCAAATGTGTTTTGGATCTTCTTTAATTACTTTAATGCCTTTTATTGTTGGATGGATAATAATTCCATCAAAATCCTTTGAAAATAAAAGATTACTTCCACCACCCAGAATAAGATAAGATGTTGGGTTTTTATGCAAATAAGTTATGATTTCAAGTAAACTTTCATGATCAGGGCAAATGGCCAGTTGATTGGCTTTTACTTCAAGGCCAAATGTATTATAGGGTTTTAGATTAGCGTTTTTTTCTATCGAAAGCATATTGTGTGTTTTGAAATGCAAATATAGTTGATTCCTATTCTCATGAAAATTATGAACTTTTTTCAGGTTCAATAATTATTACAAATATGTACTTTTGCCTCAAATAGTTTAAATATGTCATCAACTAAAGCCTGGATAACAGCTTTTCGTTTACGTACCTTGCCACTCGCTTTTTCATCAATCTTGATGGGGAGTTTTATCGCAGCCTATTATGGTAAATTTCAATGGAGTATTTTATTGCTTGCATTGTTAACAACCTTGTTTCTGCAGATACTGTCAAACTTGGCAAATGATTATGGTGATAGCGTTAATGGAGCTGATCATGATGGAAGACAAGGTCCTCAAAGAATGGTTCAAAGTGGGGCTATATCATTGAATCAAATGAAAATTGCCATCATTATTTTTACACTTTTGTCTCTAGGTTCAGGTATTGGTTTAATTTATGCTTCTTTTGGAGGTTTAATTCAAATTCGATTCTTACTTTTTTTGCTTATTGGATTGGGTGCTATTGCGGCTGCTTTAAAATATACTATGGGTTCGAATCCATATGGATACAAGGGTTTAGGTGATGTTTTTGTACTAATATTTTTTGGATTGGCCGGAGTTGGAGGTACCTACTTTTTGCATGCCAATGATTGGGATTGGAGAGTTTTATTACCAGCACTGAGTGTTGGTTTTTTGAGTTCAGGTGTTCTGAATGTGAATAATATGCGTGATATTGAAAGTGATCGTACGGCAGGCAAGAAAACGATAGTTGTGAAAATGGGCTTGAAAGCAGCGAAGGTTTATCATTATGTATTAATTTCATTCTCATTTATCTTTTTATTGATTTTTGTTTTAATCAATGATTTTAGGTTGATTCATCTACTTTTTATAGCCAGTATGCCATTATTTCTTAGTCATATCTTATCCATTAAAAAGGCATGGGTGGCCGATGATTTTGATCCTCAGCTTAAGAAGCTAGCTATATCAACATTAATTTTTGTGCTGTTTATGGGAGCAGGATTAAACATGTTCTAGTATGTTGGAAGCTGATTTTAAAAAGCATATTCTCAAGTTTAATTTTCCTGGTGGGACATCGCGAGGGGTGCTTTATGAAAAGCCAAGCTGGTATCTCAGATTGCGGGATGATAATGGAAAAACCGGGATAGGAGAAATTTCAGTTATACCCGGATTGAGTCCTGATGAAGAAAGTCATTTAGATGAAATGTTGCCGGAGCTATGCAGTAATATAAATACAATAATTCCTGAATTTCATACGAAATATAAGAGTTTACCAGCATTGCGTTTTGGAATAGAAATGGCATTGCAAAGCTTACAGGCTAAATCAACATTTGAATTATTTGAATCGAGCTTTACAATTTGCAGTGATTCAATAAAAATCAATGGTTTAATATGGATGGGTGATATCCCGAATATGAATCGTCAGATTGAATCTAAACTGGAACAAGGTTTTTCTTGTCTAAAAATGAAAATCGGAGCCTTGAATTTTGAAGATGAGTTAAAGGTGCTTCAAGGAATCAGACAAAGGTTTTCAAAAGATGTGCTTGAAATAAGGGTTGATGCAAATGGATCCTTTCAGATGGAAGATACAATGAATAAGCTCGATCAATTGGCAGCATTGCATTTGCATTCAATAGAACAACCAATTAAGGCAGGGCAATGGGAGAAGATGTCAGAGATATGCAGTAAAACGCCATTACCTATTGCATTGGATGAAGAATTGATTGGAGTTCATGATTCTGAAGAACGAAATAAGATGCTTTCCTTAATTAAACCTCAATACATCATTTTAAAGCCAAGTTTGACAGGCGGTTTTGCATCTTCAACTGAATGGATAAAATTGGCAGAAGAAAGAAGAGTCGGTTGGTGGGTAACGTCAGCCTTGGAAGGCAATATAGGTTTAAATGCAATTGCTCAATGGGTATACACATTAAATAATAAAATGCCACAGGGTTTGGGCACTGGTCAAGTTTTTGGCAATAATATTGAATCACCATTGTATTTAAAAGGTGACAATTTGAATTATAATCCAACGAAGTCATGGGTTAATCCGTTTGATGAATAATGAAAGAAGAATTACTTCATAAAAAGTATTTGACACTTAATTTCAATCATCAATTATATGAAGATGAAGAAGGATTGAGTAAACTTATTTATCTGTTGAAGAAAGAAGCCGATAGAAACGATTGGAAATTGGCTTTAAGTAGCTTTTTGGAAGAGTGGATGAATGAATCTGTACATATTGAATTGTTCACATCAGGTAGTACTGGAAGTCCTAAGAAGATTATTATGTCAAAGGCTTCCATGATTTATTCAGCGCAACGAACATTGGAATTCTTTCATTTGAAGGAAGGGGATAAGGCATTGTTGTGTTTATCGGTTAATTATATCGCCGGTAAAATGATGGTGGTACGTGCTCTGATTGGAGGGCTTCATCTGATCACAAGTGGAGTGCAATCAAATCCGTTTGTTGATCTGGAGGAAGAAATTGATTTTGCTGCTTTTGTTCCAACTCAGGCACTATGTGCATTTGAGCGATCGAAAGAGAAGTTTCAATTGGTAAAGACAATGATTCTTGGTGGTGCAAAAGTTGATAAGAATCTTGCTGATAAGATGTGTCAGGTATCATCAAAAGTATGGGAAACCTATGGAATGACTGAAACAGTATCGCACATTGCCTTAAAGCGAGTTAAAAATGACGTGAATGAGCCTTTTACTGTTTTAAATAACATCCAAATATCTACAGATAATAGGTCATGCCTGGTTATTGAGCCTTCTGATATTAATCCTGAATTGATAGTTACAAATGATATTGTGGAACTAATCGGAGCAAATCAATTTATCTTGAGAGGACGTTTCGATAATGTAATCAATTCGGGAGGAATTAAAATCTTTCCTGAAGAGCTGGAGGCTAAGTTATCTGTTTTTATCAATATTAATTTTGTAATAATCGGATTACCTGACGAAAAATGGGGAGAGTCTGTTGTATTAGTGTTAGAATCGAAAGAAAGCATAGCGATTGAGAATTCTATGCTTGATTCTATAAATAGTTACGAAAAGCCAAAGAGAATTTATTGTTTGGATACTTTTCCAAGAACCGAGAGTGGGAAAGTCAAAAGAGGAGAGATAAAAGAAAAAATAGTTAACAACATTAATTCAAATATAGCATAAGGCAATAATGTTATATTTGTATGAATGGATAGAAAATAATGTAATGAACCGAATTCACATCACCATACTTCTTGCCTTATTCTTAACAGCGTGTTATAATCAACGTCCTAAATTAGAGATTAAAACTTATAAAGAGGCTGAAATAATGCCTGATGCAGAAGATCTTTTATGGGAAAAGACTGGGAGAGGTCTGCATGCTTCATTTGGATCAACTGATATGCGTTATTCAAAGTATCAGGTTCCAATGGAGATTGTAGTTAAAGATATGGAACTGTCTGCCTGGAGAGGTGAACGAATAAATATGCAATTGGTTTTGTGGACGGTTTCTGATTTAAAGCAGGTTGAATGTGTTTGGCAACCCTTGGTGAATGAGTCCGGAGATAGTATCATTACTGATAATATTAATACGCGTTTTATACGGTATGTTGTTGCAGATGAGTATAAAAATGGTTGTGGGCTACGTTCAAATGACCTTGAATCTGCTCACCTGGAGCCGGATGTTCTGGATAATTTGTCAGCAATGGATATGGCCGGTAAAACAGTTAGGCCGGTATGGATTTGTATTGATGTTCCGCAAACTGCTCAACCAGGTATTTACAGTTCATCAGTTAAGATTTACTCAAAAATGAATTCGCCACAGGAATTAAGGATTAAATTATATGTTCAGGATAGAACAATACCCTCTATTGCCAATCGCGAGTTTCACCTTAATCTTAAGCAAAATCCCTTAGCAATAGCTTTGTGGCATGATGTTAAACCATGGAGTGAGGAACATTTTGAGGCAATGAAGCCTTATATGCAACTTTTAGCCAAATCGGGCCAGAAAAGTGTAAGCTGTTTATTGTATGAAGGTGTAAGTGAAGATGTGACTTTCAATACACCAACCTCGATGATAAAATGGTCTAAGACAAGTGATGGTAATTGGAAGTTTGATTTCAGTATACTTGAACGATGGATTCGGTATATGGATGCAATGGGGATTAATAAGCACATAAATCTGTATTCTATTTTACCATTAAACAAGCAACTGTTTTATCACAATGAAATTAATGGTACCAATACACTAATTTCACTACAGGAAGATAGTGATGCAAGAAGAAAAATATTGAAGGCTTATTTTTCAAATCTTAGTCAGTTTTTGACTGAACAGGGGTGGATGGATAAAACAAGTATTGTTATTGAAGATAAGAATCAGGAGAATCTAGCTGATTTTATTTATTGGATGAGAAAATATGAGCCTGAATTTCAGATTACTTTAATTACCAAAAGATATCGTCCAGAATTACTTGATAGTGTTCAACATTTGGGATTATCAGCGCAATATATTACAGCTGAGTCGATGATTGAAATGAAAAAGACTGATGATACAAAAACAAGTCTTACTATTGACTGTTCGTTGGAAAGACCTAATTTATTTACTTTTTCTTCCCCTTCGGAAGCTGCCTGGTTTGGTTGGTTTGCTGCTGCTCATCGTCTTGATGGATTATATTATTCAGGATTCAATGATTGGACTGCAGAACCATTGATTGATGGAAGAACAACAGACGCTCCTTCCGGAGCGAATTCTCTTATATATCCTGATTGTCGTAGTTCAGTAAGATTTGAAAAATTGATGGAAGGAATTCAAGACTATGAAAAATTAAATCTTCTGGAAAAAGACTTAACTAGTATCCAGTTGGAGGAATTGCATAAACTTCAGTCACGTTTTACAGTGCATCGCATGGATGATAACGAAGCGGCCATTGTTGTTCGTAAAGGCCGTGAAATTATTAATCGTTTATCTGATCTGTAATTCATCAAAAAAATATAAAACCATGAATAATGTCATAAATTTTATGGCAACTGTGTGGTTATTTTGTTCAAATTGAAAACAAACCCTTGTTTTTTTAGTGTACATTACTAAAAACGATGTTTTTATCGTTAGAGGGATAAATAAACCTTTATTATATGAAAGTATTAATTACGTTATTAATGGGATTATTTTCTGTGGCAATAATTGCACAGGATAAATCCGAAGGATATCAATTTGAGACAATCTATGATCTGGATGCGACATGTGTAAAAGACCAATATCGTTCAGGAACCTGTTGGAGCTTTTCCGGATTAGGCTTTTTTGAATCAGAGATGATCCGATTGGGTAAGAATCCAGCAAACCTTTCTGAAATGTTTGTGGTTCGTCACTGTTATTCTGATAAGGCTGAAAAATATGTAAGACTGCATGGATCTTTGAATTTTGCTGGTGGAGGTGCTTTTCATGATGTTGTTTATGTTTTGAAGAACTACGGCATGGTGCCGGAAGACGTATACTCAGGACTAAACTACGGCGAAAAGAATCACGTTCATGGCGAGATGGATGAAGTATTAAAAGGGTATGTAGATGGTGTTTTAAAAAATAGGAATAAGAAACTTACAACAGCCTGGAAAAATGGTTTAGAAGGTATTTTGGATGCGTATTTAGGAGAGTTGCCAGAAACTTTTGAGGTAGAAGGTAAAACATACACTCCACAAAGGTATGTGAAAGAAGCTATGGGAATCAATCCTGATGATTATATTCAGGTTTCATCTTACTCGCATCATCCATTCTATTCAAAATTTATTATAGAAGTACCTGATAACTGGATGTGGGGAGAAGTATATAATGTGCCTTTAGATGATTTAATGAGTATTTTCGAAAATTCCTTGAAAAGCGGTTATACTGTTGGATGGGCAGCTGATGTTAGTGAAAAGGGATTCTCTTATAGAAATGGATTAGCCATTGTTCCTGAAAGTAATATAGAAGAATTAGCCGATTCGGAACAATCTAAGTGGGAAGCAATGACAGAAGCTGAGCGTCAAAAAAGATTGTATAGTTTTGATGAACCTGTTACAGAAATGAAAATTACGCAGGAGATTCGTCAGGAGGCATATGATAACTATGAAACAACTGATGATCATGGAATGCAAATTACCGGTATGGTAAAAGATCAGAATGGAACCATTTATTATAAGGTTAAAAATTCATGGAATACTAATAATAAATATGAAGGTTATTTGTATGCTTCAGATGCGTTTGTTAGATATAAAACCATGTCAATAATGATTCATAAGGATGCTTTAACTAAGGAATTGAAAAAGAAATTAGGGATTAAGTAAAACTTATCAAAAATGCTAAGAGAAGGGCGATTTACAAATCGTCCTTTTTTTATGCCAATTCAATATTTCAATATCTTTCTCTAATGAAAGCAAGAGTTAATTTTTTAATTGAATTTAATTGTGTGTAACCGTTTGGCTCGGTGTGTAATAGTAATTAGGTAATGAATTATTTCAATATACAAGGGTAAAGATTTTTTAAAAAAGTTTCCATTTTTAAAAAAAAGTTCCATATTTGCATATGTTAAAATGTGTAAACAAAAGATGATATTTAGTTGTTTACATTAACAAAAGGAACAAGATTACATTGTTGAGTTAAAAAAGGTTAATTAATTAAATTAAGGTTGCTAAGTTTATAACCTTTTTAAGTCAATTTAGTATAAAGAGTTATGAAGCTTTCTTCATAAGTTAGGGTTAAGGTTAGGTTGAAGAAGGAATGTTCGAAATGTCGGGCATTCCTCTTTTTTTTAACAGTTATTCGAACAATTAGATTGGATTAGATGTTATATAATAGAAGAATTTATTCATAGATTTGGATTTTAAGTTAGGGTTAGATGAAAAGAGAGGATAGCAGAGTCCTCTCTTTTTATTTAAACATTAAGCTTTTCTTCGTATATCCTGAAATTTTCAAGATCAAATACTGCAAAAATAAGCTCGTTCGGTACCTTACTCGATTCTAAAAAATGTCTAACCGTATTTATTGCTATGTCAGCAGCCAATGATTTGGGATATCCATAAACCCCAGTGCTAATATTTGGAAATGCAATTGACCAGAGATTATGTTTTTGTGCTAATAATAGACTATTGTAGTAACAATTGGCAAGCAATACATCTTCGTTATCATTTCCTCCATGCCATACAGGACCTACTGTGTGTATCACAAATCTGGACGGTAAGTTGTATCCTTTAGTTATTTTAGCCTCACCCGTAGGACAGCCATTCAGATTTCGGCATTCTTTTAGTAATTCCGGGCCGGCTGCACGATGTATGGCACCGTCAACACCTCCACCTCCTAATAATGAAGAGTTAGCTGCGTTTACTATGGCATCTACCTTTAGTTGGGTAATATCGGTTTGTATTAATCGTATCATAATGGAAGCTCTTTATTAATTAAATTTATAATAAGAATTAAATTATATCAAAATTTGAGAGATAAGATCAGACAAGTTTGAACTTTTGGATCATGATTTAGTGATTGTAGTAATACAAAAAAAGCGAAGCCTTTCGACCTCGCTTTTATTTATTTTTAATTGTTAAATCTGTATCGCAATAGTACTTCTAACAAACTACTGACTACAGACTAAAAACTTAATCTTATTTTCTAATCTGTGCACCCAACTGATGCTCGTATGTCGACATTAGCTTATTCATAATTTTATCAATCTGCTTATCTTTCAGGGTTGAGGTTTCATCCTGAAGAATAAAGCTAACTGCGTAAGATTTTTTACCTTCACCCAGTTTTTCGCCTTCAAATACGTCAAATAACGAAACACTTTTCAATAGTTTCTTTTCTGTTTTTAGGGCTATTTGTTTAACCTGGGCAAATTTTACATCCTTGTTAAGTACAAGAGCTAAGTCGCGTTTTACCTCTGGAAATTTCGAAATCTCCTTATAGATAATCTCTTTCTTAGCACTTTTCTTTAATAGCAAGTCCCAATCGATTTCGGCATAGTAAACAGCTGCATCAATATCAAATGCCTTTAAAAGCTTGCCATTGACTGTGCCAAATGTTATAACTGTTTTGCCTGCAGAATAAGCTAATCCTTCACCCAATAAATCAGAAGTTGTATCTTCTTCTTTAAAATCATCGAACGACAATCCTAAACGAACCAGGATGTTTTCGATATGATTTTTTAAATCGAAAAAGCTGGTTGCTTGTTCCGAAGTGTTCCAGTTGGTTTGTGTTTTATTTCCGGTAAGAAATAAAGCCAGACGCTGGCCTTCGCTATAATTATTTAAATCTGTTTTTTCTGATTCCGGTTTAATGGAGTAGCAATTACCGAATTCGAAAAACTTAAGATCTGAATTTCTACGGTTACGGTTGTGCTGAATTGATTCCAAACCGCCAAATATTAATGTCTGGCGCATGCCATTCAAGTCGTTGCTTAAAGGATTGGCTAATTCAACTACCTGATTGCGTGGATAGGATTCCAAACCTTCGTAATAATCTGCTTTAGTCAATGAGTTACACATGATTTCATTGTAACCAACCGACATTAATTGATTGGCAATACGGTTTTTTACTTTATGATCATCAGGCTTTTGTGAATACACAATGGTGCTGTGCACCGTATTGGGCATCTCGATATTATTGTATCCGTAAATTCTTAAAATGTCTTCAATTACATCTGCTTCACGTTGCACATCTACACGGTAAGGAGGAACTGATAGTTTTAAACCTTCAGTTGTTTCTTCTGTGATTTCCATTTCCAATGCAGTCACAATTGCTTTAATTCTGTCTGTACCTATTTCTTTACCAATTAAGCGTGCCACATTCTTGTAGGAAATGGCTACCTCAAATGGTTGAACAGGAGACGGGTAAATGTCAGTTATCTCGCTTGAAATGGTCCCTCCGGCTACTTCTTTAATCAATAAAGCAGCACGTTTAAGAGCATAAATGGTAATGTTTGGATCAATACCGCGTTCGAAACGGAAGCTGGCATCTGTGCTTAAGGTATGACGTTTGGCTGTTTTACGAACCCAAACCGGATTGAAGTAAGCACTTTCCAAAAATACTTTGGTAGTAGCTTCACTAACACCACTTTTACTGCCTCCGAAAACACCGGCAATACACATTCCTTCTTCTGCATTACAAATCATCAGGTCATTATCTGATAATTCGCGTTTCATCTCATCCAATGTCTCAAATTGAGTTCCATCAGCCAGAGTCTTTACAATAACCTTATCGCCTGTAATTGCTCCATCAAAAGCATGAAGCGGCTGACCAAGCTCGTGTAAAATAAAGTTGGTAACATCAACAATGTTATTGATAGGGTTCAGACCAATTGCTTTTAAACGGTTTTGTAGCCATTCTGGTGATTCTCCAACTTTTACATCGCTAATGGTAACACCACAGTATCGGGGACATGCCTCATTATTTTCAACGGTTACAGTAACCGGAAAATTATTATTATCAATTTTAAAATCGTCAATAGAAGGAAGAGTTAATTCAACAGCTTCGCCACTTTGTTTAAGGTAAGCTGCTAAATCGCGGGCAACACCATAGTGAGATGCGGCATCTATACGGTTTGGAGTAAGATCTACTTCAAAAACAGTATCATTTTCTATTTTAAAATGATCTTTGGCCAGAGTGCCTACCTGAACATCAGAAGGCAAAACCATAATTCCGGCATGACTTGTTCCCAAACCAATTTCATCTTCGGCACAGATCATACCTTCAGAGACTTCACCACGGATTTTTGATTTTTTAATGGTGAAACTTTCATCTCCATCATACAAAACTGTTCCAACAGTGGCAACGACTACTTTCTGACCGGCAGCTACATTGGGAGCGCCGCAAACGATTGGAAGAGGTTCATCTCCGCCAACATTAACAGTAGTAACACTTAATTTATCAGCATTAGGGTGACGTTCACAGGTAAGAACTTCGCCAATTACCAAACCTTCCAATCCGCCTTTCACAGACTGAATCTCCTCAACGCTTCCAACTTCCAAACCAATAGAGGTAAGTATTTCAGAAATTTTTGTCGGAGCTAAATCAATGTTTAAATAGTTTTTAAGCCAGTTGTATGAAATGTTCATATGTAAATATTTTCTCTCGTTAATTTCAGTAATTCAGCTACCCGAGTGGGATTATAAGGAGTAAAAAGAGCTAATTCAATCACATTGTTTTCAGCCTTTAATCACTCACTAAAACTGATTGTTTTTTTAACAGCCAACAAAAGTAATGATTTTGATTTCTGATTGCTAATAATGAAGTTAATTTTCAAATAATCAGATATTGAAATTTACTGGTAGAAATTAATGCTAAAAAAAATATCATTTAATAATGATATGAAAATTGATTATTATTAATTGTTTCATGGATTCACTCTCAGTGCTTATACAACAATTGGATGTTTTTTTTGTAGCTTTTTGTAGCTATATTAACAATACATATCTTTGAAGAATAAAGATAAAAGAAAAATGCAAAACGCTTCGGACGGTAAACCCTTAATATTAGTAACAAATGATGACGGTATTAAGGCTGGTGGATTGGTTGCACTGGTAAATATGTTAGTTGAGTTTGGAGATGTGGTGGTGGTGGCACCTAATCAATCATATTCTGGTATGTCGCATGCTATTACGGTTAATCACCCTTTGTATGCAAAGTTAGTCAGAGAAAAAGAAAACCTGAAGGTATATAAAGTAAATGGCACACCAGTTGACTGTGTTAAATTAGCTATTAATCAATTGCTTAATAAAAAGCCGGATTTACTGGTTTCCGGAATAAATCATGGAGCTAATTCAAGCATCAGTCTGCATTATTCCGGCACCATGGGTGCAGCACGAGAAGGTGCTTTGAGTAAGGTTCCTTCCATTGGTTTGTCATTACTGGATTACAGTTATGAAGCCGATTTTACCGAAGCGGTAGTGTATGCCCGTAAAATAATTAAAAAGGTTCTTATGAATGGATTGTCTGCCGGTGCATATCTGAATGTTAATGTTCCGGAAACATCTCCATTAAAAGGTTTGAAGGTTGTTAGACAAGCGAATGGAAAGTGGAAAGAGGACTTTATCGAGCGTACTGATCCTCGTGGCAGAACCTATTATTGGTTAACCGGTCGATTTGAAAACCTTGAGCCGGATGCAACTGATACAGATGAATATGTTTTGTCTCAGGGTTATGTTTCGGTGGTGCCTTGTAAACTTGATTCTACTGATCATGAGTTGATTCCTCAATTGAAAGATTATGAATTGTAAATGCAATAAACTGATTATTGGCCTTGCCATTGGATTGATCGTACCCATTTTAATGTCTGTATTGTTATACCATTCCCTTTATCATGGAGAAAAGACTTATTGGCCATTTTTGCAGGAATTGGTTCGGATGGGTAATATAGGCAAACTACTAAGCATAAGTGTACTGCCTAATTTGATCATTTTTTTTATTGCAGTTAATAAAGAACGATTACTGGCCGCAAGAGGAATTGTTACAGCAACATTAGTATATGCGATTGTTGTGCTGATTTTTAAATTTATGTTGTAAACATATCATAGAAAGATATTATTCATGCGATATTATTTAATTGCAGGTGAAGCTTCGGGCGATTTACATTCGTCTAATTTAATGAGAGCCATCAAAGAGAAAGATCCTGAAGCTGAATTTCGGTATTGGGGTGGTGATTTGATGAAGGCACAAGGAGGTACATTAGTTCGCCATTATAAAGATACTGCAGTAATGGGAGCATGGGATGTATTGATGAATTTGGGTAAGATCAAAAAGAATTTTGATTTATGTCAGACTGATTTGATGGATTATAAACCAGATGTGCTTATTTTGGTTGATTATGCCGGATTTAACCTTCGCATGGCAAAATTTGCGCATCAGCATAATATTTTGGTTTACTATTATATTTCTCCCAAAGTGTGGGCCTGGAATCAAAGTAGGGTAAAGAAGATAAAGGCTTCTGTTGATCGTATGTTCACCATTTTACCTTTCGAAACTAAGTTTTTCGAAAAGCATGGAGTTGATGTAAAGTATAGTGGTAATCCTGTATTGGATGCCATCCATAATCGACCTAATAAAGAGGAATCATTTGATACCTTTATTGAAAGAAATAAATTAGATAATCGACCCAAAGTTGCATTGCTGGCAGGCAGCCGGATAAGTGAAATAAATTACAACCTGCCTGATATGTTGAAGATGGTTGATAAATTTCCACAGTATCAGTTTGTGATAGCCGGTGCACCATCGTTTGAGCTTAAAGATTATCAACCATTTATAGAAGATGCAGATGTTGCTGTTGTTTTTCAGCAAACCTATGAATTGGTGCAAAATGCAAGAGCTGCATTGGTTACTTCAGGTACGGCTACTCTGGAAACAGCTTTACTTAATTGTCCGCAGGTAGTGTGTTATAAAATGTGGGGTGGTGGATTTACCGACTTTGTTGCCAAAAAGATTTTAATTAAGGTAGCTTATATTTCTCTGGTCAATCTTATTCTGGATAAAGAGGCAGTGAAAGAACTGTTCCAGAAATCGTTTACTCTGGAGAAGCTTGAGAATGAATTAAAAGCCTTGCTGGATGATTCGCCTGTTCGAAAACAGATGTTATTGGATTACGAAGAATTACATCGTATTATGGGCGGACCCGGATCAAGTTTAAAAACAGCAACTTTAATGTTGGAATCATTGAAAATAGATAAAGAAAAATAGAATTACCTATGATAGCATTATTAAAACGCGAAATTTCTTCTTTTTTCAGTTCGATTACCGGAGCACTTGTGGTTTCGGTATTTCTGTTGATTACAGGTTTGTTTATTTGGGTTATCCCGGGTGATTTAAACCTGATATTTGGCGAATACGCTACATTAGATTCGTTGTTTTATATTGCTCCCTGGGTTTATTTGTTTTTAGTTCCGGCCGTTACCATGCGTTTGTTTGCTGATGAAAAAAAATCGGGTACCCTGGATTTATTATTAACCCGCCCTATTTCTTCATTTGAAATTGTTTGGGCTAAGTTTTTGGCAGGACTACTGGTAGTAATAATTAGTTTATTGCCAACATTCATCTACATGTTTTCGGTTTATCAATTAGGTAATCCGGTTGGTAATATGGATATGGGAGGAACCTGGGGTTCATACATTGGATTGTTTTTTCTTGCTACAATCTATGTTGCCATTGGAACATTTTCATCAGCCTTAAGCGATAACCAGATTGTTGCTTTTGTCATCGCAGTTGTACTCAGCTTTGTTTTTTATACGGGTTTTGATTCTGTCTCAGGTATTCAAAGTTTAAAAGGAATAGCTGAAGCCATCCGGCAATTGGGGATTGATGCACATTACAGTTCGTTGAGTCGTGGAGTCGTTGATTCACGTGATGTAATTTATTTCTTCTCCGTGGTTTTTGCCTTTTTGTATTTTACCAAAATGGTTTTGTCGACAAAGAAAAACTAAACCCAGTCAAAATTGATTAAGCAATGAAATTCAATATAAAAGCCATAACTCAGTTAGTCGTTTTATTAGCCGGATTGATCATCCTCAATCTAATAGCATCTCAGTGGTTTTTTCGCATCGATTTAACTTCTGAAAAGCGACATACTTTATCCTCTACTTCTGTAAATATGCTAAAAGAATTACCATCAGAGGTGTTAATTAAAGTATATCTGGGAGGAGAATTAAATGTTGGATTTCAAAAACTTTCACGCGCTACAAAAGAGATGCTGGAAGAGTTTCAGAGTGTTGGTAAGAAAAAGATTGATTTTCGTTTTCTTGATCCAAATGATGGAAATGCCGATGAGAAAAAAGCCTTATTAGAACAGCTTCGGGAATATGGATTTGAACCACAACCAGTTTTTGAGAATGCGGAAGACGGACGTCAGATACAATCATATGTTTTTCCTTATGCTTTGATCAATTTTAACGATCGTATAATTGGTGTCAATTTATTGGAGAATCTACCTGGTAAAGGAGGAGCTGAAAATCTTAATATTTCTATTGAAAGTCTCGAGTATAAGCTAACTGATGCTATTCGTCGATTAACAACAGATGAAATGCCAAAAGTTGCTTTCCTCGAAGGACATGGTGAGTTGGATGAACTGGATGTTATTGAAGCAACCGATGCATTATCCCATTACTATCAGGTTGATCGGGGACGATTAGGAACCGATGTTACAATATTAAACGATTATAAGGCAGTTATTGTGGCCAAGCCTTCAAAGTCTTTCTCCGAAAAAGATAAGTTCATTCTGGATCAATACCTGATGAATGGAGGGCGTTTACTTTATCTGATCGACGCTGTTAATATCACTTTGGATAGTCTTAGGAAGGAGCCACAAACGCTTGGTTTATACAATGATGTAAACCTTGATGATCAATTGTTTCGTTACGGTATCAGGGTTAATCCGGTTTTGGTAGAAGACATACAGGCCGGACGAATTCTTATGAATGCCCGTCCGAACGGACAACCTCAATTGGTTCCTGTACCTTGGTTATACAGTCCTTTGTTAACTCCTTCGGGTGATCATCCGGTTACACGAAACATTAATATGGTGCGTGGTGATTTTACCTGTACTATTGACACTGTCGGTTCTGAACTTAATTTGAAAAGAACGGTGTTATTAACTACTTCACGCTATACAAAACTAAATGGAACGCCTGTTTTTGTTACAATGGCTGATTTTAATAAGAAACCGGTTCAGGAGGAATTTAGTGCTTCTTTTATGCCTACAGCTATAATAGAAGAAGGTGTTTTTACATCCGTTTTTCAGAATAGACCTGTGCCTAATGAATTAAATTATGCTTCATCTAAGGTTAGGACTTCAAGTTTGCCAACGCGATTAATGGTCATTGCAGATGGTGATATAATCAAAAATGAAGTACGTTTCAAAGAAAGTAATCCCAGGATTACACCATTGGGATATGATGAAGGCTCTCAGCAGGTTTATGGCAACAAGGATTTTATTGTGAACGCGGTTAACTATCTGTGCGACGATGATGGTTGGATGCAATTAAGAGGTCGTCATTTAACATTGCGATTGCTTGATCGTGCAAAATTATCTCAGGGCACAGCTAAATGGAAATGGTTAAATGTTGGTCTACCTGTTGTTTTGGTAATATTCGGTAGTTTATTATTCTTTGTTATCAGAAAGAAGAGATACGGTAAATAATACCTTAAGATAGGTTTTTAATAAATACATTGATATTGTTAAAAACTTATGAAAAAAGGATTGAACTGGCACTTTATTCATGTATGTATTTTAGTATCTTTCGGCTTGTAAACAGATATGAATAAAAGATTTTATTAATCTGTCTAATTAACTGTTTTTTTGATATATTTGATAAAAACTTAAATATTAGAATAAATGAAATTTGTAGTTTCCAGTACAGAATTACTTTCACATTTACAAGCTATCAGCCGCGTAATAAGTAACAAAAGTACTTTACCTATCCTCGATAATTTTTTATTCGACTTAAAAGATAATAAGCTGGTTTTAACAGCATCAGATTTGGAAGTAACAATGGTAACTTCACTTGATCTGGAAAATTCCGACGGAGAGGGTATAATTGCTTTACCTTCGCGTATTTTGCTGGAAACCCTTAAGAAATTTCCTGAACAGCCATTGAATTTCGATATTAACATGGATAACTATGGTGTTAGTATCATTACCGAAAAAGGTAAATTTAGTGTTGTAGGTCAAAATGGTGAAGATTTTCCTGAATTACCAAATCTGGATGGAGACAAAAGTTCAAGTCTGCAAGTATCTGTTGATTTGCTTCAAATGGGTATCAACAAAACTTTATTTGCTACAGCCGATGATGAGCTTCGTCCGGTGATGAATGGTATTTTGGTTGAGTTGTCACCAGAAAATATGACATTTGTGGCTTCCGATTCTCACAAATTGGTTCGATATCGCAGAATGGATGCAAAAACTGATTTTGAAGCCTCATTCATTCTACCTAAAAAACCGGCTGGTTTATTGAAGAATGTATTACCAAAGGAAACAGGTGACGTGGTTGTTGAGTTTGATGACAAAAATGCCTTCTTTACCTTGCCCAATTACAAATTGGTTTGTCGTTTGGTAGAAGGAAATTACCCAAGCTACAATGCTGTAATTCCTCAGGATAATCCTTATAAGGTAATTATTGATCGTAGTGAATTCCATAATACTTTGGGTCGTGTTTCTATTTTCTCTAATCAGGCAAGTAACCTGGTGAAATTGAAGATGGCAAATAACGAATTAACTGTATCTGCTCAGGATATCGACTTTAGTATTTCAGCATACGAACGTATCAGTTGTCAATATGAAGGTGATGAAATGGAGATTGGTTTTAAATCAGGTTTTCTGGCTGATATTTTGGATAATCTTAATTCAACTGATGTAATTCTTGAATTGTCAGATCCATCTCGTGCTGGTATTTTATTGCCTTTTGAAAATGGAGAAAACGAAGATGAGTTAATGTTGTTAATGCCAATGATGATTAATGTATAATTCATTTATTTATATAGAGATCCGCTTCTAAACAGAAGCGGATTTTTTTTGCTCTCTACTTTACTTTTAACTTTTCTTTAACTGTGTTTAACCCAACCTTAACCAAATCGTTTGGAGCTGTTTAATAAATTTGGATCAACAAAATGAATAAATAATAATTGTAAATCGAAAAGAAAATGAAACGGTTTGGATTATTAATACTAGTAGCAGTTTATGGGAGTGCACTAACTATTGGTACATTCAATGTTTTAGACTTAAAAAGTAATCAGATTGTAAAATCAGAAATAGTTTCTGCCTTTTCTAATGGTGGAATATTGTTTGATTTTAATCAACAAGGAGATGTTGACTCAATTGAGTTCGACGATATTTCTGACGATGTGTTACCGGTGGGCGAAATATCTACATCTTCGCAGCTTTCATTCTTCAGTAATTATCATCAACAGATTTATGTAAGCTCCTTTCTTACCTGTTTTGACAACGATCCTTTTAGTCAAATGTACAGGTCTTCAGTATAGAGTTTTCCAACTCTCATTTCATCAATTATCATTTTTTGCTTTTGTCTTTACAGGCAATGTTTTGTTTAACCTTTTAACGTAAAAGAATATGTTAGAAAGTTGTAAAACTGTATTAAATGGTGTTCATGACGACAAGTTCCTTTTTCGCAAAGAATTGATTAAATCTCTTTCATGGCTTGAGGCTGATGATCAAGTGAAACTACAGGCATGGGTTAGAAAGAATTTCTATAGTGAACACGCAGATATAATTGAAGAAATATTGAATACAAAGTACAATTTTGCTTCATAGCTACATCTCAATAGTGTGTGTCATTTTATATGGCACATGCTTAATCTGTTAACATTTTCAGATAAGATCATCATGTTGTAAGAATTATATTCTCTTACCAACAAGTGATGCACATACACTCTAATTCTATTAAACTATGGGATATTGAGTTTGTATGTTAAATCCGAACGGTATACAGCGAGCTATGAGGTCAATTTTAGCAAAGTTTTTTAATTCTAATTATTAATAAAATCAGTTTAAAAAGACCTTTATGAAAAGAATTAATTTCTACCTGAGATTATTATTGTTGGCGGTTTTACTTCTGAATTTCAAACAGAATATTCTTGCTGCCGATATCAATCTGGAAATATATACACCATTTACTAAAGTGTCTGTATCTCCCGGAAGTACTGTAAATTATAAATTGGATGTGATTAATAATGGTGATCAAACCATTAAAGAAAACATCAATTTAACAAATATTCCCCGATCGTGGACATATACACTTACTGCAAGTGGTTTAAATATTAATCAGATTGCGGTGTTAGGCAAAGAGAAAAAAACTCTTGATCTGAAGGTGGAAGTGCCTTTTCAGGTGCGAAAAGGATACTACACTTTCTATGCAAAGTTAGGTGATAGAGTAAGTTTGCCTTTAACCATTAATGTTACTACCGCAGGATCAAACGAAACTGAGCTTACCTGTGATCAGAAAAATATGGAAGGAACTTCCAAGTCGAATTTTAATTTTAATGCAGTTCTCAAAAATAAAACACCTAATAAGCAGAATTATGCATTAATGGCAACTCCGCCAAAAGGTTGGACTGTTTTGATTAAGCCAAATCATAAACAGGCAACTTCAACAGAAGTAGATGCAAATGGGACTAAAAATATTTCATATGAAATAAAAGCTCCTTATAATGTTAAAGCCGGCACCTATAAAATACCAGTAAAAGCAATTTCCGGATCCACATCAGCTGAGATGGAACTTGAAGTTGTGATCACAGGAACTTATGAAATGTCGTTTACAACACCCACAGGTTTATTAAGTGCAAAAACAACTGCAGGGGAAGAAAAGAAAATAGAATTACGGGTTAAAAATGCTGGTTCGACTAAACTAAAGGATATAGAGTTGACTGCCAGTAAACCTAAAAATTGGGAGGTTACCTTTGATATTTCAAAAATCGAAAGTCTTGAACCGGGAAGTTCAGCAACAATTTATGCGACCATAAAAGCAGATAAGAAGGCGATTCCTGGAGATTACATAACGAATATAAAAGCAAAAACTGCAGAAACTAACCATGAGTTGTCTTTCAGGATAATGGTTAAAACGCCTATGTTAATGGGATGGTTGGGTATCATCATTATTCTTGCTGCTATTGGGGGTGTTTATTTTTTAGTGCGAAAATTCGGAAGGAGGTAAGTTATGGATGATTCTGTAATCCAATTGAATAATGTTACAAAAAAATATGGTGGTTTCAAGGCAGTAAATCAATTGAGTTTAACCATTAACAAAGGAGAAATATTTGGACTGTTGGGTCCTAATGGTGCCGGAAAATCTACTACCATATTAATGTTAATGGGATTGACTGAGCCATCAGAAGGCCGCGTTCAAGTTTGTGGTATTAATTCAACCACACATCCCATTGAAGTGAAGCGAAAAGTGGGGTATTTACCTGAAGATGTAGGTTTTTATGATGATTGGTCGGGACTGGATAATCTTATTTATACGGCACGTTTAAATGGTTTGAACCCTCAGGATGCTAAGAAAAAAGCAAATGATTTGATGGAACGTGTTGGGTTAAGTACGCAAAAGGATAAAAAAACAGGTAAATATTCCAAGGGGATGCGCCAACGCTTAGGTTTAGCCGATGTTCTGATTAAAAATCCGGAAGTTATCATTTTGGATGAACCTACAACAGGTATCGATCCCAAAGGTGTGCAAGAGTTGTTAAGTCTTATTGTAGAGTTACGAAACGAGCATAATATAACTGTTTTGTTTTCGTCACATAACCTTCATCAGGTTCAGCAGGTGTGCGACAGGGTTGGCATTTTTGTCGAAGGAAAACTTCTGGCAGAAGGTAAGATTGAAGAACTATCAAAGAAACTCTTTACGCACGGAATGTATTTAATTGAACTGGGATTAGATACCGATCATAAAAAAGTGCCGGACAAAGAAGTGTTGCAAAGTTTATTGGAGCCACTCGATGGTATTCAGTCTGTAAAAAAAGAGCAGGAACATTTTGCCATCGAATGTTCATCCGATTTATCATCGGGGATTGCACAGGCGGTAATGAATGCAGATTACAAGCTAAATTATCTGAATAAAAAAGAGTATGGTTTGGATGCCATCTATAACCGGTATTTTGAAGGAGGGCTAAGTCATGTATAAATCACAGACAGTTAGTAATCCGTTCTGGATTATGGTTGGAAAGGAAATATCTGACACTGTTCGTAGCTGGAAATTTTTAATTATGGTTGGACTGGTGTTGTTGACCTGTCTGGGATCGCTGTATACTTCATTAAGTGATTTTACTGAAGCAATAAAAGGAGCCAGTGCTGATGAAGATTTTTTCTTTCTCAAGTTATTTACTCATTCTGATGGTTCAATGCCATCATACATTGTTTTTGTAAGCTTTTTAGGGCCTTTATTGGGTATCAGCATGGGATTTGATAGTGTGAATTCTGAACAAAACAAGGGAACACTTAGTCGGGTGCTGGCACAACCAATCTATCGCGATTATATATTAAATACAAAGTTTACAGCATCTCTGATTGTGTTGAGTTCATTGTTTCTGGCATTGAGTTTCCTTGTTTTAGGTTTTGGTTTAATCTTTTTGGGAATTCCTCCAACAGCTGATGAGTTTTTGCGAATATTCATCTTCTCCATTGTAAGTATTGTTTATGTCGCATTCTGGTTGAATTTGTCCATACTTTTTTCAGTGAAGTTCAGGCAAACAGCAACTTCTGCATTGGCTGGGATATCTATATGGCTGTTTTTTACCATCTTCTATAATATCATTGTCAACTTAATTGCAAAGGGACTGGCACCGGTAAGATTTGTTAGCGAAAATCAGGTTGTTAAGTTTCAGGGATTCATTCAAAACCTGATGCGTTTTAATCCTGGTCAGTTATTTAATGATGCTACCACAACCTTATTAAGGCCATCTATCAGAAGTCTTGGGCCACTAACAACAGAACAAACAATAGGTGCCATACCTAATCCTTTGCCGTTAGGTCAGAGTTTGATGTTGGTATGGCCACAGGTAACAGCATTGATAGGAGGTACTATTCTATTTTTTGCAATTGCCTATACTTTATTTATGCGTCGTGAAATACGCTCAAGATAGATCGCTTTAAATGGTTTCAATTTATGTTGAAGCCATTTAATGTTTAAGTTTTAATTATGATGAATTCTGTAAGTGAAATAATAAATCAAACTAAAAGTAACAATGGACATTTCTGTTAAAAACGTTACAAAAATGTACGGTACTCAAAAAGCTTTGGACAATCTTTCGTTTGAGGTAAAAACAGGAGAGATACTTGGTTTTTTGGGACCCAATGGAGCCGGAAAAACAACCACAATGAAAGCAATAACCTGCTATATATCACCTAATGAAGGAGATATTCTTTTGGGTGGAACTTCTGTGGCTAAATCTCCTGATCTGGTGAAGAAAAGTATTGGGTATTTGCCCGAAAGTAATCCTTTGTATCTGGATATGCCTGTGATGGATTACCTGGCTTTTATTGGTGAATTACAAGGTGTAAGTAAGGAGATTATTGAATTTCAGGTGCAAAAAATGGTTCGTATATGTGGGTTAAACCTGGAAAAACACAAAAAGATAGGCGAGCTATCCAAAGGATTTAAGCAAAGAGTTGGTTTGGCTCAGGCTTTAATTCACGATCCTGAGGTATTGATATTAGATGAACCAACTACGGGACTCGACCCTAACCAGATAATAGAGATTCGTGAATTGATTAAGGAAATAGGAAAGGAGAAGACGGTTATATTAAGTTCTCATATTCTGGCCGAGGTCGAGGCTACCTGCGATCGTGTTTTAATTATCAACAAAGGAAAGATAGTTGCTGATGGTACTCCGGAATCTTTGCGTAAAGAAGCTCAGGGTAAAGAAATTCTTAAAGTAGGTGTGAATGCTAACGACAGGAATGACGTGTTTACATCATTGCAACAATTGCCCGAAGTAGATTTGGTGTCTTTTGTTGATGATAGCAAACTATTTGAAATTGAAAGTAAGGTGGGGATGTCATCTGTAGAATCAATTTTCAGAATGTGTGTTGATAAAGGATGGTTTCTTACACAACTTACTCCCGTTGAAAAGAATCTGGAAGATGTATTTAGAGAACTTACCAAATAACAGAATCAGTATTGCTTAAACAAATACATTATGAAGCAAATTTGGATTATAACTAAAAAAGAACTCAAGGGATATTTCGATTCCCTGATGGCATATATACTAATAGTGGTGTTTTTAGGATTAAGTGGATTTTTTACGTGGTTATATGGCAGTTTTGATGTATTCTATATCAATCAGGCTACCATGCAACCATTTTTTAGTGTTGCCTATTGGACACTGTTTATTTTTATTCCGGCTTTAACCATGAAGCAACTCGCCGAAGAATACAAAACAGGTACCATCGAATTGTTATTGACAAAACCGGTATCAGACTGGCAAGTGGTTACCGGAAAGTTTCTGGCAACCTTTTTGTTGATTGCAACTACTTTGGCATTAACGCTACCATATTATATTTCAATAGCGTCTATTGGTCCCATTGATCATGGCTCTGTATTAACCGGATATCTGGGCTTGCTTTTAATGAGTGCTGCTTATATAAGCCTGGGAATCTTTGCAAGTAGCATTACCTCTAATCAAATTGTGGCATTTTTGTTAGCATTGATTATTGGTGTTTTCTTCCAAATCTTATTTGGAATTATGTCCGGTGCATTTCCGGGAACTATAGGTGATGTGATTTCATACATGGATATGCAATACCACTATCATAGCATTACGCGTGGTGTAATAGATAGTAAGAACATCATCTATTTTGCTACAATCATTATGGCTGGTTTAATGGCCTCTGAACTTTCACTTGTTAAACGAAACATTAACTAATAAGAGTAATCATGATTGATAAACGCAGATTTAATTTATATATCATCCTGGTTGTAGGTATTTTAATACTCGTTAATGTACTTGCCAATAGGTTTTTCTTCCGGATAGATTTTACCGAAGACCAGCGATACACCCTTAGCGAAACAACAAAAGATATACTTAAGGGAATTAACGAGCCGGTAACTGTTACTGCTTATTTTTCAGAAGGTCTTCAGCCACAGTTTGATCAGTTGCGCAAAGATTTCAAAGATCTACTAACAGAATATGCAACCCGCTCTAAGAATCAGGTAGTTTATGAATTTATTAATCCCAATGAAGATCCTGCACAGGAGCAAAAAGCTGTGCAGGAAGGGATTCAGACAGTGATGATTCAGGATAGGGAGAAAGATCAGTCAACGACTAAGAAAGCTTATATGGGAGCTGTGATTCAGATTGGCGAGCAAACAGAGACGATACCTTTTATTCAGCCAGGTGCTCAAATGGAATATGCTTTAACAACAGCAATCAAAAAGATGATTGTGCCGGATAAAGCAGCTATCGGGTTTATAACTGGGCATGGAGAAGCATCTATCAGTGAGATGGTTCAGGTAATGCAGGGGTTAGATGTGTTATATGTACCCGAGGAAGTTATTCTTTCGGATAGTGTTAATTTAAGTAAATATAAAACACTGGCCTGGATCAACCCGCAGGATTCTATTCCATCAGAAGCCTTTAAATATGTGGATGATTATTTAAATCAGGGAGGTAACCTATTTGTAGCTTTCAATAGGGTAGATGCACAGCTGAATAGAGGAATGGGTTTTGCCAAATATACAGGATTGGCGGATTGGTTGAAAAAAAGAGGAATCACTGTAAATGAAGATTTTGTGATAGATGTTACCTGTGGTCAGATTAATGTGCAGCAACATCAGGGTATGTTTACTGTTAATCGTCCAATTAGTTTTCCATATCTGCCTGTACTGTCAAATTTTGCCGATCATCCTGTCACAAAGGGATTAGGTACAATGATGATGCAGTTTGGTAGTTCAATGACTTATAATAATGATTCTACCCGGAGTTTTACTCCATTGGTTTTTACTTCTGATAAATCAGGAACGCAAGCCAGTCCGGTCTATTTCAATATCGATAAACAATGGACTCAAAATGATTTCTCATCTCCTAAGTTGACTGTAGCTGGTTTACTGGAGGAAGGTAATCATAAGATAATAGTAATAAGCGATGGTGATTTAGCCATTAATGGCTCAGGTGAAAATATGCGTCAGGTGCAACCTGATAATGCAAATTTTGTCGTAAATGCTATCGATTTTATGAGTGACGATACTGGACTGATTCAACTCAGAAGTAAGCAGGTTAAGATGCGTCCTTTGGAGCAACTGGAAGATGGAGATAAGAACTTTCTGAAAATTCTCAATTTTGTATTACCACTCATTGTCATTCTTGGTTTTGGTGTTTACCGTTATCAGAAAAGGAAATACGTTCGACTAAAAAGGAAAGGAGAGAGCTATGTTTAGAAAACTGAATATAAAATTACTGGGACTTGTTTTTTTAGGGTTGCTGGTTGTTACTGTACTTGTAAAAGTTATTGATGGCTCAAAGGGTATCAATACTTTAAAAGATAAATTATTTAGTGTAGATGAGACTAAAATAACATCGGTAGTTATTCAACCAAAAATGTTGAATGGCCAGCCTATTGAGTTGAAAAAAGAGAATGATAGCTGGAAAGTGTTATTTGAAGGTAAATCGTATCAGGGTGATAAGAATTTGATTGAAAGTTTAATAAGTCAGGTAAATGGATTAAAGCCATTGCGTCTGGCTGCACAAAGTACAGAAAGATGGGTAAATTATGAACTTACTGATTCATTAGCCACGAAGGTTCAACTAATGGGTTCTGGTGGTGAATTAGCAACATTATATATCGGTAAGTTTTCTTATCAGCAACCTAAACAAACTGCCATGATGCAGCAAAATCCATACATGCAGCAAAGAGGAACAATGACAACCTATGTTCGAAGTGGAAACGATTCGGAAGTATATGCAGTTGCTGGATTTTTGGGTAGTTCAGCAAACAGAGATGCCAATTCTTTCAGGGATAAGACGATTGTGAAAGTGGATAAAGGAAGTATTAATAAGATTGATTTTACTACTCCTGAAACTTCTTTTACCATGGTAAAGAATGAGAATACCTGGATGGTTGATGGAACAGCATTAGATTCAACAGCCGTTGCAAAATATTTAACCGAAATATCATCGTTAAAAGGAACTTCTTTTGTAAATGATAATACAGGTAGTTTCTCTCATAAACTTACCATTTTTTCCGACAATGGAGAGAATATTGAAATAAATGCGATTATTAAGGATGAGGATGTTGTTTTAACTTCAAGTCAAAATTCAGGTTCCGTTTTTAAGGAGAAGAAAGACAGAATTTTTAAGAAGTTATTTGTATTGAAGAGTGATCTGGAAAATAAATAAATTCTATTTTACTTCCATTGAAAACCGTCTCTAATCTGGGACGGTTTTATTGTATCAAGACCATTCATAATGAAAGTATTTTTTATTGTCTTTAGTGGTAATTGTAAATATATTGCGCTTGTGTGTTGATAAATGAAAATAAAAAGTACATATAAGTTACAAATAGAAATAAAAAATCTATTTATATTTACAATCGTTAAACTAAACTATAAAAATATGTCAAAGGAAAGCGTACAACAATTACTGGACAAAGGAGGTGACGATAGACAATTTCGTATTAAGTACGATAACACCTTTTCTGAAGAAAAATTTGTAGACTTAGCCAAAGAAGATGGCTTTGATTTTACAGTTGAAGAATTAAAAGAAGTACTTCGTGAGAATGGCGATAACTTCGAATCTTATGGTAACCCGCCAAAAAAGGGTATTTGGGTATAACTGATCTTGATGATTTAAACGATGGTTTTATACCCACTTATGAAAAAATATTCGGGACCCTTATTGCAGTTATGCATAAAATGGGGCCCGTTTTATTTTATCCAAAAATCACAATTCATCTCAGTGTCATCAACTATTGCACCTAATTTTTTGTAAAAGCTAATTGCATTTTTGTTCCAACCTGATACCTGCCAATGAACCTTTTTACAACTATCAACTTTTGCTTTATCAATAACAGATTCAATCAATTTTTGACCATAACCATTTCCCCGGTAAGCAGGTTTTACATACAAATCATCCATGTATAGCGATTTGCCAGTCCAGGTGTAGTAAGCATAAAAGTAAGTAGCATATCCAATTAACTCTCCTTTATCTTTTTCAAGAACGAATCCATTTACGAAATCCGATTCTTGTTCCATTTGTTCAACTGAATTCTTCATCCTATCAGCCGATTTTTGAAAGGTGGCAAATTCTTTGAACATAGCAATCATTTGGATATAGTCTGTTTTTTGCAATGGCCTTATTTGAATATTCATTTAAGTCTCAGAATTAATAATTACAAAAAATTCATTTAGAATTTAAATCTCTCAAATTTAGTAAAAGAAGCTATGTTATTTATAATATTAATTGCTTAAGAGAGTGCTAATCATATAAATGTTTTAAACTTCAGTTTATGAAGCCATCTGATCCATTAAATTGATATCTATGAGGCCATGTTTCAGACTATAAAATATCAGTTCCATTACATTCTTACAATGTGTCTTTTTTAAAATATTTTCTTTGTGTTTATCAACAGTTCGTTCAGAAATAAAGAAACGATTGCTAATTTCTTTTCTAGATAATCCTGCACAAAACACTTTTAATAATTGAACTTCTCTTTCCGATAATTCAGCAGGTATGCCAGTATAATGTGTAGACACACCACTAACTATTTGTTTTGAGAGTTTAATGATTACTCGGGGAGAGAAATAACTTTCACCCTTAAGTACTGTTTCTGTTGCAGTAACTAAATCTTTAAGAGATGTATCTTTTAGAATATAACCATTTACCCCTGCTTTAATCATATTTTCAATGAACTCAAGACTTTCGCTGGAAGAAATGGCTATAATTTTAATGTCTGGGAATTGCTTTTTTATAAACATTGTTGCAGTAATGCCATCTGTGTCAGGCATTAGTATATCCATGAATATTAAGTCAATTAATTGATCTTTTTCTATGTGTTTGATTATTTCTTTACCATCACTGAACTCAAGAAATTTATATTGAGAACCTGATATTTCTAATGTATATCTAAAACCTTCGCGGAATAAAGGATGATCATCTACAATTGCAAGGGTGTAATTCATAAAACTAGGATTTAATCATTAATTAATGTAATGATTACGTTATAAGCTAGTAACAAATCTTAAGCAATTTGGATCATTGACATGTAAAAAAAACAATAATAATATACATATATATAGATGTATATAGTAAATTTAAGTTCTCATTTTTATTAAAATCGATCTATTTATCATTTAGAAAAGGAAAGTTCTGGTTGTAGCAATGATTATAACAGACGAATACCAAACCTCAATATGTATGTTTATTTTGATGTATGGAATTAGTATGTAAATATTAAATAATTTTGCAAGTGATTAGTTACAGCGAACTTTGTTACGAACCAATGCATATTGTGTATTTCCAATTCTCCATCTGCCAGCTTTTAAATAATTGATGTTATAAACGTTGGTACTTGTTTCGCCATTATCGTACTGTAAAAATACGGCAGGCTGACCTTCGTAGGTAATCAGTTTCCATGTGCCAGTTTCGTGCGAGCTGGATGCGCCACCTGCATATCCGCCATAATTACCCGATACACTGAACGAACCGTCGTAGTTGATCGAAAAACGACCGTTAGGGCAAAAGTTTACATAGGTAATGGAGCTTGCAAGATTGTCGCTAACGTAAGAAGTACGTTGGTAGTATACTAGCTGGCTTCCTGATATCAAATTAAGTAATTCCTGGTTCTGGTTATTTTGTGTTTGGTATTGTGTGTTGTTATTTGTAGCTGTTTGATTATTCTGCTGTAGCTGTTCACTACCTGAATATTGATTTTGATTATTAGCATACTTCTGGCTAAAATCAACCATGTAAGGAGTTAAATCAAGGTTGGCAATGTAATGTACGTCGGCTAGTTTATAGAACGATTCATTACTTCCTGCCGAATTTAATGTAAGGTTGGTTCCCTGTAAGGTAGCCGTAAAGTCAAATGGTCCGTTCATGCCATAAATAGTACCAACCAATTGATTATTATTTAATTGAGCTTTCATGGCAAAGTTGGTGCCAGCAGTAGAAAGCATTCCATGATAATCTTTATCCATTTTTTTAAACTGCAACGATATGTTATTGCTATTATTCATAAATGTACCCTCAAAAGAAGAAGTTTGGGCATTCATCACTAAACTTATCAGCAATACTGTTAATAGGGTCAAAGTCTTTGCCATTTCTTTTTTTTTCTAAAGAAACTATTAATTGGGCTTATTGTTTTAAATAAAACATCTGTTTTTTATTGTTGTGTTAATGTTATTGATATTGCGATTGGTTTCAAATATTTTCGCCTGGTTTATAAAATCTTGTTGTGGGATAAGCAAAATCAATATCAGAATGTTGTTTAAACTGTTGGAGTATATCTTGCCAGATCTCATCTTCAGAACCTCGTCGACGCCTTGGATTACATAAATAACGAATGGTGAGCTCTACACCTGAATCTTTTACTTTTGTATAAATAATAGGGGTAAGATTCTTATAATATATCATATAGTTTTTACTTGCTTCAAAAATATCTTTTTCAGCTCCTTTGCTAATATGCTCAGCATGTTGATTGATGATTTCCTGAAGAATATTTTTTGCTTTCTCCCAATCACTTTCAAATGTAAGCAAAACCGGAATTTCGTTCCAGATGTACTCAAAAGCAGTACTGTAATTAGCTTGCGATTCCAATAATACTTTCCCGTTTGGTATATGTATTATTCTACCTGTGCTTTGGTCGGCATCAACCCAATTACCAATTTCAAGAATGGTAAACTGAAAAAGTCGAATATCGATTACATCACCGGCATGTTGTCCGATCTGAATTCTGTCACCAACGGCAAAAGGTTTACGAAAAGTAATGAAGAACCAGGCTGCCAGATTAGTCAACGGATCTTTTAGAGAAATAGCCAGACCTGCAGAAAATAATCCCAGAAAGGCACCAAACTGTTTGAAAGCATGCATCCATATACCAGCTATCAAAACAAAACCTAAAAGAGGAATAATTATAGATAAAGCTCTTTTCCACTGATAGCGAATCTTAATGTTTTTATTTTGCCGCCAAACTATTTGAAGGATAATTAAGCGAAGTAGCCATAAGATTAGTATGGTTATTACAGATACTATTATTTTATTCAGACTAGCATCGCTGAGTCCGATATGCTCGTTTAAGTAACTCTCAAATGTTTGCATTTTTGTAACTGATAATGATACTATTAAAAGTTACGAAATAGTTTTTGTATTTGCAGATGTGATTTTGTCAATGAATAGGAAGCAAGGAATATTATTCCTCGCTAAAGTGACTTAGAATAATCTTTTTAAGTTTTAGGATATGGAATTTAAGTAGCTTTTTTTACTCGTTCTGCGCGCAATTTAAGCTCATCGTTCATTTGAATAAAACTTTGTTTTGTGTCTTCATACATTTTCTTAGGAAAAAGGTGTATTAAAATACCAGTAAACTTTTCACTTTGTTCCAAAGTAGTACTTCCATCTGTGTTGGTTTTTAGATGAAATTTATGCTCTCCATCAAATAGTCCTTTTAATCCAAGATGGCCTAACCATTTAAATTCGCTATTCTTTTCATACTTTAATATAGTAGGTTTAAATACCATGTTATTCAGCTTAACAGTAATTTGGTTACCGGTTTCCACCTTTCCCGAAAGAGATTTTATAAAAGGATTCCATTCGGGATAACGATCAAAGTCTGTTAAGATTTTCCAGATTAATTCTTTACTTGCATTGATCTGTAATGATGTTTTAATATACTTTGCCATAACGATTAATTTTAGGCAAAGTTGGGGCAAAAATGAGCTGACACTTTTGACAAATGTCAAGAAATCTTTTTATTTCGAATTCTACTAAAAGTTTCTGCCGACATACCTAACATTGATGCAATATATTGAAGGGGTACCTGATTAAATAACTCTTTGTTCTGCTGAAAAAATTGCTCATATCTTTCTTCAGCTGTTAATGAAAGGTGATTAAAAACACGATCTTCCAGTGTAATAAAACATCCGGCAATAAATTGCTTTTCCATTACAGGCCAATTTGGAAGAATCTTATTAAGAAGATTATAATTATCTTTTTCTATGGTGAATAACTTACAGTCGGTCAAGGCCTGCATATTATATCGGGCTCTTTGCTTAAATATAAAACTGTTTAACTCAGTGATAAAATAACCCTTCGTTGAGATCCATTGTGTAACTTCCTTATTATTAAAAGTCGAATATATCCTTACATATCCACTTTGGACAAAACTTAGTTTATCACAATATTGCCCAATTTTTAAAAAGTAATCGCCCTTTTTGAGTTCAGTTTCTTTAAAAAGGGCTGCTACTTTTTGCATATCATCTTCAGAGATACCAAAATAGGTAGTAATGTATTTTTGTAAGTCTTTCATATAATACTATTGTAAGGTTATCCGTTAAAGAGAACATAGCATATTGATCTACTTATTAAATAACATTTACATGATTATTCAGTTTTGGCTTTTCAAATATCTTTTATGAGAATTCTGTTTTTTTCTAAAATGTGTTCCTTTAATCCTGGTTTATAACTTCTTTACGACGGCAGCAAAACCACCACCTTTAGCCATTTTAATAGTTAATTTTTTTGTTGTGTCAACTTCAATTTCACGTTGAACGGCATGCGATGGATATTCATTTGAATCAGCAGCGTCTTCAAATAGAATAGCTTTGTATTTTCCTTCTTTTAAAAAGTCTAAATCGATGGTTAGTTCGCGTTCATCTGCATCAGTCATGCTCCCAATATACCAGTCATCTCCTGAACGGCGTGCTATTGTAAGGTAATTACCGACAGAGGCATTCAGAACTTTAGTATCATCCCAGGTAGTTGGAACAGCCTTCAGAAAATCAATTCCAACTCCATTACGGTACCTGTCAGGAGAATCACAGAATACAGTAAAAGCACTTTCGTAAACAACCGGCATTGCCAGTTGATGACAACGGGTCGACATCACCATTGGAGCTTGATCACTGGCTTTATCTTCGGTTACAAACTGATCAGGTCTTACATTATTAAAAGATACCGGCGTGTAATCCATTTCGCCCAATAATCCACGTGTGAATGGAAGTGTAACGTTATGCTCTGCAGTCACATCGTGGCTCCATTTATTATATTCGTTACCCATTACCCCTTCACGGGTAATCAGGTTAGGATAAGTCCGACTAAAACCTGTTGGTTTATATGCCCCATGAAAATCAACCAGCAAATGATGTTCTGCAGCCTTCTTAACCAGTTTATGATAGTAATTTACCATTTCCTGATCCTGACGATCCATAAAGTCTATCTTAATTCCTGCAACACCCCATTTTTCATATAATGCCAGGGCTTCCTCCATTTGTTTATCCATCGATTTCCAATGTCCCCAAACAATTATTTTAACATTTTTAGAATGAGCATATTTAACCAATTCTTCGATGTTGATTCCGTCAATACAAGTTGTGATATCTGCATCAGTATTTGCATCACCATCTGGCCCAAATGGTTCTCCGTACCATTGCCAGTCTACAATCTGATATTCCCAACCCATTTCAGATGCAAAGTCGATATAATACTTCATTGTTTCCTGATTTGGTCCTAATTCAAAATTGGCGCCAGGCGCATATTTATTGCTCCACCACCAGTCCCAGGCTGAAGCTCCTGGTTGAATCCAGGATATATCGCCCAATGCTACAGGCTCGTTTAAATTAGCGATCAGGTCCGATTCAATTAATTCACCAGGTTTACTAGCCAACATAATGGTTCGCCATGGAGAAAGTGCTGGTGTGTTGCGAATAACACAAACCGAACTATCATTATGAAGTGGAGCTAAATCGGTGGTAACAGTGTTTTTATTTGATTCATCTGTTCGTAAAAAAGCACCAGACCAATCAGTAAGGTTAGCTTCTGTAATAACCACATAATTTTTGTTTGTGGTTTCTACCAATAATGGCATACCGATTAAATGTTGTGGTTGAATATCGCTTATTTTACCTTCTAAAAATGGCTGTTCCTGAGATGATTTATACATTTTGTAATCGGCTTTCCAAACCTTATAATTATCCTTAAATGCAAACTGAGTTTTTTCAGTGGTAATTTCAACTTTAGATAATCCATCTTGTTCAGGGAAACCATATCGAATTGCAACACCGTCGTTGTAGGCGCGAACATACAAATCGATAATTATATTACTTCTTATTTCTTTAAGTTGAAGCTGTATTTCATTAAAATGATCTGTAACTGATTTTCGCTTTCCCCACACACGTTGCCAATTATTATTGACAGTTCTTTTTATTACTTGTGTTACCTCAAAATATTCTAACTTACCAAATTCCTTAAGAGTGATAGCTATTTTAGAATTTTCCAGGACAGTATCGTTGTTAAAAATAACAGAATAATGTAACCCGTTTTCGTTGCTTACAATTGCTTTAACAATGCCATTAGGTGAAGAAATATTTCTCGATTCTGTTGTTTTGCAAGAAAAGAATATAAATAAGCTAATTGCAATAAATAGAAAATGATTGCTTTTTGTCGTGGAAAGAATGGATTTCATAAAAACTGCTTGTTAATAATTGATTTTTATGACTTAAAAGTAAAGGCTGAATTGCTGCTTTCCAAAAGTTTGTTTGGTATTATTCAATCAAATGCCAATGAAATCATTTTCTGATTTCGAGTTCAGAAAGGTCAATTTCTCCTTCCAAAACCATTACAGCATAAATGGGTACACCTTTTTTAAGGACTTTGTCACTAATCTCAAGATTCACAAGGTTATTAAGTAGTTGCCTGTTGGCTTCCTTCCGGTTTTGATTGTTTATTTCTGCCATTCTCATTGATGAAGGAGCTCCTTCTCCAATATCAATATCCAGGTTTTCATAGGTAGCATCTCTGAATATCATCTCAATTAAACCTAAAGGAATTGCTAATAGTCCTAATCCATTTATCTTTTGACGTGCTTTTTTTGCAACCCATTCATTACGTATGGGTGTCAGTTTCTTCCCCTGGTAATAATATTTTAACTGGTAGCCTTTGGTAAATTCAGTACTGGCATTTGTTACTTCAAAACCTATTAAAGAATAATTTTTACGTTTGGCCCAACGTTGCAGTCTTTTGTTATCTGATTTCTGAAGAATATCTTCAAAATATCCATAATAGAGGCTGTCTGAAGAATTAAATTTGATATTGTCAATAGCGACAGACGGTAATTTAGGAATCACCTTATGCGGTGTCGCACATGACGCACAAATATATACAATGCTAAGGATTAAAAAGGTTGGTTTCATGTAATTCAGACAAGTATTGCTTGACTCACACTTATTCTAAACTCAATAAAAAACTGTATTTTTGTCCGCTAATTGCAATTTTTAAAGATTCGATGCAAAAGAAGAAAGTAGTTATAGGTTTATCAGGTGGTGTTGATTCAAGTGTTGCCGCTTATGTGTTGAAGGAGCAAGGGTACGAAGTAATTGGCTTGTTTATGAAAAACTGGCACGATACAACCGGAGTACTGAAGGCTGATTGTCCCTGGCTGGATGATAAATTTGATGCACAGGCTGTGGCAATGAAACTGGGGATTCCTTTTCATGTGGTTGATTTAAGCGATCATTATCGCAAGCGTGTGGTTGACTATATGTTTGCCGAATATGAAAAAGGTCGAACTCCCAACCCTGATGTGCTTTGTAATCGCGAAATTAAATTTGATGTTTTTTTAGATAAAGCATTGGAGTTAGGTGCGGATTATGTAGCTACCGGTCATTATTGCCGTAAAGAAACAATTATTGTAGACGGTAAAGAAGTGCATCGACTTTTAGCCGGAAGCGACGATAATAAAGATCAAAGCTATTTTTTGTGTCAGCTAAGTCAAAAGCAGTTATCAAAAGCAATGTTCCCGATTGGGGATATTGTTAAACCTGAAGTTCGTCGTATTGCCAATGAACTTAAATTGGTGACGGCTCATAAAAAAGACTCTCAGGGAATATGCTTTGTGGGTAAAGTTGATTTACCTGTTTTCTTACAACAAAAACTGGAGCCAAAGCAAGGACGGGTTTTTAATATTGATGCTCATAGCGAATTATTTGTGCGTAATTGGTCAAAAGCAGAAGTTGAGAATCCAACAGACGAAGATCTGATGGAATTATCACAGCCATATGCATTTCATCCTAAATATGGTAAAAAAATTGGAGAGCACAATGGAGCACATTTTTATACTATCGGTCAGCGTAAAGGTTTAAATATAGGAGGTTTTGCCGAGCCATTATTTATCATCGGAACCAATGTTGATTTCAACCAGGTTTATACCGGAATGGGTAAGCAGCATCCGGGATTGTTTCGAAAAGTATTGCGAGTAAATGCTGATGAGATTCATTGGGTACGTGAGGATCTGGAGATGAGAGTAGGGGAGTCGCGACGATTGAAATTGCGTATTCGTTATCGTCAGCCCTTGCAGACAGGTGTGCTTCATAGACGTGAAGCGGGTATGTTTTTGGTTTTTGATCAGCCACAGAGAGGAATCACATCAGGTCAGTTTGCTTCGTGGTACGATGAGGATGAGTTGATTGGTTCAGGAGTGATTAGTTAATCAAGATAAAAGTAGAAAGGCAAAAGATCTAAGTTAAATGTTAAGCTGTTAGTTTGTTGGATGGTTGAATTGTTATTATGAGTAATTCAAATCATCAAATAGTCAACTCATCAACTCAACCGAAAAAATAAAATCTATGAAATCATATAATCCTGAAATGCATACGGCTGAACATGTTTTGAACAGAACCATGGTGAATATGTTTGGTTGTGATCGTTCGTTTTCGAATCATCTTGAAAAGAAAAAGTCGAAGTGTGATTATCATTTTGATCGGGCATTAACACCGGAAGAAGAACAGGTAATTGAAGCAAAGGTGAATGAGGTATTAGCCCAACATCTTGATGTAAATGGTTATGATATTTCGAGGGAAGATGCCCAGACTAAATTTAAACTGGATCGTTTACCTGAAGAGGCAGGTGAAGAGTTAAGAGTTGTTACTGTTGGTAATTATGATGAGTGTTTGTGCATTGGTGATCATGTTGAAAATACAAAACAAGTTGGAGAGTTTATTCTGGGATCTACCAGTTTTGAGGAAGGCGTATTGCGTATAAGATTCAAGCTTAAAAGACCGGTAAATTAAAGTCAGAAGTTCAATTTAAAAGTGATTATCAATTAATCGATGAACCGATTTTTAATTAATTGAAGAATGTTATTAGCAATTCAATTTACTTTTGATTTTTACCTTTATCTTAAAATAATGTCATTTGACTATTGAGTTCCGGTTGATAAAACTTCATTTTAGTTGAGATACCGTATTTAAAGCAGGTACTTTTAAAAATTTCCTGTAATCTTTTCCCATTAGGTGAACCACATCCGTAATTATCACCAAATGTAGAAGTGTACTTTTCTTTTATTCCAGGAAATTCCTTATCAAGCTTCTTATAGAAATATTCCCGCTGACCTTCACGAATGGTCATTCCCATTGATGCAATAATATAAGCAGCATTATTCTCTGCCGCCAGTTCAACCAATTGCCGTATATTTTCTTCGGTATCGTTAATAAAAGGCAGAATTGGCATAAGCGTTATACCTGCATATATTCCTTCTTTTCGCAATTGATTAAGTGCTGCAAATCTTTCTGAAGATGTGGGAGCGTTAGGTTCTATTTGTTTAGCTAGATCATCATCAGCTGTAGTAATAGTTATACTAACAGCCGAGTACACTTTTCCAATTTCTTTTAGCAGATCAATATCACGGGTAACCAATGTGCCTTTAGTTATAATATGCACTGGAAATTTATGATGAGCGACAATTTGCAGTGCCTTCCGGGTTAATTGTTGTTTTGCTTCAATGGGCATGTAACAATCATTCATTGATCCAAAACTAATAGTCCCTCTTTTCTTTTTCGATCGTAATTCTTTATGAAGTAATTCAAGAGCGTTACCTTTTATTTGAATGGTGTCGAAATCCTGAATTTGGTAGCATGTGCTTCGTGAATCACAATAAATACAACCATGCGAACATCCTCTGTAAAGATTCAGATTATATGAATTGCCAAACCAATGATCAGGCTGTTTTACTGTGCCTAATATCGTTTTTGCCTTGATTATTTCAGTCATCAGAAAAACTGACTATTTAAACATGCCCGGATAAATAAACCATTCAGGTGTTCCTTCACGTGCATTAATATCAGCCCAGTTATCTACATCGAATGTGATGGATGTTGTTGCACAGGTTGGGAAATGGTAATAGTCTCCATCGCTCAGATTGATACCTAACATCGCTATTTCCGGATTATGGCCAACCACCATAACCGTTTCGTAGTTGTTATATTTTTCAAGAAAACTTAGAAATTCAGAAGTTGTGTAACCATCGTAAATAAAACGCTGAAATTCAATCTGCTCTTCATCGTAAGTAATATGCTTAGCAATGTGTTTGGCTGTTTGTTTGGCGCGTTTGGCCGAACTGGACACGATCCAATCAGGTTTAACGCCCATTTTATTCAGCTTTTGCGCAATAATCTCACTATCGTCAAAACCCCTGGCTTTGAGTTCACGCTGATAATCTGTTTTGGAGCTTCCAAAGTCTAGTTGTTCTGTTTTGGCATGTCGAACTAAGATCAATCGTTTCATTCTTTTGTGGGTTTGGTTTCGGATTTCTGTTCGTGTTTTTCTCTAATGGCCTCGTCCTTTTCTAATAGATATTTGTATGTACTAACCTGAGCACGTAACGGAGGCCTGTCACTTGGGTCAAGTATATTATTCAGGTTGGCATCGATACGACGAACTTTAACATTGTCATTAAGTTGCATTTCCAGTATATCAAGTATCTCATTCTTTAAATCATCATTCTCAATAGGGAAAGCAGTTTCGATTCGTCGGTTAATATTACGATTCAGCCAATCTGCTGATGATAAAAACATTTCCTTTTGTCCATCGTTACCGAAAACCCAGATACGAGGATGCTCCAGATAACTGTCAACCAAGCGTAAAACCCTAATGTTTCTACTGTACGATTTATCTGGGACCAAACAGCAGATGCCTCTTACAATTAAGTCGATCTTTACACCCGCTCTGCTTGCCTCATAAAGTTTATTGATGAGGTTTTTGTTTTGAATGCCGTTCATCTTAAGTAAGATATATCCTTTTTTGCCGGTTTTGGCAAGTTCAATCTCACGATTGATTCGGTCCATAATATTCTTCCGAAGATTGATCTTTGTTACCAGTAGCTTGTTGAGATGAGGTTTAGTTCTTTGATTACTTAAGTATTTAAATACATTCTCCATGTCATCAAGATACTCATCGTTACAGGTGAAGAATCCATGGTCGGTATAAAGACGGGCGGTTTTTTCATTAAAATTACCGGTACTTAAGTAGGCAAATGAGCGTTTTCTTACGCCATTGGCTCTTCTTAAAACAAGTGCCATTTTAGCATGAACTTTAAGTCCCGGGATGCTGTAAATTATTTTAATTCCGGCACGTTCCATCTGTTGAGCAAAATAGATATTGTTCTCCTCATCAAAACGGGCTTTAACTTCAACAAAAACCGTTACTTTTTTATTGTTATGGGCAGCTGCAATCAATGCACTTACAACTTCAGAGTTGTTGGCAACCCTGTATTGAGTAAGCTTTATTTCTTCTACTTTTGGGTCGGTTGCAGCTTCGTGTAAAAACTGAATGACATATTTGAACGAATGATATGGATAATGTAAAACACGTTCTTTTCGCTTGATAGCCTCAAACATCGAACCGGCTTCCTCTAGTTCAAAAGGAAGAATGGCTTTGGGTGCATTCCATACCAAATGAGGTGTATGATGTGTCGGAAATGTAAAAAAATCGTGTGAGTTAAGATAACTACCTGTGGCTACCAATTCATTTGAATTAATATCAAAAGTATCCTGTAAGTAATGCAATAAGTCGACAGGAATATTTCTGTCGTGCAAAAAGCCTGCAGGTTTACCAATTTTTCGCTTGGCTAGGTTTTCCTTAATTCGCTCAATCAAATCTCCACCAAATTCATCTTCAATGCCTAAATCTGCGTCACGGGCCAGTTTTATTCCCCAGCTTCCAACAACATCAAAACCAGGAAATAACTCCTGTAAATTATATCTGATTACATCATCTAAAAAAACAATGTGATGTTGATTGTCAGCTTTAGGCAATTCAACAAAACGCGGAGCATCGCTGGTTGGAAGTTTTATCAGAGCATATCGGGGCTTGCGATACTTTTTAGATTCTTCATTTTTAGTTTTCTTAAAAAGCTTGATAGCTAAATATAATCTATTGTCTCTTAAGAAGGTACGTGTCCCTTTGTTCAATAGAACGGGCTGTACGTAAGGCGTTAGTTCTGTATCGAAAAACTCCCTGATGAACTTAAGATGACTGGGATGTGTAGGATAGCTTTTATAATGAAGAATTAGTCCATTCAGATGCATCTGAGGCAAAATGGATTCTTTCAAAATCTGACTAAAATCAAGCCAGTGCTTAGCAACGATAGAGTTGATTTTTTCCAATGTTTTTTCTGCATCAGGAATATCAGGGAAACTCTGGGGATCAGCTGCTGCATTGCGATATTCAGCAACTCTTACCTTATAAAATTCATCCAGGTTATTGGAATAAATTGCCATGAACTTAATACGTTCGAATAGGGGTAAGCTATCATCTTTTGCTTCTTCCAAAACCCGATGATTAAATGATAGCCAGCTGATGTCACGATTGAAAAAATGTTGGGTCATATTCACTCAATTGATAGGCATTAAATTTATAAAAAAAAGCCCTATTTTTAAGCATTCTTTGTGTTGTATTTAGCTTGATTAATGAAAAGAATTGGTCTTTTATCTGATACTCACTCATATTTTGACGCGCGATTTAAAGAATTGTTCAAAGATGTGGACGAGATTTGGCATGCTGGTGATTTAGGTGATATAAAAGTTCTGGATGAGATGAGAGCATTTAAACCCGTAAGGGCGGTATATGGCAATATCGACGATTCTGTTATTAGGCAGGAGTTGGATGAAGTGCTTGAATTTGAATGCGAAGGCCTGCAGGTGTATCTTATTCACATAGGTGGTTATCCGGGAAAGTATGAAAAACGGGTTAAAGCTGAATTAATAAAAAAGAGGCCCAAGCTTTTTATAACCGGGCACTCTCATATACTTAAGGTTATGTATGATAAAAATCTGGACCTTCTGCATCTGAATCCTGGTGCTGCAGGTCGTTCAGGATTCCATGCGGTTAGAACAGCACTTCGATTCACCATAGATGGTAATGATATTAAAGACATGGAGGTTATTGAATTGGGACCTAAAACAGCTAAATAACATTTATCAGCTTACTGTCTGAGTAATTTTAAAGATAAAACTTCCGGATTGGTAAGTTCGAGTTTCAGTAAGCTACTTTGACTGGCTCTTACAGGGCAGATGTCGATACCGCCACGACGAGTATAGATACAAGCTACCATTAATTCCTCAGGTTTGAACAAATTCCAAAGACGTGTGTAAATCATTTCGCAAATCTCTTCGTGAAAATGATTTTCGTTGCGGATAGAAACCAGATATTGAAGCAGACTCATTTTGTCTGGTGTTTGTTCTCCTTTAAGATAAATGTAGGCAGATCCCCAATCGGGTTGATTGGTAATTTTACAGTTGCTGCGTAATAGGTGAGAGCCTACTTTTAATTCTTTATTTGAAGCATACTTTAATAATTCTGGAGCCTCATTAAAATGATCAAAACTAATTTCTGATGCAATAGGTTCATCTTCTAATACTTGGTAAGTTGTAAAATCAAAAGGACTGTTTGTTTCAAGCTTGTCGAAAAACGAAACCTGAACTTCTGTTTTTAAAGTCCGATCCAAATCTTTTTTAATGATATTAGTTACCAGCTTGATCCCTTCCTTTGGATTGCATCCATAGCGTTCCATGTTAAAGGAATTTAGATATAGTTTTAATGATTTACTTTCGACTAAAAACTCATTATCTGATGGATAAACTAGTTTTAATAAACCTGTAACAGGTAACCCTTTTTCAGTAAGAAAACTCAATTCATAAGCATGCCAAACATCCAAACCAACAAACGGCAGGTTGTTTTCCTGCAAACCATATTGCTCACGGTTTAGTTGACGAGGTACAGCCACCAACATTTCGGGTGCATAATGTTGAGGGTAGGTAACTTGTTTGCCTAGGAATTTATCTTCAGACATATTATAAGTTGTTAGAGATTAGAACGCTTCGCTTTTAGTAGATAGAGGCTGGAAGCTAATAGCTAACAGCTAGCGGCTTTATGTCAAACTCCGCTTTTTGATCCGAATAAATCGATATGCACACGTGGACTGTAACGCCAGCCGTTGGCAATGCTCATCTCAAGAACCATTGGAGCCGACTTGGCTATTTCTTCCCGGGTGGCTCCTAAGGGCATCAGCAGAATATCATTTGAATGATAATCGGCTAATTGATCCAGGTATTCGCTTTGAATCTCTTTATAATCTTCTGTTTTTCCAATCACAAATTTCAACTGTAATTCCTTATCTGATTGATTACAAATGTCGATGTAGGATTGTAGTGCGCCAATATTACGGCGCTTATCGGCATGAAACTTAAACGGTCCGGCATCTTTAAGGTTGTAAGAGGCTAGCTTTTCTGAATTGGGCTCTGAATTTCGTAATTTCGGAGAAATACTAAACAGATCAACCCACTGAGCAACTTCGCTATCGAATAATGTTCCATTGCTTTCTATTGTGATATGGAGATTCAACTCTTCTTTTATTTTTTGGCAAAGAAGAGCTAAAGGTTTCTTTTGTAACAAAGGTTCGCCACCGGTAACTACAACATGCTTAACAGAGCCCATGTTGTGTTTCAGCCATTGAACTATCTCATCCACTTCCATTTCTATGGTTTGATCGGGATGAAAAGAAGCATATGTAGTGTCGCAACGGCAATAGCTTCCGTCTTCCATTTGCCAGATGCAACGAAGGTTACAACTCGATAAACGAATAAATAGTGAGGGTACACCTGCCAGCTTTCCTTCTCCCTGAATAGTTCCCGGCATTAGTAAGCCTGTCTTGGGCTGATCGCTTAACGGATTACCATTTTTATCTTTCACAACCGGAAAAACTCCTTCGTTGGCTAAAACCAATTTACTCATCTTCACTTAAAATGCTTACGTTGTTTCTAATTATAATGACGTATCAGTTACTCCGGCTTCGGCAAATGCTTTTGCTCTTAGCAAACAACTGTCGCAGGTACCGCAAGGTTTTTCACCTCCACGGTAACAACTCCAGGTCAGACCGAAATCTACTCCTAACTGTGTGCCGAGAGTAATTTCTTCTGACTTGGTCATATTTACAAATGGAGCATGTATTTTAATTGGCTGATTCTTTTCTGCTCCCATCACTGTACCCAGGTTAATGGCCTTTTCCATACTGTCGATAAATTCCTGGCGACAGTCAACATACCCGGAGTAGTCAACCTGGCTAACTCCAATAAAAATATTTTGTGCGCCAATGGCTTCGGCATAGGATGCTGCAACTGATAAAAAAACCATATTTCGGGCCGGAACATAAGTTACAGGGATGTCGGTTCGGGTAACATCTCCATTCTCGACTTCCATATTTTTATCAGTCAAAGAAGATCCTCCCCATTGATCCAGCTTTAAAGTTACAATCTGATGCGCTGCTACACCTGCTTTAAGTGCGATGGCTTTGGCAGAATTCAGTTCTTTATTGTGACGCTGACCATAATCAAACGAAATAGCATGTACTTCTTTAGCCTTGCTTTTGGCAAGATATAAGGCTACTGCTGAATCTAAACCTCCTGATAACAATACTACGGCTTTATCCATGATCGTAAAATTTTGATAATGATATAAACCGGAAAGTCGTTGGTGAAGGTAAAACACACAAGGTGCCAAACGAGAAATGATATACAGATAACTGTACAAGGTCCTAGTTTTTTTTACCGACAGGATGGTTTCGAACTGTCCGATTTAAATAAATCGCTGCAAATATAGGAAAAGTTTTGTGTTATTGCAGATTGTCAGTTGAATGCAGATAACAAATAATAATGATTTACATCATAAACTCAAAAAGGATAGATTTTAAAATTTGAATTCTATTTAAATATCATCAAATCAAACAAATGATAGGCATATTTTAAATATTGACTGAATCATTAAATAATTCTCGTTATCGTAAGCTAATTAAGTATGGCATTGGACTTTGTATGAAATAAGTCATTCTTTTAAATGAACAATGTCATTATTTTAGCAACTTACTAAAATACACAACTAAAGAATGAAACGATTTACTAAACCTTTTATGATGGTAATATTAGCTTTAGCCGCTACATTACCACTTCAGGCACAACAAGAGCGTTCAGCTATTGAAGACCAATACAAATGGGATCTGACTCCTGTTTATGAATCAGACGAAGTATGGGAACAGAAACTGGAGGAATTTAAGGAAGAGATGAAGAAGATCTCAGATTTTAAAGGAACTTTAGGTGTCTCAGCTGATAAATTATTAGCTTATATGACCTACTCTGATAATTTGATGAAAGAAGGCTATCGTTTATATATCTATGCATCATTAAAGTCGGATATGGACTTGCGTGATATGGATAATATGGCGCGTACCAAAAAGATACGTGAGGTATTCATCAATTTTGGTCAGTTAGCTTCTTTCGTATCTCCCGAGTTGGCAGCAATACCTGATGAAACCATTCAGAAATTTTTAAAGGAGGAGCCTAAGCTTGAGATTCACCGTCTTGATCTGGAAGATATATCACGTATGAAAATGCATACTTTATCAGATCTTGAAGAGGCCTTAATGGCAAAAACTGGTATGATTACCGGTACTGCAAATTCAGCTTTCAATGTTTTTAGTAATGCCGAAATGCCTTGGGAGAATATGACTTTAAGTAATGGTGAAGAGATTGAATTAAACCGTACAGCTTTTAGTGTTCAAAGAACTTCAGCTAACAGAGAAGACCGCGAAAAGGCTACTAAGATCTATTGGGATAACTATTTGAAGTTTGAAGGTACTTATGGGGAACTTTTAAATGGAAATATTAAGGTAGATGTATTTGGAGCTAAATCACGCAATTACGAATCAGCTTTGGAATCCGCTTTAAAACCTAATAATATTCCGGTTGAGGTATATCATTCGTTAATTGAGAATGTTAATAAGAACTTACCAACTTTCCACCGTTATCTGGAATTGAAGAAACGTATGTTGGGTGTTGATACCTTAAAATATTCAGATATTTATGCCCCAACCGTTAAAGGTGTTGAGTTAAAATATACTTACGACGAAGCACAGGAATTAATCTTAAACGCCTTTAAACCTCTTGGAAAAGAGTATGTAAGTGTTGTAAAACAGGCTTTTGATAACCGTTGGATTGATGTTTATCCAAATACTGGTAAAAGAAGCGGAGCATATTCTAACGGTGCTGCCTATGATGTTCATCCATATATTTTAATGAACTATACCGATCAGTATAACGAGGTAAGTACATTGGCTCATGAGCTGGGACACACCATGCATAGTTATTATTCTAATAAAACACAACCTTTCGCTACATCTCATTATGCAACGTTTGTTGCCGAAGTGGCTTCAACATTTAATGAGGTGTTGTTGAATGATATGATGCAAAAGAAATTAAAAGATGATGGTTTGAAATTATCTCTTTTAATGAGCATGTTGGATGGCTTTAAAGGAACTTTATTCCGTCAGACTCAGTTTGCTGAATTTGAATTAAAAATTCATGAAATGGCTGAACAAGGTGTGCCATTGACAGGACAGAAATTCACTGAGTTATACAGCAATATTTGTCGTAAGTATTACGGACACGATAAAGGGGTTTGTATGGTTGAAGATAACATTGGAATTGAATGGGCTGCTATCCCTCATTTTTACATGAGTTTCTATGTTTATCAATATAGTACAAGTTTTGTTGCTTCTCAGGCATTGGCATCAAAAGTTTTGGCTGGTGAAAAGGGCGCAAAAGAACGTTACATGGAATTTATCTCTTCCGGAGGTTCTGATTTTCCGATTGAGATTTTAAAGAAAGCAGGTGTTGATATGACAACTTCAGAACCTTTTGAACAAGCCATTGCTGCAATGAACAGTATTATGGATGAAATTGAAACTATTCTGAACAAAAAATAACAACTAAACCAATGAAGAGGATGAGGCCTGGGCGTTATTGCTCAGGCTTTCTTTTTATACACAAAATTGTAAAAGACAAAGTGCAGAGATGTTACAAATATGTAGGATTGCTAATTAAGTGGAAAGATTTATATTACCTTATATAGCCTTTAATCAAAGTCCTAAAGAGTTATTCCATATAACCATAAATATTAGGCACGTTATCTGTGGGACTAATAACAAAAAAGCACTGGAATAAATAATTAATTACCCGATTCTATGATTAGCGGAAATGAAAATCTTATACAAATTGCAGAAACTTATCCTGAAATAATTAGTGAATTAGAGAAACAGGGATTGGGAAACTATTTTAAGAAAGAGAATCTTCAAAAAATAGGAAAATTCCTCAGATTGCATACTGTTCTTTCTTCCAGTAATATTGATCCCGATCTTTTTATTAAATCACTGAATAAGCAAATAGCAAACGAAGTGTCATTAGAGATTGACAGATCCAGTCTTGATTTTTCAGCCATGCTACCTTGTGGTCTCCGTAATCCTTTTAAAGAATTTTGTGAGTCGCATTTTCAAAAGTTTCCCGACCAGTTTAATGACTTGAATATATTGATAGAAGGTAATGTTAATCACGAATTATCGTATTATCCTTTATTGGACAGTATTGAAGATGTTGATGAATTGCCTGATGTAATTATGGCATCGGATATCAATAATTTTTTTCATAAACCATTTGTTGAGAAATTCATAGAAAAAGGAGCTTTTGAAACCTATCAGCCTTACGAACTTAATTCATATCTGGAAAAAGTTCAATATTTCGATCCAAAAGGTTATTATACCATGTATACAGCCAATATGCTGGTTATGGTGGTGGATGAGGTAAAGTTGGGTAATCGTAAAATACCTGAACAATGGTCTGATCTCTTATTGCCAGAGTTTGAAAATAGCATCATCATGCGTGGTGAAGATGACTTTTTTTGTAATGCTGTTTTGCTTCCGTTTTTTAAGGATGGTGGATTAGATGCGATTCGTGCTTTCGCAAAAAATATTGTAAAAGGAATGCATCCTGCGGAGATGATTAAATCTGCTAATAATAAATATGGCGGAGAGGCTGCTGTTTACGTCATGCCCTGGTTCTTTTCAAAAAGAATAAAGAATGAAAATGTAAAGGTAGTTTGGCCAAAGGATGGTGCTATTGCCAGTCCTGTTTTTTTACTGGTGAAAAAAGGCAAGGCAAAGGAAAAGGAAGCATTGCTCAGGTTTTTAATGAGTAAGGAAACTGGTGACTTATTGTGTGATCGGTATTTCCCTGCTATTCATCCTGAATGTAAGAATGACCATCTAAAGGAAGAAGTTAAGTGGCTGGGTTGGGATTTTCTGAGATCCTACGATATTGGTAGTTTAAAAGACGATATTCGCACAGCCTTTATGGAAGTGTGGACAAAAAAATAAGGCTTATGGCAATAAAACTGATAACAGTTTCCGGACCACCCTCTTCGGGTAAAACCTCGGTTATAATAAAGATGATTGAGAGTTTGCCGCATTTGAAAGATAGGTGTGGCGTGATAAAGTTTGATTGCCTGAGTGCTTTGGATGAAGAACAATACACCAAAAATGGAATTGTTGCTCAAACAGGTCTGGCTGGTAATTTATGTCCAGATCATTATTTTGTTTCCAATATTGAAGCTTGTTTTGTTTGGGCACGCGAAAAGAATTTTGAGGTTTTGGTTACCGAAAGTGCAGGACTTTGTAATCGTTGTGCCCCCCATTTAAAAGAAGTATTGGCTGTTTGTATATTGGATAATCTAAGTGGTATTAATACACCGTTAAAAACCGGACCTATGGTTAAAATGGCTGATGTTGTCGTGGTAACAAAAAGCGATCTAGTTTCACAAGCTGAACGTGAGGTCTTTAGGTTCAAGATTCAACAGGTTAATTCTAAGTGTAAGGTTTTGTTTATTAATGGTATCACCGGACAAGGTGCTGATCGCTTAGCGAAACTGGTTGTAAATGCCAATGATTTTGAAACTTCAGAAAATCTGAAATTACGTTTTTCAATGCCTGCTGCATTATGCTCTTACTGTCTGGGTGAAACCCGTGTAGGTGAAGATTTTCAGATTGGATTAAATCGTAAAATTAAGTTGTAATGGAGCAGAAACGAACAGATCAATCAATAGGAATACTTCTGGATAAATTTCCAATGGTAAGCGATTTTCTTGCTTCGTTTAATCTCAAATTAGAGGATGATAGCCTGACTTTTGTTGAAATAGTCACCGGTTTACCATCGTCTTTTTTCGAAGATCAGGCTACCGATGCTCAGCAGCTATTGGAATTGTTTGATGAGTTTATGATTGGTTTAAACGAGACACAAATAGTTCAGTCTATCGAAAGTCTTGAAGTACTGGCCGGAATTGATAAAAGTGGTAAACCTGAAAAATGTAGTATAAAACTAATTCCAGGTGAAATAACCTGCATTGTAGGTCCAACAGGTTCAGGTAAAAGTAGGCTGTTGGCAGATATTGAATGGTTGGCAAATAAAGATACTCCAACCGGGCGAACAGTGCTGATTAATGGAGATTCACCTGATGATAGCAGAATTGCACAAATGGGAGGGAAGCTGATTGCTCAAATCACACAGAATATGAATTTTGTGCTGGATATGAGTGTAATTGAATTCTTAAGGATGCATGCGCAAAGCCATTTTATGATGAATGTTGATGAGGTGGTTGAAGAGGTTATTAAGCTGGCAAACGATCTTTCGGGAGAACCTTTTCAACCGGAGACACCTGTTACTTTTTTAAGTGGTGGGCAGTCCAGAGCTCTGATGATTGCAGATGTAGCATGTATTGGACAGGCACCAATTGTGCTTATTGATGAGATAGAGAATGCAGGAGTTAATAAAAAGAAGTCGCTTGATTTGCTCGTGAAGAAAGATAAGATTGTTTTGATGGCTACGCATGATCCTTTACTTATTCTTCTGGCAGATAAACGTGTTGTTATTAAAAACGGCGGGATGCACAAGGTGATTGAAACGAATCCTGTTGAACGGGAATTCTATTCAGAATTAGAGCAACTTGATAATAAATTGCAACTCACTAAAGATTATTTCCGGTATGGTAATGAGTTAAAGGCAATTGGAGAAATTTATTAGATAAGTAGCATTAGCTAGTCAATCTCTATATACCATAAACCTATTTAAACAAGTATATTTGCCCTCCAACTAATTTGTTTCATGGATACAGCTTTGTATTACTTTTCGGGGACCGGTAATAGCTTAAGTATAGCCCGATCTATTAAAAATCAAATTGAAGGAAGTGAACTTTTACCAATAGTCGGGAGCTTAAAACAAAAGCCTGTTTTGATAACTTCCAAAAGAGTAGGCTTTATCTTTCCACTCCATTTTATGACCGTTCCTCGGATTGTTTGTGAGTTTTTAAAGGATGCATCATTTCAAAATCCTGAATTTGTTTTTGTGGTTGTAACCGGTTCCAATCCAAGAATAGGAAATGCACTCTCGCAGATTGAAAAATACTTGAAAAAAGCAGGCTTGGTTCTCAATGCTGGTTATTTTATACCAATGGTAGCGGCTCATTTTCCATATATTAAACTTTCGAGATCAAAACAATCTAAAATAGTCTATCAGGAAGCACAGGAAAAAGTAACACAAATAAGTAAAAGTGTTCTTCAATTAAAAAATGAGTTTGATAAAGAAGCTGCAATATTTGGAGACTTTAAACTCTTAGTCTCAAAGAAGCAGGAACGTAAAGAAAGCTTATTTACGGTTGGAGCTGGTTGTATCCGGTGCGGATATTGTATGCAGGTTTGTCCTTTTCAAAATATCAGATTAAAGGGAAAACAAGTTGAATGGTTAGATAACTGTCATCAGTGTTTTGCCTGTTTGCACTTTTGTTCCCGATCGGTGATTGAATATAAAAAGTTATCGGTTGGCAAACCTCGTAATCACCATCCTTCCATTTCGCTGAATGATATTGCTTTACAAAGAAATGCTGTAACTATTCGGGAATAATCAGAGCTGAAATTTTAGTTTTCATAAGTCCCGATAGGGACGTCTGTGACAGCATAGTAAGTAAGTGCTTTGCAAATAAGCAACGTAAATCAAAAGCCCGGAGGGCTGTATGTATGAATATCTTTTGAAAAATGCTGCAGGCAGAATGATTATAGATGACTTAATTAGCCAATTACCAATTATTAAATTAAACCACAAATTACACTGGATGCCAAAAATAGTCTTGAAAGCGAAACTCTCCTTCGTTACCTAACGAAGGAGCAATATCTAATCAATTCCCATTGATATAAGTTCAAAAATAAAAACACCCCGTTAAGAAACGAAGTGTGATTATTAGATAAGGATCGGATTTAATAGCTTTCTAATAATAAAGATCCGACCCTCGAAATTATCTTAGCTGAATACGATTCAAATGCAATCCTT
>JAFMVE010000027.1 GCA_025499705.1 Carboxylicivirga caseinilyticus
CCTTCAGGGGATTTAGGGGTGACATAAAATGATATTTTATTACAAATTGAAACTAACGTTGTTCTGATGTTTAATTTTTGGACACCCTCTTTTTTATTGTAATAATTCCAGTCCCATTTCAAGATAAGAATATACGTCTGATGGGTGATGATTTATTTGCACCTTGCTCCGTTTGTGGCCAAGTCGTACGATAATTGCATTTTTCTCAGGTATTGAAAAAATATATTGACCAAGAATACCACGTGCATAAGGGATCTTGAAGCCTTCGTAATTGATAATCCAGCATTGAAAACCATAAAAATCTAGATCTTCTCCATCGTCTGTTTTTAAATAGCTTGCAGGTGTTATTGCTTCATCTATGTATTTTTGACTGATAATTTGCTGATTTCTCCAAAAGCCATGATGATTAATGAGTGCGCCGATTAATGCAAAGTCGCGAGCGTTTGAGTTAAAACAGCAATATGCTTTCTCCGTTCCATTCTTCTTATCAAGTGACCAAAGTGCTGTATTTTTGGCACCAAGTGGTTTCCAAAGTTTCTCTGAGGCATAGTCACTTAGGGTTCTGTTTGTGCTGTGGGTTATAATTTGCGCCAATAGTTGGGTGTCGCCGCTTTTGTATGAGTGAATTTTCCCTGGTTCTTCCACAATTGAAATATCTTCTGCAAGACTAATCAAATCGTTCCCATAATATGCTTTTGTTGTCATTGAAGTTGGACTGCTATAGCTTTCGTCCCAATTTGATCCGCTACTCATGGTTAATAAATTCCGGATGGATAATTCAGAATTCAATCCATCTTTCATATATGGAAGAAAATCACCTGCTTTCTGATCAACTGAAGAAATGTAGCCATCGTCTATGGCGGCTCCAATTAAAAATGACACCAGGCTTTTAGAGGCGGAAAATGAATTTGAGTATGAATCCGGTCCATAATCATCCCAATATTCTTCGTATAAAATGCTGTCGTTTTGTATAACCAGAAAGGCTACAGTGCTATAATGCTCTAAAGAGTCTCTTTGTTGTTGCGAAAACTCAAATTGATTATAGGTTTTACTGACCGGCCATTCAAAAGGATCATCAGAGGCTATTACTTCCCGATTATCGAATATTTTGTAGTCTTCAATACCCGGGAACCAATAAGTAAAAGCCATTCTTAAATGGTGTGGAAGGAAAAACCAAACACCAATTAAAATTACAACGATGAATGAGAAGCGAAATTTTTTGGATGAAGCCATGATTAAGATGATTTAGTCAGGAAGCCATTCGCGTATGTGAATTAAATCTGGGAAAGCCTCTTTTTTATAGATTGATTTATTGCTGATGGTTCTTAAACATTCTTGTATTCCTTCAGGTATACTAGGGTGAGGATAAAATATTTTTAAAACTTCCTGCAAACTGTTTCCCTGGTTAATTAAGTGCGCCACTGAAACAATAAAAGCGGATGCCTGTGGACCGGCAGCTCTCATGCCAAGAATTCTTTGTTCTTCATCGTTGCTAACCAGTATTTTAACAAATCCATTGGTATTTCGCATGGCAATAGCTCTGTTTACCAATTTGTTAGAATAGAAGGCTGCTTTATAAGGAATCTTTTTCTGTTGTAGCATTTTTTCGTTGGCTCCAACAGCTGCTACCTCTGGTTTAAAGAACATTAAAGTTGACATGTGTGAATAGTCAAGAGGATATAAAGGTACATCCCCGATTTTTTCTGCTGCCAGCCTTCCCTGGAATTCGGCTACACTATATAATTGCGTATGCCCTGTAACATCACCGGCAGCATAAACATGACAATGGCCTGTATCATCATGTAAAACGCAATCATCCTTTATTGGAATTGTTCCATTAGAATTAATTTGGATACCCAATTTATCAAGACCCAGGCTTTCGGTGTTTGGGACCCGGCCAATGGCAACCAAAGCAACGTCAACTTCTATCACTTTACTGTGACCATCCTGATAATCAAGGACCACTTCAAGGTGTTTAGGATGTTTTTTTATATGCCGTAACGTTGCTGTGTGATGAATTAAAACACCATTATTTTCCAGATTTTTCGATACAAAGGAACTGACATCATCATCTTCATAAGGTAATACCCTGTTGGATCGGTCAAGTAAATGAACTTCTGTTTGAGCAAAATTGGAAAAAATAGTTGCAAACTCACAGCCAATGATACCAGATCCAATTATCAACATTCTTTCAGGAAACTCCTTTAGATCAAGAATGCCATCTGAAGTGATAATTCTTTCTCCATCAATTTGTAACTGTTCGTATTCTCTCGGTCTTGAACCAGTTGCAATAACAAAGTTTTTAGCAAATATTTCCTTTGTGCTGTTATCGTTTTTTACTTCAATGGAGTTGGGAGTTTTAAATTTAGCCCATCCATATTCAATAGATAAGGAACCTTTTTTGCTTTTTTCAGGGGAGAAGGTCTCAATCTGACTTAACATTTGGTATTGCTTTTCTTTTGCAGCTCTAATAACGGTTTTTTTTACTTCATTAAAATCAACGCTAAGAGCACCAACTCTGTAACCTCTGTCAATTCTGGCAGCAACTGCATAATCCATCGATAGTTCATACATGGTTTTTGAAGTAAGAGCACCATTCATAATGCCTGCTCCACCAAGATGTTTGGCTTCAACAATGCATACATGTAATCCATAATCAAGGGCTCTCACTGCAGCAGAAAAACCAGCAGGTCCGCTTCCTATTACAACTAAATCAAATTGGTCTATCATATATGGTTCGATTATCAATAAATATATAAAAAAAAAGAGCTGCAATTGTTTGAAAGCAGCTCATTCTTTTATTTTGTGATATTTTTAATTGTGTGGTTCATCGGGTTTGAATGTTGTTACATGTCGACCCACTTTTTGTTTGTATAATTCATTGATAGTAATTATTATACCAGTCTCTTCAACATCTCCAAACCTATCGTTAATAGCAGTTCCGAAGGTTCTCATCGAAGGAGATAAATTCATGTAGGCATTAATCAATGGTGGAATATTTTCTCCAAATTCGCGCACTTTCTTTGTCAGAATTTTATAATCTTCAGCAAAGGTGTTATTGGGAAAAATTACCTTAATATCTTCTTGAGTCAGTCCAATTTTTACCGGTTCGTGTGGGTAAATCAAGTTGTCAGGATCTCCAAAATGTTTACTCATAAAGCCTAGGATCAAATCTCTCGCAGATTTATTGTAATGAGTATACATGGTTACCTTACCGAAAAAATATTTCATTTCTGGATGACTAACAATCAAAGATCCCAATCCATCCCATAAGTTATCAAGTGCAAACAGGCTTTTAGCACCTGCTTTTGATGACTGATAAATAGGTTGAACAAAGGAGCGACCTAATTCAATAGTAGTCGGTAAATATTCTTTTATGAACCTTTCCGAAAAATGGAAAAGTCGTGAAGTAGCTAATTTAACCTGGCCATTTTCATCTACAGGTATGTCATTACCTAATAAATAACGGTAGCCGCCAAGTACTTGCTTTTCCTCCGGATCCCAAACGATCAATTGACGATAAGGAACTTCAGCAATATCATAGTCATCGATATCGGCATCTTTACCTGTACCACCGCCTGCCATTCGAAAGCTGACTTCTCTTAATCTGCCTACTTCTTTCATTAAAGCAGGTGCTTCATGAGCTGTAAAATCGTAAATTTTATTATTCCCCTTGTTGGTGTTCCTAACAAAAGTTTCCTGTGTTAATTCAGCTTCAAGCTCTTCGCGAGGCACAGGAGGTATAATGTCTTTTGCTCTCATTCACTAGTTTTGTTAATGACTTACAAATTTAGTTTATTTTTTCAAGGAGTAAACTTCCTCTCTTATTTTTTGAGCCCAATCGTAAGGAGCTGTTCCATCATTCAGTTTTTCTGAAGGGATGGGTTTGCCAAAAGTAATTACAATTGTTTTATTGTATTGTTGATAAAGCTCATCTGCCAGATAAAGCATTTCAATGTTAGCCTTAATGCCTAATCTTTTTCTCCAATTGGCAAGGCTGTAAAAGAAATTGGTATTTTCACCCGAAATGTGAACCGGAATTATTGATCGTTTGTGTTGTTTAGCTTTAGTTACAAATGTCTTCTTCCATTCCAGGTCTCTGATGATGCCTTTTTTACGTCTTGAAACCAATCCTGCCGGAAACATGAGCATTTGAGCATCGCTGGCATATGCTTCATCTATTAAACGGGCAGCTTCTTTTGGATGTCCGCCATGCTTGTTAACAGGTAAGAATATTGAATTCAGATTTTTTAAATTCATCAAAATATCATTAACCGGAAATTTCAATTGGCTAAAAAACTTACCTACAGCGGCTACAAACACCATTCCGTCCATTCCGCCTAACGGGTGGTTGGCTGCAAACACAAATCTTCCTTCTTTTGGTATGTTTTCTTCTCCATTAATGATGTATCTTGCGCCGAAATTTTTGACTATAGCTTCCGCATACTCTATCCCAAAAATGTGAGAATTATTAACGATAAACTCGTTTATTTCATCCTGATGGGTGATTCGTTTCAGGTATTTGATTAGAAATTTGGGAATGATTTTTTTTAGTTCCGGATTCTTCTCTTCAAAAACCTTGTCTATATCAATAAGTTTAGCTGGCGTTTCTTTATCACTCATGATGATTGTTAACAAATTTGAGCTTAAAGTTTAGAAAAAATATTAGAAATAACGCCAGTTAAACCATGAAATCATTTGACTATGGTTGAATGTTGGTAGGAAAAGTTATTAACAATGTGGTATAAAGTGGAGTAAAGTGGTTGGAAGTGGTTTCTTTTTTACTTACTTTTACATTACTAATTTCATTTTGTTAATGATCACATTTATAGGCGATTTTGTTTGTAAGCCTGATGCAAAAGGGCGCATTGTGTTGCCATCACTGTTTAAGAAAGCAATGAGTGATGGTGGTCAACAGTGTTTTGTGATCAGTAAAGATTTGTTTGAAGATTGTCTGGTTTTGGTTCCTTATGATCGTTGGACGGAAGAAGTGAAAGTGTGGGAGGAAAGATTGAGTTCTTATCGTCAGAAGGATCGTCGGTTAAAAAGAGCTATGTATCGTTCTTCCGCAGAAATTGCACTTGATGGGAATGGTCGTTTTTTGGTACCAAAGCGTTTGATGGATATGATTAGTGTTGACGGTGAGGTGGTTTTGCTGGGTGTAGGAAGTAGTATTGAATTGTGGAGCAAGCAGCAGTTAGAGGCAGGTGAACTGGAAGGAGAGGAGTTGGGTAATTTGGCAGAAGAGTTGCTGGGTAGGGATGCTCCGCTAACAGAGTAGGGTAATCATAAGAGCATGGAACAAGAATATCATATACCAGTGTTGTTGAAAGAGTCGGTAGATGGTTTGGCTATAAAACCAAACGGGATCTATGTCGACTTAACTTTCGGAGGAGGAGGTCACAGTCGTGAAATTCTAAGCAGATTAGATGATGGTAAATTAATTGTTTTTGATCAGGATGCGGATGCATATGCTAATCGGCCTGATGATGATCGACTAATTTTTGTCCGTCATAATTTCCGGTATTTAACTCATTTTTTAAGATATATAGGTGTTGAAAAAGTAGATGGCATACTTGGTGATTTAGGTGTGTCGTCGCATCATTTTAATGAGGCTGATCGTGGATTTTCATTTCGTTTTGATGGAAAATTGGATATGCGAATGAGTCAGCAACTTCAGAAAACAGCGGCCGATGTTGTAAATACATATGATGAATCGGAATTGAAGCGTTTGTTCTGGCAATACGGAGAGATAAAGCAATCCGGCAAATTAGCAGGACAGATTGTGAAAAGACGCTCTGCCAATTTATTTGAAACCACAACAGATCTCAAAGAAGTTGCCGAGAATTGTGGTCCTAAAAAAGAACAATCTAAATTCTTAGCGCAGGTTTTTCAGGCTTTACGAATTGAAGTCAACCAAGAGATGGATGTGTTAAAGGCAGTACTTAATGCTTCTGTTGATGCTATAGCTGTTGGTGGAAGGTTGAGTGTGATATCATATCATAGTCTGGAAGACAGGTTGGTGAAAAACTTTATTCGTTCGGGTAGTTGTGATAAAGCAAATGCCGAACAGGATATATACGGTCAGACTAATGTTCCGTTTAAAGCGGTCAATCGAAAGATTATTGTACCGACCGATGAAGAAATTGAAGTAAACGGCAGAGCCAGAAGTGCGAAGCTAAGAATTGCTGAGAGGGTATGAATTGGAGAAAAAATAAATTCACTGAGTTTATTCAGTCCAAAGAGGAGTTTGGAGAGATAAAAGGTATCTCGTTTCGCGACATTATTAATGGTAGAATATTTACCAGAACATTGGTTACGAAGCAAATGCCATTTTTTATTTACCTGGCATTTATGGGATTTCTGTACATCGGGAATCACTATAAGATGGAAGAATTAATGCGTAAAGTCGCTGATCTAAATAAAGATTTAAAGGAATTACGATACGAAGCAATCACTACTTCATCGGAGCTGATGTTTATGAGTAAGCAAAGTGAAGTTTTAAAGAAAGTGAGAGCCAAAAATTTGGATTTGGAGGAATTAACTGAACCTCCACGAAAATTAAAAGTGCGAAAGTAGTAGCAATGCAGATTAAGAAAGGTATCATATTACGATTTGGAGTAGTCTATATAAGTATAGGTTTGCTTGCTGCATGGATTATTGTAAGTGCACTTTATTTGCAATTAATTGAGGGTGATAAGTGGGCTGAGGAAGAAATGAAACTCACTAATAAAGATATTATTATTGATGCTAATCGTGGAGATATTCTTGCTTCAGATCTTCGTAAACTGGCTTGTTCGGTGCCAACTTACCGGATATATATGGATATGAAGGCCAATGGTCTGACTGATGAGGTATTTAACGCAAATGTAGATAGTCTGGCAATTTGTTTATCTAAATTTTATAAGGATAACTCGGCCAGTTATTACCGTAATAATTTAAAAAAGGCCAGAGCGCAAGGGAAACGATATTATCAGGTTCATCCGCGTAGAATTTCATTTACTGATCTTAAGATAGTGAAGCAATTTCCATTGTTTAGGTTAGGTCCAAATAAAGGTGGATACATCGAAAAGAAATACGAGAATCGTAGACTACCATTTGGTGATTTAGCCTCCCGTACGATAGGTAGTTTGTATGCTGAAAAAGATCTGGGCGGACGTTTTGGTCTGGAGATGGCTTACAATAATACACTAAAAGGTATTAATGGAATCAGCAACAAGACACGTGTTGCAGGTAATTGGGTGGTAGAAGAAGAAATTGAACCAACGGATGGTAATGATGTGATTACAACCATTGATATTGGTTTACAGGATGTGGCAGAGCAGGCTTTATTAGAACAGTTAAGGGAGCATAGGGCAGATCATGGTTGCGCTATTTTAATGGAGGTAGGAACAGGAAAAGTTAAGGCCATCGCTAATCTGGGTCTTACTTCGTCTGGTGATTATTCTGAGCAATATAATTATGCAATAGGAGAAGCTACAGAACCCGGATCAACTTTTAAACTTGCTTCGATGATTGTGGCTCTTGAAGATAGAGTGGTAAAATTGGAAGATAGCATTGAAACCGGCAAAGGCTCTTGTTATTTCTATGATCGAAGAATGACTGATAGCCATCATGGAGGCTTTGGAACTATTACTGTTCGTCAGGCTTTTGAGAAATCATCCAATGTTGGAATTTCAAAAATCATCTTTAATAATTACAAGGATAATCCCCGACGATTTGTGGATCGTTTGTATTCGATGAACTTAAATGATCCGCTTGGCATTGAGATAAAAGGTGAAGGAATACCCCGTATAAAATATCCTAAGGAAAAAGACTGGTGGGGAACAACCTTGCCATGGATGTCGATTGGATACGAAACACAGTTAACTCCTCTACAAATTTTGGCTTTTTATAATGCAATTGCCAATAACGGTAAAATGGTGAAACCTATGTTTGTTGAAGCGGTTTCGCGTCATGGCGAAATATTAGAGCAACGAGAAACGGAAGTGATAAATCCTTCGATATGTTCATTGGAGACAATTGAGAAAGTGCATGAGTTGCTTGTGGGGGTAGTTGAAAATGGTACAGCCAAAAACATTAAAAATAATCGATATAAAATTGCCGGTAAAACCGGAACAGCCCAAATAGCAAAAGGAAAATCTGGTTATAAAGGTGAAGGCGGGGTTCAGTATCAGGCCTCATTTGTGGGATATTTTCCGGCTGACAGACCTCTTTACAGTTGCATAGTGGTTGTCAATGGCCCTTCGAATAACGTATATTATGGGAATCTTGTTGCAGGTTCTGTGTTTGGTGAAATCGCCGATCGGGTTTATGCACAAAATTACGATCATCCTGATATTAAAGAAGAATACGAAATACCTGTTGGTGAATATCAACCATATGCAAAAGGTGGTCTGAAAGAAGATCTTTTAGCTGTTTTTGAAGAGGTAGGAATCAATGTAAAAGGGCAGGAAATAAACTCGCAATGGGCATCAACCAAAGCTCGCGAACACGATATTCATCTGGCATCAAAAAGTTTTCCGGAAGGTTTGGTGCCTAATGTTTTAGGAATGGGAGCAAAAGATGCGGTTTCGATTCTTGAAAACATGGGCTTAAAGGTTGAGCTAAGTGGAGTAGGACGGGTGCGTCAGCAATCAATGACGGCAGGTCAGAATTTCAGAAGAGGTTCTACAATTTATTTGAAGATGGGCTAACTATTAAATCTGAGAAGTGAGGAATTTGAATAATATATTAAAAGAAGTTGAGGTTATCAAAATCATAAATGACAATGATGTTGAGATAACTGAAATTTGCTTTGATTCAAGAAAAGCCAAAGAGGGTTCGGCATTTGTAGCGGTTAAAGGTACAGTTAATGACGGACATCAATATATAAAGCAGGTTTTGGAAGCCGGATGCAGATGTGTTATTTGTGAAAAGGCACCTGATTCATATCCTGAAGATGCTATCATAGTAGAGGTTAAAAATAGTTCACTTGCTTTGGGTAAGATGGCATCCGCTTTTTATGATTACCCATCAAGAAAATTTAAACTGGTTGGCGTAACCGGTACTAATGGAAAAACCACAATCGCTACTTTACTTTATAAGTTGGTTTCATCGTTAGGTTATAAAGCCGGATTGTTTTCAACTGTTGCAAATTATATAGGTTCAGAAGAAATTCAGGCAACACATACAACACCTGATGCAATTGCATTAAATAGTTTAATGGCTCAAATGGTAGAAGCTGGCTGTGATTATTGCTTTATGGAAGTAAGTTCGCATTCGCTCGATCAAAACAGGGTGGCTGGTTTGCAGTTCGATGGAGCCTTGTTTACCAATATTACACATGATCATTTAGACTATCATAAAACCTTTAAAGCCTATATCGAGGCTAAAAAATCATTCTTCGATAATTTGGATAAAGAAGCCTTCTGTCTGGTGAATGCAGACGATAAGAATGGCATGGTAATGATGCAAAATACCAAGGCAGAAAAGAATACTTATTCCATTAAGGGGATGGGAACTTTTAAGGCTAAGATTATTGAAAGTATGTTCGAAGGTATGCAACTGGAGGTTGACGGACATGAAATATGGACTCAGTTTGTGGGTCATTTTAATGCACAAAATCTTTTGGCTGTATATGGTGCTGCTGTTCTACTGGGATTTGATAAAATGGAAGTGCTGGTTGCATTGAGTCAACTACAATCGGTTGATGGTCGTTTTGAGACCATTCGCTCAAAAACAGGAAAAACGGCTATTGTAGATTATGCTCATACTCCTGATGCACTAAAAAATGTGATAGAAACCATAAATCTGGTTCGTCAGGGGCAGCAACAATTGATAACTGTTGTTGGGGCTGGAGGTGATCGCGATCCGATGAAACGACCTGAAATGGCAAAAGAAGCGGTTCAGGGTAGTTCTCGTGTAATTCTAACTTCAGATAATCCACGAAGTGAAGATCCTGCTGAAATAATAGAGCAAATGATGAAAGGGATTTCTTTCAAAGAACGCATTAAAGTTCTGTCGATAGTTGATCGGAAGGAAGCTATCAGAACAGCCTGTATCGTTGCTCAACCTGGAGATATCATCCTTGTTGCAGGTAAAGGTCATGAAACATATCAGGAAATCAAAGGGGTGAGAAATCACTTTGATGATCGGGAAATTGTAAACGAAATTTTTAACGCAGAATAATTAAAGCCAATGTTGTACTATTTGTTTAAATATCTTGAAACTTTAAACTTTCCCGGAGCAGGAGTTTTTCAATACATCTCTTTTCGTGCAGGTTTAGCGGTTATTATTGCTTTATTATTCGGTGCTATAATTGGTAAAAAAGTTATAAAACTGCTTCAAAAGCAACAAATTGGAGAAATTGTTCGTGATTTAGGTCTCGAAGGTCAATATGCAAAAAAAGGAACACCAACCATGGGAGGTGTGATCATTATTGCAGCCATACTGGTTCCTGTGCTATTACTTAGTAAACTGGATAATGTATATATCCTGTTAATGATTATTTCAACGCTTTGGTTAGGAACCATTGGTTTTATTGATGATTATATCAAAGTATTTAAAAAAGATAAAGAAGGATTAGCAGGTAGATTTAAAATTGCAGGACAGGTTGGTTTAGGTTTAATCGTTGCTATTACCTTATTCGCAAGTGATGATGTTTTTGTTAGAGAACGGATTCCAGATGAAACAATTACTGTTCAGGCTGAAGATGGTACTATGGTTGAACGAATTGCTACTAAAGATACCAAGTCAACAGTTACCAATATTCCATTCCTTAAAAATAATCGGTTTAACTATTCAAAAGTAGTATGGTTTCTGGGTGATCAGGCCGAAAAATGGGGTTGGTTGATTTTTGCTGTAGCAGTTATTTTTATAATTACTGCCGTATCCAATGGAGCCAATATTACTGACGGGTTAGATGGTTTGGCAACAGGTACATCGGCGATAATAGGAACGACACTAGGTGTTTTTGCCTATCTGTCGAGTAATATTATCTATGCTGATTACTTGAATATTATGTATATACCCAATTCAGAAGAGTTGGTTGTTTTTATTGCAGCCTTTATTGGTGCCACGGTTGGCTTTTTATGGTATAACTCTTTTCCTGCTCAGGTATTTATGGGTGATACAGGTAGTTTGACTTTGGGCGGTATCATTGCTGTGTTTGCCATTTTGTTGCGCATTGAGCTTTTAATACCTATCCTTTGTGGAATATTCCTGGTTGAGAATGTATCTGTAATGATGCAGGTTAGCTGGTTTAAATACACTAAAAAGAAATATGGTGAAGGTCGACGCATCTTTAAGATGGCTCCTTTGCATCATCATTATCAGAAGAAAGGATATACAGAGTCGAAGATCGTTACCCGATTCTGGATAATCGGTATCATATTGGCAGTATTAACTATTGTAACCTTAAAAGTCAGATAAAAAATGAAACGCTTGGTTGTTCTGGGATCTGGTGAGAGTGGAGTAGGTACAGCTCTGTTGGCTGTGCAGAAGGGATGGACTGTGTTTGTTTCTGACAAAGGAAGCATCTCGCAGGAACATAAAAAAGAACTGAATGATGCTGGTGTTGAATTTGAGGATAATAAACATACTGAGGAAAAGATCTTAGCGGCTGATGAAATAATGAAAAGTCCGGGAATACCGGATACTGCTCCACTTGTGGTAAAAGCCCGTGCCAAAGGCATTCCTGTTGTTTCTGAGATAGAATTTGCCGGAAGGTACATGGATGCTAAATCAATATGTATTACGGGTAGTAATGGTAAAACCACAACTACCTTATTGATATACGAGTTACTGAAAAATGCCGGTTTGAATGTTGAACTGGCTGGAAATGTTGGAACCAGCCTTGCTCGTCAGATTGCTGAAGGTAAGAAGCCCGAATGGTTTGTGATAGAGTTGAGTAGTTTTCAGTTAGACGGAATGTTCGACTTTAAGGCAGATATCGCAGTGTTGTTAAATATTACTCCAGATCATTTGGATCGCTATGAGTATAGCATGCAAAAATACATAGAGAGTAAATTCCGTATTCTTCAAAATCAAACAGAGCAGGATTATTTTATCTACTGCGAAGACGATGAAAATATTAGAAATGAATTAGGAAATCATATTTATAAATCTAACCTGATACCCTTCACTCAAAGAGATTTACTAAAGAGTGGGGCATACGTCACCAATGACGAGGTCATTATTAATTACAACCAGGACACAATGAGTATTTTATCACAAGAACTTTCATTGCAGGGCAAACATAATCTTTATAATTCGATGGCTGCCGGAATTGTTGCTTCGGTTTTAAAGATTAAAAAGACATTTATTCGCGAAAGCCTGACCACATTTAAAGGGGTTGAGCATCGGTTAGAAAAAGTGTGTTCTGTAAGAGGGATTGAATTTATTAATGACTCAAAAGCTACTAATGTAAACTCAACATGGTATGCTCTTGAGTGTATGAATAAATCCGTTGTTTGGATAGCAGGTGGGGTTGATAAAGGGAATGATTACGAAGATTTAATGCCTCTTGCCAAAAGTAAGGTGAAAGCATTGATTTGTTTAGGAATAAATAATACAAAACTGATTGAATCATTTCAGGATGTTATTCCAACAATAAAAGAAAGTAAATCGATGAAGGAAGCTGTTGAACTTGCGTATCATCTGGGTAAGAAAGGAGATATTGTACTTCTGTCTCCGGCTTGTGCCAGTTTTGATTTATTTAATAGCTATATCGACAGAGGTATTCAGTTTAAAGAGTGTGTGAGAGAATTGTAAGAAATTGAAATGAACGAAACCTTACGCAAATACATTAAAGGAGATCGAATCATTTGGTTCGTTATTATAGCATTGGCTATCTTCTCCAGTCTGGTGGTTTACAGTGCTACTGCTAACCTGGCCTATAAACACCATGATGGTAATGCTATATATTATCTTTTCCGACATGCCAAATTTTTAATGGTTGGTATTGGAATTATTGTTGGAGTGCATCATCTCCATTACAAATGGTTTGCAAAGTTTGCATCTGTGTTTCTGTATCTGTCAGAGGCTTTGCTGTTAATTACCTTACTGACAGGTGTGAGTTTAAATCAGGCAAGTCGTTGGTTAACAGTTCCTGTTGTAGGTATCTCTTTTCAGCCATCAGAGTTGGCTAAGTTGGCCTTGATGATTTATATCGCTAAAATTTTAGCACAATATCAGCGCGATGATAAAAATGCTGATGAAGCTTTTAAACCTATCATGATTCATGTGGGTATTGTTTGTGGATTGATTTTTAAAGAAGACTTTTCAACGGCCGGACTAATTGGGGCTTCTGCTTTAATTGTAATGTTCATTGGAAGGGTGTCGTTAAAATATATACTTGGAACAGTTGCGGCTGTTTTGCTTTTTGTTACTGTTATTATTTTTTCAGCAGAATATGTTCCGTTTTTACATAGGGCCAGTACCTGGAAGGCACGTATAATGCGTCATGTAGAAAGTGAAGAAGATGCTGGAGGAACGGCAGATTATCAGGCCGAGAGATCTAAAATGGCAATTGCTACGGGGGGCATTATAGGTAAAGGACCGGGTAATAGTCATCAGCGTTACTTTTTACCACATCCATACAGTGATTTTGTTTATGCTATTATAACTGAAGAATTTGGATTAATTGGAGCTGTACTGGTTATGTTGGCTTATTTGATATTGCTGTTTCGGTCAGGTGTGATTGTCAGGGCCAGTTCAAGAACATTTCCGGCTTTTCTGGTCGTTGGTCTGGCTACCTTGTTGTCAGTTCAGGCATTTATTAATATGGGTGTTGCGGTAGGTGTCTTTCCGGTAACCGGACAGCCATTGCCTTTAGTTAGTATGGGAGGAACATCAACTTTATTTACCTGTTTGGCTTTGGGTGCCATACTGAGTGTAAGCAGAAATAATATGCAAGAACGTTCAGCTTTGGAGGCTGAAGAAAAACCAGAAGAAGAATGAGCGAATTAAAAGTAATAATCAGCGGAGGTGGAACCGGAGGTCATATCTTCCCGGCCATTTCTATTGCCAATGCGGTAAAAGAGCAGCTGCCTGACGCAAAAATTCTATTTGTAGGTGCTCAGGGTAAAATGGAGATGGAAAAAGTACCGGAGGCTGGTTATGAAATTGTTGGGTTGCCTGTTGCAGGTTTACAACGAAAGGTTACGCTTAAAAATTTATCCTTTCCATTAAAACTGATTAAAAGTTTGGCAAAAGCTCGTTCTGTTGTTAAAGAATTTAATCCGGATGTAGCTGTTGGTGTTGGAGGATACGCCAGTGGGCCTGTTTTGAGGGTGGCTTCTCAAAAAGGAATCCCTTGTTTATTGCAGGAACAGAATTCTTTTCCGGGTGTAACAAACCGGATTCTTGCCCGAAAAGCGGCAAAAATTTGTGTTGCTTACGATAAGATGGATCGCTTCTTTGAAGCACAAAAAATAATATTGACAGGTAATCCTGTAAGAAGTAATCTGATTGCATCGGTAGATAGAAAAGAGGCGGCCGAATTCTGGAAGTTAGATCCGGATAAAAAAACAATTTTGGTAATTGGAGGAAGTCTTGGGGCTCGTTCGGTTAATAATGGAATTTTGCATGGTATAGATCAGTTGCCCGAAGAGTGTCAGCTGATATGGCAAACCGGTAAATTTTATTTCGAAGAGATGAAGGCCGGTCTTCCTGAAGAGTTGAAGGGCAGGGTGATTGTAACTGATTTTATAAGTCGTATGGATATGGCTTTTGCAATGGCTGATGTGGTTGTTTCTAGAGCTGGAGCAGGAACTATTTCTGAACTCGCTATTTTAGGTAAGCCGACCATTTTCGTGCCTTCACCCAATGTTTCGGAAGATCATCAGACAAAAAATGCAATGGCCTTGGTAGAAAAAGATGCAGCCATGATTGTAAAAGATAGTCAAGTAAAAGGAATCATTCATGAAGCATCTCAATTGGCGTTAGATGAGCATCTGATCAGTAATTTGGCTGAGAATATAAAGAAATTGGCAAAGCCTGATGCAGCTAAAGATATTGCAAAAGAAGTTATCAAGTTAGGAAAAAGCAAAAAGTAGATGTTGAAGTTGAAAGACATAAAAAGTGTTTATTTTATTGGAATAGGAGGGATTGGCATGAGTGCCCTGGCTCGTTTTTTTAAACAGCAGGGGATGAATGTTGCCGGTTATGATCGTACTCCAACTCCATTAACAGATACTTTAAAGCAAGAGGGGATTGAGGTTCGTTTTGATGATGATGTAGAAAGTATACCACAAACATTTAAAGATAAGCAATCTTGTTTGGTAGTTTTTACACCAGCTGTTCCGGTTACTCATGCTGAATTACAATATTTTAAGAAGAATAATTTTCAGGTTAAAAAACGAGCTGAGGTATTAGGTCTGTTGACCCGTGGAATGGAAGGAGTATGTGTTGCAGGAACCCATGGTAAGACAACTATATCAAGCATGACAGCTCATCTGATGAAACAGTCAGAAGTGGGATGTAATGCCTTCTTAGGAGGAATTACCCGAAATTATGCTACCAATTTTCTGCTCGATGAACATTCTTCCTATGTGGTGATGGAAGCTGATGAGTTTGATCGTTCGTTTTTGCATTTAACGCCACACCTGGCATTGGTTTCGGCGATGGATGCCGATCATTTGGATGTATATGGAGAGGCCTCAAAAGTATATGAGGCATTTAATGAGTTTGTTCAATTAATAAGTCCCGGTGGAGCGTTGCTTTATAAGGAAGGTCTTCCGCTGGAATTGCCAGATGATGATGTTGAAGTTTTTACCTATTCAGCAAAGGAAGAAGGTGATTTCTATCCTTTTAATCTTAAGCTGGTAGATGGTTTGTATAAGTTTAGTCTGAAAACTCCATTTGGTAAGATTCATCATCTGAAAATGGGAGTACCTGGTTTGTTAAATGTTGAAAATGCGGTTGGAGCAATAGGGTTGTCACTATTAGCTGGCGTTGACGAAGACGAGATCAGAGAAGCATTGCCAAATTTTAAAGGAATTAGAAGGAGGTTTGAATATAGAATCAGAGAAGAAAACCTGGTTTATATCGATGATTATGCACATCATCCTGAAGAGATAAATGCAACTGTTGCATCTGTTCGGGCATTGTATCCAGGAAAGCAACTAACTGTTGTTTTTCAGCCTCATTTATTCACTCGTACAAGAGATTTTGCAGATGGATTTGCGGAGGCTCTGGATAAATGTGACAGGGTATTTCTGTTGGATATTTATCCTGCACGAGAGGAACCGATTGAAGGTGTTACTTCTCAAATGATAGTAGACAGGATGCAACTTGAAAAAGTTAAGTTGTTGAAATATTATGATTTAAAAGAAGAATTGAAAAGTGATGTTCCTGAGGTTATTTTAACTCTTGGAGCAGGCGATATAGATAAGCTTACAGATGATTTAGAAGGGCATTTAAAACTATTCATCTTCAATGAATAGGCTTTTGACAAATTGTTAATAACTATTGAAATATTTCCGGTAGTTGAAAGGCTGAAAAAGCTATATTTAAACGGTATAATGGGTGTTTTGAGAACATGAAGAAGTGGAAAAACATAGTTTTAATTGTGGTAGTGGTAATTTACTTCCCTATCATCTTCTCCTTTGTGTCGGTTGGTAAGAGTCAATTGGTTTGTGGTGAGATTGTTCCGGCGATCTGCGACAGTGTTGAAAACCGTTTTATCAACAGTGAAGAAATAACAGATATTGCTCTGGAAAAATATCCGGGCATACTGGGAAGAAAAATTAGTGATGTGAACTGTGAGGATATGGAAGTCTTTTTCAGGAAACATCCGGCAATTGAAAGTTGCGAAGTGTATTTTACCTATGGTGGTGCACTTCATATTGATATTTCGCAACGCGAACCTATGTTGCGTATTTTTGAAGGTAATTCATCTTACTACCTGGATACTAAAGGTAATAAGATGCCATTATTTAAAAATCATACGGCACACACTTTGGTTGCGAATGGTCACTTGAATAAACTTGATTCGAGAGATGATTTGATTATGATATCTCAGGCTATTATCAACGATTCGTTTTTAAAAGCCCAGATCGAACAGGTTTATGTAAATGATAAAGGTGAATTTATTTTGGTTCCCAGGGTGGGTGATCACCTGATTGATTTTGGAGGAATTGATCGGATGGAAAATAAATTTCGTAACCTGAAAGCATTGTATAAATCGGGATGGGATTCCCGTGAATGGAATTTGTATAAAAGAGTCAACTTAAAGTATAAAGGACAAGTCGTTTGCACAAAAGCATAGTTGTATGAATCAAGAACCTAACATAATTGCCGCCATCGATATTGGTACAACTAAAATTGTTGCCATTGTAGGGCGAAAGACAGAAGAAGGAAAACTTCGATTGTTGGGCATGGAACAGGTGCCTTCAATTGGAGTGAAGCGTGGGGTTGTTTTAAATATTGATGAAACAGTATCGTCAATAAAACAGGTAATTGCCAAAATTGAACAAAAATTAAATATCACACTAACCGAAGTGTTTGTGGGTATTGCTGGACAGCACATCAAAAGTATGAGAAATCGTGCCTATCGCTTTATCGAAAATGGCTTCGAGATTAATCAGAAAGATGTTGACCAACTGTTTGATGATAATTACAAAATACCGGTTGAGGCTGGTGAGAAAATCATGCATGTTATACCACAGGATTACATTGTGGATAACGAAACCGGAGTGAAAAATCCGGTGGGTATGTCCGGACGTCGATTGGAAGGAAATTTCCACATTGTGTTAGGACGTATTGCTTCAGTTAAAAATATTGAGAAATGTATTCACAGAGTGGCCTTACAACTTAACGACTTGATTCTTGAGCCACTTGCATCTTCAAAAAGTGTTTTAACTGAAGAAGAAAAAGAAGCGGGTGTTGTATTGGTTGATATTGGCGGTGGTACAACTGATGTTGCTGTTTTTTACGATGGAATAATACGTCATACCGCAGTTATACCTTTTGGGGGTAATGTGGTGACGTCCGATATAAAAGAAGGTTGTTCGGTTTTGTATAAACAAGCTGAATCTTTAAAAGTCCAATTTGGATCTGCTGTAGGAGATATGGCCCGTGAGGACATGGTGGTAACCATTCCGGGAGTTGCAGGTTGGGAACCAAAAGAGATTTCATTCAAAAGTCTTTCTTACATTATTCAGGCTAGAATGGAAGAAATTATCGATTACGTTTTGTTCCAGATCGAGAGCTCAGGATGTTACGATAAATTAGGTGCCGGTATTGTTTTAACAGGTGGTGGTTCTCTTTTGAAAGATCTGCCTCAGTTAATTAAATTTAGAACCGGATTAGATGTTCGTATGGGATTACCTGATCGTTTTATTGAAGGTAATTTACCTGAAATGGCGCATCTTCCTAATTACTCTACAAGTATTGGGTTGGTTTTAAGTGCAATGGAACGACCAAAGCGTAAAATTATTGAACCTGAGTTATTTGGTGAAGTAGAACCTCAGAAGCAGGATATCAATAATAAGTCTGTGAAACGCGAAAAACCTAAGAAGGAGAAAAGTAGTTATATGACCGGAAACCTGTTTAGTGGGTTGACTAAAAAGATTGAGACCATCTTTGATGAGAAAGATGTTGAAATGTAGTGGTGATTAAAACGGACGGAAATGAGTGAAGATTTGATGAATTTTGATATGCCTCAGAATAATTCTTCGATTATCAAAGTGATCGGGGTAGGAGGAGGCGGAAGCAACGCCGTCAACTACATGTACAGTCTGGGCATAAAAGATGTTAGTTTTGTGGTGTGTAACACCGATGCACAGGCATTAGAGAATAGTCCTGTTCCTGTTAAAATTCAGTTAGGTGAATCATTAACCGAAGGAAGAGGTGCAGGTAACCGTCCCGACAGAGGGCGTGAAGCAGCCATTGAGAACCTCGAAGATGTTGTACGGGTATTGGAAAACAATACCAAAATGGTGTTTGTAACTGCTGGTATGGGTGGAGGCACCGGTACAGGAGCTGCTCCTATTATAGCAAAAAAAGCTAAGGAGATGGGCATCTTAACAGTTGGTATTGTAACCATTCCTTTCCGCTTTGAAGGTAAACTGAGAATCAATCAGGCACTTGATGGTATTGCCGAGATGGAGAAGAACGTCGATTCGTTGCTTATTATCAACAATGAGCGTTTGCGTGAGATGTTTGGTGATCTGAAACTGTCCAATGCTTTCTCCAGAGCTGATGATGTTTTATCTACAGCAGCAAAAGGTATCGCAGAGATCATTACGGTTCATGGCTATATAAACGTCGACTTTGCTGATGTTGAAACAGTGATGAAAGATAGTGGTGTGGCTATTATGGGATCGGCCTATGCCGAGGGAGCTACTCGTGCCATTGATGCAATTCAGGCCTCATTGGAGTCTCCATTGCTGAATAATAATGATATTAAAGGAGCTAAAAATATACTTCTGAATATAACCTCGGGAAGTGATGAGGTGACCATGGATGAAGTGGGTGAAATAACCGACTATGTGCAAGAGGTTGTTGGTGACAGTGCTTCGATTATTTGGGGTACAGGTAACGATGAATCTTTAGCAGGTCAGGTTTGTGTAACCATTATTGCGACTGGTTTTGTTTCCGGTCAGTTAATAGAGCATCAGGAGAAAAAGAAACAGGATGCCGTAACCCGTTTTTCACTTGACGAGAATGGAGAGGTTACAGATGCTGTTATAGAAGACGAAGAAAGTGCTTTTGATCTCTCAGATGAGGAAGAAGGAGTTGGCAGAGTTGTAGATTTCGAAAAGATCGAAAAACAAAAACAACAGCGAATAGATAAGTATTATAAACCAATTGTTCCTCAAAATACCAATAAGGTGCCTGAAGTTGAGAAGTTTCAACTGGACGATAATCTATTTGATACCGGTTATGGTATGGAGCAAAGTGCTGCAACATATGGCCATCGTCGTGTTCAACTAACGCAGGAGGAGATGGAAGATGAAAGAATGATAGAGCAATTGGAAAATATCCCGGCTTATAAACGTAAACAGATGGCTTTGGGTAAAACCAAACCGGAAGTAAGTCCACAGTCGCAGGTAAGTCGTTTTTCTTTATCTGATGATTCAAAGAATGGACCACGCATTAGCAGGGATAATCCATACTTACATGATAATGTTGATTAAAGCAAAAATACAATGAGTTTAGAAGTAACACTTAATAATGATATTAAAGAAGCCATGAAGGCTAAGGATCGTATCCGTTTAGAGGCTTTACGTGGTATTAAAAAAGAAGTTCTTGAAGCAAAAACAGCCAAGGATGGAAGTGGTGAATTAACAGATACGGATATTGTAAAAATTATACAGAAAATGGTGAAGCAGCGTAAGGATGCTGCAGCTCTTTTCTCAGAACAAAACAGAGCAGATTTAGCTGAAAAGGAATTGGCCGAAGTAGAGGCAATTTCGGGCTATTTGCCAGCTCAAATGAGTAAAGATGAGTTAGTAGTTGCTGTTAAGGCTATCATTGAACAAACAGGTGCAACATCAATGAAAGAGATGGGTAAGGTGATGGGAGTAGCATCGAAAGAACTGGCAGGTAAAGCTGATGGTAAAGATATTTCTGCTGTTGTTAAAGAACTTTTAGGATAGTACGATTAGATTAAAATATAGGTAACCGGATTCGAAAGATTCCGGTTTTTTTGTGCCCAGTTATTTCTTTTAATTTTTGGAACTGCAATCGTATGCACGATGACAATAGTATCAAAAAAAAGCAGAACATGAAGTTCTGCTTTTTGTATATAACATAGATAAATTCTAGTAGAATTTAATTCTTTCGTCTACAATATTGGCTTTGTCCTTAATAGTCTGATATGCCTGGTAAACTTTGTAAGCATTGTTTTGCTTCATTTGAGCTTTAGCCGCTTCAACATCAGTTTCATCCATGGTAACATTAGTAACTTTAACAACAAATACTCCGTTGTTACCTGCAACAGGTGCACTGACTTCACCTTGTTTTGCTGTTGTTGCCAATGCAACTAGGGCTGGTTCAACACCTGCACCAGGCACCTGGTATGAAGCAAATGTAATATCGTTTGCCGATTGAACTTCTTCGTTAATTGCAGAAGCCAAAGCATTCAGGTCATTACCTTTTTTATTGTTGTTGATTTCAGCAATCAATTGTTCTGCTTTTTTCTCATTACGTAACTGGCGCTCTATTGCAGATTTTACAGAAGCTAAAGATTGGTATCCTTCTTCGTTGATTCCGGTTAGGTATGCGATTACATATTCATCACCAAACTCAAAAATCTCTGACATGTCTTTAAGATCAGCTTTGAATGCCCAACGCACCATTTCTCTTGAATTCTCAAGATTAGAAACTTTGCGATCTGCCTGACGGATGTTACGTCCGTATCTTTTAATCAGGTTTTCGCTTTGAATACTCTCATTAAACTGATCGTAAGTTTTGTTTTGAGAGGCAAATTTAGCAGCCTGCGCATAAACCTGTTGATTAGTTTTAGAGCTGTATGTAATCTGACGATCAAGTGTTGCAATGTTATATTTTGTAACAGGAGTTCCTTTATCCTGGATGTTGATAATGTGAATGCCAAATTGAGTCTGAACTTTCACAATATCGCCTTTTTTACCATTGAAACAAGCATCGTTAAATTCTTTTACCATGGTTCCTTCGTTGAACCATCCAAGGTCGCCACCATTAATAGCGGATCCAGGATCCTGAGAATTAGAACGAGCGATATCAGCAAAATTAGCTCCACCTTTAACAAGATTAAACAGGCTATCAGCAACAGCTGGATCTTTTAATAAGATGTGACGTGCTTTTACTGAGTCAGGCATTTCCTTAATATCAACCAAACGAGTTAATTTGTAGGTTTCGCCTTCCAGATAAGGTCCGTAAACTTCACCAACCTTAGCACCACTAACAAAATCCTGTAGTTGTATACTCAGTTGTTCTTTTTTCCAGTTACGATCAGCGTACTCAGTTTCTGAGTTCATTTTAACATACTGAATTGGGTCAGTATCAGGATTTGCAAACTCAGCTCTTGATTTAGTAATCCAATCAAGAGTTGCTTCTTTATCTTCAGCCGAAGGTTTTACTTCAAAAGAAACATATTCAACTTCGCGAGTAGCATCTTGTTTGTAGTTTTCAATGTTTTTGTTGTAATAATCTTTGATTTCACTTTCAGAAATAACGATAGTTGAATCTGAAATAGAACGGTAACGTTTTACAACAAAATCGAAATCAACAACTGCTTTCTTGGCTTCAGCTTCAGCTTGAGCTTCGGCGGTTGTGATAAACATTCCTTTGTTTAGTAATTCACTATATTTTTTCATTAAACGCTCTTTCTTGATTTGTTTCTCAAGAAACATCCAGTAGAAACGAGCATTTGAATCATTGTTTTTCTGACTAAGGAAATTGATTACTTGTTGCTTGTCAAAAATTCCTGTTTGAGGATTGGTAAACATTTGACGAATCTGAGGGTGTACATTTTTACCTGTAGCCATCTCAAAAATTTCATCAGATGTCACTTCTATTCCAAGCTCATCATACTTCTCATTCATAATTACATCCTGAACCAGTTGATTCCATGCAGTTTCTCTTAATTCATAAGAAGTATTCTCATCCATTCCGGCCGAACGGGAATTGAGTTTATAGTAATCTTCTAATTCAGTTAAATAAGCCTGATATTCAGGTAATGATACAGTAGTTCCGTTTATTTCAGCAATTTCCATCTGACTGCTTCTAAACATAGAACCCCCTGAGTTCATTAAGTCTCCCAACAAAAAGGCAGCCATACCGACACCGATCACAACGATCACTAAACCGGCTTTGCTCCTAATTTTTTCTAATGTTGCCATTCTTTATTACTTATAATTATTGTCTTTTTTCAAAATAGGTTACGAATATACAAAAAACATAGTATTATGCATTCTGACGATGATTCTTTATATGAATAAAGTTTCAATAAATTACTGAGAGGAAATAGAAACCTTCACCAATTCGATGCGTGCATTGGTCGCCTGCAGAATCTGGAAGGTAAAACTACCAATGTTAATTACATCATTCACCTCTGGTATTGATTTATTATGAGTCAGAATTAATCCTGCTATTGTTTCGTAATCGTCAGATAGGGGCAGGTTTATTTTGTATTTTTCGATCAGGTAATCAATTTCTAGTCGAGCAGAGAAAATGTATTCAGTCTCACTTAGTTTTTGTTCTACATGTTCCGAAACATCATGCTCATCGTTAATCTCTCCAAATATTTCCTCCAGAATGTCTTCCAAAGTTACAACGCCTGCTGTACCACCAAATTCGTCAACTACGAGGGCAATACTTTTATGCTCTTTAGTAAATAGTTCCAGAACTTTATTAGCTGTCATAGTTTCCGGAACAATGGAGATCGGACTCACACAGTTTCGAAGTTTTTTAGGATTCTTAAACAGTGATGATACATGTACGTATCCAATGATATTATCGATACTATCTTTAAAAACCAATATTTTTGAAAGGCCTGTTTCAATAAATTTTTGTCTCAATGGCTCAATCTCTTCTTGTACTTCTATGGCCTGAAGGTCTGTCCGGGGTACCGTACAATCTCTGATTTTAAGTTTTGAAAAATCAAGGGCGTTTTTCAATAATTTGATTTCATGAGAGGCATCGTCTGTTTTATCTATTTTGTCGTGATGTTCGGTTAACAGGTTATCGAGGTCTACTCTTCCCAACATCCATTTGGCTCGGGGTTGGATGTTTTTTGAGCGCAGAATTACCTTTATCACAACGTTTGAAAGCCACATGGTAAAGCGGCTGATTGGATAAAGTATAGTGTAAAAAAACAGCAAAGGCAAAGCAAAAACATTCAATAGCATTGTGGGATGTATCCTAAAAAGTGTTTTTGGAAGAAACTCAGCTGTTATTAAAATTATTAATGTTGAAAAAGAGGTTTGCAGCAGTAATATGCCACTGTCTGAATCGGTGATATGCAATTTTATAAATGGCTCTAATATATCTGCCATTTGTAAGCCATATATAACCAAGGCTACATTGTTGCCCACTAATATGGTAGAAAGGAACACCTCCGGATTCTGAACAAACCGATCAATGATTCGCGCAGGAAAAGGATATTTTTTTTTATTGAGTTCCAGCAATAGTTTGTTAGAACTGAAAAAGGCCATTTCACAACCTGAAAAGAAGGCTGAGAAAATTAAGGTTAATAAAATGATCGTGTAAGTGTTCATTTATGCAATGCGACTATTCAGTATGAAAGATAGGAAAAATTAATTGGAACCATCATCTTCGAATTCCATTTCACCTGATATATCTCTGATTTCCCATTGATCCATATTCTGATCAGCGTCAAATCCTGTACCCATCCAAATTCCACTTTCGCTGGTAATTTTCACGAATTTATCTGAGTAGATAATTTCTTTTTTAGTATCCCAAAACAATTGTTCTGTATTCAGAATCTCATTTTTTTCACTTACTGCCTCAACATCGTTATTTAGTTCCCACAGTTCGTCTTTTTCGTAGTAGATGGCATGGCGGGCTTTGATTTGTCCTTTTACACTTCCATCAGTGTTATAGGTAATCACATTTAATCCTTGTGGAAATTCAATTCTTGCTTCATCTTTTGAATAAGTAAAGTGTTTCATTTCAGGTGTAATAACACGCCTTTGTACTCTTCCGGAATCGGTAAAAACACTCTCTAAATCACGAAATACAAGGGAAGGTATTTCTTCCCTGTTGCTAATAGCTTGAATTTCTTCGGGTTTATTGGTTGAGCATGAGCTCGATAAAACATAAACAGCAAGCAGTAATATACTGCTTGCTGAATATATAATGTGTTTAGTATTTTTAAAATAAGGTATCAAGTGCTTATTTTTTAGCTCTAACTGTTGTTTGAACGTTAATCCAGTCTCCCAATTTGTATGCTTCTCCTTCTTTTAAGTTACGGAAGAAGATTTCTTCTGTACCAGGGAAATATTGAGAATAAGTAACAATCAAATCATTTGCTTCGCTTGCTGATTCCGGATCAACAGATTTAGCTTTTGCGAATTGATCAACTGCAGCCCAATAAGCTGTTTTGTGTTCAAATTCATCAGCTCCAAAGTTATTTGCTCCAGCGGCATAAGCTTTACCGATCATGATGTAAGGTTTACCCCAATCTGGACGTAAAGCAATAGCTTTATATGCTTCTGCACGCACAGCAGCATATTGTTTTTGCGACAAATAGATTATTGAAAGGTAGTTATGATATTTAGCTTTTGTGTTGATATCTTCTTCCAATTCAACAGCTTCTTTGCCATATTGTATCGCTTTGTCAAGATCGTTTGTTTTCAAATACATCTGCATTAAACCAAATGCTGAAGATGAAGATGGTTCAATGTTATGCAAATGCTCTGATGACTTGTAAAACAAATCAGACTCGGTACAATCACCTCTCGCCAACAATCGGTTTACTCTTTTTAACCAGTCTAAATCCTGAGTATGATCTGGTAATTGAGGTTCAAAGATACTAGCTAAAGTTCCACAGTCGGCAGCTCCACTTTGAGCAAAAAGGCCTTCAACTTGATTCTTAAGCTCAATAAGCTTGTCAGTATATTTCGAATCAGCATCAATTTGTTTCTGGAAAATGTTTGAAACTTCAATATAAGTATCAACTAAATCTTCAGCTGTAGTGGCGTTTAATTTAAAAGTAGCAACTGTACTCATCATATATGACATCAATACAGCAGGTTGAGCGCTTGCTTTACGTTCAGATACAGTTTGTTTTAATAGAGCCTGAGCTTCTTTTACCACTTCAGGATCATCTTTCTTATACTGTAGCATCGAAACAGCTTTTTTACCATTGATGTATGAAGCAGGATACCTCTTGTGATCACCAAAATATTTAATTCTTTGGTCGTAGACCTTCATCAATAATTGATAAAGCTCTTCCTGTTTAGTAGCATCTTTTTCTTTTTTCATCATGGCTTGAATCATGTTCTCGCCATCAGAATAAATGCGGCTGGTTGACAATGGGCATTCATTAAATGCAATTTGCCAATATGGAAATGCTTCTTTTAAGTTTTTTTGCTTATAGTATTCAGCATAAAGCGAAAGGTTTTCTAAGCATCTTACGCTATCCTCTCCATGTCCATATTTGGACCCATCTTCAACTCCCTTTTGTGCAAATGCAGCAGTGCTTAAAAGCAAGGCTGTAATTAGTAATGTAGTAATTTTCATTGGCATGGTATTGCGGTTTATCTTTTATTAATCAAATTTACGTTTAACAAACCAGAACTCGTGAAGAGTAAGGTTCATTGTTAATTTAGCATAGTTCTCTTTTACAAGATTATAATCTGTTGTTCCTCGTTGTCCCCATTCAAAAGCTAAATTGAATGACGTTTTTGTTCTTTTCAATGGTAAACCTACACCAAAACTTATGCCAAAGTCAGTTAGTTGGTGTTCGTTTAAAATTAAATAGTCTTTCTTATAGTATGTTCCAAAACGGTATCGCAGACGTGATAAGTAGGATGTAGCGCGCTCATTAGGAATAATTTCACCTCCAAATGCCCACTTCTGCATATCGGATGTTTCTGTTATTTCATCCGGAAATTTGGCTTCACTCCACTTTTCAAGTGTATATTCTGCCGTTAATGTTACTGCATCTTTTAAGTTATAGGCAACACCAAATCCAATTTTTTCTGGCATCTCAAATGCAGTTCTTTTTAATTCATCTTGTACGAATTGCAGCGTGTCAATCGTATTAACCATTGAACCATCTGAATTCAAACTGGTACCCTGACCTACTAATTTCGTCATATTTGCATTTATACCAGTTTTCGGTCTGTAGATACCACCAATAACAAGTTCCTGTTTTTGGTTGATATTGATTTTGTATTGCAGACCAAAGTCAAAATAAATATCATTTATACGTAAAGCTTCTTCAGAGCCCAAATAAGAGGCAAATGGGTCATTCTGAAATTGAGCAATATTTGAATTTTTTATTTTACCAAAAAGATAAACAGAATGCACACCTATAGAAAAATCTTTAAAAGGCCTTAATGCTAAACCAGCATAGGTTTTAGTAGTATTGCCATTACCCATGGCTGACGAAAGGGTATAGTCGCCTGAGTTTTCGGTATTGGTGTTTTCTTCATAAAAGTCGTACCCAACTGCCGATGCTGGTTGAAGCCCAAAAGACATGAATCCCCATTTTGCTATAGGAAAACCTATTGCGAAATAGTCGAAATGCATGTCAGAAAAATTAGAACTTGCATCAGTCGATTTTAAAGATTGACTGTAATTCATCAAACCTCCTTCGAAATAAAACGACATAGAATCCAAGCCGCTATATGATGCTGGATTTATATTGTTAAGGTTAAACGAATTTTGAAGTGCAATACCGGTTCTACCCATAGCTGCATTACGTCCGAAACCACCATCTTGCAATTCGCCAATACCATATCTTGAATAAGGCGAGTAAGTTCGTTTTTGAGCCGTAGCTGAAAACGTCAGTAATGCAATGATTATTAGGGTTAAACCACTTTTATATGTGTTGTGCATTATATTCCAGAATTCTATTAAGTCCAATAAGTACTAAATTAGGAGCTACAAAGATGGGATTTTTTACTTTTCTAGCAAAAAATTCTGCATCTCCCCCTGTAATAATAGATGTAAGGTGAGGGTAATTGCCTCTAAAGTGATCAATTAGCCCTTCAATTTCTAAAGAAATACTATTCTGAACTCCTGCTTCGATGGCTTCCTGAGTAGATGTTCCAATAAAAGGTGCATCAGCATTTGATTTTAATAATGGCAATCGGCTGGTAAAAGTATTTAATGCTTTAAAACGCATTTGCATGCCTGGCGAAATGTTACCACCTAAAAAAGTTCCGGTATGGTCAATTACTTCATAGGTTAGAGCTGTTCCAGCATCAAAAACCAATATATCTTTTTGAGGATATAGCTCAATGGCGCCTGCCACTGCTGCCAGACGGTCTTTGCCGATTGTTTCTTTTGATTTGTAATTCCATGAGAATGGAAGAAGTGTCAGATGCGATAGCTCCAAAAAGAAGTTGGTCTCTTCTTGAATGTTTTTTGCTAAAATATCGTTTCTTTCTTCAACAACAGATGATAATATAGCATTTGAGATATCAAATTCTTTTACCAGTTTTTTAATGTCATTTTTATCAAGAAAATTGGTTGAATCAGTAGCAACTAACTTGCACTGGTCAAAAATACCATATTTAAGATGGGTATTTCCTCTATCAATAACTAAATTCACGCTAAATTATCTTAAATTAATTGTTTAAGGTTGATAGAACGATACAAAGATACGAATATTATTTCTGCTAAAAACCGGAACTAACTGAGAGAAGATTTTTATGAGAAAAGTAGTTGTTGTTGAAGACGATAAGTTTATTGCAGCCATTTTTACGATGTTTCTGCGTGAACTTGGACATGAATTGGTTGGACGTTGTTCAACCGGTGCTGAGGCAATTGATCTCTGTCATCGCCTTCGACCCGATGTGGTGTTGATGGATATTCATCTTGATGGTGAGTTAGATGGTATTCAAACATCGGAACAATTGCGTCGAGAACTTGATATTCCGGTAATTTATGTTTCTTCTGATACCAGTAGCCAGGTAATTAAAAGAGCTATAGTGTCTAATTCGTATGGTTATTTGGTGAAACCTGTTAATAAAAAGGAATTAGGGATTAGTATTGATCTGGCATTTTATAAGCATCGTGTTGATCAGGAACAGCGTGAAAGAGAGCGGGGATACCGCCAATTTATAAGTGATGCACCCATGCCATTAATGATTTTACAGGATGGCAGAATACAATATTTGAATCATTTAGCACTTGATTTATTTAAAACTCATTATATGGAAGATGTAATTACACTTCCTTATCTGAATTTTGTGGAGCCGGAATACAAAGAAATGGTGGACAAACTTCTGAAAGAGTTTAAAGATAAAGGGCAAGGATTTCAGAATCAATTATTGGCAATGCAGGATGTGCACGGGCAGGTATTCTATGCAAAGATATCAGGATCACCCATTGTTTTTAATAAGAAGAAGTCGTTGCAGGTGACAATGGTTGAAGCATCTGATATGGAGTACAGCAACAAGACATCTCTTGCTTATAAAACCATGATTGATTCATTTGGTCTTCCTTATTTTATCACAAATGCTGATCTTGAAATTAAGGAAATTAGCAACAGCTCTCTTTTTGACGGCTTAGAGTTAAATGGTAAGAATATTGAAGACTTATCAGATTATTTTCAAAAGATCTCAGAAGAATCAGTTTTATCATACAAATTGATTGCCGATGATAAAGTACCAACCTTATTTAAAAGCCATATCATCAAAGATGCTTCCGGTAAAGTGATGGAAATATTCTTCTATCCAGGTAAATAATTAAGATGAATGGTACATTTGATTAATTATTTCTCTTGCTTCTTCAATCGAGTTAATGTCTTTCATCATCAGGTATAGCTTACTCTTTCCTTCTTTCATTGTGGCTTTTCTGGGGTTGTTCTGTAGCCATAATAAGATTTTACTAAATACCTGTGATTGGAAAAAGATAGATTCCTGATTGGATACAAAATACAGGTAAAGCAGGTTGTTTTTCAACATGATTTTTTCAATACCCAGTTTTTTGGCGATCCTTCTGATACGAACAATCTCAAATAAACCTTGACCAGATTCAGGAATAGGACCAAAGCGGTCAATGAGATTGTTTTCAAAAGCCTTCAGTTCTTCTTCCTCTTCAATGTTATCTAAATCGCGGTACAACTGCATTCGCTCTGCAATATTTTCAATGTACGATTCAGGCAGTCGTAATTCGCTATCAGTTTCAACAATACAGTCTTTTACAAATTCTGCATTCTCAAGATCTTTCTCTTGTTCTTCTTTGTATAAATCCTGATATTCTGTTTCTTTCAGTTCTAATAAAGCTTCATTTAAAATCCGCTGATAAGTTTCGTAACCAATATCAGAAATAAAACCACTTTGCTCACCACCTAACAGGTCACCTGCGCCTCGTATATCCAAATCCTGCATGGCAATATTAAAGCCACTTCCCAGGTCAGAAAATTCTTCGATAATTTTTAATCTTCGACGAGCTTCCTGGGTTAAAGTAGAGAGAGGTGGTGCCATCAAATAACAAAAGGCCTTCTTGTTTGATCGTCCAACACGTCCACGCAGCTGATGCAGTTCGCTTAATCCAAAATTATTGGCATTGTTAATAATAATGGTGTTCGCATTAGGTATGTCCAGACCTGATTCAATGATGGTTGTTGCAATTAGAACATCATATTCACCTGATATAAAGTCAAGCATAATTTTTTCTAATGTTGGTCCGTCCATCTGACCATGAGCTACAACAGTTTTAATATCGGGCAGAATACGTCGTACCATATCCTGTATCTCCATAATGTTCTGAACCCTGTTGTGTATAAAGAAAACCTGTCCGCCACGTTCTACTTCATACAGGATGGCTTCTTTGATTATTTCTTCGTTTAAAACATGTAACTCAGTAATAATTGGATGTCGGTTGGGAGGTGCTGTGTTTAAAATAGACAAATCGCGTGCACCCATCAACGAAAATTGCAGGGTTCGCGGTATAGGTGTTGCAGTAAGTGTCAGTGTATCTACGTTTACTTTTAACTGTTTAAGTTTTTCTTTTACTGATACACCAAATCGCTGTTCTTCATCAATAATAAGTAGACCCAGATCTTTAAACTCAACATCTTTTCCAATTAAACGATGCGTTCCAATTAAGATATCAAGTTTTCCTTCTTTGAGATTTTTAATGGCTTCCCTAATATCTTTAGGTTTTCGAAGTCGACTGATGTAATCAACTGAAACAGGAAAATCTTTCAATCGATCTTTAAAGGTCTGAAAATGCTGCAGGGCCAAAATGGTGGTGGGCACTAATACCGCAACCTGTTTATTGTCTGTAACAGCTTTAAAGGCTGCGCGAATAGCTAATTCTGTTTTTCCAAAACCAACATCACCACAAACCAAACGATCCATTGGAGTCGATGATTGCATATCATCTTTAATTGCAAGGGTTGATTTATATTGGTCGGGAGTGTCCTCATAAAGGAACGAAGCTTCTAATTCGGTTTGTAAATAAGTATCCGGCGCAAAAGCAAACCCGGGATTGGCTTTTCGTTTGGCATACAAAGCAATTAGTTCACGGGCAATATCTTTAACCTTCGATTTGGTTTTATCTTTCAGCTTTTGCCAGGCAGGTGTTCCCAGTTTGTTGATTTTGGGTGGTGTGCCGTCTTTGCCTTTGAATTTACTAATGCGATGAAGCGAATGGATATTAACTAATAATACATCATTGTCGCGGTATATCAATCGAATGGCTTCCTGTGGTCTTCCATTTACCTCTGTAGTGACCAAGCCTCCAAATCGTCCAACTCCATGATCGATATGAACAACGTAATCACCCGGATTCAGGCGATTCAGTTCTTTTAATGAAATGGCTTGCTGCGCAGCTTTAGCCTTTTCAGTTCGTAATGAGAATTTATGGTAACGTTCAAAAATCTGATGATCAGTATAAAAAGCAAGAAAAGCATCATTATCAATAAACCCTTCATGCAAACTGTGATCAATTTCGGTGTATTTGACATTTATACCTCTGTCCTGGAAAATGGCCTTCAAACGTTCGAATTGCTTTGGATTATCGGATAGAATGTGATTTTCGAAGCTGTTGCTTTTCTTTTCCTGTAAATCCTTTTCTAGCAGATCAAAGTTCTTATGAAATACCGGTTGCGGAGATAAATCGAAATCGATTATAGAACTGCTGTTTAAAGAGTTTTTGCTCCCAAATACCAAAACGGTTTTATTATTCAGTCCAGTTTTAAAATCTGAATAGGTGCAAACCTGATTTGAAAGCAGGTACTGATGAGTGTCCTCTTCATCATCTTCTGTTTCAATTTCTGGAATGTCTTTTAATTTTGTTTCAATATCATTCAAGCGATCCTGAATGAATTGGGGATCGGCCATCCATATTTTAGTATTAGATGGCAAATATTCCGAAACAGCACAAAGCGATTGATTATCCTGATTCTCGGTTAGGTTAGGAACAATAATTACTTTTTCAATCTTCTCTTTTGATAATTGATTTTCGAGGTTGAACTTTCGGATGCTGTCGACTTCATCTCCAAAGAAATCAATCCGGTATGGGTCTTCATCAGAGAAAGAATAGACATCAATAATACTACCGCGAACTGAATATTGTCCTGGCTCAAATACAAAATCAACCCGTTGAAAATGATATTCGGCTAATACTTCAGTTATGAAGGAGATATCAAGGTGATCTCCTTTTTTTATCACCAACCGATTATTATCCAACTCTTCTGCCGAGATTACTTTTTCTATCAAAGCCTCGGGATAAGTTAAAACAAAGAGTGAACTATTCTCAGAGTGAAGATGACTTAATGCCTCGGTGCGCAACAGAACATTCTGACTGTCTTTTTGGCCATATTCTGGTGATCGTTTAAACGAAGAGGGTAAAAATGATACATGTTTTTGAGAGCTTAGCTGAACGAGATCGTTATAAATATATGCCGCTTCTTCGCGATCATTCATTACTATCAGATGTGGTCCCTCTTTTAAAAGGCTGGCCATTAAAACTGATTTGGCACTTCCTACAAGGCCATTCAGGTATATTGATCTAGTATTACTTTCAAAAAATGATTTGACCTGAATGATTCGTTCGTCGTTCTGATAGAATGATAGTATACGGCTTAGCTCCACTTCTAAAAATTTTTGCAAAGGTAAGGGAAATAATTTATTCAATGATAAAGCGCAGAGCAAGCTAAATGTTCGATCGGGGTCATAAAAAATGGCTAACCGAAAGGGAAGCCATTATAACATCTATTGTTTTTTGTGTTAATTGTTTTGAACTGATTGTTGAGCTGCTTTAAAACGTTTTGAGTTTTTATGTGCAAAATCATTCAGGTAATCTTCAATCATGTCAACCATATCTTTCGAGCCTGTATAGAAGGGTGTGCGTTGATGTAATGATTTGGGTTGAATTTCCATTATACGTTTTTCACCATTGGAGGCTTTACCTCCGGCTTGTTCTGCCAGAAAAGCTATTGGGTTACACTCGTAAAGCAAACGAAGTTTGCCCAATGGAGCGGATTCTGTTTCGGGATAAATAAAAATGCCTCCTTTTAAAAGGTTACGATGGAAATCAGCTACCAATGATCCAATATATCTTGAAGTATATGGGCGACTGGTTGATTCGTCCCGTTCCTGGCAATATTTTATATATTTCTTAACTCCTTTGGGGAATTTCTTGTAGTTGCCTTCGTTGATGGAATAAATACGACCCGTTTCCGGAGTAGTTATTCTGCGGTGTGAAAGACAGAATTCACCAATGGAAGGATCCAGAGTAAAACCATTTACACCATTGCCTGTAGTGTAAACCAGCATGGTGGAACTGCCATATAAAATATATCCGGCTGCAAGCTGAGCTGTTCCTGGCTGTAGAAAATCTTCCATACTTGCTTTTTCGCCAATGGGGGTAACCCTTTTATAAATTGAGAATATTGTGCCGATTGAAACATTTACATCAATATTAGAGGAGCCGTCAAGTGGATCCATCAGGAAAACATATCTTCCATTTCTGCCTTTTTCATCATCAAAAAAGATAAAACTCTCATTTTCTTCTGAAGCAATGGCACAAACTTCACCACAACCTCTGATTGCATCAATAAAGTGTTCGTTGGCAAAAATATCCAGTTTCTTCTGATCTTCGCCCTGCACATTGGTATTTCCTGCTTCACCCAGAATGTCAACCAGCCCAGCTTTATTTACTTCTCGATTAACAATTCGGGCAGCTGTACTAACATGATGAAGCAGGTGTGAGAAGCCTCCACGCGAATGAGGAAAAGACATTTGTTTGTTGAGGATATACTCGCTCAACGTTGTGACTTCGAATTTTGTCATAGTATTTGGTTTTAAATTGTAACGGGTGTTCAGGTATTGTAATTAACAAGGTTTGCTATCGAAAGTTTTTTCAATTGATTAAAGTCAGTTGTGAATTGATAGTAGTAGATTTTTTTTGGATAAATATGAAATTATTGAACCTTTCGTTTAATTTTACTTACCTATTCGAGTAGTTTATGAAAGTATTTAAGTTTGGCGGCGCATCTGTTAAAGATGCCGATGGTGTCAGAAATCTGGCCAGTATTGTTAATCGATATAACGACCCGTTAGTAGTGGTCATATCGGCAATGGGAAAAATGACCAATGCCTTTGAAGAATTGGTACAGGCTTATTTCGAAGGAAATGGAATTGAAGAGCATTACAATAAGATAAAGGATTATCATCAGAAAATTGTTGCCGATTTATTTGATGAGTCAGAAAATGATTTGCTGGATGAATGGCTTGAAATCATACACTTAAAACTCGAAACTGAACCCTCGCTTAATTTTGATTATGAATATGATCAGATTGTGCCATTCGGTGAGTTGATGAGTACTTTTATTGTTAGTGCCTACTTAAATAAAATTGGTTGGGAGAATAATTGGATAGATATACGGAAGATTTTAAGAACGGATGACTTGTATAGAAGTGCTGGTGTTAACTGGGAATTGACCTCGAGGTTAATGAAGGAAGTATTTAGTTTTGATGGAGATAAAAGATATATAACGCAGGGTTTTATTGGATCAACTGATACGAATCTTACCACAACACTGGGGCGGGAGGGATCAGATTATACAGGAGCCATTATTTCATATGCTTTGGATGCTGAAAGTTTATCTATTTGGAAGGATGTGCCCGGGGTACTGAATGCTGACCCGCGATGGTATCCAAAAGCTCAGATGCTGGATGAACTATCATACTGGGAAGCCATTGAATTAACTTATTATGGTGCGCAGGTAATTCATCCAAAAACCATAAAACCACTGCAGAACAAACAAATTCCATTATTGGTAAAGTCTTTTATTCATCCTGATAATGCTGGAACGGCTATCAAGGCAACTGAGCAAAACCTGCAATTACCGCCAATTTATGTGTTAAAGCGCAACCAGACATTACTAAGTATCTCACCTAAGGATTTTTCGTTTATATTGGAAGAAAATCTGAGTGAAATTTTTGAAGTTATCAGCAGGCACAGGATTAAGATTAACCTGATGCAAAGTTCTGCACTAAATTTTTCTGTTTGTGTAGATCATCATAAAAATATTGATGCTGTAATAGAAGAATTAAGTAACCATTATGGAGTGTTATATAATACAAATATGGAGTTGGTTACCATACGTCATTACACACAAGAAGCAATTGATGAGGTAATGGAAAACAAGGAAGTTGTTGACTCTCAGGTTAGCCGAAAAACAGCTCGTTATGTGATGAAAGGATCAGAGTGGAGTTTTAATGAATAGTACCATTTGTTTTCTTTATCGGATATTATTTTTATTGAATGTTATTTTGCTAATTTATACTTACCCGTTGAGTATAACTTTAGTTTTTTATATGGAATAACCGACCACGGAGCAGATTCTTCTGATTTGATAATTACTGGTGATTTACATTCAAAATAAATTCCTTTGGGAGTAAGATACCAGTCAGGAAATTGCCATAGTTTGACATTGTTATAACTAAAGGCTGTATTATCATTCGGATTCATTTTTTCAGGATATAGCTCATTAAGTAAATCCAGTATTTTAGGGCCATAAATTTTATATCTGTATTGAAACCATTGGTATTCTCCCGGACTGTATGATGGTTGTGGAAGTTCCCCAAACCAGTAGAGTTCTTCAAATTGCACTGCCTCAGCATTGGCCATTTTCAGGGTACGGTACATCTTTTTTTCTGGTTCCTGTATTCCATAACATGATGAATTGATAATGATGCTGTAACTCAGTAATTCATTATCTATATAATGAATACTAAAAGAAGTTGAATATTTACCCTGTTTACCCAGGTTAACACAGCTATAAGTCATGTTAATTGCATCCAATTGTTCGGCTTCGAGCCAGGTATTGATAGAATCAACCTGCATACGTCCTTTTTTATTTGATTTGACTCTGAACCATGTTATATCACTTTCGGGTTCCTTGAGATAATCGATAAAAATATTTTTACCTATTTTTTCTGTTTTGATGGTTTCAAATTGTATTGCTCTTGTTTTATATGCCAGGTAGGGAGTGACGCGGTACTTTTTAATAGCTTTAACGCATGGATGATTGAGTTCATCAACCAATAAAGGTTTTAATTTAAAATCAGACTGTTTGCCATTTTTATCTATCCATTTGCCGTCCCATTTATCCAATTCGATTTCGTGAAGAAAGAGAGAGTCTGTTATTACTTTTTGTCTTTTCTCATCATCAAAATAAGATGCAGTCAGAATAAATTTTCCTCCTTTAAGAATCTTTCCTTCCAGCGTTTGATCAAAAAGGTTGTCTTCAGTTATGTATCTGGCCATACAAACATCACCGTATTCATCCAGTTGAATAACAATTTCCTTATCGTATAATCTTCCTTTAAGGTAATAAGTCTCTTCGCGATGTGCATAAAGATTCAGACAACCAAAGAAAAATATGATCAAGAGTAGATGAAATTTCATATATATTCAGGTTTTGGAACAATATTCCAGTTTTGCTTACTATATTAATGCTAATTTGCCGCAACTTATTAAAATAACCTCAAAAAATGGATCAATTTCTATTTTATTTAAAACAAGGAATAGACCATATTACCGATCTGCAAGGTCTGGATCATATGGTTTTTATAATAACTCTTTGTGCGGTCTATCAGTTGAATCGCTGGAAACAAATTCTGATTCTCATCACTGCATTTACTATTGGACATACAGTTACACTTGCATTGGCAGGGTTGGATATAATAAGTGTGAATCAAAAACTGGTTGAGACTTTGATTCCGGTTACTATATTATTGACCAGTATATTTAATCTTGCCCAAAAGTCAACACCTGATAAGAAAATACAACTCAATTATTTTCTGGCTTTAACATTTGGTTTGATTCATGGTATGGGATTCTCTAATTTTTTTCGTTCAATGATGATGGGGATATCTGATGAGTCAATTGTCTTTCCATTGTTTTCGTTTAATCTGGGTATTGAAGTAGGTCAAATTATAATTGTTGGTGTTTTTCTGTTAGTTAATTTAATAATGACACGCTTGTTCGCCATTAAACATCGTGACTGGAATCTGGTTGTTTCTGGTGCAGGAGGAGGGATCGCACTGACAATGATTATAAAAGCTATGATTTAATAAAATGAAATTCAGATTAAAAAACTTGCTGCTGGCCACTTTATTTACATTTATCTGTTTTTCAGTAAGTGCACATCCAATTAAGATGACAACGGGTAAACTGGAGATTGATTCTGAAACTATGTCGTGTAAATTGACAATAAATTTTTTTGCGGATGATTTTGAATCTGCTTTACAGTCTGAATTTCCTCAACCTTCGTTTAACTATGATAATCCTCAACCCGAAATGATTGAAACAATTAAGAATTATGTGTCGGGTGAGTTTTTGCTATCTGTTGATGATGTAGAAGTTAAATTAGAAATGTTAAAAGTAAAGATGATCGAAGAAAATGTTTGTCAGGTTACTTTTAGCGGTGATTTGAAAACAGTGAGACTGTTTGAAACGGTAACTATAAAAAACACATTACTTTTTGATGCTTTTAATAAACAGTCGAATATTTTACATCTGATTTTTAATGGAGATAAAATTACTATTCTTCAGTTTTATCCTGCAGTTCCTGTTCGAAAGGAGAGGTTGCAGTAATTAATGTCTTTATTAACCACCTTTCAGTTTCAATTCATTGATATGCTTGTTTGCTTTTATCCAGGGAGCTGAAATCATGGATGTGTCAATTGGTTCAACATATCTAATAAAGAACGTTAATTTAGTTACTTCAACAATTCGCCTGTTATAACCAAAAGATCCTAAATCAAGCATCTGAAATTCAATGCTTTTATTTTTAAGTTGTTCATGCTCATACAGTATAGTCTGAGTTTTCCAAACATCGGTGTAATTAGTTGTGGCTAATACAATTTCACTGATAATTATTGCACCAGTAGCTATAAACGTACTTTTGTTTTTTAAATTTTTGAAATGGAATAGGTTTACTAAATTTTTGACAACGAAATAAATCAACAGTATTAAACTAAACCTTATAATAAGTTCATTAGTAATCTCCAACGGTTTAATAAAAACAGATAGGATCCATAAGATTCCTAGCAGAATGGATAAAACAATAATTGTGGTATTTATTATTCGTTTCATTACATCCTTTTTATTTTGATGATTGCAATGAATTTATTTAATGTATTCTATTATAACATGAGTTTTACGAATATAGTCGGATTTACATTTTTTATTGTTATAAATCAGCGACATTGATCAAGTAAATTATATACTAAACTACTTTGCATTCCTAGTTTTATAGCTTTTTTAAATTCTTTTTCAGCTTTTTTTCTATTTCCCATTTTCAGATAGATTTCTCCTCGGGTAACGTATGCATTAGCGTAGGTTTTTTTAAGGCTTATAGCTTTATTTACATCTGTTATGGCCTTCTCATATTCTCCTTTTCGCATATAAAAGTCTGCCCTGTTATTAAATGGAATAGCCTCATAAGGAACCCGTGCAATTATTTCATCCATATCACTGATAGCTTCATCCAGTAGGCCCTGTTCAACTTTTATAATGGCTAGATTCGTTGCTGCCGGGAAAAATTTTGGATTAAGTTTTAGTGCTGATTGATAATCATTGACTGCGGCAATTGTATCTCCCATCACTGTTTTAGTATGTGCTCGTTCTGAATATGCATTAACATCTTTAGCGTCAATAGATATGATTAAATTATAGTCTTCGATGGCACCATTGTAATCATTAAGCTGCCTTAATAAAGAGGCTCTGTTCTTTAATATTCCAACGTCTTTTGGGGCTAATAATAAAGCTTGGTTATATGATTCCAATGCTTCTTTCTTTAAACCATAACGTCTTTGCGCCGTTCCCAGATTTGATAATATAAGATGTCTTTTAGGATGTTTTGTGTCGATTAAAGAAAGAGCCGAGTTATAATTTTCGATCGCACATTTATAATTTTCTTCGCTAAAGCATTCGTTACCGCTATTTACAAAGTCTCGATATTCCTGTGCTGAGACATTAAGAAAACTCACAAATAAGATGAATAACAATAAATTTCTCATGTTGAACATTTAAAAGAATATGGATAATTTTTTATAATAAATTATTGCCAGTCAGATTAATTGATCGACCAGTTATCGTCAACTTTAAAAAGTGTAAAAGAAATTGTATCCTTATTATCTTCAATATCAATTACATAATACAAATCAATTTTATTCTTCTCTTCATTCATTAAAAACGAAACTTTCTCAAATTTCATGTCTATTAATTTCTTTCGTTTAATCTTTTTTGAAAAATCCGAATCAGAAATCATCATATCAATGGTTTTATTTAAACCCTGAAACATTATTTTACTTTCTATGCGAATAGATTTGGCTCCAATTATTTCCATGTTTTTCAGTCGTGTCATGGCTGAAAAATAATACTCTATTCCGTCTATAGTTTGAACGTCAGTTAGAAAATTACTTGTGCCTTCATAGGAGAATGAACAGGAAGTGATATTAATAATACAAAGAGATATAAAGAATAGTTTCTTCATAATGTTAGGAATTAGGGTTTGAGTTATTCTAAGGTTAAATATTAATGTTTAAAATTAACAGACATAATTAATATTCCAAACAGTATGCTTAATAAAAATTAAAGAATTGTGAATAATATATATGCTAGATTTTTTTCAATCATTCTTGGTGTTTAAGAATATAAATTGAAATAATAAATTCTTAAGAATCTAATCCTGTTGTAAATTGCAATTTGATTTGTTATAACGTTGAAATACAGGTAGTTTTCAAATAAAGAAAGAAGGGTGAATTGTTCGTTTTACTAGATTGTTAAGTTTAAAAAGGGGTTTGTTCGTATATAAACTCCTTTTTTAGTTCTTTGAGAGGATAATTGGTTTAGACTTCTGATAAGTCTTTGTTCAGATTCTTCTATTTTAATTTTATATAAAATGCAGCTTTGTGTCCCAGAAAAACACCATCATCAGTATTTGCTTCATACGACACCAAAACAGATAACACCTTTTTAGTCATTATTTGGTTCTGTTCATCGTAGTACCACGATTCCCAAAATTGAAGTTTCCCAACCTGATCTCTCGAAAAACCCTCTTGCTCTTCAATTGCCTTTACTTCAGAAATACTCATTGGTGCTTCAGTCATATAATTAAAGGCTTGTGCTTTATGATTATAAACAGATTCAAATAACTTATCAATCATTTTTATACGATCCAGACTTTTTAAACACTCTTCTTTCCAGTGGTCATTCGGATCATAGTTTTTGATTTCTACAGTATAGATAATAGTATCAGCTAAAAGCTCACCATTGATCTTTTCATTTGAAGTTACATTATTGGTGTTTTTTTGATTATCACAGGCCTGTAATAATCCAAAAAAGCACATCGCAATAATAAGGATGTGCTTTGAGATGGTTATTTTATTCATGAAGTATAGCCTTAATAGTTTATCTGTCAAAAGAAAGACGTTCTCCTTTTACTTTTTCGTTAACCTGGCCATTGGAATAAGCCAACTGACCATTTACTAAAGTATGGGTTACGGTGTGAGAAAATGTAGTTCCTTCAAAAGGCGACCAGCCACATTTATAAAGAATGTTTTCTGGTTTAACTTCCCAGACTTGATTAGGATCAACTAATACCAGATCTGCTTTAAAGCCTTCTTTGATATAGCCACGCTTTTCAATCTGGAATAAAACAGCCGGGTTATGACTCATTTTTTCAACTACCATTTCATAGGTAAAATGACCTTGTTTAACCATTTCCAACATGGCGACCAAGGCATGTTGTACCAATGGTCCACCGGATGGTGCTTTAAAGTACTTGTTGTCTTTTTCTTCCTTTGTATGAGGAGCATGGTCTGTGGCAACAATGTCAAGGCGACCATCAGCAAGACCTTTACGTAACTCATCCCTATCATGTTCCGATTTTACAGCCGGATTCCATTTAATTCTCGAGCCATAAGTATCGTAATCTTTATCACTAAACCAAAGATGGTGTACACAAACTTCACCGGTTACTTTTTTATCTTTCAATGGCATGCCCTGATCGAGTAATTCAAGTTCTTCGGCTGAACTCAAATGAAGAATGTGCAGTCGGGCATTGTGTTTACGTGCCAGAGTTGAAGCTTTTTTCGACGACATGTAACAGGCTTCAGCCGATCTGATAACCGGGTGATATTTGAATGGCATATCATCGCCAAATTTGTTTTTATAGATTGTTGTGTTTTCGCGGATTGTAGCTTCATCTTCGCAATGAGTCGCGATTAAAACCTTACTTTCTGCAAAAATTTTGTCCAGTATTGATTCGTTATCAACCAGCATGTTTCCTGTTGATGAACCCATAAAGATCTTAATTCCGCAAACAGTCTTTGGGTTGGTCTTGAGTAGCTCCTCAACATTATCGTTTGTAGCTCCAATATAAAAAGAGTAGTTAGCAACAGAATTCTTCGCTGCTACCTTATATTTTTCTTCTAATATTTCTTGGGTGGTTGCCTGCGGATTAGTGTTGGGCATTTCCATAAAAGAAGTGATTCCTCCGGCCACAGCTGCCTTTGATTCACTGTTGATGTCACCTTTATGAGTCAAACCCGGTTCGCGAAAATGCACCTGATCGTCAATCGCACCAGGAAGTAAAAGTAATCCTTCTGCGTTAATCGTTTCATCAGCCGATGGTAATTCACCTTTGTAAATAATTGTTTTGATCAGATCATTTTCAACTAAAACACTTCCTTTTTTTTGAATGCCTTCGTTGATGATAGTTGCATTTTTAATCAGTATGGTTGACATATCTTTGTTTTTCGCGTTAATTGATAAATTTACCAAGAGTGAGGCTTAAAGTCAAACTTCATAGCTTTTAAAGAAGCTTGCTATCTTCATTTTTATCACACCCCACACTGCTTCGTTAAAAATTCCTCCACTCATTTTTGAAGTCCCTTGTGTGCGATCGGTAAAAACAATGGGAACTTCCACTATTTTAAAACCATACTTCCATGTAGTAAATTTCATTTCAATCTGAAACGCATAACCTTTTAACCGAATTTTATCCAGTTTAATAGTTTCAAGAACTTTTCTGCGATAACATTTAAAACCAGCAGTGGTATCCATTATCTTCATGCGGGTTATGAATCGAACATATACCGATGCAAAGTATGACATGAGAACTCGTCCCATGGGCCAGTTCACCACATTAACACCCGAAATATATCTGGAGCCGATTGCCAGATCAGCATTCTGATTAAGGCAGGCGTCGTGCAGACTAATCAGGTCTTTGGGAGGATGAGAAAAGTCGGCATCCATCTCAAATATATAATCATATTTGTGTTCGATAGCCCATTTAAAACCAGCAATATAAGCTGTGCCTAATCCAAGCTTTCCTTTGCGCTCAACCATATGAAGCTTAGCTGGAAATTCCTGCTGTAGTGTTCTGATAATATCTGCGGTGCCATCAGGAGAGCTATCCTCAATGATCAGGATTTCAAATTCACGAGGTAATTCAAAAACTACCCTTATTATATTTTCAATATTCTCTTTCTCGTTATAAGTCGGTATAATAACCAGGTTCTTACTCATCTGAACTTATTAAAATGAATAGGCCAAAGGTAATAAAATGATAAAATGCTAGATGTTTTCTATGTGTTAATGTTAATTCTATTATTAAATCCGAGAGTTAAAAAGAATCAAAAAACAAATAAAATGATCAGTAACTAAAACTACTGCCCCCTACAAATTCGCGCAATATTGATGTTGGTGGAATGTCAGAACTTAGCAAAGGTTTGAAATAACTAAAGAAACGTAATAACCTTCTGGCTTCAGAATATTCCTTCTGATTAGGTTGAACTTCCAGTAAGATTGATTCTGCTAACGGTTTCAAAACAGATAATTCGTAAAGCAATGCTGTATTAAACATTACATCAGCTTCCTCCTGGTAGGGGAAGATATGCAAATCCTCGCCACGTCTCACACTTGGCCAGCGCGAAATGGTATCTTGCGCAGAATACTTACGGTATTTATAGTCACGAACAATTCTTCTTATCAGACGATTGTCGGTTGTATGAATCAGGTTTTGATTATCAATATTAATGGATGTTAATGCAGAGACATAAATTTTAAATTTTGATTCGTTGGGGATGAGGTGAGTCAATTGGGGATTTAAGCCATGAATACCTTCAACAATCAAAATATTGTCATCACCCATCTGTAATTTCTCACCATCATAATAGCGCTCGCCTTTCTCAAATGAGAACTTTGGAATTTCCACTTCATTTCCGGCCAGGAGATCAACAAGCTGTTGATTGAATAATTCTATATCTAAAGCATTGAGCGCTTCAAAATCAAAATCACCATTTTCATCCAAGGGTGTCTGCTCCCGATTGACAAAGTAATTATCAAGAGAAAGATTTAAAGGTTTCATACCCGCAACCATCAGTTGAATTGCCAGGCGTTTGCCGAAAGTGGTTTTGCCACTAGAAGAAGGACCGCTGATAAGAACTAATTTTACCTGATGATTCCGGGCAGCAATCATATCTGCGATATGACCTATCTTCTTTTCGTGGAGAGCCTCAGATACCTTAACCAATGTTTCAGCTTTACCATTGTTACATGCCGAATTGATATCAGCCAGGTTGCTGACTTTTAATACTCTGTTCCATTCTGCAAATTCCTGAAAGATATCAAACATCTTATTTTGGATCACAATATCTTCCAGTAGGTCGGGCTGAGTTCTTTTGGGTATTTGAAGTAGCATTCCATTGTAATACTTGATAAGATCAAAAACCTTTAGATAACCTGTGGATGGAACCATGTAGCCATAATACATACCAATATGATTATCCAAAGTATAATAGGTTGTATAGACTTGACCACGGTGTTTAATCAGATCCGTTTTATCAAATTGATTTTCAGCCTCGAAAAGTTTTATTACTTCGTCCGATTCTTCTTCTTTACGAATGAATGGAATGTCAGCATCTATAAGTTTACGCATTTTATCACCAATCTCAAGAATCTCGATCATCTGAAGTTCTTCAATATTTTCTAAAGAACAATAGGTGCCTTTAGACACAGAATGTTCGATGCGTAAGGTAGCATGTGGATACAGTTCTTTCACTGCTAATGATAATACAAATGATAGACTTCGGATATACATTCGCATTCCATCCGGTTCAGTAATATCAATAAAACGTATGTTCTTGGGATGATATAATTCGTACGATAACTCTGTTAAGGTATTGTTGACATAGGCACCTAGAATAGGATTCTCAAGTTTAATTTTCATATCATCAGCGATTTGCTGAAGAGTTGTGCCAAGTGGATATTCTTTCTGGAGGTTATTGTTAAGACACTTAATACGTACGGTGCGTTTCATATTGTTAAGGTTTTAGGGAATTAAAAATACGGAATAATATCAGAAAATTATATTATTCATGGATAAGGCATAAGAAATAAAAAAAACAGGGACTCTTTATTAGAATGCCTGTTTTTAGTTTTGTGAATTCGATCAGTTACGCTTTTAATTCTTCTTTTAAAAATTTAGCTGTATAACTCTTCTTGTTTTTAGAGACTTCTTCTGGTGTGCCACAACAAACCAGTTCGCCACCAAATCGTCCGCCATCAGGACCGATATCAATGATGTGATCAGCTACTTTTATAACGTCCAGATTGTGTTCAATCACTAATACAGTATTGCCTTTATCAACAAGTCGTTTTAATACATCAAGAAGTACCCTGATGTCTTCGAAATGTAAACCAGTAGTTGGCTCATCCAGAATATAAATGGTTTGTCCTGTATCTCGTTTTGCCAGTTCTGTAGCCAATTTAACTCTTTGGCTTTCACCACCTGATAAAGTTGTGGAAGGTTGACCTAATGTAATATATCCCAGGCCAACATCCTGCAAAGTTTTTAATATCTTAATAAGTTTGGGTATGTGTGCAAAGAATTCAACAGCCTGATTAATGGTCATGTCAAGCACATCGCCAATTGATTTACCCTTGTATCGTACTTCTAGTGTCTCACGATTATATCGGCGACCACCACAATCGGGGCATTCAACCATAACATCCGGTAAGAAATTCATTTCGATAACCTGAACACCTCCACCTTTGCATGTTTCGCATCTTCCTCCGGCAACATTGAATGAGAATCTGCCGGGTTTGTATGCCCTGATTTTTGATTCGGGTAACTCAGCAAAGAGTTTTCTGATCTCATCAAACAGTTTTGTATAAGTAGCAGGGTTCGATCTTGGTGTTCGACCCAGTGGTGTTTGATCCACATCAACTACTTTATCCAAATGCTCCAGTCCTTCAACTGATTTGTAGGGTAGAGGATCTTTAATTGCATTGTAAAAATGTTGATTAAGGATTGGGTAGAGAGTCTCATTAACCAACGAAGATTTACCACTTCCTGAAACACCGGTTACACAAATCAGCTTACCCAAAGGAAAATCAACATTGATACTTTTCAGGTTATGTCCTGTAGCTCCTTTTATGGATAGTACTTTGCCGTTTCCTTCTCTTCGTTTTACGGGTAATTCAATTTTTTTACGACCTGTCAGATAATCAGCCGTTAAAGAATTTTTTTGCATGATCTCCATAGCAGTCCCCGCTGCCACAACCTCTCCGCCGTGGCGACCTGCATGAGGTCCCATGTCAATTACATAATCGGCAGCCAGCATCATGTCTTTATCATGCTCAACTACCAAAACAGAGTTTCCTGTATCACGCAGTTGGCAAAGAGAGTTAATTAAACGATGATTATCTCGCTGGTGCAGACCAATACTTGGTTCGTCCAGAATGTAAAGCACATTTACCAACTGCGATCCAATTTGTGTTGCCAGTCTGATACGTTGACTTTCGCCACCAGATAAAGTCATGGCACCACGATTTAAGGAGAGATAATCCAATCCAACATCAATTAAAAATCCCAGTCGGCTTCTTATTTCTTTTAAAACTTCATAACCAATGGTTTTTTGTTTTTCTGTTAATCGATCTTCCAAACCGTCAAACCAGGTATGTAATAACCCCAGATCCATATCGGCCAGCTCAGCTATATTCTTGTCATCAATTTTAAAATGTAATGCCTCGAGGTTTAATCTTTGTCCATTACACTCATCGCATTGCGTATGCTTGATAAATTGACGGGCCCATTTGCGGGCTTGCATAGATGTATCATTATCTTGCTGGTCAAGAATATATTTTATTACTCCCTCAAAACTCAAATAGTAATTAGAAGAACCTCCTAATGGAGTGTTCTTAAGAGTGACAGGTTCACTGGAACCATGAAGGATAATGTCAATGGCTTCTTCCGGTATGTTTTTAATGGGAGTATTAATTGTAAAACCATGTTTCTCGCCAATAGCCTCAATTTGCCAGAAGATGAGGTTATTCTTGTATTTACCTAAAGGAGCAATCCCTCCATTTTTAATGGTGGCTTTAGGATCCGGAACTATCTTATCGAAGTCAACTTCGTCAAGTGTGCCTAAGCCTTTACATTTTGGACAGGCTCCCTGAGGAGAGTTAAATGAGAAGGAGTGGGGTGCAGGTTCGTTGTATGAGATTCCACTTGTTGGGCACATCAACTGACGACTGTAGTATCGCTGGTCGCCCGAGTCTGCATCTACCAGCATCATAATGCCTTTTCCATGCTGCATGGCAAGCTGAATACTTTCTTTTAGTCGTTTGGTGTCATCATCAGATATTTTAACCCGATCAACAACCATTTCTATGAAGTGATTCTTGTACCTGTCTACTTTCATTCCCTGAACCACTTCGTGAATTTCTCCATCAATGCGAACGTGCAAAAATCCTTTTTTTCGTATCTGATCAAATAATTCTTTGTAATGGCCCTTTCGTCCTTTAACCAATGGAGCTGCAATGTATGCTTTCTTTCCTTTAAACTGTTCAAGTATCAGTTTCAGAATTTGCTCATCAGTATATTTCACCATTAACTCACCTGTTTTATATGAGTACGCCTGTCCGGCACGAGCATATAAAAGACGAAGAAAGTCGTATATCTCAGTGGTTGTTCCTACTGTTGAACGAGGGTTTTTTCCGGTGGTTTTTTGTTCTATTGAAATTACAGGACTTAAGCCGGTAATTTTATCCACATCCGGGCGTTCCATATTTCCTAAAAACTGGCGGGCATATGCAGAGAAAGTTTCAATATAACGACGCTGACCTTCTGCATAAATAGTATCAAAAGCAAGTGATGATTTTCCACTTCCGCTTAAACCGGTTACAACAACCAATTTGTCACGCGGAATGCTAACATCTATATTTTGAAGGTTATGAACTCTTGCTCCATATACATCTATCTGTCCAGGATCTTCTACAAAAGATCCTTGATCTGCTGCCTTTTTTTCTGCCATAAACCAGTTTTTGGAAGCCCAAAGATAGCAATCTTTTGGGCGAAAGATAAACGCATAGACTTGTATCCTTGTTTATGGATACAATAAAAAACGCATGGAATACCGGAGGGTAACCATGCGTGAATATTCATTATATTAATACTGTTATTTTATTATTTTCATAGGATCAATGTTTTTACCATCTTTTTTTATCTCAAGATGAAGGTGTGGACCAGTAGAAGTGCCACTTGATCCAACCAGACCAATTACATCACCTTGTTTTACTTTATCACCTGCTTTGGTTTTGTACTCGCTTAACTGAGCATAAAGTGAAGAATAACCGTTGGCATGATCAATAATTATATATTTGCCATATCCTTTGCCTTGTTCAAAATTTAACTCAATTTCACGAACAGACCCATCTTCAATTGCAACAACAGGAGTATTTAATTCAGCTTTGAAGTCAGTACCCTTATGCATCTTCTTCATCTTTAATATTGGATGAACACGCATCCCAAATTGAGATGTGATTTCGTAAGAATAATCTTCTTTAATGGGATTTATGAAATTTAAATTCTTGCTTTCCTTCTCAGTTCCAAGCATATTTTTCGGTTCCGCAATATATATTCTGTTAGGAGCAAATTTAATAATTGCGTCTTTCTCACTTGAAATACAATCGTTGAAAGGTTTATTAAAATGATTGATTGCAATATTATTTCGTAATTCTGAAAAAGCATCACTTACTTCATTTAATAATGCGTCCGCATCTTTATCTGAAGTATTGATATCTCTTTGTAAGTAGACAAAGCTTATATTTGAATAATTAGCATTGTCTAAATTCTCAACGGAAAGTCCTGATTTACTTAGAAAACTTATTACTGCTGATTTAACCTCTTTTATTTCTACTTTATTGCCTTTCAGTAGTAATTGTCCCTTAGCATTTATCAGAATGGGAAGTGCATTTTCAGCGAGAGCTTTGTTTCCTTTTAAATTCTCGTCCGGCTGCATGTAAAACAACATGCTTGCTTCTTCTGGTGACTCTGGCCATGTTAGCTTCTGTGAAAACTCATCCTCAACTTTATACTGAGAGAATGATTTAGTATTGGTTATTGTAACCACTAAAACAGCCAATGTGACGGGTAAAATAAGAAAGAACTTTTTTATTGATTTTGATTTATAATTTGACATGATGATACGTTTTTTGATGAGTTGATAACTGAAAGGACTCATCAGAGGCATATATGTCTTATCAGCTGATTGTTGCAGAACCAGTCGAAAGTAGTCACTGATTGATTCGTTATTATTAATAGCATCATTATCAGCCTGAAATTCATGAACCTCTTCTAAAGCCTTTCGATACAAGTAAATAAAAGGATTCATCCAGAATAAAATCATCAGCACTTCAACAAATAGTCTGTCAAACGAATGTTTATGCCTGATATGACTAAGTTCGTGCTTAAGAATTAAATTCCTGTTGGTTGAATCCCAGTTTGTTTGGGAAATGAATATATAACGAAAGAAAGAAAAGGTATTGTGCTTTTTTAAAAGCACAAGGGTGAATTTAGCATGTTTTATTTTTTCATTTAATTGTATAGTTTTTATTATTTGAGTAAGATGTCTGAGAAATCGGAATATTAAAATTGCTGAGATAAATACTAATATATACAATCCAATTTCATTAGGTATTGAATTTGATTCCGGTCTGGAAATTTCGTTGAGTGAAATCTCCTCAGTAAATGAAAACTGATTAATGGAACTCTGAATAGAACTAATGATTGGTAATTGTGTATTGGTAAAAGGATAAACATTTATCCTGGTAAATGGAAACACATATGAAAAGACTAAACTAACCAGCAAATAGAATCGATTCAGTTGAAAAAATGATTCTTTACGCAGTAATATCTGATATATCAAAAAGAAAATACCAGAAACGATACTTGTTTTGAGTAGATAATATCCAATGGAGATCATTTCTTTTTCTGTTCAATTTGTTGATCAATTAACGCTTTTAATTCTTCCAATTCCAAAAGAGAGAGGTCGCTTTCTTTTGTATAGAAAGAGGCAAATTGTTGCTGCGAATTATTAAAAAAGTTATTCACCAGAGTTTTTACAAACCGTTTTGTGTAGTCTTTCTTATTAAGTAAAGGAAAGTATTCGTTGACTTTACCATAAGTTTTAAATCCAATGACTTTTTTCTTCACCAATACTCTAACCACTGTCGAAACGGTAGTATAGGCAGGGCGAGGTTCAGGATATTGTTCAACAATATCTTTTAAAAACCCTTTTTCAATATTCCACAGGTACTGCATAACCTGTTCTTCTGCTTTCGTTAATTCAATCATTTCCCAAATGTTTAGAACAAACATACAACTATTAATATAGTCATGCAACTATTTCTTTAATTATATTACTATAAAAATAGTCATAATGTGTTACTGGCCATAAAATCACGATTATTAATAAAAAAAGGCAACAGAATTAATCCTGTTGCCTCACTTAATTTTTTAATATTATATAAATTAACTTTTTATTTGTGTCGAGTCTTTTGGAACGATTATTTCTTTTTGCTCTGAACTTTTTAAAGGCAGTTTAATTGAATATGCTTTTTTCGATGGATTACTCAAAGATGTTTCACGTAACCACGGATTCAAATCTTTTAATTCTTTGTATGTAATGTTATTTTCAAGTGCAAAATCCGGGAAACTTGAAATTTTATCATTGATTTCAATCTCTATTGTTTCTATAGGTTGATATAAATCGTTACTTTTTACATGAAATCCATAAGTATCCGGTTTTGAAAGAATTTCTTTAATTGCTAAAATTCGATATACATATCTTCCAGTTTCCTCATTTAAAAGAAGGTCATAATAACTTTCTACTTTCTGACGATCAAGCTGACGATTTATTCCTGTTCTTCCTGCATTGAATGCAGCTGCAGCCAGTGTCCAGCTTCCATAATGATCATGCATTTTCTTCAGGTATTTGCATGCTGCAACAGTTGATTTTTCAATATGATATCGTTCATCAATTTCGTTGTTGATTTCTAAACCGTACTCAACTCCGGTACTTTTTAAGAATTGCCAAAAACCAACAGCTCCAGCTGGTGATTGAGCTCGTGGCATAAAGCTACTTTCAATAAGTGACAAATACTTAAAATCATCCGGCACGCCATTTTCTTTCAAAATAGGTTCAATGATTGGAAAATATCTGTTAGCTCTTTTGATAAACAATACTGTTTGTGATTGCCAGTATGTATTTACCAATAATTCCCTGTCGAAGCTTTCCATAATATCAGAACGTTCAATGGGTACAGATTCATTGGCAAATGTCATATTCGAAGGGATGTCCAGAGAATAGATAGCGTAATCACTTAATTCCTTCTCAACCTGTTTTGATGTTTCTGGTTCAGAGGAGAATGTAAATAATTGAAATGCTAAAACAATTGCAATAAATGCACTAGAAATTGATAATAACTTTGTATAAAAATTCGCTCTCATAATCCGGCCCTTTCCTTTATTTAATGGAGGTTTCAAAAATATATTATCACAATTAAGAAACCAAAAACTATACCATTAAAATTCTTTTGAGATAGTACGCTTATCTAATGAAAATGTTTGCCCCAAGACTAAAAAAAAATGATTGGTCAAAACATTCTTGCTATTTATTGCCCTATTAAGATATTGTTAGTAAGTTGTCTGTAATAATTGTTTTAAGCGATGTGATTTGTTTCATGTGTTCGTTTGAGAGTTTAAGTTTAAAAAATGAGTAAAATATTAAATTGCGAGCAAGTTGCAATGTCATCTTTTGAGGCTACTGTAGTATTTGACAGAAATACTAAAAAGGTAGTTTATATGAATAATCGTGCAAGGCAATTATTTAATCTTAATGAAATTCCCTTAGACGAAATTAGAGTACGTAACTTTTGTAGTAGAGCTGATCGCTTCAATGAAAAAGCTGCCATTGAACTTTTTGCATCAATTAATAATAATTTTTCTCAAAAATATGATTGGCCCGTTCGTTTGGGTAGTATTCGTTGGTTATCAGCTTTTATTAGTAGCTATATCGAAAATGAGAATGAGTTTATAGTCGTAACATACAGAGATAATACAGAGGAGAAGGAAAGTTTGATGAAGCTCGATAGTATAATTGGCTTCAGAGATATGTTAGATAATCTGCTTTCATATAACACTATCGTCGCTGCTGATAAAATACCTTGGTTAATAGATAATTCGCTTGCCATGGTTGGTAATTTCTTTCATTGTGATCGAAGTTATGTGTTTCAATATTCTGAAGATTTAAGACTTCATTCCAATATTAATGAGTGGTGCGCACATGGAGTAGAACCCTATATTAATGAATTGCAGAATATTCCCAGCAATAAGTTTGCTTATTTATCCAGACATCTTTTAAATAAAGAAATTGTTTGCCTTAATGATGTAAGTGAACTGCCTGATGAAGCAAAAAATGAAAGGGAGGAATTTGCGAAAGAAGGAATTCAATCCATATTGCTAATACCATTTATTGAAGGAGAAGAAGTAATTGGTTTTGTGGGTTTAGATCATGTTAGAACTTCAAAAATCTGGACAGCAGTAGAAATTTCGAACCTGAAATTGCTTGCCAGGGCATTTGCTAATATGCTTTTACGTCAAAGAAAGGAAAGGAGGATTAAGGAACAAGAGGAGATGTATAAAACATGGTTTATGGCAGCCAATGATTCCATTGCAATTTTTAAGCATGGCGTATGTATTGATGCAAATCCCAAGTTACTCAAAGATCTGAATTGTTCACGGGATTATTTAGTGAATAAAAGTTTAGTTGAACTTTCAGCTACAACCCAGTCTAATGAGAAATCACCAACCTATATTAATGTATATCATCAGAATGCATTGGAAGGAGCTCCACAATTTTTCGAATGGATTTTAAGGAGGCAGGATGGAAGTGATTTTGAAGTTGAAATTAGTTTAAATCGTTTTTCGGATAAAGGAACGGCGCATACCATTGCAATATTTCGAGATATTTCCGGGCATAACCAGCTTGTTAGTAATATTCTTGCTTCTGATTCGAATGATATTTCCTTAGAAGTTCAAAAGAAAAGGTTGAATGAGGGTGAATTATCGATACTTGAATTATTCGACATTGACCAACTACAAAAACTACAGGATGCTTTTTCATTTGCAACAGGTATTTCATCATTAATTACAGATACCAAGGGAAATCCAATAACGAAAATGTCTTTCTCGAACGAGATATGTAAGAAAGTACGAAGTACAGAAGAAGGAGATAAGATGTGTCAGCAAAGTGGACGTGAACTTGGGCAAATGGCAGCAGAACAACTTAAACCGGTATCGAAATCCTGTAGTTCATGTGGATTTATTGATGCTGCTGCTCCTATTATAATTGACGGACATCACCTGGGTAATTGGGCTATAGGACAAGTCAGACCGAAAGAATTAAAGATTGAGAATGTTAAAAAATATACCCGCCAATTGGGTATAACAGATCAATTTATTGAAAAGGAATTTGCCAACCTGGTTGAGGTGACTCCTCTGCAATTTGATCGTACATTAAAGTTGCTGAATGTTCTCAGCAAGGAGTTATCGATACTAGGATACAATAATTTAAAGCTTGCCAAGTCAATTCAAAATCATGTAGCGTTAGAGAAAAAGCTTAGAATGGCAAAGCAAAAAGCAGAAGAAAGTGATCGTTTAAAATCAGCATTTTTAGCGAATCTATCACATGAAATAAGGACTCCAATGAATGGTATTGTTGGTTTTACGGAGTTATTGCAGTATGAAGGTCTGACACCTGATGACCGAAAAGAATATATTCGTTTGATTCATCAAAGTTCGCGTCAGTTGTTGAATATTATTAATGATATTATAGATATCTCTAAGATTGAATCTGGTCAGATTGAAGTTCACTCAGGCTTTTTCGATCTGAATGCTGTTTTTATTAGTCTCGAATCATTATTTATGCCCAATGCCGAAGCAAAGAAAATAAAGCTGCAATTTATAAATGATGAAAGTGATGAGATGGAGGTGTTTTCTGATGAGGTTAAGTTTCGGCAGGTGTTGACGAACCTGATTTCGAATGCAATAAAATTCACTACTATTGGGCATGTCGAGTTTGGTTATGAGAGTCTTGAGAATAATAAGGTTCGTATTTTTGTGAGAGATTCAGGAGTAGGAATCGATGCGGATAATGTGGATTTTATTTTCGACCGTTTCTGGCAAGCCAAAGATGCAGATGTTAAGAAGGGTGGAACAGGACTTGGATTGGCTATCACTAAAGCATATGTTGAACTTTTAGGCGGTCATATTCATGTTGAATCAAAAGTTGATGAGGGTACCGAATTCAGTTTTGTTATACCTCGCGTTTTAAGCTAAAAAAAGAGAAGCCCAATGACTTCTCTCTTCTTATTAATATTATTTGGTTCTTCTTAAACAATACCAGAGAAACCCATAAAGGCCATTGCAAGTAACCCGGCAACAATTAAGGCGATTGGTGTGCCTTTCATGCCTTTAGGTACATCCATTAAATCCAGCTGCTCACGAATTCCGGCAAAAGTAATCAATGCCAAACCAAAACCAAGAGCAGTTGAAGCTGAGAATACAACAGCGTGAACTAAATCATAGTCTTTCTGAATGGTCATAATTGCAACACCTAATATTGCACAGTTTGTTGTTATTAAAGGTAGAAATACTCCTAGTGCCTGATATAATGGAGGACTTACTTTTTTTAGGATGATTTCTACTAACTGTACTAATGCAGCAATTACTAAAATAAATGAGATGGTTTGAAGGTATCCAACCCCAAATTTATCCAATACATATTTCTGTAATATATAAGTTACAACAGTAGCAATAACCATTACAAAGGTTACCGCACCCGTCATACCTACACCCGTTGATATCTTTTTTGAAACACCCAGGAATGGACAAATTCCAAGGAATTGGCTCAATACAATGTTATTAACAAAGATGGCCGAAATCATTAACAATACAAATTCCATAATCTATCCTCCTAAGCTGTTTTTTTAACACGATTAATAAAGGCGATCAGGTATCCTAAAGCAATAAATGCTCCCGGAGCCAACACAAATACCAACATACCATAGTCTTCAGGGTAGATGGATACACCAAACATTTTACCACTGCCTAATAGCTCACGTACAGAACCTAAAATGGTTAAAGCCATTGCAAAACCAAGTCCCATTCCCAAACCATCAATAATAGATGAGATTGGATTGTTCTTGGAAGCAAATGATTCAGCACGACCTAGAACAATACAGTTAACCACAATAAGCGGAATAAACAATCCCAGTGATTCGAATAATGCAGGAACATAAGCTTCCATGGCCATTTGAACTACTGTTACAAAGGTTGCGATTACCACAATGAAAGCAGGTATACGAACTTTGTCAGGAATTAAATTCTTGATTAACGATATCACTAGGTTAGACATCACCAATACAAAGGTAGTGGCTAGTCCCATCCCTAATCCGTTAGAAGCCGAAGAGGTTACTCCCAATGTCGGACACATACCTAGTAGTAAGGTAAATACGGCATTTTCTTTGAAGAAACCTTTTGAGAAATTACTCCACTGATTCATTGTTACCTCCTTCCTCAACCGCTGGAGCCGAATCAGCCTTAGGGTTGTTATTGTTTTGGTTATATGTTTCGTAAGCCACACGCACTGCATCTAAGAAGGCACGCGAACTGATGGTTGCAGCTGTAATTGCATCTACTTCACCACCATCTTTACTGACTGTTAAGTTATTTTTACCCGGATGTTTTGAGATAACACTTTGGCTACCTTTATCTGTCTTAAACCATTTATCCATCTTGGTTCCCAAGCCAGGAGTTTCTGCATGTTCCAATACCTGGTAATTAATGATGGTACCATCAGGTTTAAAACCTATCATTAATCGAACATTTCCGCCAAATCCTTTATTAGTCATGGTTTCGATGGCTGTACCAACCAATTCTCCATCTTTTTTGGCAGGAAAGAATTTTAGTGTAAAGCCTTCTTTTGATGTGGCTTCATATACCTCTTCACCTGGATTATTATTGAATTCCGGAACTACTTGTTTGATAGCTGCTTGCTGTTTAGCTAATTTAGCAGCTGCAATAGGCTCTTTCGTTAATTCGTACATCGAACCCAACGAGGCCCCTGCTATACCTGTAATGACCAGCAGGGTAAGAACCATGTTTTTTAGAGTTGATTCTGTTTTTGCCATGATTATTTATTTACCTGCTGTTTTTACTACCTCACCAAAACGTTTTGGTTTGATGTATTTATCAATTAACGGTACGAATCCGTTCATAATTAGAATCGCAAATGATACACCCTCAGGATAGGCTCCGAAAACACGAATGATAACGGTTATAAACCCTATTCCAATACCGAAAATTATCATTCCTTTCTTCGACATGGGAGAACTAACATAATCGGTTGCCATAAAAATTGCTCCCAGCATCACTCCACCAGTAAGTATGTGAAACAAAGGTCCAGCATAAGCTTCTGGATTCGCCAGATGCATTAAGCCTGAGAAAACAAAGATGGTACCAATCACCGAAACAGGAATGTGCCAGGTAATGATTTTTCGAATCAGCATAAATATCAATCCAACCAAAAGTGCAACTGCTGCTATTTCACCTGCTGAACCACCCATATTTCCAACAAATAGTTCGGTAACAGAAGGAATTTTAGACATTAATGTGCTGACAGATTCACCATTGGCCAATCCTTCTTTCATAATTGAAAGCGGAGTTGCTCCCGTAGTGGCATCTAAATAGCTTGTTAAATTCTTACTTTGCTCGGGCCACGATGTCATTTGAACCGGAAAAGAAATCAATAAAAATACACGACCTACCAAAGCCGGGTTAAAAATATTGTTACCTAATCCACCAAAAGACATTTTACCAATACCGATGGCAACCAAACTACCAATGATAATAATCCATATAGGCATGTTGGTTGGTAAGTTAAAAGCTAAAAGCAGTCCGGTTAAAGCTGCTGAACCATCAATAATTGATGGTTGAGTTTTTAATAAAAACTTTTGAATAGCCCACTCAAAAAATACACATGAAATCACAGCTGCCAGCGTCACAATCAATGCGCCTAACCCAAAATAATAGAGCGAGGCTGCCAGCGCCGGAAGCAAGGCTAAAATCACCCCGTACATGTTTTTCTTCACAGAGTCGCCACTGTGTACATGCGGTGAAGGTGATACGGTTAACGTGTTCATATTAGTATGTTATTATTCGTTCTACTTATTTAGTTCTGCTTCGCATGATTTGACCAACTTTGCCTTTACCTAAGCGAATGTAATCGAGCAATGGTCGGCTGGCAGGGCAGGTGAAACTGCATGATCCGCATTCGATGCAGTCCATGATTTTTTCCTCCTCAGCTCTGTCCCATATAGCTTTATCTGAAACAGTCATCAACAAATATGGAGATAAGCCCATTGGACATACAGAAACACATTTGCTGCATCGGATACAGTTTTCAATTGGTTTGCGGGTAGCAATTTTTTCAGGCATTATTAATATACCTGAACTTCCTTTGGTAACAGGTACGTCAATCGAAGTAAGTGCCTTTCCCATCATTGGTCCGCCACCAATTACTTTACCAGTGTCTTCAGGTAGTCCACCAGCAGCTTCAATTAGTTGCGAGATGGGTGTACCTACCCGTGTCATAAAATTAGAAGGCTTGGTAACTGATTTGCCTGTTACTGTAACCACCCTTTCAAACAAAGGCTTGTTTTTCTGAATAGCTTCGTAAACAGCGTAGGTTGTGCCAACATTCTGCACCACGGCACCAACCTCAATAGGCAATTTACCAGAAGGTACCTGACGTTTAATACAGGCATCTATCAATTGTTTTTCTCCTCCCTGAGGATATTGAACTTTTAATGATTCAACTGTAATGCCATTATATTTTTTTGCCAGTTCGCTCATGTGAGCAATGGCGTCTGGTTTGTTATTTTCAATGCCGATAACTGCTTTGTCAACTCCTAAAGCCGTCATCAGAATTTGAGTTCCTACCATTATCTCTTCACCTTTTTGCATCATCAACTGATGGTCGGCAGTAAGATAAGGTTCACACTCAACTGCATTTAAAATCAGAATATCACATTTTTTACCCGGAGGTACGGAAAGCTTAACATGAGCCGGGAAGGTTGCACCTCCCAAACCAACTATTCCTGCCTCTCCAATCTTTTTAACGATTTCTTCAGGAGATAATGAGATTTCTGTAATTAGTTTATCAGAACGATTAATGGTTTCATCCCATTCATCGCCTTCAACATTAATGATGATAGCCTTACGCTTGTATCCACTGGCATCAAGTATGTCATCAATTTTAAGTACTTTCCCTGATACAGGAGAATGAATATTGGCTGATACAAATCCGGTTGATTTGGCTATTAATTGACCGACCTTTACCTCGTCGCCTTTTTTTACCACGGGTTCGGACGGTGCTCCGATATGTTGAGCAATAGGAACCGAAACTTGTTCGGGGACGGGCAAGACTTCAATCTTTTTACCGGCTGAGAATTTATTTTCTTCCGGATGAACCCCTCCAAGTGAGAATGTTTTTAACATTGGTCCTCCTATTTTATTTTTGTTTTCAATGACTTTAATTATCTCTATTCAGCTGCTTCTGCAGTTTCTACCTTTGGCTTCTTAGGTGGAAAATTCAGTTCAGTAATGGCATTGGTAGGACAAACATCCACACACTTGCGACATAACTTACATTTTTCGTAATCGATGTATGCAAGATTATTTTCCAGGGTAATTGCTTCGAACGGACATGTTTTAACACATTTTCCGCACCCAATACAAGCTGCAGAACAAGCTTTTTTAGCTGGTGCTCCTTTGTCTTTATTAACACATGATACATAGATGCGTCGACTCTTAGGCCCTTTTTTACGCAATTCAATAATGTTTTTAGGACAAGCTGTAACACATGCTCCACACGATACACAGTTGTCTTCGATAATAACCGGCAATCCTGTTTTTTCATCCATGTACATGGCATTAAAGTTACAGGCATCCACACATTCGCCCAAGCCTAAACAACCATACGAGCAGCCAGTTTCACCTCCGTACAACGACGAAGCGATGGTACATGATGAAGCTCCGTCGTATTTCGAAGTCTTCGGACGATTGTCGCAAGTTCCGTTACATCGAACAACAGCTACCATTGGTGCAGCAGCAGCAACTTCTTTTCCTAAAATACCGGCAGCAGCACTCATAGTATCAGCTCCACCAACCGGACAATTAAGATTCGAAATGTCATCGGCCTTTACCAATGCTTCAGCAAAAGCTCTACAGCCCGGAAATCCGCATCCACCACAATTGGCAGCGGGCAAAACCTCTTCAACCTGGTCAATCCTGGGATCTTCAAAAACCTTGAATTTTTGAGCCACAAAGTATAGTATTATGGCCGACAAAGTTCCTAATGCACCAAGTGAGATTATAGTTATCAGAACAACATTCATATCTAGTTGATTTGATGTTTTATTGTAAATGAAAATGTTCGTTCAAGTTTGTTCCTCATAAAATAGATAATTGCAAAATAAGGAACCAAAATCAGGAGAGAAGAAATGCCAGCTAACAATTCGTTATTGGTAACATAAAAAACGATTATTAAGGTGGCTAATATCAGTACAAGTGGAAAAACGTAGGCCAGCAAAACTGCTTTAGGAGCAAGAGATTTCTTGCCCAGTAGCATTACCTTTTGACCTACTGATATATTACTTATAGTTTGATAAACGTCGATTAGTTTGTCCTGAAGATCAGCTGTGGTGCATGCACCTTTAGCATGACAGGAAGCGCAGGCGCTTTCATTAACTATTCGAACCTTAATATGTTGATGATTAGCTTCTTCAACAATTCCTTCGTGCTCTATGTAATCCAATTCTGACATGATAACCCTGAATTCGTAGCGCCACAAATGTAATAATGTAAAGGTTTTCTTTTAAATCAGTTAGGGTATTTGTATTTAGAATGAATAAAAATAAGGTGATTTACTTACAGTTAAATAGCTATTAGATAGAATACTATAGGTAAAAAGTGTTTAACTAATTGGTGTTCTTAGTATTATAAAGAAAAAAATCTCTAATTAAATAAAGAAAAAATTAGCTAATTAAACTCCAATTTAATTTTTCTCTTGATAACTTGGTTAACTGTCTGTTAAGAATACCATGTTCCTCCTTTTCAAGAAATGGATCCTCATTTAAAATTGCTTCAGCAACCTGACGGGCGAATTGAAGTATCTGACCATCTTTACCAAGGTTGGCAATTTTTAATGAAAAAGGTAAGCCTGATTGCTGAGTACCTTCTAAATCACCTGGTCCCCGTAGTTTTAAATCTGCTTCAGCTATTTCAAAACCATCTGTAGATCGGGTCATAATATCCATCCTTTTCCGGGTGTCTTCCGATAACTTATAGCTTGTCATTAGAATACAAAAGCTTTGTTCAGCTCCTCGACCCACTCTTCCTCTTAACTGGTGAAGTTGCGAAAGACCAAATCTTTCAGCACTTTCAATCACCATAACGGAAGCATTGGGTACATTTACTCCTACCTCAATAACGGTTGTAGAAACCAAAATCTGCGATTGACCTGAAGAAAACGATTGCATGGCTTCATCTTTCTCTGCAGGCTTCATCTTTCCATGTACCATGCTTACCTTATAGTCGGTAAAAATCCGTTGCATGTATTCATAACCTTCTGCAAGGTTTTTAAAATCCATTTTTTCAGATTCTTCAATTAATGGATAGACAACGTATACCTGTCGGCCTTTATCGAGCTCGCCTTTTATGAATTTATTCAGATTATTTCTTCTGTTATGGAAGTAATGAGCTGTTTCAATAGGCTTTCGGCCCGGCGGTAGCTCATCAATTACTGAGACATCCAGGTCACCATAAATTGTCATGGCAAGCGTTCTGGGAATTGGGGTAGCTGTCATGACCAGTATATGTGGCGGCTGATGGTTCTTTTTCCAAAGTTTGGCGCGCTGTGCAACACCAAATCGATGTTGCTCGTCAATTACAACCAAACCCAGGTTATTAAAAGTTACTTTGTCTTCCAGAAGAGCATGCGTACCAATCAAGATTTGTAATTTGCCGGATGTGAGTTCTGCATCAATGCGGTTTCGTTCTTTCTTTTTAGTCGATCCTGTTAAAAGAGCGCAGGTCACGTTTAAACCTTCAAGCATTTCCGAAATAGTTTCGAAATGTTGTGTTGCCAGTATTTCGGTAGGAGCCATCAGGCATGCCTGAAAATTATTGTCTAAAGCAATTAACATGACCATTAAGGCAACCAGTGTTTTACCTGAACCAACATCGCCTTGTAGTAACCGGTTCATTTGCTTTCCCGAACCCATATCGCGTCGTATTTCTTTAATGACCCGTTTTTGTGAATTCGTAAGTTCAAATGGTAGTTTCTGTTCGTAAAAAGAATGCAGGTAATCTCCAACTCTTGAAAAGTTGTGACCAATAATGTTTTTACCGCGTTGGTTTCGTTGTTTCAATATATTGAGCTGGATATAAAACAACTCTTCAAATTTTAGCCTGAATTGAGCCTTTTCTAATATTTGGGTATTGGGTGGAAAATGAACAATTTTAAGGCTCTCGTGTAAATTTAGTAGCTTATATTTTTGAATTAGAAATGCTGGTAATGTCTCAGGTATTTTACCTTGAAAGGATAAAAAGATGTTTTGCTGAAGTTTTTGAATGGCTTTCGAATTTAAAAAGCCTTTCTTCATTTTTTCGGTTGTATTATAAAATCCCTGCAAAGCAGCCGCAATTTTATACTGACCGTTTTCAACTTTATCCATCTCGGGATGCACAATGTTTATTTGTCCATTAAATGCAGTTGGCTTTCCAAAAATGATATATTCGGCATTAAGGTTGATGTTTTCTTTTACATACTTCTGTCCTTTAAACCATACCAACTCAATAACACCGGTTCCATCAGAAAACATGGCTGTTAATCGACTTTGTCTACCAGTTCCAACTGTTTTTAAGGAGGTAAAACGGCCTTTCACCTGAATGTAAGCTAACTTGGAATTGATATCCCGAATGGAATAAAACTTGCTTCTGTCAACATATTTATATGGGAAATAGTATAACAGATCCTCATATGAAGCAACCTTAAGCTCTTTTTGTAAAAGCTCTGCTTTCTTTGGACCAACTCCCGGAAGATATGTGATATTTAGTGCCGCCAATTCAGACATGCAGCAAAAATAATAAAAAACCGACCATTTATTTTTATATCACGAAGAAGTAAAAAAAAGAGGCGCTTATTTACAAAAGCACCTCGTATGAAATTAGTGTTAGCTAATATTTATAAGTCAGGAATAGAGTCGATAAAATTCCATCCATGTTCATCTATACCATTATTGTAAGTAATAGCACATAAACAGTTAAATAAGGAAATCAATTATAAGTTGAAAATTTAAATGCTTAGTAAGCAATAATGCCTGAGAGTTAAAATGTAAACATAATTGTGTATGTAATACATAATGATAAATATAATAATGTAGATAAATAGGAAATAGTCTAATAGTCAATTATCAAATTAGTTATAGTCATAAATAAAAATGGATCCTGAAATTATATAAATGCTGATTAAAAAGAGTTTAGACTGGATTTTTAAAAAATTTGGTGGTAATTTGATTGGAACAAACTACTTTAATTATGGCTCTTAATGTTTCTATCATATACACCCATCAAATGTGGGGTGATGCATTATATGCTCTTATAAATGCAAAAAAGGACTTAAGGGTTTCTAAGGTTTTTCATCATAGTAAAATAAATACTTGGGTAAATAGTCATGATTCAATATATTTATTGGAAGGAACCTATCCGGATGCAAAGACACTATGTAGTGTGAGATTGTTGAAAAACAAAGAAGGTAAAGTAATTTTGTTAGGATATTTAATAGATAATGAGTTTGTTGAGTTATTACTTAGTGAAGGGCTGGATGCATTCGTTCTAAAGACCTGTTGTAAGGATAGTTTGTTTGAAGCCATAAATAAAGTAAATAATGGATTTAAATATTTTTGTGGCCCAATAACTGAATTATTAACTAAAAAGCTTCATCAAAAAAATACAAAACCATTGTTAACAGAGCGAGAGAAGGATGTTTTGGTAGAATTGGTTTGTATGAAAAGATCAAAAGAAATTGCCGAGAAACTCAATATTAGTGAGGCAACTGTTAGAACTCACCGAAAAAATATAATGTATAAGTTCGGAACTAAAAACTACATCGGATTAATACGGTATGCATGCAGGGAGGGTATTCTGGATTCGCCTGGTGAAAAATTCTGTGTTGGGTGTAAAAGAATGAAATGTGAATCTGCACTTATTGGGTAGTTACAATCAACAAAATACTTAGTCTGATTCAATTTACTGCGTATTGAAGGCTATTCATGGACCAATTAAATTTATAGTTAATTACGGTTTACTTCAATTTTAGATGATTGCTGTTTGTAATTCAATCAATAGTAATTAAGATAAATAGAATAAACTAAAACACCTTGCTAATTTAAATTTGTTGGTCATGAAGAAAACGGGATTTATTATTTGGTTAATGTTTCTTGCTGCGGCTTTTGTTGGCTGTGAAAAGTGGGGAGAAGGAATGAATAGTCTGGAGGGTGATCGCCCATCTGATGTTGGTCCGGAATATGGTCAGAGAGGTAATAAAGGATCTACTGATTTAGGTACTTTGTATGGTGATTTATATTTCATTTTACGAAATGAAGATGGAGCACCAATTTATAGATCAGGCTTTGTTCAACCATTGGCATACATTAATGGTGAACCATATACCTATGAACTTAATGATGAACTTCTTCAGTTTGTGTGTGTAATTGATCCTGAAGAGGGTGAGATTATACCTAATTTATTTGCAGATCTATTGGGTATCGAACACTCAACTCCAGCAGATGATGGTAATATTTATGGTCCAATGGAAGTTGATTTTGGCAGGACTAGTATCTTTAGGGCACCTCAAAGTGTATTGGATCAGGCTTTTGAAGAGGCTTTGTTGGGTTTGTCCGAAGTAGAAGAAAGTTCTCTGCAAGTAGATTTCTGTGGCCGGTTATTTGGTATTCGTCCCGATGGTACTGAAAAAACAATTGATTCTCCTCGCGAGAACATGGCTATTTATCAAAATTTGATGATGAAAGGTGGTTACAGTGGAATTATTGATCACTGTCTAGCAAAAGGATACCAGAATTTATACAATTTCTTTTCTAATTGGCAGTATAGTTATCTTAAATGTGCAGCCGGTTGTATTTCTGCAGCCAATGATAAAACAGGAACAGTAAATGTTAATAAGTTGGAATATTTAAATGGATTCAAATCCATTATAGGACCGACCTTCATAGAAGATGATTTAAATAATAAATATGCCGATTATACAGCATTTAACTATAACAGAGAAGATTTTTGGAAGGATGTTAAGATAGGATTTCTTGTGTGGAATGGAGAATATAGTTCAGAACCATTAGCCGTGTTTAGTGTGTTGGATCTTTTTGATTTTGGTGTTGATATGGGTTATGGCGAGGCTCCTTCATTTACCATCAGGTCGGATCATAAGTGGGCGAAGTACGAAAATGTTGGAGGATTTGCTCAATTTGCTGATGATTGTAATCAGGTATTGGAGTATGTACATGAAGATAGTAATATAGTTTGGGTACGTTGATTACCAAACCAGCCTTGATCTCAGTAATCATACTTTTAACCAGCCATTATACGATGGCTGGTATTTTTAAGTTATTATGAAACTATCTTTTATTATAATTGCTATTTGCATCATGTATGGTGTTAGCCATGCACAAAATGATGCTGTTAAAAATAGTGATATTCAAAAATATAAACTCTTAAATTTTGCATCAGAGAAATCAAAAAGTTTCATAGATAAAAACAATAGAGCCCAATTACTGGCTAAAAAGTATGGATTAAACATTATTGAGCCAACCCGCAATGGAGGAGTTATCATTCTTCAATATTTTATCAATGGGAAACCTGTTTATTTCAATACTGATAATATTAATGCTTCAAATACTGTTTCAGCTAATCTTTTATGGCCTGATGTCGATTCAGCGTTTTCATTAAATGGTAATCTGATTGAGGTTGGTTTATGGGATGGTGGAAAGGTTTATCAGGAACATCAGGAATTTGTAGTAAACCCAGAAAAAATCTGGCAAAGAGATAATCCTTCATTTTCATTGAATCATTCAACCCATGTTGCTGGAACTATTAAAGCAGCTGGAGTTGATTCACTGAGTAAGGGAATTGCATCAGATGCTAAAATATTGGCTTATGATTTTAACAATAATATTTCAGAAATGGCAGTAGCGGCATCTGAGAATTTATTGTTGTCAAACCATTCATATGGGAAAATCTGCGGATGGAGCTATAATGCATCAAACGAATATTGGTTTTGGTATGGAGATGTCTCTTTGGATCAGGATAAGGATGTTGATTTTGGGTATTACGATTCCATTTGTTGGGATTTAGATTATATCACATACAATGCGCCAAATTTTCTTATTGTAAAATCAGCGGGTAATGATAGAGGTGAGGGGCCTTCGGAGCAACCGCTTACTCATTATGACTGGAATGATGGCTGGGTGAAAGAAAATGATACTCATGCTATTGATGGAGGAGAGTCGGGATATCAAACGGTTAGTTCAATGGCCGTTTCAAAGAACTCACTTGTTGTTGGTGCGGTTAATGATTTGCCTAATGGTTATACGGATGCGGAGTCGGTTGATATTGAATTGTATAGTTCATGGGGGCCAACTTCTGATGGAAGAATTAAACCCGATGTTGTGGCTAATGGTTCGGGAGTTTATTCCTGTATTGCAAGTGGTGAATCGGATTATATATCATATTCCGGAACTTCAATGGCCGCTGCCAATGCGACAGGAGTAATCGCTTTGTTACTGCAATTACAACAACAATTACAACCAGAAATATATCTCAGGTCATCAACTGTTAAGGGGCTATTAATTCAAACTGCAGATGAATGCGGTGAGAGTGATGGTCCGGATTACAAATATGGCTATGGATTGATAAATGCATTTAAGGCAGCAAACTTATTAAAAAAGAATGTTGATTCTGGTGGTGAAATGATCACTGAGGATTTGGTAATAAGTGATGATTGTAATATTTATCAGATTGAAGTTGGAGAAAATACTGAACAATTAAAAATTACTCTTTGCTGGACAGATCTTCCTGGTACTGTTGATAACCAGTTAGAAGAAAATGTTACTCCCAATCTGGTTAATGATTTGGATGTAACACTGGCAGATGATCAGGGCAATATTTATTATCCTTGGATACTGGACCCATTAAATCCTGATGGAGCAGCTATTCATGGAGTTAACTATCTTGATAATGTCGAACAAATTGTTTTAAATAATCCTTTACCGGGAGTATATCAGATAAAGGTGAATGGAGCAAAGATTTCGGCAGGCTCCAGTCAATCATTTAGTTTAATTTGTGATGGTCAGGTGGTAAATAGTGGAATACAGCCACCCAAAAATCTGGGTTATCGATTGGAAGAAGGAGCAATGAAACTGATCTGGAATGCCCCGGATATTAAACCGGTTAATTATAAGATCTATCTGAATCATCAATATTTTAACCAATGTGAGGATACTTGCTTTATAATTGCTGATTTACAAGACGGGATAGACTATCAATTATTTATTACTGCTAATTATTTAAAAGAAAAGATACAGGAAAGTCTTCCTAGTAATACAATCAATGTGTCAATTACAGAAGAAAAATACATTCCTTATTTAACAACTTTTGATGAAGGAAAGGAAGGATGGATTATCAAGGAAGAAAAAACTGGATGGAGATGGGGCAACAGAGATTCATTAACATCATACTATTTACGTTTTGATGAAAATGAAACCCCCTTTTTATGGATTGATTCCGGAATAATGTCTGGTAGTATTCATGTTAGTGATAAAGCTATATCACCTCCTGTAGATTTGTCTAATGTGGAAAATATTAGACTTTCATTTGATTATATTTTGATGACAGAGACATACGGAGTGATAGATGATTTGTTTGTATTATGCAGACAGGCTGGAGATGAAAATTGGACAACAATAGCAGAATTGGGGCAAAGCTCAAAATGGAAATCTTATGAACTCACGATTCCACCTGAATTTGCCAAATCGAATATTCAGATTGCATTTTATTACGATGATTATTATCAAAGGGGTATGGGGGCTGCTATCGATAATATAAATCTGGTTGCCGATATTGTTACAGACATTGTGAACAATGAAGATAAACCAGAGATTCGTATATATAATAACATGATTGAGTTGAATTCAATAGATGTAAACACAACAAATTTTAACTGGTCTGTTTATGATCTTTTGGGCCGAAAGATTCAAGAAGGAAACGGAAATTTATTAGAAGGAAGAGCTATATTTCATATTGGCAACCGGAAAAAACAGGTTGTGATTTTAAGACTTCAGTTCGGAGGTCAAATGTATTTTTATAAATTATTGCTACAATAAAAGCCACTAATACAGCTTGTTTGCCCGCCCTGATATTAAAATGGGATCATTATGAAACAAGCTGCATTAGTGGATTCTGTTAAATTTATTTTTTCAATAGTAATTTTTTGTATGCTAATTCATCAATGTAAATTTCCTGTTTTAAAGGATTGCGTTTGTTTTTTATTATTTTATAAATATGAAAAACAATGAGTAGAACATTGCTTAACAAAGCAAGGAAACTGACTGCCCATAATGCTGTAGTGCTGTGTGATGATTTAACTGCAAAAACAGAGCTGTCAGAGAATGCCGGAAAACTCATAGTAAACATCATCCAAATTGCCAATGTTTGTGCACGATGTTGTAACCAGGCTCCTTTACCCATTAAGAACGCTGGTATAGTGCAAGAAATTAGTAAGCCAGCACCTGCATAATAGGCATGATCTGATACGCAATTGTATACATACGCAAAATTCCAGATGTCGTAAGAAATAATCCACCACCATAACATATCAGGCCAAATCATGTCTTTATATTTTTTGCCTTTTGTTATAAATATTCCCATCCAACCAGAAATAGCAAGGATATTTAAAATTCCGGCAATTCCATTCATAATATTCCAAGATCCACCTTGCATAACAATATTATTAATTTCAGTGCCAAAATTGTCTCCACTGTACAAGGCATAAACTTCAAAATCGCGAATAACTGCTTCTAGTATATTAACCGAAAGAATAATTGGTGGGAATAGCAGCAAATACTTATTCTTAGATGCTTTTGCGTTGTATCGTAAATACATAAATCCTAAAACACCAGCTAGGGAAGAATATACTTTAACCCAATGAAACCATGTGCCTGTGCTCGAATTGGCACCAGCTGTTTGGGGCCATATGAAAAGTGTAAGTGCAATGGGTACTGCAATATAAAATAAATATGATAGGGCTTTACTTGATCTCGTTACTTCATTGATAAGCATTAAACCCGCTACAACAGCAAACCACATTAGTCCTGACTGCCAAGAGATTGATTCGAATAGAAACATAAGCTATTATTTTTCTTTTTAGTTGTTTACCGACAAATGGTTAAGGAGGTGAGGCAAAAATAGGAAAAGCAGATTCCGTGAAAATTGAACTAGTTCAATTTCGTATTAAAATAGAAATTAAATATTGTTGGTAATTAATATTTTCTTTTTCACCTTGCACAGCCATTCGCCACTAACACCCACAAATTGTGCAATGTACTTATCTGGTATGCGCTCAAAAATTGCAGACATATTCTTCATTAGATAGATAAGAAAGTCTTCGGCAGAAAGGGATAGCCTCATGGCGGTGTACAAATACATATTGTGCAATGCGGTAGCTGTTATTTTATGATAGAACACAGCAAAGTCTGGATATTTTTGCGAGAGTTTCTCCAGATTATCTTTGTGGAAAGCAATTAATTTGCAATCTTCCAGTGCTTTTATTTCAAAGGTGCTTCCAATTTCATTAAAATAGCTTAATGGTGAAGATAAAAATTGGTAATAATGGTCAACATAAAAACTTAATACAGTTTCTTTACCATTCTCACTCTGAAAATAATGAATTAGGCTTCCTCTGTTTAAAAAATATCCATATCTGCAAACTTCACCCTGATGAATAAGGTGTTCGTTTTTTTTAATGTAAATATTTTCAGCACAATTTTTCAATTCCTCCCAAAAATCGGCTGAAAAAGAAACTTCTTTTTTTATTATTTTCTCTAGCTGTTCAAACATGAAATACCCCCTTTTAAACGCAGTGTCAATATTAAAATTGACAATATTGCATGAAATACGTAAAAAAGTAAATTTTGTTTTAGGTTATATATTTAATATGATTTCAAATGTTTTAAAATAGATTATTGTTTATTTATTCATCATTAAATGAAAATAAAATGCAGAATGTAAAGTTGTTTTATGGAGCTGTCAAAGGTCTTAATAATAGTTGTATATTGTGTTAATGTATAAGCTTCTATTATTTATTGTTTTCGGTGGGTTGTATACCGTAGTTGTGGCTCAGTATTCTAATAATGAGCTGGATACTTTGATTTCCAAAGAACAATATTCTGATGCTTTTGAGTTACTAAATCAAAAATATCAATCAGATTCACTGGAACTAATCCTTGCTCAATCAGCTTTCGCACTTGATTATTATGCATCAAGCTATTATCATCGGAGCTATGGATTTGTCAATTTACGTACGGGAGAGACTTTGGAAGAAATAAGGAAAAATGAACAATCTAATTCAACACAATGGTATATTCCGGTTGATACTTTATTAATGCAACAGATGGAGCTGCATCCTTCAGACTTCAGACTTCATTTGCAACTTGCCAAATACTATAATGCAGTTTTTCTTCAGTTTGGAGATCGCTGGGGTAGAAAGTCTGAATGGTTGTTGGATCAGAGTCAATATTACTTTGTTCAGGCATATAAAAATGGAGTTTATGATTATTACAGCCTGTATGCAATGGGCTATTTTAATACATTGACAGAGAATTATCATGAGGCACGTTATTGGTTTAATAAGTCTTTACTATTAAAAGAAGATGCCCTTACCCATTATAACCTCGCGGTATCATGTTTACTTGATGGAATGTTTTCTGAAGGTCTTACCTCGGCTGCAAGAGCATATGAAATGTATGAAGATTCATTAAAAAAAGGTGATGCAGCGCGCATTACTGGTATTTTGTACGGTAAACTGGAACAAAACGAGGAAGCTTTAACCTATTTTATTAAGGCTAATAATCTTTCGCCTGACTATAAGCCTAATCAGTTGTATCTTTTAAAATCATATCTTCATGCAAATCGCTTTGATGAAGCTACTACTATGGCTCAAGAACTTGTAGAACAAAATATTTATTCACCGGATCTGCTGCAGGAACTTTTGGATATGTTTAAACAGGAAGAGCAACAGGAAATGTTGAAAAGAATATTTGAAGAAAATTTGGAACAGGCAGATAATGATGCGGAAGCATGCGGTAATTTACTATTTCATATGGCAAAACTTGAATATGAAATGGGACATAAAGGGAAGACCAAGCGATTACTTAAGGAATCGAGAAACTATTTTTTAAAGGTTTTTGATGAAGGACATCAGGTTTTTCAGGCCATTGATCAGATGTTATATCATTTATAATAATAGTCCAAGGTATAATAGTGGAGTACTTACAAGGTAAATTTGCATTTAATAAATAAATTAAGTAGTTTGTGTTTTCTAACTGATTTATATATTGGCAATTAAGATGTAACTCTGCTGGTAAAGGATTTTATCTTTGAAATATCATTTTATTAAAAGGATAGTTTCTTTTACTTATAAGGTTTTTAGCTGCAAAATGTGGTTCTATCAATGATTTGATAAGAGAATCAGAAAAAATTAAGCTTTTTAAACAAATATTTGAATCAAGAGGTTCAATCTGTCAAATAAAATTATAGTTTTACAGACACGAAAATTTATGTGGCACAACGCTGCTGCGAGATTGCTTGCAACGGTAAGCAATAATAATCGAATCGTTAAGATTCGTTAATATCTGAGAGAGACACTTTTTTTGAATTTATAGCAATTCTTAAATTTTCCACTATGTTTCTCTCAGATTTTTGTTTTAGTCTTCATCAGTGTCAAATCCCGGTCTCTTAAATTGTCTGGCTTCAGGAAATAATTGCTCTAGTTCTGATCTGATTTCTGAAAGATTTCTTAATATATTTAAAATACTATCTTCTTTTTGAGGGATAGCATCCATAAGATTGTTCCAGGCCCAAATAGACTCATCAATACCTAATAAAGCAACTTTTGCCGATCCGTTACTGTCATATTTATCCATAGAAGATGAATCATTACTTTTTATAGGAATTAATGCCCTACTTATTTTTGTTGGTATAAACAACTGAAACCAGGTGATACTTTCAAAACAATGTTTAATTAAGTCCTGATCGGCAATTATGCGACTTTCGATTTCTCTTTGATTGGAATCAAGCCATCGTTTTACTTTTTCGGCATAAGATTCAGATTTTATTTCAAGAGAATGTTTTGTTGTATTGTCTTCGGCCTCAGCCTTAGATAATTCGTTTATGGTTTCAGAAGCATCTATGCCCCTCTTATCTAGTTCTTCTTCAATAAATTCGGTTGTAGCCTTAAGGATAACCATTAATTGATCATCTGAATCATCACCATTATTATTAGTAGCATTGTTTAATTCTTCATTAAGTGCATATGAACTACATTGTTTAGTGAATTTACAAATGTTGCATCTGCCATCGCAGTAATTATGAATACCGGTAATGAAAGACGAAGAATTGCTTTTGCGCATTAAGTCTTTGAAGCGGTCAATGTTTTTCCGCATTTCGGGAGTTGTTTCTTTGTCAAAATCAGGAGTCAAAGAATCAAAGTCGACTTCTCCTTTACAAAGAACATGGTCAGTATCTGCACTGTCCTTAAACTTATTGCATATGGAGCAATGCATTGGAAAAGGACAGTCTTCGTCATCAAACTTACAAGTCTCAATTTGTACAATACCTTGCTGACAATAAACATGCTTTGTGTCCCATTTGGCAGTGATAAATCCATACTTAACATCGTTAGATACATTTTCGGGAAATACAAATTCCCAATTGTAACTATGCAATAAATCTTCTATTATAGGTAAGATTATTTCAATTTGATCATTTGAAAGTTTATCCACTGAAGGGAATTGATATTTTTCAATTCCCGTTTTTTCTGAAATTTTTACAGGAGTACCATTAATATATTGATCCGCAAATTCATTGATGTAATCATCATCATCAATGTCGTGCTTACAATGATTGGATTTGTTAAAAGCTGAGTTAATTAGCTCAATTAATTGATTTATATAGTCATTCATCGACTTCACTATTGTCTTCTTGGTTATGGAACTAAAACAAGGTGAACTAATAAGTGTTTACCAAGTTTGAAAATAAGTTCGATTTAGTCGATAATTTCTATTAATGCTACGTCAAAAATGGTCAAAGCATATGGACCGATTCTTCCACCAGATCCTTTTTTACCCCAGCCTAATTCAGGAGGGATAAAAAATCGGTAGCGACTACCAACTGACATCATTTGTAGTCCTTCGGTGTATCCCTCAATTGTTTCGTTTAAGTTAAATTCTAATGGAGTAGCGTCTTTATACGTGTCATCCAATATCTTGCCACCCAATAACATTGCTCTTTGATGCACTTTAACGATGCTGTTGTGTGATGGTTTTGAACCATTTGAATCGATAATTATTTCGTATTGTAATCCGGATGATGTTTCGTAAATGCCTTGTTTGTTTTTGTTTTGAAGCAGAAAGTCTTCTGTTTTCTTTCTGTTTTGTCCACTTGATCCGCTATTGTGTTTCTTGCCTTTCCCTTTACTCATGCTATTATTTAAAAAGAACAAAGATATAGAATTCTCTAAATTGGGTTTTCTGCTGATCGGTTTAATTGTTATATTCGGAAAATTTTCGTTAATGAATTATTTTCTTTTTAAAAGTTATCTAAAATATTGGTTTCGTTCTCGTTATAGAAAAGGATATGGTTTGCATAGTCCGTTTGTTTTTACTTTGGTTCGCGAACTCATATATTGTAAACTGCCTTTCTACGCTTTTCCAAGAATGGATGCATTCAGAAAAAAATTAAAGGTTTCTCAGGCAACAATTGAAATGTGTGATTATGGTGCGGGCAGTACGGCTTTCTCATCTCAATCACGTAAAGTGTCTGATTTAGAAAAGAAATCATCCATTAACAAAAAATACGGGGAAATATTATTTCGTTTGGTAAACGAGTTTAAACCGCAAAATATAATTGAACTGGGAACCTCATTAGGCTTAAGTACCTGCTATTTGGCTATGCCTGATAGTAATTGCAAAGTATATTCTATTGAAGGTTGCGAAAATACAGCTAGCATTGCCAGAAAGAATCTGCAAGAAATTAAATGTTATGGAGTGGAGGTGATTAGCGGTCAATTTCAGGATGTATTACCAGGTATAGTAGCGTCATTAGAACAATTGGATTTTGTATTCTTTGATGGACATCATGAAAAGAATGCAACCATTGATTATTTTAACCAATGTCTTCTAAAAGCATGGAATAACACAGTCTTTGTTTTTGATGATATTCATTGGTCAAAAGGAATGGATGAAGCATGGGAAATTATTTACACTCATCCTTCGGTTACTGTTTCAATTGATTTATTTCAGATTGGAATTATTTTCTTTAGAAAAGAATGTAAAAAGCAACATTTTGTTGTAAAGTATTAATTCCTGACTTTGTTGTTCTTGTCAACAAAAAGTATATTTGGAATACCTAAAATTATGAGATGCAAAAACAAGTTATAGAAATCAATAACATTACAAAGTTCTACCATGTTGGAACTGAGACAGTAAAAGCACTTCAAGGTGTTTCCCTTTCAATAGATCGTGGTGAATATGTGGCTATTATGGGGCCTTCAGGTTCAGGAAAGTCAACTTTGATGAATATGATTGGAGCACTTGATACTCCAACAGGCGGGCAGTATATTTTAAATGGAACCGATGTTAGTCATCTAAGTGATGATAGTTTAGCTGAGATTAGAAATAAAGAAATTGGGTTCGTATTCCAGACATTTAATTTACTACCTCGATACACCGCTCTTGAAAATGCTATGTTACCTCTTATTTATGCAGGTGTCCCTAAACATGATCGTTTAAAAAGAGGAGAGGAGGTGATGGAGAAAGTTGGGCTAACAAATAGAATGTTGCATAAGCCTAATGAAATGTCTGGTGGTCAGCGACAAAGAGTTGCGGTTGCGAGAGCATTGGTAAATCATCCTTCAATTATTTTAGCTGATGAGCCAACTGGTAATCTGGATTCGAAAACTTCAGTAGATATTATGAATTTGTTTGATGAAATTCACGGAGCAGGTAATACCATTATATTAGTAACTCATGAGGAGGATATAGCCCAACATGCACATCGCATTATACGACTAAGAGACGGATTAATTGAATCTGATACAATTAATAAACCAGTCGAGCAATTAGCGTAGACATATTATTAAATGAAAAAAAGTGTTGTTTATACTAAAACCGGGGATAAAGGTTTGACCGGTTTAATTGGTGGTACCCGTGTGCCTAAAAATCATGCCCGATTAGAAGCTTATGGTACTATTGATGAATTAATGAGTTTTATTGGATTAATAAGATCATATGATATTCCTGATTCTGATAGTAAGACTTTAATTTCTGTTCAATCTAAACTTTTCACTATTGGAGCATATTTAGCTACAGATACATCTGTATCTGATATGAGGAGTAAATTAAAATACAGTGATGAACATATCGAGGAATTGGAATTGGAAATGGATCATCTCGAGAATAATTTACCACCATTAAAAAGTTTTCTTTTACCAGGAGGTCATCCTGTTGTCGGAAATTGCCATGTTGCTCGTACAGTTTGTCGCAGAGCAGAACGAAGAGTACTTGATGTTGCTGAGGAATTTGAATTAGATAATTGGGTTATCAGATATCTTAACAGACTGTCTGACTATTTGTTTGTTTTATCACGTCATTTGTCAAACTATTATGGCGTTGATGAAATTCCATGGCTGCCTGAGTTGTAAGAATAGATTTTTTTTTTATATTCGCACATAAGAAAAGAATAAAGTAACACAATATTATTAATGTTAAATTGAGTTGTTATGTATTGGACACTCGAATTAGCCTCTAAGTTAGAAGATGCGCCATGGCCGGCATCGAAAGATGAGTTGATCGATTTTGCAATTCGTTCAGGCGCCCCTCTTGAAGTTATTGAGAATCTTCAGGAAATAGAGGATGAAGGAGAAGTTTTTGAGAGTATTGAGGATATCTGGCCAGATTACCCAAGTAAGGAAGACTTTTTCTTTAATGAGGATGAATATTAAAGAGAGCAAAAAAGGGGCGATTGCCCCTTTTTTTATTTTGTTTATTCGTCTCCAAACTTATAATCATCATACACTTTTGTGACTTCGGTCATTTCAGGCAATCCGATTTTTCGGAATATGTCCATTTTATTCTTGGGCCTTATTTCATCCAGCCAGATGAATCCTTGTAATCGAACATCTTCAACTGGTAATATTAAAGGTGGATTCAGGTTTCCTGAAGGATCTCCTTTTAGCATAATACCAGAAATTGCTCTGTTTTTTAGATGAATTGTAAGACTACTGCTTTCGGCTCTGTTAACTCCAATTGTTAATTGGTCGTCCTTAGGATAGTAAACGGTTTGTCCATTTCCGTCAACGTCTATTTTATAAATGTCGTTATCTCGAAAATATCCCGTCATATTTCTTCCCTTTATCTGATTATAGAAAATACTGTCGTCGGGGGCTACAACAAAAGCAGAGTTAATAAGGTCAGCTTTGTACATAGCCTGATTGCGTGTGTAAAGCTTGATTGTTTGGGCAGTCATCTGGTTATTTTGTGCCCATAATATAGGTGTATTATAAAAGGTATTTGTTGAGTCTCTGAAATCATAAACCATAGAATCACAACGTCCCTGCATGTCTTTCCTGAAAAACTTCACATTATAATAGGCCTGGAGTATTTTACTAGTGTCCTGAGGTAAAGGAACCGCTTTCAAGGTATCGGCATGTAAAAACAAGGTGTCGGTCCTATAGATTTGCAGCAATTGAGCCATGTCGGTAGCTAAGGCATATTCAGTCTTTTCGTTGTAATATCCATAATCACCTTTTATAATAATATGGTTTGTTGTGTCGTGGAGTTCAAAATTGCTGAAAACTTCTCCCATACCATCATTTCGATCGTAGAAAATAGTGTCACCCAACAGTAATTGCTCTTTACCTTGAATGTAACTGTTTTTCTGAAGCTTTGCTTTATCGTGCATGGTGTCGTAATAACCATCTTCACTATATATTATATTGTCATCGCTAACAATAAATGTTGGTCCCAATATGCTTGATACTTCTGAGACCGTATTATATATAAGTGTGTCTGAAAAAATAGTATACTTAGGGTTGGTTACAACTACTGAATCTTTAAAATGTACTTCATTATAGTCGGGATAGTAATAACCCCAGTCACTAATTAAGTTGTTGTCTCCACTTAATACTTCTCCACCATTATAATAATAACCAATATTCTTAATGCGATCAAAGTCCATAAAATCGGTGTACAATATTATATCCTGTTTTTCCACCTTGACGTTTTGTCGCACTTTAGCCAGCCCGATAGATCCCACATAGGTTAGATAATCACCATATAAATGAATAGAATCGTTTTGTATAATGTGGATGTTATGATAGGCTTCAACGTAGTTAGAATCCTGATAAACATATGCGCTATCACAAAACATATGAGTGTTTTGGTGCTTGAGCTCAACATTACCAAGTAATAATCTAACATTGGGGCCAAGTTCTTTGCGGCCTTCTCCTTTGTTGGCATGCAACACTTGTACTTTTGACTTTTGTTGGCTAAACGAGAATTCAAACGAAGTTGTTAGTATAGCTAATAGTAAAAATGTCCTTAATGTCATTTTATGGCAATCTGTTTAATAGTTTTGCAAAGGTGCTAAAAAATCCGCGTTAATTTTAATATGAAATGCGGCTTGTATTGATAATTGTAAAGAACCTTTGCTCAAATAAGAACAATAAGTTGTATTAAACACGTAATGATATGCCAGAATAAATTAGGTTCTATTTCCATATTAACGGTATTTTATAGCTTGTCTTTGAAATAAGCGAAAAATAATTTCTGTCATAAGTGACAGATCTTCAAAGTTACAACACAAATTAACAGAGTTTCTTCAAAAAAAGAGTGCAATTTGATTTGGAAGTTTAGAAAAAACTGGCTTATTTTGCACCCGCTTTTGAGAACAA
>JAFMVE010000028.1 GCA_025499705.1 Carboxylicivirga caseinilyticus
GTAAGAGAGGTGCTTACGAAATACGATTACAAAAATGTCAAAGAACTTAAAAATAAACAATTAATAATCAGTGGGTTTTAAGCGCCCACCAATGAATAAAAATATTGACAAAAATGCAAAAGAGACTGTCATTTGTTCTGATGCGTTTTGGCATAACTGTCGCTTTGGCATAAATAGCCATTTGGCATATGCTTTGATATTTTTGAGCCGTTAATAAGATTCATTAAAAAACTTAAATAATAGTAACGATGCAAAAAGGACATATTGGGGTTACTACCGAGAACATTTTTCCCATCATTAAAAAGTACCTTTATTCAGATCACGAAATTTTCTTGCGTGAATTGGTTTCAAACGCTGTAGATGCTACTCAGAAGCTAAAAACTTTGGCTTCTGTTGGAGAATTTAAAGGTGAATTAGGTAAAACAGCTGTAAAAGTGATTTTGGATGAAAAGAAAAAAACAGTAACCATTTCCGATAGAGGAGTGGGGATGACAGCTGAGGAAATTGATAAATACATCAATCAGGTAGCATTCTCAGGAGCCAATGAGTTTCTTGAAAAATATAAGAAAGATGCTAATGCCATAATTGGACATTTTGGTTTAGGCTTCTATTCTTCCTTCATGGTATCTAAAAAAGTGGATATCATTACAAAGTCATTCAAGGATGATTCACAGGCTGTAAAATGGAGCTGTGACGGAAGTCCTGAGTATACTTTGGAAGAAACAAATAAAGAAGATAGAGGTACTGATATTGTTTTGCATATCGATGATGAAAATAAACAATATGCAACCAAATCAGAGATTGATAAGTTGCTTAAAAAATACTGTCGTTTCTTACCGGTGGAGGTTGTATTTGGAAAAGAAACAGAATGGAAAGACGGTAAAGAAGTTGATACTGATAAGGACAATGTTATCAATGATACCAAGCCTTTATGGACGCGTACACCTTCTGAACTGAAAGATGAAGACTACAGTAAGTTCTATCGCGATCTTTATCCTATGTCGGAAGATCCGTTGTTTAATATTCACCTGAATGTGGATTATCCTTTCAACTTAACGGGTGTTTTGTATTTCCCTAAGTTGAAAAACAATGTTGAGGTTCAGAAAAACAAAATTCAATTATACTGCAACCAGGTTTATGTAACTGATTCGGTAGAAGGAATTGTACCTGAATTTCTGACTTTATTACACGGAGTGTTGGATTCACCTGATATTCCATTAAATGTATCCCGATCATATCTTCAGAGTGATGGCAATGTGAAGAAGATTTCAAGCCATATAACAAAAAAGGTTGCTGATCGTTTAGAGGAGATCTTCAAAAAAGATCGTAAGATATTCGAAGAGAAATGGGATGATCTGAAAATTTTTGTTGAGTATGGTATGCTTACCGAAGAGAAATTCTACGATCGTGCTAAGAAATATACACTGTTGAAAAATACCGAAGGTAAGTATTTTACTTTCGATGAATATAAAGATATCATCAAGGGTAACCAGACTGACAAAAACAAGCAATTAATATACCTATACACTACAGACCTTTTAGCACAGCACAGTTTTATTGAGGCTGCTAAAAACAAAGGTTACGATGTGTTGGTGATGGATGGACAATTAGACAGTCACTTTATAAATCACCTGGAAAGTAAGTTCGAAAATTCAAGCTTTGTTCGTGTTGATGGAGATGTTGTTGATAAGTTAATTCAGAAAGAAGATACCGCAAAGTTGGACTTGACAGAAGCTCAAAAATCAGATTTAACAACTATTTTCAGCTCTCAGGTTCCTAATGTTGACAAGGCAAATTTCATTGTATCTTTTGAAGCTTTGAGTGAAAAAGATGCTCCGGTAATGATTACTCAACAGGAGTTCATGCGACGCATGAAAGAAATGAGTGCAATGGGAGGCGGACCAATGAGTTTCTATGGCGAAATGCCAGATAGTTATAACCTTGTAGTTAACGGAAATCATGCATTGGTAAAACAAGTTTTGGAGGCAGAGGAGAAGGAAGTAGGAGAGAAGGTCGCTTCAACTCGCAGTAAAGTGGAAAGCCTGGAGAAGAAAAAGGCTGAGCTTGAAAAAGCGAAAGAAGGCAAGAAAGATGAAGAAATCCCTCAGGCTGATAAGGATGAGTTGGAAGACTTGACCAAAAAGATAACAGAGTTAAACAAGAAGAAAGACGAAGAACTTTCAGGATTTGCTTCAAAAAATAAAGTTGTTTCTCAATTAATTGATTTGGCTTTATTATCGAATAATATGTTGAAAGGTGAGGCTTTAACCAAATTTGTTAAACGAAGTATCGAACTAATCTAATAAAAAGCAATTTGAAATAGGTAGCCCGGCAGCTTTTGTTGCCGGTTTTTTTTATTCTGACAATAACAAGAAGAAAAATTTTTATCTCAATTATGCTTAAGATGTATTTTAAATAAGGGAATTATCTATTTTTGCGCCTTCAAAAAATAAATGGATAAAATGGAACAAAACGTTTTCATCGCGAAGGATGTAACTAATAACCCGGCACCTCTTGGTTTAACAGGGTTTGGTTTGACAACAATGCTTTTAAACCTGCATAATTCAGGCTTATTTGGATTGGATACAATGATAATGGGAATGGGAATCATGATGGGTGGTTTGATACAGATTATTGTTGGTGTAATGGAGTGGAAGAAGAATAACATGTTCGGTCAAATGGCCTTTACATCGTATGGTGCATTCTGGATCTCACTGGTTTTTGTATGGATTCTGCCAAAAATGGGATTAGGTGAAGCACCATCATCAACAGCATTGGGATTTTACCTTGGTGTCTGGGGTGTTTTTACATTAGGTTTATGGATTGCAACTTTAAAAATGTCGAAGACAATGATTTGGCTTTTTGGTACCGTAGTGCTTCTTTTTGCTCTATTGTCTTTAGCCAGTTTTACAGGCAGTCATTTGATTCATACCATTGCAGGTATAGAAGGAGTTGTTTGTGGTGCAAGTGCATTATACATTGCCATAGCAACTTTGTTACTAGAAACATACGGCAGAAAGGTTTTACCTTTACCATAAATCAAAATATTATTAAATTGAAACGCCCGGGAAACTTCGGGCGTTTTTATTTTGTGTTAATCTCAAAAAAATGGCTACTTATCAATTACCAGGATTTGATCAATTAGTCTATGTTAACTTTGTTTATTTTTATGCTTCAGTTACTTTGACTAATAGTAAAATAATTTATGAAACATCTTGAAAGTGCCCTGAAAACTAAAAATTATTGGTGGGCTTATCTTGTCATTATAATTGCCGCAATGTTTGTTGCACAGTTTATTGGAGGCATTCCCTTATTAGTTATTATTGCTCTAAAAGGTGGATTAGGTAGCGTTGCAAATGGAGTAATTGATTTTAATGCGATAGGCATCAATTCTTCATTGGGCCTGGCTCTTGTTGTACTTCCTTTTATTGCATCCTTCTTTACTCTGATGTTATTGGTTAAATCACTGCATCAACGTACATTTATTCAGGTTATTAACGGAAGAAATAAGGTTAGAATTCGTCGTATTATATATGGGTTTATTATTTGGGGTATCATAATAACGTTCGCTACTTTTTACGATTACTATATGAATATTGGTAACTATCAGGTGCGTTTTGATATTCAAAAGTTGTTAACCCTTGTTTTGGTCTCGTTTCTGTTTTTACCGTTTCAAACTTTTTTTGAAGAGATCTTTGTACGAGGCTATCTGGCTCAGGGGGTTGGAGCTCTTACCCGCAACAGAATTGCAGTATTGATAATTCCATCAATGGCATTTGCTTTATTACATACTCTAAATCCGGAAGTTGAGAAACACGGATTCTGGTTAATGATGTCTCAATATTTTTCTATTGGATTAATTCTTGCCATAACTTCGGTATTGGATGATGGAGTGGAATTGGCTATGGGAGCTCATGCCGCCAATAATATCTTTATCAGTATTTTTGTGACTACCGAAAGTAGTGCCCTTCAAACTGATTCTTTACTACGAAATATGAATGATGTAGTTAGTTGGAGTGATCTGTATACAGTATTGCTTGCTGGAGCTGTTTTTATTGGATTCTTCGGTTTTAAATACAAATGGACAATTAAAACTTTTATAAAACGAATTCAGATATAAGTTGAAAAGGATAAAAAAAACCGACTTTAGAATGTCGGTTTTTTTTATGATGTTTTGTTTATCTGATACTACCTGAGATAGTTGATATGCTTCTGTCTCCCTTCAGGTTGACGATGTGAAAGTCACCAGAAATGGATGTTCCGTTAAAGTTTCCATCAACATCAGAAATCGACATGTCACCAGAAATGGTGTTAAGCTTAAGATTGCCCTTCAAGTCTTTCACTTCAATATCTCCGGAAACGGTATTGCCTTTCATGTCACTGCCAATTTTTTCCGCTAAGATATCGCCCGAAACAGTGTTTATCTTTACAAATTTTTGGCCAACACCCTGTACCATCACATAAGCACTAACTGTGTTGATATTAACATCAGTCATTGCAGGCATTTTAATATTAAATTTACCTGATGCATTACCTTTTGATCGTTTAGGATGTTCAACAGTTACATAAAGAGTTGTACCTTTTTTATAAGCTTTTATTTCATACTCCTGATTAGGATTTGAATAACGAACATAACCATCTACGGTAACTGCTTCACCTTCAATAGCAACTATCTCAATATCACTAAAAACAGTATTCACTTCAACATTAGTAACATTCTCAAAGCTTTCATTAATGGTAACTTCCTGTGCATTAATTAAGGTACTAAAGCTTAATAGCAGGGTAATGAATAAATATTTTTGCATCTTTCCTAAGTTTTAATTTATAGAGTTAGGACGCCTGATACTATCTAAAAGTTACAAGGGAGATGTTCTTAATTGATACCCACTTCCATGTATGTTAATGATTTCAACATTAGGTACGTCTTTCAGGTATTTTCTCAGTTTGGTTATATAAACATCCATGCTTCGTGTTGTGAAATAACCTGTTTCGCCCCAAACTTGTTTTAAGGCCGTATCACGAGCTAAAACTTTATTTTCTGTCTGACAAAGCAACATTAGTAAATCACCTTCTTTGGGCGAAAGTTTATAAAACTGGTCTCTGAATTCAATTGTGCGTAACATATGATTGAATTTAGCCTCTCCAATCTCATAAATTTCTTTGTTTTCTTTATTTTCTGAGGATTTATGTCGGTTTAAAATAGCATTAATCTTACAAATTAATATTTCAGAATCGAATGGTTTGGTAATGTAATCATCAGCGCCCGTTCTGAAGCCTTCCAATACATCTTCTTTCATCACTTTTGCAGTTAAGAATACAATCGGAATATCAGGGTTACTTTCTTTAATCTGACGTGCGATGGTAAAACCATCAACATTTGGAAGCATTACATCTAAAACACAAATGTCAAATTCCGATTCTTTAAAGCGGGTAAAAGCAAGCATTCCGTCTTTAACCCAGGTAACTAAAAAACCGTTTATTTCGAGATAAGCTTTCATGACCGTGCCAAAATTACGATCATCTTCCACCATAAATACTCTCTTTACTTCTGCCATGTGTATTAATTAAAGGGTAGATAAATACTGAATTCTGTCCCCTGGTTTATTTTACTTTTAACTGAAATGGTTCCGTTATGAGCTTCAACAACAGCTTTTACATAGCTTAAGCCCAGGCCAAAACCCTTTATGTTATGTATATTACCACCGGTTGCCCGATAGAATTTTTCGAATATTTTATTTTGTTGTTCTTTACTCATTCCAATGCCTTTGTCTTTTATATTAATGATAATACCATCATTTGCGTTATGCGTTGAAATATGTACTTCTGGTGCTTTTTCTGAATACTTTAAAGCATTTTCAAGTAAATTGACTACTAAGTTACCAAAATGTACCTGATCCAGTTTAAAAACTGATAATTCTGCATCTAATTGATGAGTTATATTACCTCCAGTTTCGTTCATTAATAACTGAATGCTGTCGATTGCCTGCAGAATAATGTCATGAACGTCTTGTGAGGATTTAACTACAGTAAAATCTTTCTTTTCGATTTGTGACATTTGCAAGACCCTTTCTACATGACTGTTCATCCGGCTGTTTTCTTCTTTGATAATCTTAAGGAAACTTTTCATTTGCTTTTCGTTTCCCATTATAACTGGGTTTAAAATACTATCTGTTGCCAGACTAATGGTGGCTATAGGAGTTTTAAACTCATGCGTCATGTTATTAATAAAGTCGGTTTTTATCTGTGAAACTTTTTTCTGATTCAGAATCATTCTGATAGTTAGAAAGAAGGTTATCAAAATAAAAAGCGTGAATATACTTGACAGAAAAAGTAACCAACCTTGTGTTTTATACAAATAGGTTGCCATATCAGGGAAGTAAACCACTAACTCATATGGAGAAATGCCCCGAAACACATCTCTTGGAAAGAGGTTTACTGCAATGGCTGAATTTTGTTTAGCTTTTGATAGATCAAATTTATCTGAATGATATTTTAGTAGTCGCCTCGAAAGTTGATCAAAAACACCATATTCAAAATCCGTATCAATTCCGTTTTGCTCTAATTCGTTTTTAATTACTTCGGTAATATTGGTTAAATCAAGTCTGTTTTGTAAAGGATTATGGCGGGTTTTGATCTCATATTGCATTTGGTTAAATATCTCCATCAAAGCATTACTTTCTTCCTGCATTCCACCTAATGCATTGGTAATTGAATCCTCAATCTGATCCATTTGAATTTCCAGATCCTGTATATCAATAGAAGGACCTCCAGCACTAATCCATACTTTATGTTCTGTACTGTTGGGCCCTATTTCAACATGCGCTTCAATGCGTGCACCATTCGAATTAAAAACTGTATCCTGCTTGAATTGATATACACCATTTGAAAGTTTCTCTTTAAGTTTGGGTTTAATTATAACCTTTGTAGAATCTGCCTTTTTCTTGCTCGGACGAATTGTGTTTAAACTTGGAAAAAAGCTATTATATAAAAACTGCGCATTGTATTCTTTTTCGAGTCTTCTAACAGTGTTATCCAGTGCATCATAGGCACTAACATGAAATTTCTCTTTCTGAACCTTAATCGATTGCCTGATCCATAAGTATTGAGCGGCAATGATTCCCAGCATAGAGAGACTCATTAATAAAATTAAACCTAATATCGATTTCCTCTTCATATCAAATTCTTTCAGATGTAAAGATAATAGATTACCTTATGTGTCAGAAAGAACTTAACTTTTCATTAACTCTTTTTAACCGAAGCTTAACCCTATTGAAATCAGTGTGTTTGTAGCTTTGTAATGCAATAGGAAGTGATTCCAATTAAACTCCAAAATTATGGCAATAAACTACAAAAAATCGAGTCTCTGGTCATTCATGGTTCTATCTATGCTGACTATTAGTTGTTTCTCAACAATGGCTCAAAAAAAAGTTGTTAAGGTAAAAGTGGTTACCGATGGTGACTCAACTACCGTGGCGGTGGATACAACTATAACTAATGAAGTTATGGTTCTTGATTTTGATGAATTCAACTCAATGAATATTGATAGTATCATTCAGATTCATACGAAAGATCTGGATAAAAAGATGAAAGTCATGGCCTTTAAAATGGATTCTCTGGCCGACATGGATTTTAATTTCAATTTTGATTTCGATGGAAATATGGAAGAAATGCATAAAGAAATTGAAAGGATTATGAAGGAGAAGGGAATTGAGCTGAAAGATCTGGAAGGTTTTGATTTTGATGATCCACATAAGATGATTTTTATTGGAGAAGGAAAGGGGGAGAATACTGTTGACGTTGAGAGTTTTATTGATGAAAATGGTAATCATGTAAAAGTGATTAAAAAAAGCGTTGTGGTGAGAGGCCATGATGAAGAAGGAGACAATGATGGTAGTGAAAAAAAGGTTATCATTAAGTCATTAAAAGATGGTGAACCTGTTGAATGGCATACCAAGGCAACAATAATGGTTGAACCGATTCCAATTGAAGAAGTTGCTTTTCTACAGAAGATTGGTATTTCAACTAAAAAATTACTTAACGAGCCGTTAGAGGTAAAAGATTTTAAGGTGAAGTTGAAAAAGACTGTTGAAAATGATTTAAAACATACATTACTGCAGATTGAGTGTGAATTATCGGAAGGTGGGAAGTATGATATAGAAATGATTAAAAAGGATGGTGAGATAGCTGATAAAGAAGAAAACATTCCCTCCGGGCAATTGAAAAAGGAGTATGAAGTGAAAGATGAAGAAGCACCTTACTATTTAATATTATCAAAAAATAACAAAATATTCGGACGTAAAATTTCATTATAGGTTTTTGGTTTAAGTTTAGAAAGAACGTTTGTGAATCCTTAGTGGAATTTACAAACGTTTTTTTATGAGTTTAATTGAAGTAATTAATTCCATTTTCATTCGAATTAGCACGTTCAAAAAAACATTCAAGCTTTATTTTAATAGGAACTGAAATATGAAAACATTGATTCTAAGACAGTTTTATAAATCATGTCTATCTGATCCTATGGTTCAGGAGGATGTCTCTATATGTATGAAGTTGATAAAGGAATAAATCATTTCAATAATCAATTAGACCAGATATTGAGATCGAATTAAATTCCGAAAAATGGAATTTAAAATAAGTGTTTAAATAACAATTAAATATGATGTGTAAAGGGTATGCTCAATAATTGTTTCAGGGTTATTCTTTATAAGGTCGAACTTATGGTAATATGCTATAATGATTCTGAATTTTCATTTTAATGTTTTTCTAAGGTGTTGAAACATATTGACTTTGGAAATATGGTTATTTAGATGAAGTTTTACAAACTTACAGCTCAAGTTGGATAAATTTATATTACGTTAGCAAGGTTCGGTGGGTAGTGGATTCACAACCTTCCATTTTTCTCTCTAATCATTTTAATATTCGTTCGCATGCTCTTTAATGAGATGGTAATCAGATTTATATTTGTTTTAATGCAGTCTATTATCTCTTATTAATTTGGGTATTAAATAAATAAGATTTTTCATCAACATGTTTTTTTTATAAAAATTCCAAATTTCAAACAGGTTTCCATTAAATGGATGTAGCATAAAGAGTGAAAATAGCTATGTTATAGATAATCAATGATATAAAATATTTGGCAAGGCTATTGATTAATTGATATCAAACAATAATAGAATGATTGCAATAACAATAGTCAGTATAGTTTTAGGTATGTGTGTGTGTTGGTACTTAATAGACGAGCTGATTATTAACGAAGATAATTAGATTGATGGCCGACCACGCTCGTGGTCCCTCAATCGGTAGTTTGGGTGTTTTATGAAAAACCTCTTCATCAACGGATGAAAGAGGTTTTTTGCTTTTAATAACTATTTCTATTTAAATCCATTTGATCATCCATATTTTATTATTAGAGGTTTCATAAAAAAAGCCGAAACTGTTCATTGTAGTTTCGGCTTTCAGATAATCTTGAAATTATTATGCTTTAGGGCAATTTGTTAAATGATAGTTACGGCATCCTCTTTGATCCAACCAACATTACCATTACCCATTTCTATTTCTTTCCAGGTACCTAAAGTGTTTATTATTTTTACCTTAGTGCCTTCATGAAGTATAAATATTTCTGTTCCACTTTCGTCAGGTGAACTTTTAACGGTAACCGAAGGACTAAAAACAATCGCATGATCACGGTTAATAAGTTTACTTTTTTGTTTGTAGGCAAACGAAAGGGTTACGATAACATGAAAAAGGAAAATAATTCCAAAATAGAAGCCAACTTTCTTCACAACTACTGAGCGGGAATAAATGAATAAGGCTGCACTTATCAGCGTTAAAATAAAACAACCAATACCTACGTATGCCCAAAAGTCGGATGTTGCCTTATTTCTAAATTCAGTAATCCATCTTGAGATTATGAATTCACCAACATCTTCGATTTTATCGGTTGTTTGACTGTAAGCTAACTCCAGGTTATATTGTATGTCCTTATCATGTGGTTTCAGTAACAAAGCTCTTTCGTAGTTTAGAATAGCATTAGCTAATTCACCATTCTTATAATAGGCATTACCTAAATTGAAATACAAGTTACCACTTTCCATGCCTGTCTGCACTATTTCATTATAGGCACTAATGGCTTCCTGAAATTCACCATTGATGTATAAGCTGTTTGCCTTTTCAAATCTTCCGTCCTGAGCAAATACAGCAAGCGGAAGCATTAAGAGTATGGATAGAATATATCGTTTCATTACTTTCTTTTTATTTGGTTTTCCAACTTACTAATGGTGTCGATGGTTTTCTGATAAAGCTTGTCCATTTCGCTGGTTCCTGAAGCCGGAGCATAACGGGCAAACTCACAGGTATCCATGATATCAATAATCTCAGAAATTAATCCACTCTCAACACTCGACTTACCCAATTCATCGCTGATATTATCCTTTGACAGACTCGATAATGGAATACTCAGTTTATCACTCATATACCCCCAAAGGGCACGTAGCAATTCTTCATAAAAAGCTTCTTTTTCGCCTGTTTTAAGGAAATGAGCGGATTGCTTTAATCGTTTTTTGGCAACTTTATTAGCTCGTTTTGTTTTGGTTAACTGAATATTGGCATTCTCTTTAATTCGTTTCTGATAAATAATGAATAACAGAATAAACAAGAATAATGGGGCCAATAAAAGTGAGTAAAAACTTAAACTACCTATTATAAAAGTGCCGATTGGTTTCAGATTTGAATCACCTGTTTTTATAAAACGGATATCCTTACCGATAAATTTAACATTTTCTTTGGTAATTGTAGATCTTACTACAGTACTGTTACCGGTTTCACCACCTTCTCCCTTCGCAACCGTAATGGTAATTTCTTTCGAATTACTGCTTTTGTAGGTTCCGGATGAAGGATCGAAATAACTAAACTTAATGGATGGTATGGTGAAGGTTCCGGCATGTCTGGGAATCAGCAAATACTCATAAGTTTTACTACCCTTCATTCCGGCAATGGAAGTAGTAATACCTGAGTTGGAAATTTTCGGATCAAAATCATCAAAATCAGCCGGGAATTTAATTTCCGGATTTTCAATAAATTTATGATTTCCTGTTCCACTAACTGTTACCTTAAGCGTAATACCATCATTAATCTCGGCTTCTGTTTTAGTAACAGAAGTGTTCATACTCAATTTACCAACACCGCCTGAAAAACCTTCCGGTCTGCCTGCAGGTAATGGCTTTACATCAATGGTTACAGGTTTTGATTTGACCTTCTTTTTTACACTGCGATAGTTTGATTCAAAGAAATCATCAAAAATACTGCGTGATTGACGCGCCACTCTCTGACGAACCAAAAATTCAATTTCGGTTGGCTCAATGGTTATCTTACCCGATTTTTGAGGGAACAATAATTTTTGTTCATAGGTACCAACATTATAAGTTCGACCGTTAATGTTTTGCATTGTCCATTTAATACCATCAGGTTGTTTAAGCTCCTGGGTTATAAATGAACTCATGTTGGGTTGCTTAATATCTGATAATCCATCCAAATTAACCTTCGTATATATCTTGGTTGTTAATACCAATGATTCGTTTTGGTAAACCGAAGATTTAGAAGGTGTAACAGTTATAAATAATTCGTCCTCCGAAGCAGCACTGGCCGGTACGTTGTCGTTTTGCTGACCTTGTTGCGGATTCGTTGTGCCTGATTTTATAACTTCAATATCAACAGCGTTAGATGATACTTTTTTACCATCAACCAATATAGTGGCTGAAGGAATGGTAAAAGATCCTTCTTTTTCCGCTTTTAAAACATATGTAAATGAATAGGTTGTTTCGCGGGTTACCTTACCGTTAATAATGGAGGTACTTTGTGAGTAGGACGTACTGGGACCCATAAGAATTTGGAAATTATCAGTATTCCCAAGTCTAATGTCAGATCCTTCTTTATTTAACGTATACACCAACTGAAATTTATCACCGGCAACAACGGCCTGAGGTGCACGTGCTGTGAATTCAGCATTTTGTGCGTATAAAGGCTTTGATATGCCGGCAATAAGTAGTGTTAAAAGGAAGATTATTCTCATTTTTTATTTTCGTTTGTGCAAAAATAGTACTTCTACCAATTTTTCTCAGTTTTTGTTTGTTGAGCTGCTTTCGCTTTTTCTAATTTCTTGCGTAAAGCATCTTCATCCTGTTGGATAGCGTTCAGCAAACGTTGAGCATCTTCTTGCGACATTTGATCCTGTGGTTGTTGCTGCTGTTGCTGTTGGTTCGGTTGTTGTTGCTGATTTTGATCCTGGTTCTGTTCCTGAGGTTCATCCTTGTCAGGTGTTCCATCATTATCTGAATCTAAATCACGGTAATCAGGTATTCCGTCTTTATCAGTATCCTGCGGATTGTTTGGATCCTGACCAGCTTCCTGCTTATCTGGTCGACCGTCATTATCGGAATCAGAGTCTTTATAATCCGGTATACCATCTTTATCAGTATCTTGGTTTTTATCTTGCTGACCTTGTTGATTTTCCTGTTCTTTTTTATCCGGAATACCATCGTTATCTGAATCCTGCTGTTGCTGTTGATCCTGATTTTGTTGTTGGTCTTGATTTTGCTGATCCTGGTTTTGTTGATCTTGATTCTGTTGATCCTGCTGTTGTTGCTGAAGCATTTTTTGAGCAGCAATCAGGTTATAGCGGGTATCATTATCTGTTGGATTATTACGAAGGCTGGTTTTGTATGCCTCAATGGCTTCCTTTATTTTTCCGGTTGCCATGTACGTGTTACCAATGTTATGATATAAGGACCCTAACCTTTGCGGATCTTTTTCGGTTCCGGCCAGCGCCTGAAACTGACTTAATGCCTCATCATACTTTTCTTGTTTAAATAAAGCATCACCCAGGTTAAACTGACCTTCATATGACTCCTGCTTTTTATCCAGGGCTTTTCTGTATTCAATCTCTGATTCGAGGTAATTTTCATCATTAAAATGTGCGTTACCTTCACGTATCAGTTTGCGTTCCTGCTGTGCATGCAAAGCAGTGAACGAAAGAGCCAGTAATATTGTAACTATAAAATATCTCATATCTTAATCTTTATTGAATCATCATCAGTTTTCCTTATTTTCTTTCTTCACTTCAAAAATATTGATGTGTTTCAACTTTCTGTTCTTACGCTCCAGTATCAGGAATTCACCAATCACCAATAATAACACGATACCTGCAAACCATTGGAACTGATCTTCATAATCAGCATATACTTTTGCTTCAAATTCGGTCTTTTCCATTCCGCTTAGTTCATCCATAAGGTTGTTGATTCCATTACGAATGTTGTTTGCTGGTATATATGCACCATTACCTGTTATCGCAACTTGTTGTAAGGTGGCTTCATCCAGTTTGGTGATCACTACATTGCCGTCTTTATCCTTCATAAAGTCGTTGCTTTTCCCGCTTAGTGCCGGTATAGGAGCTCCTTTGGGTAATCCCATTCCAACCGTATATACTTTGATGCCTTTTTCAGCGGCAGCGGCAGCAGCAGCAATCGGATCATCCTCGTGGTTTTCTCCGTCGGTTATTACAATAATAGCGCGATTAACATTTTCGTCAGAGGTAAAAGAATTAATCCCCTTGTATATTGCTGAACCAATAGCAGTTCCCTGCCTGGCAACAGCATCGGTTGTAATTGAATTCAGAAACATTTTAGCTGATGCATAATCAGTTGTAATGGGTAACTGAACGTAAGCATCACCTGCAAATAAGATAAACCCAACACGATCGTTCTGCAATTTGTCAACCAGTCTCGAAATAGCTCTTTTAGCGCGGTCAAGGCGGTTCGGCTGAATGTCTTCAGCCATCATACTGTTCGAAACGTCAAGAGCAATGATCAGTTCAATACCTTTGCGTTTGACTGTTTGCAACTTCGATCCGAATTGTGGTCCTGCAATGGCAAAAATCAAAATTATAAACGCCAACAAAAGGAAGTAGAACTTAACACCCGGACGCTTGAAACTTACATTTGGCATTAGTTCATCCAATAATTCCAAATTTCCGAATTCTTCCAGTGCTTTTTTTCGGCGGTTGGTTAAAAATAAATGAATAAAAGCCAACACCGGTATAAGAACCAGAAGATAGAGATATATGGGATGTTCAAACCTGAAAATATCCATTTTTTATACTTTAATTCGTTAACAATTAAGGTAGATTTCTGAAAACTGTATTTCTAAGGAATATTTCCAATAAAAGAAATAAACCGGCCAGTAAAGCAAAAGGCAGATATTCTTCTTTTCGTTTGGTATATTCTTTTACCTCAATACGTGTTTTCTCCATTTTGTCGATTTCAGAATAAATTTCAGTAAGCTTTTCTTTGTTGGTTGCCCTGAAATATTGACCATCGGTCATATCTGCAATATCCTGCAAAAGTTCTTCGTCGATCTTAACTTCCACCTCCTGGTATTTTGTCCCAAAAACAGTTTCGAATGGCACCGGAGCCATACCAATAGTACCTACACCAACGGTATAAACTCTCACACCAAAGGTCTTGGCTATCTCAGCAGCTGTGCGTGGAGCAATTTCTCCCTGGTTGTTTTCTCCATCTGAAAGAAGAATGATTACCTTACTCTTGGCCTCACTGTCTTTAATTCGCTGTACAGCTGTTGCCAGTCCCATACCAATAGCTGTACCATCTTCAAGCATACCAAACTTGATGTCATTCATTAGGTTGTGCAACACAGTATGATCAGTTGTCAGCGGACATTGTGTAAAACTTTCGGCAGCATAAATAACCATACCTATTTTATCGTTTTGTCGTCCCTTGATAAAATCACTGGCAACATCTTTGGCGGCTTCCAAACGATTGGGTTTGAAATCCTCGGCACGCATACTACTTGAAATATCCAGAGCCATCATAATGTCAATACCTTCTGTTATTTCGTTACGGAAACTATTGCTTGATTGTGGACGAGCCAAAACAATTATCAGCAACATGATAGTTAGCATACGAAATACAAAAAGTGAATGACGCAGGTATACCTTTTTTGAGGTAGGAGCCTTAGCAAATCCCTTAATGCTCGAAATCTGCAAAGAGGCCTGTAAGCCTTTTTGTTTCCAAACATACCAAGCAATATATAATGGCACTATCAGTAGTAACCAGAAAAAATAGGGATGTAAAAATGTTATATCACTCATGATAATTCTTCTATTTATTTGTTACAGCCTCTGTTTCCTCTTCTTTTTTCATTAAGGCTTCTTTCTCCTCTTCCAACGTTTTTATTTCTTCCTGTTTTGTTTGATTGATAAAGAAATAGGCGTTAATCATATTCAGGTCATTTTCATCCGGAAGGGGTTCGTGTTTGGCAAACTTTACCAGATCGGCTGTATTTAAAATGGTTCTCAAATTATCCAATGATTTATTATCAATATCTTCTCTACCTTTAAATGAAGACATGATCTCATCAGAAGTTTGTTCCATTGCATTAATCTCGTAGCGTTCTTCAATGTAATGGCGTAACGTATCTGTAACTCTCGAATAATAAGCCTTAACCAGGTTTCGTTGCCATAATTTTTCCTCTTTAATCTTGTCTAATTCTTTCAAAGCAATTTCGTGAGGAGGCAATTGTGGTTCTTCTTTCTTAAAGATGTTAACAGGCATTTTTTTGCCGGTCAGTTTCATGATAACCAAAGTTATGATACCAGCCAAAACAAACATACCTAAAATCCATGGCCAGTATTTTAATAATTCTGACAGATGAAAAGGTGTATTTAGTGGCATTTTAATGTCGGTAATGCCCTTTTGAGGATCCACTTCTTCAAATGGATTAACTACCATTAACGACAAATGATTGGTTTCGATTTGTTGGCTCAGTTTATTACTCGCTTCTTCAAAAACAATTGGTGGTATGTAATGCAAACCACTGTCAAAAGAGGTAATTGTGAAGGTCTGTTGTATCAGTAGTCGCTGATTTTCTCGACTGAGTGTATCCAGTTTACCCGCCTTTACAATTTCTATTTCTTTAATAATAGTGTCGGTCAGTAGTGGAAACGCGATTTCTAAATCAGCAGGTTGACTCATTTGCAGACGCAAATCAATCTGACCACCGATAAAAATCATAGTCGAGTCCATTTCGGCCGATACTGTTACATTCTGTGCATAGTTGGATTGAATGAAAGAAGTCAATCCAATCAACGCCAGTAGTAAGCGAACCTTAATATTGAAATATGTCAATTTAGCATTAACCATTATATTCTCTTTTTAAATAAAGCAATCAGTGCTTTAACATAGTCTTCGTCAGTACTTACCGATACATTGTCTACTCCACATTTACTGAATAATGTTTTCGTAGCAGCATCGGTATCGCGCCACCATTTCGAATAAGCTTCTCTTACAGCTCTGTTCGATGTGTCAGCCCAATGATATTGACCTGATTCGGCATCTTTCAGTTTAATTAAACCGATAGAAGGAATCTCCGTTTCGCGCTTGTCATATACCTTTAAGGCAACCACATCGTGCTTTTGATTGGCAATTTTAAGTGCATCTTCAAAACGATCATCAATAAAATCGGAGATAACAAAAGCGGTACAACGTTTTTTGATGGCGTTGGTAAGGTATTTTAATGCCTCCGAAATATTGGTCTGACGATGTTCAGGAGTAAACGAAATCAGTTCGCGTATAATGTGCAAAATGTGCTTACGACCTTTTTTAGGAGGAATGAATTTTTCAATTCTGTCGCTGAAAAAGATCACCCCAATTTTATCGTTATTCTGAATAGCCGAAAATGCTAAAACAGCAGCAATTTCAGTTATCACATTCTTTTTGAATTTGAAAGAAGTACCAAACTCACGCGAACCCGAAACATCAATCATTAATAGAACTGTTAACTCCCTTTCTTCTTCAAAAACCTTGATAAATGGATGATTGAAGCGGGCAGTAACGTTCCAGTCAATATTTCTGATGTCATCTCCATACTGATACTCTCGTACTTCACTAAAAGTCATACCACGACCTTTAAAGGCTGAATGGTATTCACCGGCAAAAATATTGCTGGATAAACCACGCGTCTTTATCTCGATCTGACGAACTTTTTTTATGATATCCGTTGCTTCCAAGTCTCTGTATTTTTAGCTTCTGGTGGCTAGATTTTTAGCTATTAGCCAGATAATTTTACAATAGTTAGTTGTTTGAAAGCTAGCAGCTGAAAGCTAGCAGCTATCAGCTCTTTTTAAGGTACTTCAACCTGGTTAAGGATTTCGCTAATGATCTCCACAGAAGTGATGTTGTTGGCTTCAGCTTCATATGATAATCCAATACGGTGACGCATTACATCATGACAAACAGCACGTACATCTTCCGGAATAACATATCCGCGACGCTTGATGAAAGCATAAGCCTTGGCTGCCATCGACAAGCTGATACTTGCACGAGGAGAAGCTCCGTACGAAATCATATCCTTGAATTTCTCCATTCCATATTGCTCTGGGAAACGGGTAGCGAAAATGATATCAACGATATATTTCTCAATTTTTTCATCCATGTAAACTTCTTTCACCACGTTACGTGCACGGATGATATCTTCCGGTTTAAGTATGGTTGAAGCTTTTGGGAATGTTTTAGCCAGATTATGACGGATAATCATTTGCTCTTCATCTTTCTTAGGATAATCCAGAACAAGTTTCAGCATAAAACGGTCAACCTGTGCTTCAGGTAATGGATAAGTACCTTCCTGTTCAATCGGGTTTTGTGTTGCCATTACCAGGAATGGTTCATCCAATTTAAAGGTATTCTCACCAATGGTAACCTGGCGTTCCTGCATTGCTTCAAGTAAAGCACTCTGAACTTTTGCCGGGGCACGGTTAATCTCATCAGCCAAAACAAAGTTTGTGAAAATAGGACCATGCTTAACAATGAATTCTTCTTTCTTCTGACTGTAAATCATGGTTCCTAAAAGGTCGGCAGGTAACAAATCAGGAGTAAACTGTATACGAGAAAATTTAGCATCAACGATGGTTGCCAGGGTGTTAATGGCTAATGTTTTTGCCAACCCGGGAACACCTTCCAGCAAGATGTGTCCATCTGATAATAACCCAATCAACAAACCTTCAACCAGGTGTTTTTGTCCAACAATAACCTTGTTCATTTCAATGGTTAGCATGTCAACAAACGAACTCTCTTGTTGAATCTTTTCATTGATAGCTCTTATATCTACGTTCTGATCCATGATAATATGGTTTTATACTTTAATTTTTAATTCTGATTTTAATTTTAGTTGCTTTAATAAGCCTTCTTCTTCAAAATAACAATATGTCAGGTGATTTCAGTATTCGAAGCTCGTTAAAATATGTTAATGCAAAAGGACTTTAACCTCTCTTTAACGATTATTATTTTCAATAAAACAGGTAGATTTTAACATTTCGTTTTTTGGAAATCGAACAAAAATAGCAGGATTTTAAGATAGTTCATACAAAATAGATAGTCATATTTGGATAAAAACAAATCATATTTAAAGATGATTGGTCTTTTAAGGAAATATTAACACTTTTGCCTTTCGGTTAAACTCTTCATTCTTAAATACCTTTTAATTTAAGTTATAAAACGAATTAATAATGAAATATTTTAGTTTTCATACCCATTCACATTATTGTGATGGAAAAGTACCCATGTCAGAAGTATGCGAAGAGGCAGCAAAGATTGGATTAGCAGCTATTGGTTTTTCCAGTCATGCACCTGTTCCTTTTGAAACTTCGTGGGCTTTAAAATTTGAAGACGGATTAAAATACAGGAATGAGATTACAAAGTTAAAGTTGGAATATGCCGATCGGATGGAAATATATGCTGCTTTGGAAGCAGATTATATTCCGTTGAATAAGTCGCTTAGTTTTGATACCTGGCGAAAGATGCTTGATTTAGATTATATAATTGGATCAGTACATCTGGTCTTTAATCCTGAAGTTCCTAATGAACTTTGGTTTCTGGATGGACCTGCAGAAAATTATGAAAAAGGTGTAATTGAGTGTTTTGGTGGTGATATCCGTAAAGCAGTTACTCAATACTACAACCAGTTAAAGGAGATGGTTATCACACAAAAGCCTGATGTAATTGCACATATGGATAAAGTTGTGATGAACAACAAAAATCGTTTTTTTACAGAAGAGGATGATTGGTATCAAAAACTGGTTGAAGAAACTTTGTTGGAAATAGCAAAGCAGGGTACAATTGTAGAAGTGAATACCCGAGGAATTTACAGAGGTAAATACCATACTTTCTTTCCGAATGAAAGAATTATTAAAAGATGTATTGAATTAAAAATACCATTAACTGTTTCGGTGGATGCTCATCATTCGGATGAATTAAAAAGTGAATTTGATAATGCAGTGGAGACAATTAAAAAGTGTGGGGGTACTTCAGTCTCTTTCTTTAATAAAGGTTACTGGGAACAATTACCAATTGGTGATGTTTAATAGCTAATTAAAAAATTAAATACGATATGTTTGAAGATAATGATTTTGTTTGTCGCCATATGCGAATGACCAAAGCTGAAATAATAAAAGTAATCCGCGAAAAGAATATTACTTCATTTGATGATTTACAGGACGAAACAGATGTGGCCACCATCTGTGGAAGCTGTGTTGCTGATATTGAAGAAATTCTGGAAGAAGAGATAGCAAAAAGAGATTCCTAATAAGCTGATAGCTGCTAGCCAATAGCCAGCAGCTATTTATTAGTCAATCATTAATAAAGAACTGTCTCCGTAACTTAAAAAGCGAAAATCATTATTCAGTGCGTATTGATAAATTTCTTTCCATCTTTTTCCGACAATAGCACTTATTAACAATAATAAGGTGCTTTGTGGTTGATGAAAGTTAGTTACCAATCCATTTATCATTTTAAATTGATAGCCTGTTACGATAATAATAGATGTACGACCCGAAAGAGTATTAATTTTATTTTTCTTCATAAAGTCAAGTAGTGCAGCCAAAGCTTCTAATCGACTATATGCACCATTCAGATTATATGGGTCCCATTGTTGAACACCTTGATCAATAGGTAATTTTTCCAAAAGACGTACACCATACCAATAAAGACTTTCGAGTGTTCGAACGGATGTAGTTCCAACTACAATGGTTGGATTTGTATTATTGATCAGACTCTTTATCGCTTGTTGAGTAATTACAAAATGCTCGGTATGCATTTCATGTCCGGCAATCTTTTCTGATTTAATAGGTTTGAAGGTGCCGGCACCCACATGTAAAGTAATATATAAAAGTTCGTGTCCGTCAGCCTTAAGATTATTTAGTATGCCGGTGGTAAAATGTAATCCTGCAGTTGGGGCAGCTACAGATCCTTTGTGTTCGGAATAAACAGTTTGATAGCGGTCCAAATCAATTTCCTCTGTTTCACGATTCAAATATGGAGGAATAGGAGTAAGTCCAATATTTTCAATAATCTCAGCAAATGAATAATCAGAGTTATCCCAGCTAAATACTATGGAATAGGCATCTGTTAGTTGTTCACCTTTTTCTACTTTAATATTTACTGTTTCTCCTTCAATCTCTATATTCTTTGTAAGGGGGTCGTTCTTCCATTTGCGGGCGTTACCCACAATACATTTCCATGTAGTTGTTTCTCTGCTGTCAAAAGCCATCTGTACTTCAACAGGGCTTAATGGTTCAAGACAAAAAATCTCTATTTCGGCGCCAGTGGCCTTTTTGAATTTCAACCTTGCCTGAATCACCTTGGTATTATTAAATACCAATAGTGCATTATCTGGTAGTTCTGATTTTATTTCCGGAAATTGCTTCTGAGTGATCGCACCATTCCTGAAAATTAGCAACTTCGACAAGTCACGATTCTCAAGCGGGTATTTGGCAATGCGTTCATCAGGAAGGTTATAATTGAAATCTTCAATGGCAATATCCGGCTTAATCATTTTTTTATTGTTTTTGAGGCCGCAAATTTAGTTAACTTTATGCGATTTTTTGAAATGATAATTCTAAAATACAATCATGAAAGTAAAAGCAGGCGATATAGTTCGATTTTTAAATATCAGTGGAGGCGGAACCGTAACAAGAGTGGAAGGTAAACTGGCCTTTGTGGAAGATGAGGATGGCTTTGAGATTCCTGTAATGACACATGAGGTGGTTGTTATTGAAGACGAAAAACCTACTGTATCAAATGCTTCGACAGGTGCTGTGGATGAAGCTGAGGAAGAGTCTTACGAATATATTGAAGAAGAAGGTAATGATGATAATCCGAAGTTCTTTGTTGCATTCTTACCAGGAGAGAAACAGGGAGTTGAATCAGGTCATTTACGAGTTCAGTTAATTAACGACAGTAATTATTTTTCATATTACACGATATCAAAAGTCAATAAGGATGCGACTCTGGAACTGATGTTTAACGGTTTGATAGAGCCTAATACTAAGATTGGTTTGGATAAGATGACTGTTTTACAACTGGATGATCGTCAGTGGAAGGTGAATATAATGATGTTTAAGAAAGGGCGGGCATATAAAGAATTACCATCTGTTTCAACAGATATCAAGATAAAAGCAGCACGTTTCTTTAAAGAAAATAGTTTTGCTGATAATGATTATTACCACGAGAAAGCTGTATTAATGTCCATTATCAAAGGCGAGTTTGAAATGAAGCTCGAACAGTTAAGTCAGAAGGAGGTGGATCAGGTAGTCAAAGAAAAAGAGGCTAAACCTGCAAGAAAGAAATTTGCTCGTCGTGACGAACCCGGAATACTGGAAGTGGATTTGCATATTGATGAATTGATTGATACCACTGCTGGTTTAAGTAAGGGAGAGATTCTGAATATTCAGGTTGATAAATTCAAACAAGTAATGAAAGAGAACGAGAAATTTAAAGGTAAGAAACTAGTATTCATTCATGGTGTTGGAGCCGGTACGCTTAAAAATGAAATTCGTCGTTTGTTGGAACGTCAATATAAAAAACATACCTATCAGGATGCATCATTTCGTGAATATGGATTTGGTGCAACAATGGTAATTATATAGAAATTATCCCAAATTGTTGGGGTTTTAACAATTAATGGATAAGTACAGTTAAATTACTTATCCATTTTTTGTATCATTGTAGCAATGAATAGTTACAGAAAAATATTCTCTATAATATTATTAGCGGTCTATAGTGTTGTATTTGCTCATAATATTATTCCACATCATCATCACTATGAGGGTGGACATGATTCCTGTGATGTTCAAACAGTAATTAGTCAGCAGCATAGCCATAGCAGCTTGTGTGATCATCATCACGACATTGAAATAGCTGATGATAATTGTGAGGGTGAAACACATCATGTTTGTGAGTTTGATGTTAAACCTGTTGTTAACAATGAATTAAGTTTTACCGCATATTATTTGGTTTCTCAGTTTATTGAATTTAATACTCCAGAGAACCAAAATGTAAAAACCAATTGTCAATATTATCCTCAAAAACTCCTTGAGAGTTATCGTTCGGCAGTACCGCTGCGCGCACCACCTTATATTTCATGATTCTTTGTTTAAATCAGTCATTCTGTAGAAGAAAAGACTGATTCTATTAATAATCAATTCAATCGACAAATCATGAAGAATTTATTTATGGCTTTAGCTGTGATGGCTTTTGTATTAACATCTTGCGGATCAAAACAGCAATCTACTGAAGAAACGCATACACATGCAGATGGATCAGTGCATGAAGGGCATGATCACAGTGATCATGAGCATACTGTTGGTAAACAAGAAACTTTTGAGGTTACACCTGACAGTGCAGCAACATCAGCGGCTTGTTCTGACAACAAAGAGTCTTGCGATCATTCGTGTAGTGGATGTGAACATACAAACTAATTAGCCAAAGGTATTCGAGGAAAGGTGTAGTCATGCACCTTTCCTAATGATTTTATGATTGAATTTCTCAAAAAAAAACATAAAGGATTTATAGAATCCATTTTAAAGTGCATAAACTATGATGAAGAATTTATGTATTCTCCTGAGTTTATTGTTTCTTGCCAATGCTTGTGTAAATCACTCTCATTCTGAGGATGAACATGAACACGATCATGAATCAGTTATGATTCCATATACAGGTTATAATGATGATGTGGAAGTCTTTATTGATGCTCAACCGTTAGGCAAAGATGGTGTATCAACACTTTTGGTGCATTTAACAAGTCTCAAGGATTTCAAACCCATATCAACTGATCAGGTAATTGTCAAACTTGTAGTTGGTTCACAAGGAGTTAAGCAAACTCAGGATAAAGCAAACTCAGTTGGTATTTACCAATTTGATTTAAAACCTGTTGAGAGTGGCCATGGTTATTTGTTGGTTGAATTAGAATATGAAGGCAGAAATCAACAAATAAAAATTGATAATGTAAAGGTTTACCCCGATGTTCATGATGCTATTCATGAAGCAGAAGAGGAAGTACCACATGTGGCAGGTGCCATTTCTTTTACTAAAGAAAAAAGCTGGAAAGTTGATTTTGCAACAGCTAATCCAGTTTTTAAAGAATTTGGAACTGTAATTAAAACAACAGCATCGGTTGATGTTTCACCTATCGACGGGGTTGTTGTTTCTGCTAAAACAAGTGGTTTTGTAAATTTTTCCAACGGAATCATAAGTGTTGGTAAAGAGCTTAAAAAAGGTGAACGTGTTTTTTTGGTAAAGGGCGATGGAATCTCTGACAACAACGCAGAGGTGATGCTGAAAAAGGCTAAAGCTGAATTGGAATTGTCGAAAGCAGAATTTGATAGAGATAAACTGTTGGCAGAAAAGCAGATTGTTTCCAATAAAGAGATGCTTGAGACGCAAGCTCGTTATCAGAAAGCACAAAGTGAGTATAATAACCTTATTAAAACCATCACTGAAGAGGGTGAAATAATAATGGCACCTGTTTCAGGTTATGTGAATGAGGTGTTCGTGAATAATGGTGAGTTTGTTCAGGCTGGTAGTCCTGTTTTTAGTATGGTTGAAAATCAACGTTTAATGATAACTTCCATGGTCAGCCAACGATATTTAAAAGAGTTGCAAGGTATTTCTGACGCTTATATTGAGGTAGGAGATCAGTTTTTAACCTTAGCTGAATTGAATGGAGAGATTCTTTCTGTGGGTAAATCCATCAGTCAGTCGAATCATTTATTACCGGTTATTTTTGAAGTTGATTTGCACAATGAATTGCTAAGTGGTGGATTTACCAATGTGTATATCAAAACAAAAGGTGAGGAATCGCTCATTATTCCCGAAACAGCATTAACCGAAGAGCAAAGTGTATTTTTTGTTTATGTTCAGATAACTCCTGAGCTGTTCGAAAAACGTCAGGTTAAGGTAGGTGCAAGTGATGGTAGATACAGGGCAATTACCGAAGGACTTAAAGATGAGGAAAGAGTGGTAACAAAAGGGGCTGTGTTAGTTAAGCTGGCTGCGGTTTCAAATTCTATTGATCCACATGCAGGACATGTTCATTAGAAAGGAGGAGAAAAATGCTGAATAGAATTATTTATTTTTCCCTTCATAACAAATTGATTGTGTTGTTGGGAGCTGTCCTTTTGATGATATGGGGCCTATACAGTGCCCGAACAATGGACGTGGATGTATTTCCTGATTTAACAGCACCCACGGTTATTGTGATGACAGATGCACATGGGATGGCTGCTGAAGAAGTAGAACGTTTGGTAACCTTTCCAATCGAAACGGCTGTTAATGGAGCCACAGATGTCCGTAGGGTTCGTTCCAATAGTTCACATGGTTTTTCTTTTGTTTGGGTTGAGTTTGATTGGGGAACAGATGTGTTTAAAGCCCGACAGATAGTGAGTGAAAAATTGGTGACTCTGGCAGGAGAGTTACCTCTTGGGATATCGCCACCGGTGCTTGCACCCCAGTCGAGTGTTATGGGCGAGATCTTATTTATCGGTTTACATTCTGACTCTACAGATATGATGACTTTGAGAACGATTGCTGACTGGCAAATTAAGCCTTTGTTGTTGGCGACCGGAGGAGTTTCTCAGGTTACAATTATTGGTGGCGATTATAAGCAATATCAGGTGTTGGCCGATCCATATAAAATGATGCAGTACAATGTCTCGTTAGATGATATGATTGCAGTTTGTGAATCGGTAAGCAGAAATAGCACGGGTGGAGTGGTTCGTCAATATGGAAACGAATATGTAGTTCGGGGAATGGCGCGTACTGCTGATATAGATCAATTAGGCAGAACATTAGTCAAGCAAAACGATGGATTACCCATCTATCTGGATGACGTCGCAGAGGTAAAAATTGGCAGTGCCGTAAAGATGGGTTATGCATCACAGAACGCCAATCCAGCTATTGTCATATCTGTATCCAAACAGCCTAATACCAATACACTGGACCTGACAGAAAGGATAGAAGCTAATCTTGATGAACTGGCAAAAACATTACCTGAGAATGTGACTCTTGATACCAAAATATTTCGTCAGGCTGATTTTATTGAAACATCCGTTAATAATGTTCAGAAATCGTTGATTGAAGGAGGTTTATTTGTTGTAGTTATTTTATTTCTGTTTTTAGGAAGCTTTCGTACTACCATTATATCGTTACTGGCAATTCCATTGTCGTTGCTGGGTGCCATAATCACATTAAAATACCTTAACCTGAACATTAATACGATGAGTTTGGGAGGTATGGCTATTGCCATTGGCTCTTTGGTAGATGATGCCATCATTGATGTAGAGAATGTATATAAGCGGTTGAAACAAAACCATGAAAAGCCAAGGGAAGACAGGGGTAGTGCAGTTACCATTGTTTTTGAAGCTTCGAAAGAAATCAGAGCATCTATATTAAATGCAACATTTATCATTATAGTTGCCTTTATACCATTGTTTTTCCTTTCGGGTATGGAAGGACGTATGTTGCGTCCATTAGGTATAGCCTACATCGTATCGTTATTTATGTCGCTTATCATTGCCATGACGCTGACACCGTTGTTATGTCGTTTATTGTTATCAGATGATAAGTATCTGGGCAAGAAAGAAAAATCAGGAAGATTAACACAATGGTTGCAAAAGCATTATCATCAATCATTAGGTTGGGCATTGAATCATAAAACATCAGTATTAGTTGTTTCGGTAGCTATGTTTATTGTATCTGTTTTGTTGATGAGTGGTATGGGACGAAGTTTCTTACCTGAATTCAACGAAGGAGCTTTAACCATTTCTGCAGTCAGTCAACCAGGGGTTTCGTTAGAAGAAAGTAATAAGCTGGGTAATCTTTTGGAGCAGGAATTATTATCCATTCCGGAAGTGGAAAGTACGGCACGAAGAACCGGACGAGGAGAATTGGATGCTCATTCGCAAACTACTAATAGCGCTGAAATTGATGTTAACTTCACATTAAAAGATCGGAGCCAGGAAGAATTTATGGAAGAAGTTCGTCATAAACTGGCAAATGTACCTGGCGTGGCCACTACCGTTGGTCAGCCATTGGGGCATCGGATTGATCATATGCTATCAGGTACGCGGGCTAATATAGCTATTAAAATATTCGGTCAGGATCTGAATGAATTATTCCTGCTTGGCAATCAGCTCTCCTCAGCAATTAATGGTGTGGATGGCTTAGTGGATGTTAATGTTGAGCAACAAAGAGAAATTCCACAATTACAGATAAAAGCAGATCGTGGTAAACTAGCCATGTATGGTATCAGTCTAAAGGAGTTTAATGAGTTTGTGGAAGTTGCCTTTGCAGGTGAAAAAATGGCTGATATTTACGAAGGACAGCGCAGTTTTGATCTTTATCTGAGATATAATGAGGATTATACTCAAACCATTGAAGGTGTTAAAAAAGCGTTGATAGATACTGAAGACGGAAAGAAAGTGCCATTGGAATTGGTTGCCGATGTGGTTTCAGCTGCAGGACCAGGATCGGTTAGTCGCGAAAATGTGCAACGTAAAATTGTTGTCTCTGCAAATGTTGCAGGAAGAGATTTGAGAAGTGTTGTGAATGATGTTAAAGAGGTTGTAAACGATAAGGTACACCTTCCTCAAGGTTATCGAGTTGAATATGGTGGTCAGTTCGAAAGTGAAGCCAAAGCTTCACAAACATTATTGTTGACAACTCTTTTGGCCATTGGAATAATCTTTTTATTGCTCTATCAGGAGTTTAAAAACAGTAAGCTGGCAGGTATAATTTTGCTTAATCTACCGTTGGCTTTAATTGGCGGAGTTTTTGCTATTCAGTTTACTTCCGGAATAATTAGTATTCCTGCCATAATCGGGTTTATTACTTTGTTTGGTATTGCTACCAGAAATGGAATCTTATTGGTGTCGAGTTATCAGCATTTAAAAGGACAGAATTATTTGTTAAGCGAACAGATCAGGTTAGGTTCCATTGATCGTTTAAATCCTATACTAATGACTGCACTAACCGCTGCATTGGCATTGATTCCATTAGCTATTTATGGCAATGCTGCCGGTAACGAAATACAGAGTCCGATGGCAAAAGTAATATTGGGCGGTTTATTAAGCTCAACACTTTTAAATATGTATGTTATTCCGATAGTTTATTATTTGGTAAATAGAAAGTCGGAAGCTGACAATATGAAAGGAGTTAAAGCATGAGAATACTATTGATTGTAATGGCTTGTATTTATGCGATAAGTTCCAATGCGCAGAATACAATTGAGGAGGTTTTGGCAAATATCGAAAATAATAATAAAACACTACAGGTATTAAGAGCTGAAGCAGATGTTGTTAAAATGCAGAATAAAGTCGGACTAAATCCTTCAAATCCTGAAGTACAGTATACATATCAGTGGGGAAAGAATGAATCAATGGGAACCAGAAGTGAGTTAAGTATAATTCAAACTTTAGATTTTCCAACTGCTTATTTGTACCGGGGACAAATGGCTAATGCATTAATTAATAAAGCTGACATAGATTATAAAATTGCTTTTAATGAAGTAATGTTGAATGCTGTTGAGCTTTGCTATCGGGCTTTTTATGGCAAAATGTTAATAGATGAATATCAAAAGCGGTTAGATCATGCAGAGAGTATTGCCGAAGTTTATAGGTACAAGCTTGAAACTGGTGATGTTAATATTATTGAGAGTAATAAGGCTCAGTTAAATCTGCTGAATGCAAAGAATAATCTGGTTGTTTTAAAAGCGGATCAACAAGCAGTAATTGAAAAACTCACAGGTATAAATGGCGGATTACCTATTGATATCACCCAACTATTGATTGTTCATGCAACATTACCTGAAGATTTTGATACATGGTTTACAAATATGAAAGAGGTAATGCCTGAAATGATTAGTCTGCAGAAAGGTGTTGAAGCAAACCGAAAAAAGGAACAATTGAATAGGGCATTGTCTTTACCCAAGCTTTCAGGAGGTTATAGCTCCGAGAAAGGATTAACGGATAGTTTTAAAGGGATTAATATGGGGATTAGTATTCCGTTGTGGGAGAATAAAAATACAGTTAAACAGGTGCAGTTAAAGATTGTCTCATTGGAGAATCAGATGGAAGATTTACAATTACAGGCTTATCATGGATTAAAATCTTTGTATAATAAAGCCGAGAGTTTGAAGAGTACGATTGATGATTATCAGCAGGTGCTTGATAAATTGCATAGTAATGAATTACTTAAGATTGCATTGGATGCCGGAGAAATATCTGTACTTGATTTTATTGTTGAACAATCTATTTATTACGAAGCAATTGAAAACTTTGTATCTGTTCAACTTCAATACGATACAACAATGGCTCGTTTGAATTATTTTCATTACAAATAAATAAATCCCAATGATAATTCAGGCCTGTTCTTTTTTTGAATGGGCCTTTATTTTTTATTAGAAAATGGAAAGGATTGATTAATTGAGAGTTTTGACTTAAACTTATAGTAGTTTAAAGTTGTTAAGAAAAGTATAATAGTATCTGAATATATGAAAATCGGTCCTGCCACATTTTTATACCGACTAGATATTTTTTGCAGTATTTTATTACTGTGGAGCCTTGGAGTTGTTAGTGCTCATGGACAAGAGTTTCAGAATACGATACATCAGCAATGGCATTTTAATCATTTAACAGTAGACGATGGATTATCCAATAACTTTGTGCAGGCTATTAATCAGGATAAATATGGATATATCTGGATTGCCACAACTTTTGGGTTAAATCGCTTTAATGGGTTAAGTATCGAATGTTTTTATCATTCAGAATCAGATTCATCTTCTTTAAACTCAAATTATATTTCGTCTTTGTTTATCGATTCTCAAAAGCAATTACTGATTGGGACTGATAAAGGTCTTCAACAATTTAATTATCAAACACAAAATTTCATTAATGTTCCAATTCCGGATGGTATAAACTCACGCGAAGTTTTTTGTATAGCTGAAGATTTGGATAATCAATTGTTGGTAGGCACTTCAAGCGGACTTTATACAGGTTCTACAGATACTCGTGAATTTCAAAAAATAGAATTGAAACAACTAGGATTACCTAATGATTCTATTTATCGTATAAGAGTAGATGATAAAAATAATCTTTGGATAGCTACTTATAAATCAGGTTTGCATTATTATAACAGAAAGCAAAACAGCATTAAAAGTTATGTATATCAACTAACTGATGAAAAAGGTTTACCGGATAACTGGATTCATTATTTATACATCGATAAGGTAAATAGTCTCTGGGTTGGAACCTATAATACAGGATTCGCCAGGTTTAATCCATCAGATAGTACCTTTACGCATTACTTCATTAATCCGAAGGAAGAGTTTACCAGGCGCATACGAACTATTTTTGAAGATACCAGAGGCAATATGTATATAGGTAGTCGGTCAGGTCTGTTTCTTTTTGATAAGGTATCAGGTAAATCAAGTCTTTATGCATTGGAGGATCACAGTATTTCAAAGTTAAGTCAGAATTCGGTGACTTGTAGTTTTGTAGATAAGCATGATAATGTCTGGCTTGGAACTCATTCTGGTGGTGTGTCATATTTTAATACGCTTCAAAAAAAGTTTAATCATGTAAAGCAGGTAAAAAATGATTCCCGGTTTTTAAATTCAGGATCAGTTCATTGCTTTTCAAAGTATGGTGATAAACTATATATTGGCACAGAAAAAGGGATTAATGTATTTGATAAATCCAATAGAAGATTTAGTTACTGGGTTAATGATTTAGAAGATCCAAATTCATTAAGCTATGATGATGTTAAAGATATAGCCATTGAATCAAAAGATTCGATTTGGGTGGCTACCAATCGGGGTGGATTGAATTTATTAAATAGTAAGGGCAAAGTTATTAAACTCTTCAGACATGATAAATCCAATCCGTATTCATTGCCATCGGATAATATTTACAATGTATTTCTTGATAGTAGAAAGGATATTTGGGTTCTTTCTAATGACGATTGGGATAGGTTAAGTTCTGTGGTAAGCAGATATGACAGGAAAAATGATCGTTTTATACATTACCGTAAGCCATTTTTTATGGGTTTTACTGAATCTTCTTCAGGAGAATTATATGTTGGTGGCTATAGAGGCTTTTATAAGTATGATAGGAAGTCTGATGATTTTATTGCGTTTACGAACGATACGTTAATATTCAGGACGGATGTTCTGTTTGTTGATAACAATGATATTATTTGGGTGGGCAGTTACAAAGGCTTATCCCAATACAATTTTAAAACGGACACGTTTATTGATGTATCAAAGGAGCTCGACCTTGGAGCAAAAGAGATTTATGGCATCGTAGGTAAACAAAATACACTTTGGATATCATCAAACAATGGTTTGATAAGGATAAATGATATTGAGCATCTTTCAGGAAAATCAGTAAATACTTTTGTTGCAGATGATGGCTTGCAAAGCAGGGAATTTAACTATAATGCATATTTTTTAGATGAAGATGGATATTGCTATTTTGGTGGAGATAACGGTTTTAATGTCTTTCATTCTGATAGTATTGTTGTAAACCCTTATCCACCTGAAATATATTTGTCTTCAATTAATATTGAGGGCAAAGAAGTGTTTTATGGTTCCAAATTAAAAGGAGAAGTCATTATAAATCAATCTGTTTATGAAACAAAAAAGATATATCTCAGTCATCAGGTAAGATCATTTACCTTGTCTTTTGATGTTTTACATTTTGCAAATGCTAAATCCAATCGCTATAAATATAAAATTGATGAGAATGAAGAATGGACATATGCCGATGCAACCAATAACTACATAACATTCAGAAAACTGGCCCCCGGAACTCATCCCTTGATAATTTATGGAATCAATTCAGATGGTGTAGAAAGTTTACATCCTGTTGATTTAATAGTTGTTGTACATCCGCCTCTTTGGCGTCATACCTGGTTTATTTTATTATTAGTTGTGCTACTTACAGTAATGGTGTTTGTTATCATCTATTTGCGGGAAAGACGGTTGATAAAACAAAAACAACGCCTTGAAAGGATAGTTCAACTGAAAACAAAAGAGTTGGTTTTAAGAAACGAGGAGTTGAGTAAACAAAAGGAAGAGATAGAAGAACAAAAAGAAGAAATAGTAAGTCAGCGGGATACCATTTTTCATAACAACAGATTGTTGGAAGAGTATGCCAATGAACTTGAAAATAAAGTTGCTCAGCGTACTGCAGATCTTGATAGGGCTAAAGAAAAAGCAGAGGAAAGCGATCGTTTAAAAACATCATTTCTTAAGAATATAAGTCACGAAATACGTACTCCACTTAATGCCATTATCGGTTTTATTAATGTGATTGGTGATGATTTAAGCAATCCGGATAATCAAAACTATTTTGAAATTATCAAATCCAGTGGTTACACTCTTATGAAAACAATAGAAGATGTGATTGATTATGCTAAAATAGAAACCGATGCGATAAGTGTGTATATTGAACCAACTTCAGTACAAAGTTTATTGGGTGAATTACTCGAATTTTATGAAAGTGAATTGATAAAACACAATAAAGACTCGGCGCAATCAGTTCAAATAAAAATCAGTCATTTGGTTGATGATTTTGGTGATGTTGTTTACTCTGATAGGGCCCGATTAAAACAGATTATCGGTAATTTACTGAGTAATGCCATTAAATTTACACATCAGGGTGAAATAACTTTTGGGGTATGTTATGCATCTGAGTGGTATTTCGGATTTTATGTGCAAGATACCGGAATAGGAATTAATAAAGTTGATCAGGGAAAAGTCTTTGATCGTTTTCGAAAAATAGAAGAAAATACCCAAAATCTTTACAGAGGTGGTGGATTGGGCTTGTCTATTTCAAAGTACCTTGTTGAATTATTGGGTGGTACAATTGAAGTTGAATCAGTACCGGGAGCGGGTAGTAATTTTAGTTTTGTTGTAAGAAATTATCGGAAAATAAATAAAAAATTCGATTCAACAATTATCAATCTGAATGACTAACAATCATTTTGTTTGACTTATTTTAAAAGTTCAATCAAAAAAACTAGATTTAAGTTTATTATTTACCTGATTATCATGATAGGCTTAAGTAAAAAACAAGGAAAATTTCTAAAAGAAGTAATTGATCAGTGGGAAGAGGATGAGGTGATAAATGAGTCGGAGAAAAAGAAGCTTGAAGACTCCATCGAAATTCGCTCATTTGAATGGAAAAAACTGGCTGAATATTCATTTTGGATTGCAATGGTTTGCATTGTTATTGCTTTCGGGGCTATGTTTGCTGATAAATTATTGATTGATTTAGTAGAAAAGATATTTTCTTCTTCAAACTTTACATTGTGTATTCTGTTTGCTGTTATTGCACTTGCAATTTATTATTGGGCTTATAAACGCAGCCATAAATATCCAAATAAAGTATATAGCAACGAATTTATTTTAATAATGGCCATTTTATCGACAGCAACCTCTATTGGATACCTGGGGATGACATTGGATAATGGAAATGGTCATTTTTCGGTTTTGTTATTGATTGCAGCTATCATATATGCACTCATTGGCCTTCTTTTTCCTTCTAAACTGGTTTGGATATTTGCAATACTTTCGCTAGGTGCATGGTTTGGTGCCGAAACGGGTTATGTATCCGGTTGGGGAGCCTATTATTTAGGAATGAACTATCCGCTGCGATTTGTTGTATTTGGTGCTATCCTTACAGGATTAAGTTTCCTGTTTGATCGGATAAGCTTTTTACAGACCTTTAGAAAAAGTACTTACATATTGGGACTTCTTTATCTTTTCATTGCATTGTGGATTCTATCTATTTTTGGAAACTATGGAGATGTTGATGAATGGTTTGATGTAAAGCAAATCAGTTTGATTTGGTATGGTGTAATATTTGGTTTGGTTGCAATCATAGCCATTTGGTGGGGACTAAAACAGGATGATTATACGAGTCGTAGTTTTGGTCTTACGTTCCTGTTTATTAATTTATATACCAAATATTTTGAATACTTCTGGGATGCAATGCATAAAGCCATCTTCTTTTTAATTTTAGCAGGTACATTCTGGTTGATAGGTAACAATGCTGAAAAAATCTGGAATCTGAAGTTTTTAAATAGAAAGGAAATATTGGAAGATTAATCTTTCACCCCGTTATTCTCTATATGCCTTTAAAAGCACTATCTTTGCACAAATTTTTTTGCGAATGGTATCGATTAATCAGTTAACTGTTGATTTTGGAGGTTTTAAATTATTTGAGGATGTTTCGTTTTTGATCAATCCCAAAGATCGTATTGGTCTGATTGGTAAGAACGGTGCAGGTAAATCAACTTTGTTAAAAATCATTGCAGGTCAGATGGAACCAACCTCGGGTTTGGTAACTAAACCGAAGGATTTTAAAATTGGTTACCTGCCTCAACATATGAATTACACTGATACCCGCAATGTTGTTGACGAAGTTGAGTTGGCGTTTTCTGAAATTAAAGATCTGGAAAAAGAGATTGAATCAATTAATATAGAGATTGGGGAACGAACTGATTACGAATCAGAATCGTATATGAAGTTGCTCGACCGATTAAACGAAAAAACAGAACGTTTCAACCTTATGGGTGGGGCTAATCATACCGGTTTAATTGAATCTACACTAAAAGGATTGGGTTTTGAACAGTCCGATTTTACAAGAAATACCGGTGAGTTTAGTGGAGGTTGGCGAATGCGTATTGAGTTGGCTAAGATTCTTTTGGAACAGCCCGATATGTTTCTTCTGGATGAGCCAACAAACCATCTGGATATTGATTCAATACAGTGGCTTGAAGATTTCCTGAAAAATTATAGTGGAGCAGTTGTTCTAATCTCTCACGATAAAGCATTCCTTGATAATATTACCAAACGAAGTATCGAAATATCGTTGGGACGTATTTATGACTATAAGGCTAACTATTCGCGCTTTATGGAATTACGACAGGAAAGGAGAGAGCAGCAGTTAAACGCTTACAAAAATCAACAAAAGAAAATTGAAGATACCGAGAAGTTTATAGAGCGATTCAGATACAAAGCCACTAAGTCGGTTCAGGTTCAGTCGCGTATTAAGCAATTGGAGAAAATAGATCGGATTGAGGTTGATGAGTTTGATAAAGCTGCTTTAAATATAAAATTTCCACCTTCACCACGTTCTGGAACAGTTGTAATAAAGGCTGATAGATTGAGTAAGGCGTATGGTGATTTGCTGGTTTTGGATGAGGTTGATATTGCCATTGAGAGAGGTGAAAAAGTTGCTTTTGTGGGTCGTAATGGTGAAGGAAAAACAACCATGGCCCGCATCATTATGAGTGAACTTGCTCATCAGGGAAAGTTGGATTTAGGACATAATGTGAAAATCGGATATTTTGCACAGGATCAAGCCGAACGACTAAATGACAATCATACTATTTTTGAAACCATCGATTTAGTAGCTGTTGGAGACATTCGCACCAAAATAAGGGATTTGTTAGGTGCCTTCATGTTTAGTGGTGAAACGGTTGATAAAAAAGTTAGTGTTTTATCAGGAGGTGAACGTACTCGATTGGCAATGGTAAAATTGCTGTTAGAACCGGTTAATTTGCTAATTCTTGATGAGCCAACCAACCATCTTGACATGCGCTCAAAAGATATTCTAAAAGAAGCTCTACGCGATTTTGAAGGCACAGTAATACTGGTATCTCACGATCGTGAATTTCTGGATGGATTGGTGGATAAAGTATATGAGTTTCGTCATCGAAAAATAAAAGAATACCTGGGTGGTATCTATTATTTCCTTGAAAAGAAAAAGCTTGAAAATCTGAATGATTTAAATCTTAAGTCAACTGATTCTTCTAAAAAGAATGATGAAAAAACAGAAACTGCTTCCAAGCTATCATATGAGGAAAGAAAAGAACTCAATAAGAAAGTGAAAAAAGCTGAACGTTTGGTAGCTGATTATGAAGTTAAGATTGCTAAGTTGGAGGGTGATTTGGAGCAATTGACCGAAGCTATGAACCTGCCTGATAATGCAGGTGATGAGCAATTGTTCAAAGATTACCATCAGGCGGAAAAGCAGCTGGAATCGAAAATGGAGGAATGGGAAAATGCCCAACTGGAATTAGAGGATTTACAGGAACAAAAAAATAAACTGGATTAAAATATGGCTAAAGATCAAATGGTATTTGGTATACGTGCAGTAATTGAAGCTATTGCAGCAGGTAAAGAAGTTGATAAGGTATTTATAAAAAAAGGATTACAGGGCGACCTTTTTCAGGAGTTTCTGGATGAAGTGAAAGCTAATAATGTACCTTTTCAGTTTGTTCCTATTGAAAAATTAAACCGAATTACCCGTAAAAATCATCAGGGAGTAATTGCTTTTATTTCTCCGGTAGTATATCAGGATGCTGAGCAATTAATTCAGATGTTATATGATGAAGGAAAAGAACCTTTTGTAATAGTTCTTGATCAGTTAACGGATGTACGTAATGTTGGTGCCATTGCACGAACTGCCGAATGTGTTGGTGCAGATGCTATTATTATTCCTGATAAAGGAAGTGCTCCTATTAATTCAGATGCCATAAAAACTTCTGCCGGAGCATTGCATACATTACCTGTTTGTCGTACTTCTAATTTGTTTAAGACAGTTGAGTATTTAAAAAATAGTGGTTTAAAATTAGTTGCTGCTACCGAAAAAGGTGCTGAGGCATACGATAAAATAGATTATTCCGGTCCGGTAGCACTTATTATGGGCTCAGAAGATACAGGTATCTCTAATCAGTTATTGAAAATAGCTGATTATAAGAGCTGTATACCTATTAAAGGTGATATTAAGTCATTGAATGTATCTGTTGCAGCAGGGGTTTTAATGTATGAGATCCTAAAATCGAGACAGTAATTTTTTTGACTAACGTTATTTTTGTTAGTAATACCTGTAAATACTGGTAAAAAGGCAAACTTATACGGTGTTTTTGGTGTAAGGTTTCATGAATTTTGTCACCATAAATTTGATTTTTCTCATAATGTTTCTAAATTCGAAAGGTTTTGCGATGAAGAAAAATCAAATTTTTTAATCAAAAACATCGTTTATGATCCACAAGGAAAGAGTCCTAAAGGCCCTCAATAACGAGCAACCGGATAGAGTGCCGTTTTTTTATTGGGACGTACCCGAATTTGGTGTTAAGTTGATGAAACACCTGGGGTTAGAAAATCGTGATCAATTACTTGAGTATTTAGATGTTGATTTTCGATGGGTGGAACCAGACTATGTTGGCGAAAAATTAATAAAAGAAGAAGGCAAGAAGAAGGTTGATATATGGGGTGTTGGATATTCAAAAGTTAAAAATGGTGATTTTGAATATTGGGAAGCAACCAAATTTCCTTTGGAAGGAATTACTGACCCTGCCTTTCTCGATGATTATAACTGGCCAACCACAAGTCTGTTTGATTTCACAACATTGTCATCCAAGATTGAAAAGTATAAAGACTACGCTATTATGACCGCACCCGGTTATTCTTCGCCTGGCCTGTTCCGTATTATACAGCGTTTGCTGGGACGTGAAGCTTTTCTGGATGTCATTATGTATCATCCCAAATTCTTCGAGAAATTATCTCAAAAGATTGTTGGTTTTTACACTGATTTTATTGCTGAGTTCTTTGATAATGGAGGTGATAAAATCGATTTCATTCGTATCGCTGATGATTTTGGAACCCAAAGTGGGTTAGCAATCAGCAACGATATTTGGGAGCAATATTGTAAACCAGCAATTGAGGCTTTTACCGAAATCCCAAAACAACATGGAGTGAGGTTTTACATGCATTCCTGCGGGGGAGTGCGTAAATTATTACCAGAATTTATCAGCTTGGGAGCAAGTATTCTCGATCCGATACAAACCCGTGCCTTTGGTATGGAGCCGTTAGGATTGAAAGAGGATTTTGGTAATTACATTACTTTCTGTGGTGCACTTGATGAAGAATTGCTTCTGAGAAAAGGTACACCAAGAGAGGTAAAAGACGGAGTTAAACACCTTTTGGATATGATGGCTCCTAAAGGTGGGTTTGTGTTAGGTCCGTCGCACAAACTAAAGGTAGAAACTCCGGTAGAAAATGTGGTTGCCATGTATGAGGCAGCAAAAGAATGGACCTATTAGTCATTGAATAATCGCATTACTTGGCCTTATCTCACTGGGATAAGGCTTTTTTTATGTTTTTGTCTATAGAATTATTGTTTAATAAGTATTAGATTCGTATTCTAATAAATTAATACCTATAAATTATGAAGAAACTTATTTTGGCTTTAAGCTTGTTTTCTATTTCGTTGGTGGGATCAGCCCAACTTCGTTATAATCTTGAGGTTGGAAAGAAATATGGGTTAAAGCAACTAACCAGCCAAAACATCACACAATCAATTCAGGGTATGGCCCAGAATATAAAAAACACATTTGGTGGTGATATTACTGTAACCATTAAATCGAAAGATGGAGATGTTTATACATCGGATTTGATTTATGAAAGTCTGATATTTAAAATGGAAAGCCCTATGTTTTCAATGGGGTATGATTCAACCGATGAAAATCAGGAAGAAAATGCCATGTCGGGAATGTTTAAAATCATGGTGGGTCATGTGTTTTCCATGAAATTTAATCATAAAGGTGAAGTACTGGAGGTAACTGGTTTTGCTGATGTTCTGGAAAAGATGCAATCAGAAGCTGTTGGTCAGTCAATGGCTGGCGCAGTTCAGGAAAGCCTGAAAGGACAATTTAGTGATGAAAGCATGAAGCAAAATATGGGCACAATGCTTATCGTATATCCGAATGATAAACCTGCTGCGGGATTAACCTGGAATAAAACCATGGAACAGAGCGGAGCATTGCCTGTTACGAGTGTGTTTAATTATAAAGTTACTTCAGCTACTGGTACAGTTGTTGAAATGGAAGGCACGGGAACTATGACAACTAAAGAAGGTTTTTCACAGGAAACTATGGGTATGACTCAGCATTTTGATTTGAATGGTAATATTTCAATGACAGCAAAAATTGATGCAAAAACGGGTTGGCCAGTGAGCATTAAACAAACTCAGACTTTGGAAGGGAATATTTCAATTGAATCGCCACAATTGCCTGCTCCTATGGAAGTGCCAATGTCTATTAAAGGAGAGTCGACATATACAGCATTGTAAAAGAATAGCTTACAATAAGAATAAAGAAAGGGGCTTTAAGCCCCTTATTCTTTGCCTTTGTTCCAACTCTCTTTATTAATGAGATCACCAGCTTTGGTATAATGTTTCCATTTACCATGTCGTAAACCGTTTTTGTATCTACCTTCTATTTTAATTTGTCCATTTCTATAATAATAGAAAGCATCACCATCCAATAAGCCATCTTCAAGTATTAGTTCTGCCTTTTTACGGCCGTTACTGTAATATTCAATGTATTTGCCATCTAATACATCATCATCAAAATCAACTTCAGCTTTCACAGTGTGTTCATCATCTTCAAAATAGAAAATAGCTGTACCATCAGCTTTTCCGTCATCATAAGGTATTGCGGATGAAATATTGCCGGAAAAATAATAATTACGCCATAAACCTTGTGGTAAGCTGTCTTTCATTTCGCCCTCATGTATAAGTACACTATCCTGAACATTTTGTGGATGAGTAAGCCAGTAATTAATGGTTCCTTCATTCCAGGGGAAGGTATCATCTAATCGCATTTTAAATTTAAGATCTCTGTATTCATCAATGTATAAATCTTCAGCAGCATTTTGCATAGCTTCCAATTCTTCATACAACAGGGCATCTTCATCATGTTGAGCCAAAAGTTTTGTTTCAAACATTTGCCCGTTGGCATTAAGCTGCCAACCTATATTGGTAAAGTTGATCAACAGATTCTTATTTTTCTTCAGACTTTTCTTGGTATTTGCATCGCTATAGTAGTATAAATGCTGATATACTTTAGGCATCTGCACAAATAACGAAAAGTTACTTTCATCATTAAATTCTTCAAAAAACGATTTAAACGAAGCCGAACGTGCAATTGTATTTCCAACCAAATAATCATCGATGGTATTCATTAATGTGTTTACTGAGTTTGAGAATACAACGTAATTATCAATGTAAGTGAAATAAGGCTTTTCAATGCCATTCATAAATTTACCCAAAAACATTTTAAAGAAACCTTTCATTTGCAGAAAGTGAATTTGATGATTACGATATTCGACTTCATCAAATTTAACAGGAGTGCGTTTTTTGATGTGCTTTAAAAAGAGGTTCATTTGTTCCTTAGCATTGTCAATATCATTGGCTTTAATTGCCATCAGAACATCAAGTTCACGAGCGTTGGATTGAGGTTGTAATTTTGCTAAGGCGAATTCACCATCCATCCATGAGAAAAGTATATCGTTGAATTCCAGGTTTAACCAATTTTCAGTCATTTCAATTCCTGATAGGTAGGTTTTATAACCAATTGAATCAACCAGTTTGTACTGAGCTAATATGTCGTTATAAAATAATTGAAAATTAGATGTGTTGATCGACATAAAAAGTGCTGTTTCAGCTGGTAAAATAATTTGCGCTTCAAGTTTGCCACCATCAGCTTTTACAAGCGCATTTACAATGGAAGGAATAGAGTCATAATAATTAGTATAACCTGAAAGACGAATGTTTTTATCTTCTAAATGGGTAACCAATGAAGAGAATGCAAGCACTTTACTAATACTTTTGAGAGATTCCTTTAATTCAGGTGCAATGCTTCCGGCAAAATTTGCGATCTGACTGTAGTTAATATAAAAATTAACCATCCCACTTGCTGTTTCGTTTTGAACTTCATTGAATTTATCATGGTTGAACCATTGTTCTGTATTAATTGCCTTAACAGTTTTATTTATTAATTGTGATGACAATGAACCAATCAAAAGATTTTCGTGAATACATAGATGAATGATGTCAGTTGGCTGATCGTAACACAAGGTATAAACAGAAGTGCTGTCAACAATACGTTCTTCTAACTGATAATTCATCAAGTTAGAAAGTTGTGGAAGAATGGATAACTTTCCATATTTACCAATATCAACAGCAAAAACGGTTTCAAAATCTTTATCATTCAGCATCTGAATAGATAAAGCCATCGGACGATCTTTAAAAATACTTCTAATCAGTGCGTTTTCTGTCATTAATGAATCAAAGATCATCATATTGGCTTCGTATTCATCAAAATAATCTGCTTCTATCATGCTTTCCCAAAGCTCACTGTTTTTGATTTCGCGCCATGCAGAAGTTAGATTTTTGGTTTCAATAACGATAACTGATTCCGGTTGTATGGCTTGAAGCGGTGTGAGTTTTTCAACTTTAATAAATTGCAGGTAAATAAAAAAGCCTAAGATGGCTAACACAATTATTGCAATGAAAAGAAGGAAGTATTTTACTATTTTCATTCGATATTAAGTTTTCTAATCGGTTTTAAAGTTTGTTAATCATTGAATTAACAGATTGCTAAAAGGCTACATTAAATAAAACATTTTTATTTGTAATACAGAATGGTTTACTGAAACTAGCTAATTATTTAGAATGAGTTGTAATAGTTTGATTTTGTATAGAAGTTTCTGAAAGACTATTTTTGCGAAAATTTTTTCAATGTATTCAGGCAATATCACCAAGTTATATCTGATTAAAATAGCCAAATGGTTTATGCTGACCATGCCTATTCTGTTACTTTTTTACCAGGATTTAGGTTTCTCAGTTGAAGAGTCATTTCAGTTAAAAGCTATTTACAGTATTGCCATTGTCATATTTGAAATACCTTCAGGTTACGCAGCCGATGTATTAGGGCGAAAGAAAACTTTAATTATAGGAAGTATATTGGGCACATTAGGTTTTGCAATCTATTCTGTAACCAGTTCTTTTTATGCTTTTATGGCAGCCGAGTTAATTTTAGGTGTCGGTCAAAGCTTTATTAGCGGTGCTGACTCTGCTTTGTTGTACGACAGTTTAAAGGCCGATGGGAGAGAAAAAGAATATCTGAAGTATGAGGGAAGAAACTTTTCGGTTGGTAATTTTAGTGAGGCTATTGCAGGGTTTATGGGAGGAGCACTTGCTGAATGGAGTTTGCGGATGCCTTTTGTATTTCAGACAGGTATTGCATTTATAGCTGTGCCTGCGGCCTTTATGCTGATAGAACCTAAATTATATACACGCACGCAAAAAGCTACCTGGGCGGATATCTGGAATGTTGTAAAATATGCGATGCTTAAAAACAAGAGTCTTCGATACAATATAATTTATTCTTCTATAATTGGTTCTGCAACATTAAGCATGGCGTGGGTTTATCCACTATATCTTAAAGAAGTTGGGTTTCGAGAGATTCACATTGGAACCACCAGTACAGTATTAAATCTTATTGTTGGTTTTACAACCCTGGCGGCATATAAAATTGAACGAAAACTTAAACCAAAATCAACTGTTTTTGGAACCACAATAATTATAACTGCAGCCTTTATCCTGGCAGGAGTAATCCATTCATATTGGGTACTGCCGGTTTTAGTAGTGTTTTATTTCTCGAGAGGAATTGCTACTCCTGTGCTGAAAGATTATATCAATCGTATAACATCATCTGAAATTCGGGCCACTGTGTTGTCTATCCGAAGCTTGTTGATCAGGGCATTCTTTTCTATTCTTGCACCAATGTTTGGGTATGTAACAGACCGTTTGTCATTGAGTCAGGCCTTTATGATTATAGGTGCAGTTTTTATGGTTCTTACAAGTTCCAGTATTTTTCTTTTCTTAAAATCACTGGAAGAAGGTTCGAACGATTAGCTTCCTTTTCGAAATGATAGATAAAGCAGATAAAACAATACAAAAATAGGTAAAACTGCCGTTGGAATTGCTGCTTTTTGGCCAAACAACTCAAGTGCTGTAACAACAGCAAAGCCTGAACTTTTAACGGTAATTAAAAGGTTGTCGGAAGTTATAATTGCTTTGTTTTTTGAAATTCTGTTGAATAGGTTTTCGTGTAATATGCCTGTTATAAAATGGGATATAAGAAGTACTGCTGAGATACCGATGAGCATGTTGCTTTGATGGAAGAACACTGCTCTGTTGACGCCAATAGCAATAAAAATAAGTATGGCAAAACCCCAGTCGACAACTTTACCTCTTACTTCATTAACCGGGTTTCTGATTTTTCCAATCAGTAATATCCGTGATAGAGCCAATGGTATAATGATGGTTTTAACCATTAATAAAAACAACTTGGAAGATGATATTTCATTATTGCCGGTTAAATATCCTACAACAAATGGAGTGAGAATTATGGTGAAGATAAAGGCTCCTAAAACACCTTTAATCGAATACTCAATATCACCTTTCAAAATGGAAGAGAAAGGTATTATAGCTACCCCGGGCGCTGTTGTTGCGATGATCACAAAACCATAAAATAGTTCCTCATCAGAAATCAATAAACGCGCTGATGCAAGCATGATGGCAGCATATAAAATGTAGTTTAATAAAGCTCCTTTCAACATCGGAAACAAAAGTTTATTAAAAGGGTAGAGGCTTTGGGTACGTATATTTGTCATTGAAAAAGTCATTACCAGAGCCAGTATATAAGTGGTGTGTTTTTTCAAATGAATGGCATAATCGCCTATCCATAGTCCAAGTATAACTGCTAATATTAGAATTACATTCCGATTGGTAATGAATGAAAGAACTTTTCTCATTTTATGATGATTGGTATAAACAAACTTACAAAATTGAAAATGGCTTTGCAGGCAAGAAAACATGATATATATCTATTGTTCCTATGAAGTTATTGCAAAACCTTTCCTATTTTTGAAGAATAAATCAACCAATATGTCTGAAAACACTTTTCATACTTCTTCCATACCTGAAATTTTTTATTCTGATTCAACAAAGAAGCCATTTACTCACTGTAAAGTTTGTCAAAAGGATGTCATTCAGACGGGTGAACCTTATATAATCGAAAAGGCTTATGGCCAGGATTTGATCAAAGGTAAGCGTGATATGATTTTCGAAGTGGTATATTGTTTGGATTGTATACAGGAGATCAATGAATCCTTATCGGAAGAATCCAGAGAGAGGATAAGTAATTATTTCAAAACACATACAAATCTGGATAAAAGAGATAAGGAATTAAAGAAGTATGAGTTATTTGAAATAGATATATGGCTTAACAATTGTATAGTCAAAAACAAATCAATCGACGAGGTTGATGAGTTTCAGATTTATGCTTTATGTATTGGCAACGAGTTGTTGTTTCATCAGGCACCATATATGGTTTGTGGAGAAGCTATTGAAGAAGTAATGGAATTGTTATCAAATAAAAGTCTGGATATTTTAAATGACTTAATGACGGATATAATTGATTTGCCACCACAGTACAGGGAGTTGTTTAAGACACGAACACCAATGATTTTTTAGTACAACAAAATTACAATTTACGAATGAAAGGTCAGCTTTATATGATCCCCAATACATTAGGGGAGAGTCCGATTGAATACAATTTGCCAACCGATGTGATCGAGATTATAAGGTCGCTAAAATATTTTGTCGTTGAAAATGTTCGTTCAGCCCGTCGCTTCCTGAAAAAAGTTGATAAGGAGATTGAAATTGAAGAACTTACTTTTTTTGTGCTGGATAAACATACACAAACGAATGATATTCCATCATTTTTAAGGCCATTACATGATGGTAAAAATATGGGAATGATTTCAGAGGCTGGTTGTCCGGGAGTGGCTGATCCTGGTGCAGACATTGCTAAGTTGGCACACGAGAGTAATATTAGAGTGATACCCTTGGTTGGACCATCATCTATTCTGATGTCGGTGATGGCTTCGGGATTGAATGGTCAGAGTTTTGCTTTTCATGGCTATTTACCTGTTAAAAAGGGAGAGGCGCCAAAAGCAATAAAAGCTTTGGAAGACCGGTCGAGAAAAGAAAATCAGACACAACTTTTTATTGAGGCTCCATATAGAAATATGAGAATGTTACAGGATATAATTCAGACTTGTAGTCCTAAAACACGTTTGTGTATTGCATGCGACATTTCGCTGGAAACAGAATACATCGTTACAAAAAGTATTGCGCAATGGAAAGGCAAGGTTCCTGATATTAATAAGCGGCCCGCAATATTCTTAATTTTAGCATAACATAACAAAAAACTCCGTTGAGATTCTTCAACGGAGTTTTTTGTTATAATGATTTAGTTTTTATTCAAAACGAGCGAGGAATCGACTCTTTTTACTTTCTGGTGCCATAATGAAGGTAAATGATTTTTCCCCAATACCAACATTTTGTTTGCGATCATCTGCCTTTAAAGCCTGAACAATCTGATTGTATTCTTTATTAGATGATAAGGTTTGCATCATACCATTTTTGTAAGTGAAATAAACCCACGTATTTTCATCAAATTCAATATACATATCAAGTGAATTACCACTTCTTTTTCGCATTATTTCAGCTTTAACTTTTGCTTTTCGATTAACGATATATTCTTTCAAATAGGCAAGATCAACCTCTCCATCTGCTCTAAAAGCTCTTTCTCCAGAATCCCAAATAAAATCAATATTACTAAAGAACAGCATTTGTTTTAATTCTTCATGTATTTTCTCTGAAGCACCTGTACCGTTACGTTCAGCTTCCAGTTTTTCAGCTTCTTTTCGGCCAGCTAGTTCAGACAATCGTTTTGTAAAGGTGTCTTTAGTAAGTTTTGATTCTTTAGCTGATGAATTCAATATGGTTGTATAAAGTACATCTAAAGCTTCCTGATTAAAGAAGAAGTCAATTCCTAACATAGTGCTGACAGTTATTTCTTCTTTGTCTCTTTGGTCCAGTAAAGTACCCGATGATAAAAGTTTTATCTGATCCAGATCTATACCCATATCAAATTTACCTTCGGCCAATATGTTACAGTCTGATTCACGGAAACTGATAATTTTGCCTATTGAATCAGGATTTGCATGCTTGTATTCAGAGGCTATGTCGAAAGACTTGTTCTTATCATTATAAATCAAGTATCCATCTCCTGTGATCATAGGAATGTCGCTGTAATCTTCCCTGCTTTCGAGAAAAGAACTGTAAACATGCGTACTATCCTTTGTGATGAAGAAATCTTTGTAAATGTTACTGTATTCAAAACTTTGAGACTCTTCTGTTATAGGAATTCTAACATTATTGGCATCCATACGTGAATCAAATCGTACGTATGTTTGCGGGCCTGTTGGACAACGATGTAGCATTTGTGCTCCACCACTGAAGTTTAAGTCCTTATAAGATGCTTCCAGTTTAATGTCGCCTTTGAAGGCAAAATGACTGTTAAAAGTAAACAGGTCTTTTTCTGTTATCTTACCTTCTGCAAAAGTTTTGGTTTCTTTATCCAGACCAATGTTATGCATATCAATGGTTAGTTTCTTTCCGTCGCCATTGAAGTAGTCATATTTACCATACCCATTGTATTCATATTTACCAATAACATTCACTCTTGAATCATATAAAACATGAGTAAAAGCACTGTCTTGCTGTAAAATTATCTGTACACTGTCGAGTGGATCAATTGCTGCATCTTCACGAATCGTAACGAAACCGTCACTCAGCATAAGGTTGGCATCTCCAACATCAATTTGTTTGACTTCTTCAGCATAGATGGTCTTCAACTCAACATCGTATCTGGCCATTGGAACATAAAAGGACAGTGAATCCTGGCGGCGATGTGTTGAAATAAAGCGGTTTCCTTTTGATCCCCGGGCTCCCATGTAGATATCATTTTTGTCCATATCCCATGAGAATTCGCTGATAAATGAAATGTATCGGTTATCGGTAAAATCTACACGGCTACCACCACTACGTGATGAGAATGTACCCTGACGGGTTTCAAAATCTATATTCGAAATAAGATTGGTTGTTGAGAAACTAACTCCTTCCATTTCAGCACCAGCCAGGTTAAAGTCAGATGAGTCAGCTACCACAACATGATCGCTGAAGTCCATTTCTTTTGATACCAGGTTTGCGCTTCGCATATAGAAAGTACCGGCTCCGGTTGATCCGTATGGTGTTACCTTCATTCGGCCTTTTAACTGGGCTTCTTTGTTAAACATCGTGAAGTTTTCTTCCTGTGTTTTAGCCCATATCTCTTCCTGCTCAGGCAAGTATTCAATAACAACATAGTTAGCCTGAACATCGGGATATTTTGTTCCTTCAACACGTTTATCCACGGTAAACTTATGAGCCTGACCGGTAACTTTATCTGGTAAAAATGTAAATTCTTCTGAGTGAGATGTAGTTGTTACGTATGCAAGAATTCCGTTACCTTTTAAACCAGCATTACTTAGGTCGATATGGTTGGTAAAGGTTGCTTTATTATTGTAAATCGGATATCCTTCTTCGGGTGTATTACGTGTAAAACCAAGTGAATAATCAGGACGAATGGTTAAACTGTCTCTGAATGTGGGGAATATATTTGATTCAAAAACCCCACCGAAATTAAAGTTATCTGGTGTAAGGGTATTGATACTATCCATCTCGAAAGGATCGAGTGTGAAGAAAAAGTTTTCCCTGTCATATGCTCCATTCTGAATGTCTTTTCGATCGAAAAATACTTGCGATTCAATTTTACTGTTAAGGATAGGGTAGTGGGGATTTTTCTTCGCACCGGATTTGTTATCGGAATCATCAATTTGAAGATAGCCGGATAAGTGAGCAATAGTATTATTAACTGTTTTAAGGAGTGGTTGACCAAAGTAGTCTGTTTCACCTGATAATACTTTCATACGTAATGAATCAATATTACTCATATCAATCCTAAAGTCCTCGTAAGAGAATTTAAAACCATTACCAAAGAGGTTTAACATACCAGCATTGATGGTTCCGTTAAAGACAAAGTTCCGGTTTTCCTTAAGTATGATTTCCTTGTTTTCGGGGAAGAAAACAACATTCTGATGATCACAAATAGAAATGGATTCAACACCATTCATATTAAGGTCGTAATTCTTTAAATCGAGTTGGGCATTAACAATTTCTCCTGGAGTGATAGAATTAAAACGTATCACATCAAAGTCTTTCTTACCTATTCGGAATAGTAAATAATCCTGCAGTCGCTGACGAATGGTTATCTCATCGGTATTTACATTGTATCCAATAAAACCATAAAACGATAACTCAATAACTTGCTGACGAATAGGACTCTCTGGTAAACCCATATACTGAGCATATTCTGATGCAGTAAAAGGTCTACCGTGGTAATATTTACTACAGTTTTTAAGGCCCTGTAATGGATGGATGGCATCCATTCCCTGGAGTCGGTTATAGAATTCTTCTCTGAAATAACTTAATGATTCAAAAAAGGCCTGGTTCTGGGCAGCTCCTGAGATCATTCGTAAATCCATATATTGACTTCCAATCTCCCATTTAATAAGCTCAACATCCATACTGATATTATGGAATGTATCAAAGTAGGGGCTTAAAGCAAGACCTTCACCATTCCTGATCAGATGGATTTCATTTAAGTCGGCCATATATTTAAAAATCAGTCCCGGATGATAAACAAAGGCTGTATCCAACTTAATCTTAATCTCAGTGTCGTTACTAAGAATCTGATCTTTTCGTAGAGCAAAGTATAATGATTTGGCAGTCATAAAAACTGTATCGTTTCGCGATATGGTAATTGTTGCCGGATTATCTTCGGTACCTGCACCTAAGAATTTTGCACCATTTTGGGCAAAACCACCTTCGTAATCAATGCTGGGGTGAATTTTTTCGATGGTAAATCGCTGTTTGGTTGTAATAAATTTTGGATAAATAGTACTTGCCGGTGAAGTCACCGTCATTACCTTATGAGAGACTCTACCATGCAAAGCATGATCGAAATAATGTTTATTATAAAAAAGAACCGAATCAACTTCAAAAGACGGTTTATCCATCTCAACCTGATAACTATCGAAGGTCGCATAGACCATATCCGGTTTAAAATCTGATCGTTCCCATGTAATTCTACCTTTATCTCCTTTCCATATTTTATCTAAAGGATAAAAAATTCCCTTAGTGTCAAATATTATAATACTATCATTTTTAGAGTGACAAACAAGATCTGTTTCGCCAACCTTAATTGCCAACTTGTCGCCATCAAAAAAGTATCGATAGTCTTTTGTATTACATTGCCAATTTACTGCAGGAGTGGAGAAAATGATATTGCTGGAGATCAAATCTTTGCTAATGCTAAGAAAGCTGATTAAATGACGTAAAGCGTATCGTGGTGTTGCCAAAAGACTATCAACAGTACTATGCCATACATTAAAGCTGTTTAAATCATGCTCATTTGTTTTAAATGTCATGATTGTTGAAAGGTATGAATAGTAATCAGGGTAAGGGCGAGCTCTTTTTACAGCCAGTTTGTTACATGTTTTAATAACCAGATGCTTAAGGGAGTCATCTATTTCAGGATTGTTCCAGAATAATTCGAAACTCTCCATGTATTCTTTTGCTTCCTTTTTGTTGGCAACATTTGTAAACTTTTCATTCAGCTCTTCCAAAAAAACATCAGGAGAATCACTGAACTTTGTTACTTGTGCCGATATTGATAAAAGTATAAATAGAAATAAAGATAGTGCTAATAAACGTTTAATCATAAGTTAATAACTTTTCAGCAATGGCATATAAATCTAACTATTCAGCCAATATATACGAAGCTGCAACCCAATTGTTGTCATTTTTATGTGAAATGTACTTTAACTTGTACTTTTCACATTCCTGATTGATAATATCCAGATCTTCCTGGTAAAATCCACTTAGTAATAATTGACCACCTTTAATAAGTGAAGACTGGTAGTGTTTAATGTCTTCGAGTAGAATGTTACGATTGATATTAGCTAAAATAATATCGAAAGTTCTATTGACTAATCTTTCAGCTCCACCAATTTCGATGGACATGTTTTTTATTTTGTTAAGACTAAGATTTTCAACGGCATTGTTATAAGCCCATTCGTCAATGTCTATTCCAACAATTGAGGAAGCCTTTTTCATAGAACAAAGCATTCCTAAAATACCTGTGCCACAACCCATATCAAGAACCGATTTACCTTTTACATCAGATTCTAATATGTATTGCAACATTTGACTGGTTGTTGAGTGATGGCCCGTACCAAATGACATTTTGGGTTCAATCAAAATTTCATATTTATAGTTGCCTTCTAAAATATGAAAAGGGCTTCGAACAACACATTTATTTGCAATAACAATTGGCTGAAAATAATTTTTTTCCCACTCTTCGTTCCAATTAATATCAGGCATAACTTCGTCTTTAAAACTTAATTTTATGCCCTCTAGTGGATTATGAATTGATTTTATTAAGGAAGAGTTGTAATCTTTTGAAGGAATAAAGGCATCGAAACCATATTCAGTTTCACTAAAACTTTCAAATCCAAGTTCTCCCATTTGTGCCATTAACAAGTCACTGGCAATTTCATTGACTGGGGTAAGTGTTACCGCTACTTTTGTATATTCCATCGTTTTTTTGCAAAAGTACTGAAAAGATTCTTTGTTATTATTCTTTTAGAAATTTTAATAGAGGCTGAATAAACTGATCAAAAGCTTCGATGTGTGGTAAGTGTCCAATGTTTTCAATTTCTATAAGTGTAGCGTTAGGGATCGCTTTCATTGTTTCTTTACCTAGTATATTATAAAGCCCCATCGTTTTTCTAACATCTTCACTAACCAATGGTTTGCCAAGAGCTGTTCGGTCACGTGTTCCAATAATAAGAAGAGTTGGAGAACTTACATTTCCAAATTCATAGACAACAGGTTGAGTGAAAATCATGTCATATGTTAAGGCAGCATTCCAGGCAATGGTTTTGTATTCTGAGTTCAAAGTCCAGCCAGCCAGTAAGTTTACCCATTCATCATATTCAGTTTTCCATTTGTTATCGTAGTAACTTACCAATTGATATTTTTTAATGCTTTCATAGTTTTTTTTCAATTCATTTTGATACCACCATTCAACAGGTTTATAAGGGACTTTTAATTTCCAGTCTTCAAGACCAATAGGATTTTCCAATATTAGTTTTTCGGTAATTTTAGGATACATTAAGGCAAATCGGGTTGCCAACATACCACCCATTGAATGTCCGAGTATTGCTGTTTTATTAATATTCAATGAATCCAGTAGAGTCTTTGTGTTGTTTGCCAATTGTTGAAAAGTGTAATGAAAATGATCTGGTTTTGACGATTTGCCAAAACCAATCTGATCAGGAACAATCACTCTGTATCCTTCTTTTGTAAGAGCATTAATTGTTGTTTTCCAATAAGCCCCATTAAAATTCTTACCATGCAGTAAAACAATATTTCTACCGTTGGGATTTTCCGGTTTAACATCCATATACGACATTTTTAGCTCCTGATTTTGAACAAACAAATTAATGGTTGAGACAGGATATGGATAGGTGTAGTTGGATAATTCTATGTCAAGCCATTGTAATTGCTTGGTTTGTGAAGAAGTAAATCCGAAAGTGAAAAATGTAATGAGTATGAAAAGGAAGTGTTTCATATAGTGTAGTTTAATGTTTTTTGTTTTTATTCTGAAGTGCCTATGAATTCATTAAAAATGGTTGCCAAATAATTTCGACAACCATTTGTTTTGTAATGTTCTTAATTACTCACACTATCTAATAGTTGAAGGTCTTCCTTATCGAGATGAATTTGAGCAGACTCAAACAATGTTTCAAGTTGAACATGACTTGTGGCACTGGCAATAGGTGCTAAAATATTGGTTTGAGCCAGAAGCCATGCCAAAGATATTGCCGCCTGCTGCGTGTTATGTTTTTCAGCTATTTGATCTAATGCATCCAAAATAGCAAAACCTTTCGAATTCATATATTGTTTAGCTCCTGCGCCTCGAACACTTTTGCTTAAATCATTATCTGTTCTGTATTTTCCTGTTAAAAATCCGGATGCCAACGACCAATATGGAAAAACACTTAAATCATATTTCTTAACTAGTGGTAGATATTCACTTTCATATTTAGTTCTTTCAACCAAATTATAATGAGGTTGAAGAGCAACATATTTCGGGAAATTGTTCTGTTCGGCAATTTCTAATGATTGGATCAGTCTGGTTGGGGATATATTCGAAGCAGAAATATGTCTTACTTTACCTGCTCGAACAACTTCATCATAGGCAGATAAGGTCTCTTCTATGGGAGTTTTATTATCATCAAAATGGGTATAATACAAATCAATGTAGTCGGTTTGTAGTCGTTGAAGTGACTCATCAACTGATTTAAGAATGTGTTTTTTACTAATATCAAAACCGTGTTCTTTTGTTTCTGATCCAACTTTAGTTGCTATAATTAATTCACTTCTAATACCTTTTTTCTTCATCCATTTACCAATGATAGATTCTGAAAGTCCACCTTTACCATTTACCCACCAGGGATAAGTATCTGCCGTATCAATAAAATTGAAACCTTCATCAATAAAGGCATCAAGAACCTTAAACGATTGCTGTTCATCCAGCGTCCATCCGAACACATTACCTCCCAGGTTAATATTGCTAACCATGAGCTCGGTATTCTTAATTTTTCTTCTTTCACTCATAATGTTATTCTTTTATTTTTAAAGGATAGGTATGTAATATTAAAGGATTAATATCGGTGTTTGTTCGTTTATTCTTCAACAATATCTTTACCAGAAACCTAACGAATCAATTGTTTCATTTTTAAAATGAATTAGATATTTTTAATTGATTTAAGACTTGATTGGTTGTAACTTTAATTAAAAGGATTTAATGTGAAAACTATCTGTATAATATGTTTGCTATTGCTTGTTGGTAATAGAATATTAGCACAAGAGATTACGGAACAGTCAGAAAGACATTCATGGTGGTACCCATCGTTAAATTTACTCACGGCAGTTCCATCAACAGAGTTTAGTGAGGCTATTGAAAAAAATACCATCTGGGGTTTTAATTTCGATACAGCATTCAGACCGTTTAAACATGCCACTTTTTTTCAACCCGGCACCCAGTTTGAATTTCTGTTTCCTGTTGTTAAAAATGAAACATGGAAAGGGGCACGTATTAACACAACAGGTGCAATTATAAAAGCCAATTTGTTTACACGATTCAAGTTTTACGAAGGTGCTATGGTTAGTCCGTTTATCGAAACTGCGTTTGGGCTTAATCTTGGTGCCACATCAACTACAACCAAAATAGTTGATGAAGCAACATTTTTGGAACAATTCTTTTTAAATGCGGAAGATGAGATTGAGACAGTGACCCTGGTTGAGCATTACGATACTAATTACAATACAATGTTAGGTGTTGGTTGTGTTATTAAACAACTCATATCTATACAAGTAAAGTATAATTTTGGTCCTTCACTTGAATACATTAAAAAGGACAACATTATTGTTTCCAGTAGAAGAATCAGTTATAAGCCTGTGAAAGCTCCGTATCAAACTGTAGAAATAGCCTTGGGTTTTAGCTTTGAATCTTCGTTAAACAAATAAGTTTTATTCCTTCGTTTAAATGATACTCTCATAAGCTATAGTGGAAATGTTTATTTTTTGATAAAACTAAACCTGGGCAAATAGTATCATATAGTTGTGTCCATATTTTTCAACACATTTCGGACAGTACGCATAATGCACAAAATAGTCACTAGCAGTTAGGTTTTGATCAGAAAGTCTTTGATCCATTTCTTTATATGAACCGGAACAGTGTTGTATGGTCCATCAAAGACACCAGCAATAAATTCACCTGTTAAATCTGTATTATTTGCTCCTTCAATGGGATGATTAACCGAATAAAATATTTCTGATTTAAATGCTGAAGGATCGTGAAATAGAACCAGAGCATCTGATAAATCGGGATAATTTGCATGTGCTTTATCAGCCAAATCAAACATCTTTTTCATTTTCTTACCAATCATCGGAGGAAAAGGTATATGGAGAAAAGTAGGGATTGACTCTTTAATAAAAGGTTTATGATCCCACGAAAAAGTTTTTCGGTCCCACTTGGTTACCTCAAATTTTGGACAGCATTCCTGTTCTTGAGTTTTCATAGCTTCTTTATGATTAGTTAGGCAGTTTTATTGTGTTTAATCTTTAATATTACAAGTTATGAAGAATGGTGCCGATGTCAAGTGTAACAGATTATTAATATTGAAAATGGTTCGTAAGGAACTTAATTAAGAAAATCCCACTAAGGTTTGATGATAACAGTGAAAATATTAATTAAAATCAGTAAAAGAAAAGTATATTGATAACCATTTACTGATTTTTCGTATTTTAATATTAATCAAGACATTCTTTATGTGTTATTTCAATAACAAAGCCTTACATTGATTTAATAATCAGATCGTTATTTTTTAGATCGTACCTGAGGATAATATTCATCGTCGACTTTTTGAATTAATCAACTTCAGTTTTGTTTATGGTGAACTCTTTAGGAAATACTATCACGATAACTGGCGGAATGCAGAAAGTCCTAAAAGATTGTTAAAGTATTTACTTTTAAAAAGGTTACAACTTTTAGTCTTGTTGAGATCTCTTGTTATAACCTTAATTTTATACGAAAGCACATAAATTATCAAGGGATTTTCAGTGCCCTAGTTGATTCAGTCAGAAGTTTCTTTTTATATTATTAAATCCTTATTTTGTTAAAACAAAATAAGGATCAATTATATTATCACCCAACTCCCAGATATGTTCTCCATTTAACCAGATATTATTCTGTATTATTGAATATTGCGTTCTTTTATATGATACCTCAATGGTATCAATATCGCTCTTATTCCATTGAACATAAGTAATTGGTTTATCGTCTGTTTCTGTATGGTTTAAACCAATTCTAATTCGATATTCATTTTCATGTTTATAAATCATAATACCTCGTGGATATGTAGAGTTCGTATTATAAACTTCCTCTGTTTGTCGATCAATAACATAGAACAATTTAATTTCGGATTCCTTATAATGATTTGTAGTTGTGTTGTCTAATAAATCTTCATGATTAGCATTATAAAGTGAAAATTCTATGGCTGAATATAAATTAAATTGATCATCACTTGCTGTCTGATCATCTGATTTACTGCAACTCCAAAGTGTAATTATAGCTATTAAAATGATTATTTTTTTCATAACTCTTTTTTAAGGTCTTATATTATATAGCATTCCTTTATTAATATTAAAATTATAAGTACTGGGGTAAAATCATTGTATTGATACCAACCATTAAATGAAATATTTTCCCAGCCCCAGTTCATATATAAAAACGGAGAATAAGTTCCTCAGGTACAATCATCAAACTGATAAGATGTTTGCTTGTAGCCTTCACATACCCATGCATGACCAACTTCTCCATTATCACCTCGTAAAATAACAGGTCGATTATTATTTAGGTTATTAAGAACCGTTTTATAGTTGTAATTTGAATAATCTGCAGAGCTAAAACCAAATTGGTTTTTTAAAACATTTCCCATGTCAGATGTATAAACAGAAGTACCATCACAATAATATTCAGGATAAGAAGGATATGAATTACTTATAGCATTGTGAATATCATTAATAAAATTCGCAGTTGTAGATGTTCCATAGGTTAATGGCATTGATGCCCAGTCATAATCTATTGGATATTCATAATATCTCATCACCTGTCCCATAGCAATAATCACACATCCAGCAAAAGCTTGCATATTATATCCATCACATTGAATATAGGGTAATGCATCATTAAAACCTCCTGTTTGATACCAAGTAGAATTCAAAAAAGGTCCAACAGTAACCGTTTCTGTATGTTGATAACATACAACTGGTGGTTCTAATACCGACGTACTTTGGCTCAAAATACCAAGTGCATCTTCTACTTCTTCCCAAGCTAATTTAACTTTTTTAGATTGTTCTAGGTCTGAATTTTGAATGGTTGAAATTTGCTTTTTTGTATCATTTATCCAAAGTATCAATCCTGGCGGGAATGAACTTTCTTTAAAATCAAAATCTCCATTTTCAGAGAACGCTAGTATAGGTGTGGTTCTTTTATCTGCAGACACTATAATAAAACCTCCCTCAATGTAATTTATCACATAAAACGAAGTTTTTTCATTTTCATTTTTCACTTCGTTCACAGTCATAATAGTCCTTTTTGTAGATTTAGAAGATGTACTTTTTATTACACAATTGGGATAATCTTTATTATCAAAATTAACTTCTTCAGCAATTTTTCTTACTAGCGATAATTCTATAAAATTCTTATCAATAACGTTAACAGAATCTTCTATTTCTTTTTCCTTTGAGCATGAAATGGTTAAAAATAAAATAAGGATATATAAAACTAATTTGTTTGTTTTCATAGAGTTTAGGTTTTGGTTATTACTAAAGGTATTTTTATAATAATTTGTGCATTGAAATTAAGAACACTTTATTATATTACTACTATTTAATAATTTCTATTTTGGTTGATTAAAATTGAAACAATAACATTTTAATGTGGTAAATTTCATTTTAATTATACGTTTTGATGCTTATCTCGATATAGATTAAGTATAGTAAAAATTAGTAAAGCTAACATCTTTGAAAGAATTTATAATATTACGTTTTGGTAATTTACTTTAATCTCTTCAAAATTCCATTATGTTTCTCATATGTAATATAAATAGTATTTTCTAATTTTGCAACTAATTATTAATCTGATTATTTTAGGCAATTTTTTTTATATAATGATAGTGCTACACTTAATATACCTATTAAATATGTTAATCATTTAAGAAAAAAGAATTAGAAATTACATTAATAATATTATCTCAAAAAAATCAGTAATTTGGTATTTTCTTGCTATTAATTTAACATATGGTATAGTGTGATCATGTTAATCCTGTTTGTTTAGGTCATTTGAATAATAGTCTGGACTGAATACTGAAAGCAAGATTAAGGATTATTGAGGTCACTCTTTTATAGTGAAGTCAAATTATTATAATAAATTACACGTTTGGTTAGTTGAAAACTTATACTCTAACCTTATTTTTATACGAAAGCAGATAAATTATCAAGGGATATTCTATGTCCTCAGTCTGATTTATTTTAATTTTTAAAGATCTATTGAATGTTTTATTTCACAAATACCTTGGAAGTAATTGTTTTGTTTTGCTCTTTTAATAGATACTTCACAATATAGATTCCTCTTTGTACGGCAATCTGATTTGTTGATCCACTAATTTCTTTGCGGGTTACTTCTATGCCTGATAATGAATAAACCGTTGCCTGGCCACTTAAATCAGATGCTTGTAAAATAACAACAGCTCCTTCAGTACCAAAAATACGGGCTAAATCCTTTTCTTCTATTGTTCCAAACTCATTAATACTGTTAGGAATATCCGGAGCAGAGTAGGAAGGTGGCAATACAAACATCCACTGACGATGGCTTGCAGCCTGACTGGTACCATATGCATAAAATCCAATATTGGTTCCAGCTGTATTATTGGCTCCTTCCAGATCCAATGAATTTCCTGATCTCACTGAAACAATTCTGTAACAATCATCGCCCACGCTTTCTATTTGAAAAGTTTGATTTGTCGGATCGTTATTTGTTGATGTAGAAGCAAAATACGAACCTGAATCGGTCAGATATTCATCATTTTTATTCTTTATAGTATATCCATTTTCATTGGAGGTTAATGTCCAGAGTTGCGAGGAATCTGTGTAATGATAATTATTGATTTGAACATTATTGTTAACAGATTGCATAACATGGCTAGCAGTACGTGATAATATTAAATAAGGAACATTGGTTTGTAATTGGTTTTCGTTTGATGCGTAACTTACCGGAAGTACAACAGTTGTTATGCTATAACCCGGAAGCGTAATCAAAAGATTATCACCATTTCTTTCTGCTGCCGAAACAGCAACGTTATTTTCTGTTTCAGAAGTTCTGGTAACAAAACTTTCATTTCCTACGGAGCCAAACAGTGATAAATCTATATCATGACAAGTAGTTAAAGACGAATTATTCAATAAAACAATGGTAATGGTATCATTTGTTTCATTCAAAGCCGCCAGCATCTGGTCATTAGGCACGGATAGAAATTTAGAACCCGGTTTTATATAATGACTAAATTGCTTTCGGATATAAAAATTCTTCACGCGCGCATACGTTTGTGCTGCAAAATCGCCTTGTACCAGGCACCATTGGTCGTTGTTTTCTTCAATATATTGCCAGTCGAGCCAGGCTTCAGGACGAATGTAGCGAATGTCATTCATTATTTTTTGAGCCAGATTAAGGTTTCCATATATGCCGGTACCTCCGGCACCCACCTCACTCATCCAAAGAGTTTTATTATATTGGGTTGATAAAGCTCTGATATTTGCCCTGTCCTGATTAGTTGCTGAGTAAGTATGTGTGTTCCACTGGTCAACCAAATCAAGTACGCTACCATCATTAATATAGGCATTGAAATCGGTTACTGATTGAGCAACACTGGTTTCATCTGAAGAAGAAATGATAGTGTTTAGTCCTGATGCCTTTAAAATTGGAGAGAGGATTTTTAGAAAATCAATCTGAGCTGCAGTACTAAAATGACATCCTTCCTGACCACCATTGGCTGCCCAATAATTGGTAACGGGTTCGTTGAACGGTTCCAATGTTTTGAACTCAATATCATACGTGTCTTTATAATGTTTGCATACATCTACCAAATAGTTAGCAAACTCTTCGTAATATTCAGGCTTAAGATTGTCATCCCAGGCATTTACATTTCCAGCACAACATCCACTATAAGTCATGTAAAAGGGAGCCGAATTACTAAAAGCCTCAAAAATAGCATCGGGTCTTTTTTCTTTGATCTTCAACATTATTTTACGTTGGGCGGCATCGCGACTCCAATCATATTCTCCTTCTGAAGAATATTTAAAGCCTTCCATCTCAGCTCTTAAACCTTTGCCGTTTGCCATGTGGTGTAAATCGCAATTCTGATTTAACGGATCATCTCCACCACCAATATTGTATCGGAATATATTATAATTAAGTCCATCTGGGCTAACCAGCCAGTCAACAATTTCATCAATTTTTTCATCGCTCCAGTTTCCGCACATGTTAGCCCACCAGCAAAGTGATACACCCCAACCTTCAAATGGATTAGTGAAAGTTGCATTAGGATTGATCAGGTATTTCATGGTATCAGCAGGAGCAGGGCCGTATTGTTCCGAAATATACCAGTAATGGCGACTGTCGGAACCACTTTTGTCTGAATATATATATGAACCATCGCTTATGTTGTCGGTTCCCATATATTTATTATTGGCTTTGCATTTCAATCGGATAAATGAGCTGGAGACCTTTTCAATTGCATATTTTGAATAATCAGTAGTTGAATCAGTAATGAAATAAGTATTCCAACTGCCACTTAAAGCAACGTATTTATTTTGATCTTTGGGTTTAATCCAATAGTAACCAGCTCCATCAGGTATAAAATGCATAATTTGATCCTCTGTACCTGATAATTCCTGAATAGTAGCTCGTGTTTCAGTATTTTCTGCAACTACATTGCCGCTCGAGTGAATAAGATAATAGTCTGTTTCAGCAATTGGCTCAGTAATTTGAGCCAATAATTTACCATGATTTCCTGTAATGAATAAAAATAGTAAAGTAGAATAAAGTAACGTAGAAGTTATTTTCATACAGATTTTGGTTGAGATTAATTTATTTTACTGAACTTGGATAGGAAACAAACATAATTTTTTCTCAGCACGAAGACGAACACGGACTCGTTAAATTCTATCAATCATTTGTCAATTGCTATCACATTTTCATAATACTGCCTTAATTGGTTTTCAGAAATATTGATACATAAAAAAAGAGGCTATTCTTTCGAATAACCTCTTTGATCAAGTATTTTGTATGCTTTTCTTAGAAAGCAGCAATAATTCCGTAGAAATCTTCAGCTTTTAAAGAAGCACCGCCAATCAAACCACCATCAACGTCTGGATTAGCGAATAATTCTTTAGCATTAGAAGCTTTACAGCTACCACCGTAAAGGATGCTTGTGTTATCAGCAACTTCAGCACCATATTTGTCAGCTAAAGTCTGACGAATGAAGGCGTGAATTTCCTGAGCTTGCTCAGGAGAAGCAGTTTTTCCTGTTCCGATAGCCCATACTGGTTCGTAAGCCAATACTACTTTTCCGAACTCTTCTGCAGAAAGGTGGAATAAAGCTTCTTCGATTTGCGATTTTACTACTTCGAAATGTTTCTCAGCTTCGCGCTCTTCCAAAACTTCACCGATACAGAAAATTGGAGTTAAACCATTAGCTAAAGCTAAGTCAGTTTTTTCTTTCAAAATTGCGTTGGTTTCTCCGTAGTATGCTCTTCTTTCAGAGTGACCAAGGATTACGTATTGAGCTCCAGTAGACTTAATCATAGCAGCTGAAGTTTCGCCAGTGTAAGCACCGCTTGCTTTGTCAGCACAGTTTTGAGCGGCAACACCAACTAAGCTGCTGTCAACAGCTTTTACTACTTCGGTAATGTGGATAAAAGGAGTACCTAAAACCACTTTGCAATTAGGCTTGTTTTCAGTTAAAATAGCATTAACTTCTTTAGCTAAAGCGATACCCTCTTCAAGGGTGTTGTTCATTTTCCAGTTTCCTGCAACAATGTTCTGTCTCATCAGATAAAAATTTAAAGTTTATTTAATTCGATATAATATTAAAATAAATCCAGCCAGTAGTAAAGTGCATCCCAAAAGGAACCACTTATCTGTTTGTTGTCTTAATGAATTAAGCGAATGCGATAAGGGCTTCGATAATTCATTGGCTTCTGGCAGGTTTGTATGATTATATTTGGCAATAATAGTTCCTTTGTCCAGTATGATCATACCGGGATTACCGCGGCATATTGTTTTCAATAAGGTTTCGTCGACACTCAGGTAATCGAATCCCAACGAGTGGTTGGCATCAAACTGAAAGTAATTATCAACCAACGAAGAGGTGAGTACAAAAAACTGATATCCGTTTTTTAGGCACATCACTCTTATTTCTTTTAGTTTATCCAAGTTTTTGGTTGATGCTTTTTCAACTTTAGGAGCAATTACCAAAAATACTGGTTTGTCGTCGTTAAGAATATCTTGAGTAACGTCTAAACGGTCTATGTTTTGAATAAAGAAATTTTGAATAGGCGGTTGATAGCCTTCTTTAATCAGTTTTGATTTTTGATCAATGAAAACCCAGGTAGTATCATTATAAGGAAAATTATCTTCGTCGAATTCTTTTCGCTCTCCATTTTTTTCCATAATGAAAGTTGTTTCATATTCGTCTTGTGGAGCGTCTTCAGGAGTACTCATTCCTTCTTGTATATTCTGACCCACTTTAAAAGGTCTGAAATCAAGTAAAGGAAGATAAACCAATGAGTAAATAGATATGCCTATAATAAATATCAAGCCCGAAAAAGCACCAATACTTTGTTTCAATCCGCTTATCGAAGCTGTGTAGTCATTTCTTTTTCGATAGATAATGTAACTAATGGGACAAAGAACCAGGTTCTTGAAAAATGTCTCCCAATTGGTTAGTTTCACCGCATCACCAAAACAGCCACAATCACTCACCGGTTCAAAAACAGCGCTGTATAATGTTAGTACAGTAAAGAAACTCATGAAAATAAAAGCTGGTAATGCTGCTTTTTTAGTCATCAAGCCAAAAAACAACATAAAACCAATAATAAATTCAAGTGTTGAAAGTGCAATTGCTAAAAATACCGATACCGAATTTGCCTGATGCATACCAACAATTTCAAGATACTCGGCTATTTTAATAGCTCCTCCTTGAGGATCTACTGCTTTAACAAATCCTGAAAATAAGAATACAATACCCAGTATAATTCGTGCAATGGTTTTTAGCATGATGTTTTAATTATGAGTTATCCTCGTCGTCAGGGAATTCAAGTTTGATTAAAGCAAAAATGGCATAGTTGATCATATCCATATAATTGGCATCAATGCCTTCAGATATAATGGTTTTACCCTGGTTATCTTCTATTTGTTTGGTGCGATGTAATTTCATTAATATCAAATCAGTAAATGAACTCACTCGCATTTTACGCCAGGCTTCATCATAGTCGTGGTTCTTGTCTTCCATCAATGATTTAGAACCATATATTTTATCCAGGTATAATTTTAAGGCAACATCCGGATCCATCTCCGGTTGATCGGCTGGTTGAAGTTCAAGCTGAACCAGTGCCATGGCACAGTAATTAACAATTCCGATAAACTCCGAACGAATTCCTTCATCAACTTTTGAAACACCTTTGGTTTCAATACTTCTGATACGTTGTGCTTTAATGAAAATCTGATCTGTCATGCTTGATGGACGAAGAATACGCCATGCTGTGCCATAATCACGCATTTTCTTTTCAAAGATGTCTTTACAGATATTTATAACGTGCTCAAATTGCTTATCGGTTTTTGTCACTTTCGGTTATTTTTAATTGAGGCGTAAAAATATCAAAAAATGAGAAATTTCTGTATTAATATTCCGAGTTTATGAATATATGTTAAGGCGATATTACCGATTTAAAGAAGAAAGGCTTTTGTCCGATCACGCCAGTAGCAGCTGTGATGGAATTGAATGCTACGGGTACTCACGGTCAAAAGCCATGTGCAAGATAATGTTTTTTTATTTCTTTTTAACAAACAACAGTACAATACCTAAAACAAATCCGGCACCGCCAGTGATTAAAATGTTATTTCTAATTTTGGATATGCCAGTAATATTGCGACCAAAATCACCCAAACTTCCTCCTGAATTGCTAAAAATAGTGCTGATACTTAAATATTCACCAGCGATTTTACCAAATAGCAAATAACCCAATAATAGACCAAGTACAGTAAGTATGAGAATAATTAGTATGTTTCTCTTCATTTTAAAGATGTTTTAATTATTGAAAATAGTAATCTTCCAAAGTATCCCAAAGGCGATTGAATTCGTTTTGATAAGTATTTAAGGCTTGAGGGTCATTTGTTTCCAGAATATTTTCCTGGTTGTATTGACCAGCACTGCGTGTCCAGTTGTAACTGCCGGTTAAAAGGATGCTTTTATCAAAAATAGCAAATTTATGATGCATGTGATGACTGGTGTTGTCAATCTTTATGGATGCTCCATTACGGAATAAATATTCTATATCCGACCCTAAGTCGAGTGTTTTTTCATTGTCGGTAATTATTCTGACTTTTGTTTTTTTACCTAATGCATATTCTATTTTGTCTCTGATGTCGTTATCGCTAATGGTAAATACACAAATATCGATTGAATTTACTGCATAACTAATATGATTCATTATCGTGTTGCTGCATTCAGTACCAGGGCTAAAATAGGATTTTGTATAAAAAGAAGTAGTTTCTTTGGGAAGAATCAGTTTATTGGCCTCTTCAAGCCAATCAATAATTTGCAGATGTTTAAATTCAGTGAAATGTTCGCGTGCAAGATTAAAGATATCGCTTCTCAATCGGTTTAAATCATGTTTTGAAAATTTTTTGTCTATTAGTATTGATTTTAAAGCTTTCTTTTCTGCTTTTGATAAAATTTTGTCTTCAAGAGATGATGTAAGGTAATTTAATGTTTCCTGCATTGGTTAATTATTGGATTAATTTAGTTATTAGCTGATTAAGTTGTTTTTCTAATTTCTCAATTCTACTGTTGGATTCTTCAACAGGTATACCACCTATATATTGTATAATAGGAAGGCAAAGAATGATGTCTTTAGAGGATATTATTGTAAAATCACTTAACGCATCCTGAAGATGAAATTTGTTATTTGCTAAAATATTTAGCTTGCTAATATATGTAGCAGTGTTTGTTTTGATCAAATAAAAAGAATCCTTATTGATTTTATCATCAGGATGGGAATTTAAGAGTATGGTGCTCTGGTTATGAATGCATTTTGGCAAACATTTGAAATCATTTACATTAATATGAATAGCAATGCTGTCTGTTATGTTGTGATCTATTGGAATTATGATTGATTCGTCAGATTTCAAATCACCTGACATATAATCACCTAATTGATAAGATTGCAGATATGGGATTTTTTTTATTGTAATATTCTTAATAGTAGTGTTTTTGAATACGGGTTCATTACCTACATCAAAATGGTATAGCTCATTTACAGTCAGTTCTTTATTGATTAATTCATCAATTGTAATGCTAAAATATTTAGCTACTCTATTAATTATTTCAAGTTTAGGTTCAGCCCTTCCTTCTTCGTATGAACCTATGCTAGCCCTTGACAAATCAAAGATAGAGGCAAATTCACTTTGGCTTATTTTTTTAATCGATCGTATCTTTCGAATATTTTTTCCAAAAAAACTCATAATTAATGCTAATAATATTTGCAAATATGATTTTTGTGTTTATATTTGCTAATGTAATTGTCAAAATAAGAAAATAATTATGAGAATTGCTAATTAGTTTTACCTTTTCTTAGAATATATTTAAATTAACAATTTGTGCTTTATGAAAAAGGAAATTTATTTAAATTCAAAACCCGAAAAATTAGTTTAAATCACTCGACAATGGACAAATATTTTGAAAAAGTAAAAAACTACCTGTTGGAACTAAACTGTGAGATTGTAACAGAGCACGAAGAAGATGGTGTTTTTGTAGTCAATAAACCTGAAGAAGGTATCGCAAATTTGGTTCTTGGTTGTGCCGACCCTATCCTTATAATGGAGCAATTTATTTTTCAGATCGAGGAAGATAGTCTGAGTGTATTTAAACAATTATTGATGAAAAACCGGGATATCGTTCATGGAGCTTTTGTTTTAGATGAAAGCGGACATAAAGTTATCTTCAGAGATACACTACAGATTGAAAATCTTGATCTTAATGAACTGGAAGGTTCGATTAACTCACTAAGTCTTTTATTAAGTGAGTATGCAGAAGAAATTATTAAGTTATCCTCAAAAGAATTAGTATCATGAACGTATTTAGCAGATTATTCAGAATAGGAACCGCAGAGGCTCATTCAGCAATAGATAAATTGGAAGATCCGATAAAAATGACCGAGCAAGGTATCAGGGATCTTAAACTTCATCTTGACGAAAGTTTAAAAGCATTCGCTGAAGTAAAGGCATTATCAATTCGTTCAAGAAACGATATGGAAACAAATCGTGATCGTGCAAAGGACTATGAAAACAAAGCCATTCTTTTATTAAAGAAAGCTGAAAGTGGTGAAATTTCATCAGAAGAAGCTGATCGTTTGGCTACTGAAGCTTTAACTAAAAAAGAAGAATGTGTCGCTTTTGCTTCCGACAAACAACGTGAAGTTGAAAAATTTGATCAAAACATTGCGCAGTTGGATGCCAATATTAAAAAGCTTCGTTCGCAAATAAGTACTTATGAAAATGAGCTTCGTACACTAAAAGCTCGTGTTAAAGTAAGTAAGGCGACTAAAAATATTAATAAGCAAATGGCTCAGATCGATTCAGGAAGTACTATCAGTATGCTTGAAAAGATGAAAGAAAAAGTAAACCAGGAAGAAGCATTGGCTGAAGCTTATGGAGATATTGCTACCGAATCTAAATCCCTGGATGATGAAATTGATTCAGCATTAGGTGGAACTAAAAAAGCTGAAGCTTCTGAATCTTTAGCCAAATTAAAAGAAAAACTAGCTGCTGGTAAAAAAGAAGAATAGTAGATTGAGGTTAGTGCTAATGAGCATTAACCTCTTTTTTATAGATAAGTTATTGGTTTTGTGTTGACTGTGGTGATCCGTTGATCGACGACTTTTAACTTTTAACTAAAATAATACCCTAACTCATGAAGGAACTATTTGAAGCTGCGTTTTCAGGGGTGAATATGATACCCACTGTTTTACTACTGTTGATACTGGTCTACTGGATATTTGTTATCATTGGAGCCATGGATATGGATGTAATCAATGTTGATTTTGATAGCGATGTTGATGTAGACGTAGACGTGGATGTTGAAGCTGATGTTGATATTGACGCCGATGCTGATGTGGATACTGACGTGGAAGCACATGACATTGGTTCAGTTGCCTTTCTCAACTCCATATTGACCTTCTTCAACCTAGGCAAGATTCCCTTTATGGTATGGTTAAGTTTCCTGATTATCCCAATGTGGGTAATTTCAATCCTCTTTAATCATTACCTTCATAATAGTTCCTTCTTGATTTCATCAGTAGCTTTGATCCCCAATGTTGTTGTAAGTTTGATTGTATCCAAGGTATTAACAACTCCTATTGCCGCTATTTTCGAAAAGATTAAGGAAAATGATGATGATCAATTTAAATACACAGGCAAAGTATGTACCGTATTAATGCAGGCCAGTCATGAAAGATTTGGACAGGCAGAAATAAAAAAGGATGGTAACACATACCGCGTAAATATTTTAACCAAAGATGATTCGATAATTCTCGACAAAGGTCAGACGGCATTGATTATCGAATTTATTCCTGAAAAAAAATGTTATTTAGTAGAACCCTATAAAATCTAAAGAATGTTAGAGAATGTATTGTATTCAGGTATTGTTTTTGGTGTTTTAGTCCTATTCGGGATTATTGCATTATTTATAAAAACTTACCGCAAAGCAACGCAAGGTCAGGCCTTGGTAAAAACCGGCCAGGGAGGTACAAAAGTTTCCTTCAATGGTTTGTTTGTAATTCCTGTTCTTCATAGAATGGAGATTATGGATATCACACTTAAAACGGTTGTAATTGAGCGTTTGGGTAAAGAAGGTTTGATCTGTAAGGACAATATGCGAGCAGATATTAAGGTAGCTTTTTTCGTGCGTGTGAATAAAACCGAAGAAGATGTTATTCAGGTTGCCCAATCAATAGGATGTAAACGTGCATCTGATCAGGAAGCCTTGGTTGAATTATTTGATTCTAAATTTTCAGAGGCCTTAAAAACCGTTGGTAAGCAGTTTGAATTTGTTGAGTTATATAACTCGCGAGAGAAATTCAAACATGAAATTTTAAATATTATTGGAACCGATTTGAACGGTTATATTCTGGATGACTGTGCAATTGACTTCCTTGAACAAACGCCATTAGATTCTCTATCAGAGAATAATATTCTGGATGCAGAAGGTATCAAGAAGATTGTGGAGTTAACAGCCAGACAAAAGATCTTGTCTAACCAGATCGAACGCGATAAGCAAAAGACCATCACCAAGCAGGATGTTGAAGCACGCGAAACAGTTTTGGAGTTGGAGCGTCAGTTGGCTGAAACAGAAGAAAATCAAAAGCGTGAAGTTTCAAATATTAAGGATCGTCAGGCTGCTGAAGTTGCAAAGGTTGCACAAGAGCAACGCCTGATTGCAGAAAAGGCACGTATAGCAACAGAAGAAGAAGTTGCAGTTGCTGAAAAAAATAAAGAACGTCAGATTGTAATTGCCGAGAAAAACCGTGAAAGAGTAGAGGCCGTTGAAACAGAAGCTGTAGAACAAGAACGTGCTTTAAAACAAACGGAACGTGAAAAAGTGGTGACACTTGCTCAGATCGCCAAAGAGAAAGAAGTGGAAGTGCAGAAAAAGCAAATCCAGGAAGTTATCCGCGAACGTGTTGAAGTGGAAAAAGCAACGGTTGCTGAGCAGGAAAAAATTAAGGATACACAAGAGTTTGCTGCAGCCGACAGGGCTAAAAAAGTTGCCATTACCAAGGCTGAAATGGATGCAGAAGAAGCATTTGTACGTGAAATTAAAGCTGCTGAGGCATCTAAGAATGCTGCTGAACACAATGCGAAAACAAAATTGATTGATGCAGAAGCTGAATTTGAAGCTGCTGGTAAGAAAGCTGAGGCTACTAAAATTATGGCTGAAGCAAAAGCTGCTGAAGAAGCTGCTATGGGTGTTGCTGAAGCTCAGGTTATTGAAGCTAAAGCAGATGCCATGGAAAAACAAGGTGTTAACGAGGCGCGTGTTATGGAGTTAAAAGCTCAGGCTGAAGCCAAAGGCACCAAAGCCAGAGCGGAAGCAGAAGCTGAATCGATCCAGAAAGTTGGTGAATCTGAAGCCGAAGTTATCAAGGCAAAAGCTACTGCTGAAGCTGAAAGAGGTCAGGCTGAAAATAAGGTTCTTGACGAACGTTATGCTGTTGAGGCAAAAGGTATCGAAGAGAAAGGTATGGCAATGAAGAAACTGGATGCTGTTGGTCGCGACCATGAAGAATTCAAGTTGAAACTGGATATGGAAAAAGAACTTGAACTGGCTCGTATCAATATTCAGAAAGGTATTGCTGATGCTCAGGCTCAGGTTATTGCCGAAGCACTTAAAGCTGCCAATATAGATATCGTTGGTGGAGAAACAATGTTCTTCGATAAGATTATTGGTTCTATCACTCAGGGTAAACAAATTGATAAAGTGGTTAATAACAGTAAAATTATCAGTGATATCAAGGATCATTTCTTTGATAGTCCTGATGGAAAAAGCTTTAAAGATCAATTTGCAAGTTTTGTAGATCAGTTTGGTATCTCATCTGAAGATGTACGCAACCTAAGTATTAGTGCATTAATTGCACAGATGATGGAAAAAAATACTGATCAAAAAACAGGTAATATGCTTACAAGCTTAAGTGGTATTGCCAGAAGTTTAGGTGTTTCAAACAGCACCGCTAATAGTTTAGGCTTAATCTAAACGCAAATAATACTTCAAAAAAAAGGAACGGTTTTTAGTTTCACTGAGAATCGTTCCTTTAAATCCAATGGTTTAATTAAATTAAACTGATTGTACAATTGTGTATGATGGTCGTTACGGCCAATAATTAACACTTGATTTTATGTCTGAGAATCAAAATACCACCCCAAAGAATAAAGAACAACTCGAAGAAGGAACCTACGAGATTATTAAGAACCGACTTCGAAAGAATGCTGATGACCTGAACCAGCGATTGGAAAAGCTGAATACAGCACGTAAAGAGGTATTTGGATCTATTGAAAGTACTCTGATTGCAACTGATCGAATCAATACTCAAAACAACTGTACACCTTCTGATATGGTGGCGCTTGGTGATACAATATTGTTTGGGTATAATGTTACCATGGGATTAAAATCCAAAACATCGCTGGATGACGTTTTCAGTGTTTATGATTTCAAAGAACATAAATTCACGCAAAAAAATATGAATATAATCGGCGACAAGCAGTTTGTTGCTGATTTTGAAAATCTATACGAATATTACAAAGAAACCCAATTCCGTAAGTTTGCTGTTATTGGTCCGCATTTGTTTATGGTTTTCCAAACAGGAAAGAATACCGATGATATCAAAGCTTTTAAATGGTTAATAAAGGGTGAAAATCTAGAATATAAGGGAAACCGAAGTACACATGAATTCGTCTTCCCGGATCAGCATGAATTTCAATGGAAAAAAGCCAGTAGGGAACAATATGTATATGGCGAATTTCCGCATGTTTCTATTGAAGATATTGTGTTTGTTGAAGCTGTAGGAGGCGATATTACCTTTAAGATTGAAGATAATACCGATAGTGGTATGGGTATTTACGCTGAAGAAGTAGATGTGAAAGATCAAACTTTGGATGATGCTGATATTGATTATGCTATTATTGGTAACCTGGTTGTGATTCGTATTCTTCCTTATAAAGAGAAAGAATACCGCTATTTTGTATATAACTCAAAGGTTAAGGAAGTCAAACGAATTGATGCACTGGAAGATTCGTGTGTATTATTGCCCGATAATCAAGGGATTATCTTTGCCAATGGCTATTATCTTCAAAATGGTCAGTTTAAATTATTCGACAGCGATTTTAAAGATCTGATGTTCGAGAAAAAGGTGGCATCGGTTAATGGTGAGGATTTTCTGTACACTTTTTATAATCGTGAAATAGGAGCCTATGTACTTTTGATTTATAATCTTATCAATCAGAAAATTGAAACTCCTATTATTTGTAATGGTTTTTCAATTTTTGAAACAGGTGAATTGTGTTATTTCAAGAAGCCTGAAGAACCTACACGCCATCATGTTATTCAGATGTGGCAAACTCCTTTTATGGCTGTTGAATATCAGAAACAACCAACCAATAATAACCGATTATTTAAGATTGGCAACAAAGATGTGGTGAAAGCCATGGCTGAATGTAATGAGGTTATTCTTTTAGTTAACAAGGATGAATCGTATTCGGGTTTGTATAGTGATCTGGTTAAACGCTGTACTGATGTGATGGATACCTATTACTGGCTGGCTGAGGAAGATGCATTTGATATTAAATCTCCACTCGTAAAAATTAAAGAATCGGCTTTTTCGGCTATCACTGAGTACGAAAAGGTTCGCAATATCAGAAAAAATACTAAAGATAAAGTTAAGGAAACGGATGATAAGGTAAAAGAGATTGTTAGTCATCTGAACAGGCAGAATATGAATCACATCGACAGATATGTTGAGATGCTGGCTGCCTTAAGAACAGTACGTGGCGAAATTATTACTTTACGTGAACTTCGTTATGTGGACCTTGATTTTGTTCAAAAACTGGAAACAGAGGTAGAAGAAAGAACACAAAGTCTGTCACAGAATTGTGTTTCTTTTCTTTTGCGCGACGAAGCTCTTAAATCATATGATGACAGAGTGGCTGATATCAGAATAAATGTTTCTAAAGTTAAGAAGGTTAGTGAAGCTGATGATCTTTCTGCTGAGATAATAAAGCTTGCAGGTCAGTTAGAGATGCTGATTGACATTGTTAGTAACCTGAAAATAGAAGATGCAACACAAACTACCCAGATAATTAATAATATTTCGGGCGTATATTCGCAGTTCAACCTTATTAAGTCGGAACTTAAAAAACAACGAAAAGGATTAAGAGCGGTTGAAGCAAAAGCTGAATTTACATCTCAACTAAAACTGGTAGAGCAGGGGATGTTGAATTATATCGACCTGTGTGATTCACCCGGTAAAGCTGATGAATATCTTTCGAAACTGATGGTTCAACTCGAAGAACTGGAAGGTAAATTCTCTGATTTTGAAGAGTTCATGGATGGTATTACTGAAAAGCGGGAGCAGGTTTATAATGCATTTGAATCGAAAAAATTGAGTCTTGTAGAAGAACGCAACCGTAAAACAACATCCTTGCAATCATCTGCCGAAAGAATACTAAAGGCAATTCGTAATCGGGTTTCGAAGTTTAAAGATGTTAATGAAGTAAATGGTTATTTTGCATCTGATCTGATGATAGAGAAAGTGCGTGATGTAGTTGCACAGCTCAAAGGATTGGATGATAACGTTAAAGCTGATGATCTGGAGAGTAAGTTAAAGTCGGTGAAAGAAGAAACCATTCGTCAGATTAAGGATAAAACGGAATTATTCGAAGAAGGGGCGAATATCATTAAGTTTGGTAATCATAAATTCTCAGTCAACACTCAACCATTGGAGTTGTCAATGGTGAATAAGGAAGGAGAGATGTATTATCATCTAACAGGAACCAACTTTTTTGAGAAAGTAACCAATGCCGATTTTCAGGCTACTAAAACCATCTGGAATCAATTACTCCCTTCGGAGAATGATCGTGTTTATCGATCAGAGTATCTTGCTTATTTATTGTATAATTCAGCCGCGAATAAGGAGGATGGTCATTGGGGATTGAAAGAATTAGCTGAGTTGGAACAGAAAGAGCTGATTGGCTATGTGCAACAGGCAATGTCGGTTCGTTACAATGAAGGTTATGCTAAAGGTATTCATGATGAAGATACTGCTATCATTCTGAAAGAATTACTGAATGTGTATTTCAATGCAGGTTTATTGCGTTATTCGGCAGATGCCCGTGCAATGGCTGAGTATTTCTGGAATTTGTATTGCAATGATCAATTGCGTAAAGATTTAAATAATAACCTTAAGGGTGCCGGTTTAATTGTGCAGGTTTTTCCGGAGACCAAGCAGTTTGATTACCTAATAGATACATTGGAAGCCTTATTGAAAGAGTTTCAGGAAAAAGAAAATCTTTTTTGTGCACCTATCATTAATGATGCTGCACAGTTCCTTTTCTATCAAATTGCCGAAGCTGATCAGTTCATCATATCTAAAGATGCAGTTGCTTTGTTAGATGGTTTTACTGCCTATTTGAGAAAAAACAGAGCTGCCAAAAACTATGAAGCATCCATCAAGCCACTGGAAGATAATAAAGCAGCTTCGTATCGTTTGATTCGTAAGTGGGTGAAAGCCTATCTGGATATGGAAAAACAATCAGAAGAATATCTGAATGAAGTAGCCATAACTCTCATGCTTGATTCTAAACTGACTAAAAAACTTATTGATCAACCGGTACATAATGTATTAGCAGGGATGAGAGGTTCTCATCAACTCATACAGGATCAGCAATATCATTTTCACTTCAACCGTTTTATGGATAAACTGAGAACTTTCAGTGGTGATAGTGTCATAAAATATGAACAATATAATTTTCTGAAAAAGCAATTGGTGAAAGACTGTTCTGACGATTTACGATTAAATGAGTTTAAACCTCGTGTGCTCACATCGTTTGTGCGAAATAAGCTGATTGATAAGGTATATTTACCTCTAATAGGTAATAACCTGGCCAAACAGATTGGAGCAGAAGGTGCTGGAAAGCGTACTGACCTAATGGGTATGTTACTATTAATTTCACCTCCGGGTTATGGTAAGACTACTTTAATGGAATATCTGGCCAGTCGCTTGGGAATCATCTTTATGAAAATTAACGGACCTTCCATTGGTCATGCAATTACATCACTCGATCCTTCTGAAGCTGCAAATGCTGCTGCCCGTGAAGAATTGGAAAAACTGAATCTGGCTTTTGAGATGGGTGATAATGTGATGATATACTTAGATGATATTCAGCATTGTAATCCTGAATTTTTACAGAAGTTTATCTCACTTTGTGATGCTCAGCGTAAGGTAGAAGGTGTATACAAAGGAAAGAGCAAGACATACGATTTCAGAGGTAAGAAGGTGTGTGTGGTGATGGCAGGTAATCCATATACCGAGAGTGGTGATAAATTTAAAATTCCAGACATGCTTGCCAACCGTGCCGATATCTATAATATTGGGGATATTATTGGCGGTTCTGATGAAGAATTTAAGATGAGTTATATTGAAAACTCACTGACATCAAATCCGATATTGAATAAGTTGGCAACAAAGAGTCAGAAAGATTTATATACCCTTATTTCCATAGCAGAAACAGGTCGCAAAGATGGACTGGAATTTGAATCTGCCCACACTCCTGAAGAAATTAATGAGTATGTTACTGTATTAAAAAAGCTGATTGTTGCCCGTGATGTTATTCTGAAAGTTAATCTGGAATACATTGCATCCGCTGCTCAGGCAGATGAATACCGTACAGAACCTCCTTTTAAATTACAGGGATCGTATCGCGATATGAATAAAATATCAGAAAAAATTCTACCTGTAATGAATGATCAGGAACTGGAGACTTTGTTATTGTCGCATTATCGGAATGAAGCACAAACCTTAACAACTGGTGCAGAAGCCAATATTTTAAAATTTAAAAAAATATACGGTGTCATTACTGATGACGAAAAAGCTCGTTGGAAGGATCTAAAAGAAACCTTCGTTCGCAATAATAAGCTTAAAGGTATGGGTGATAACAACCAGACTGCTCATGTGTTAATTCAAATGGAGGAAATAGCCAAAGGAGTTATTGGAATTAAAGAGGAGATTGGGAAGAATAAGAATTAGGTTTCTCATAAGCATTTCATATTAAAAGGATTGCATCTTATTGATAAAAGTGGTTATAAAAGATGCAATCTTTTCTTTTCTCCGTCGGCGTACTTTGCTTTCAAATTGGAAACTATTGCCTGTTTTAGTAACTTATCGGTGTTTTAAACGTTGTAAGCTACATGAACTCTAATTTTCGAATACTATTGTTTTTTATTCTGATGTTTTCTTCTGCATTTGTATATGCTCAGAATGATACTGAAGTTACGCAGGAGGATGGAATGTTGCTTTCAAAATTCACTGAATCTTCAGAAGGAGTTAAAAACGGTAATTACCAATTGTTTTATAAAGATCATTTAATAGAAAAAGGACAATATAGTTTTGGTAAAAAGGTTGGTAAGTGGCAATATTTTAATTTCAATAAAATATTAGAGTATGAATACGACTTCGATAATATGTTGGTTACCCGTATAGGTGGTGAACACATTACAAAGAATACACGATTCAATACACCATGCTATTTTGAAGGAAGCCCGTTGATTCCTTATTTGTTTATGGTATCAAATGTGAATTACCCTAAAGGAGCTATCAATAATGATGTGACAGGTAGGGTTGTACTGACTTTGAAAATTAACCAAAAAGGAAAAGTTTACGGTTTTTATATTTCCGAGAAGCTAAATTCTGAATTAGATAAGGCTGTTATGGATGCCGCCCGTAAAATCCCTACAGACTGGCATTTCTTTCCTGCTACACGGGAAGGACAGTCTTTATTAAGTGAATATGTTATACCCATTGAATTTGAACTGGGCATGTAATGTATGTTATTCGAATAAACTATTGAGTGACCAATTATTGATTATCCTACGTTCAACATCTTTCATATTCAGATGAATCACCGCTTATTTCTTAATAGAAACTAATAATTCTTTAGGCTGAAGAGTTGGTCTTTATTTATTACCTTTGCGCATTCAAAAATTAAGCTTACGCATAACAAATTTGAAAATGGTAATTGAGAATCGCATAAAGGCATCTGTTGCTAAAGCTATTAAAGAATTATACGGGGCAGAAATAACTGAAGAAAGTGTTCAGTTGCAATTAACCCGCAAAGATATGAAGGGAGATTACACCATTGTAGTTTTCCCGCTATTGAAGGTGTCTAAGAAAAATCCTGTGCAAACAGGTGAAGATTTAGGTGCTTATTTAATAAATGATTGTGAAGAAGTTTCTGCTTTTGAAGTGATCAAAGGCTTTTTAAATATTCAGCTTTCTCATGCCTATTGGTTGGAATTACTGAACGAATTAGTTCAGGATGTTGAGTATGGAAAAACATCTGCTACAGATGATTCTCCACTGGTAATGATTGAATATTCATCACCTAATACTAATAAACCGCTTCACCTTGGTCATATCCGTAATAACTTATTAGGTTATTCTTTATCGCGTATTGTGGCTGCCAATGGCAATAATGTAGTTAAGACCAATATTGTTAATGACAGAGGTATTCATATTTGTAAATCAATGCTTGCATGGCAAAAGTGGGGTGAAGGCCAAACACCTGAATCAACTGGCAAGAAAGGTGACCACCTGGTAGGGGATTTCTATGTAAAGTTCGATCAGGAGTACAAGAAAGAACAGGCTGAATTAATCGAAAAAGGAGCGACCAAAGAGGAAGCTGAAGCACAATCTCCATTGATGAAAGAAGCCCGTGAGATGTTACTTAAATGGGAAGCTCACGACGAAGAAGTATATGGTTTATGGGAGATGATGAACCAGTGGGTATACGCTGGTTTTGATGAGACATATAAAATGATGGGTGTTGATTTCGACAAAATCTATTACGAATCAGATACCTTCAAAACAGGTCGTGACATGGTGTTGGAGGGACTTGAAAAAGGTGTTTTCTATCGCCGTGATGATAATAGTGTTTGGGCTGATCTTCAGAATGATGGATTGGATGAAAAGCTTTTGTTGCGTAGCGATGGTACCAGTGTGTATATGACGCAGGATATTGGAACTGCAAAGTTGCGTTACGATGATTTTTCTATCGATAAGATGGTATATGTTGTTGGTAACGAACAAAACTATCATTTTAAAGTATTGGCTATTCTGCTTGATAAATTAGGACTGGAATGGGGTAAAGATTTGGTACACTTCAGCTATGGAATGGTTGAGTTACCGGAAGGTAAAATGAAGTCGCGTGAAGGAACAGTGGTTGATGCAGATGACCTGATGAAGGACATGATTGATACTGCACGTGACATGTCGAAAGAATTGGGTAAGCTGGAAGGTTATAGCGAAGAAGAAGCGGAGAAGGTGTTTAAAACCATCGCTTTGGGTGCGTTAAAATACTTCATCTTGAAGGTTGATCCTCGTAAAAACATGACATTCGATCCGAAGGAGTCAATTGATTTTAATGGAAATACCGGACCATTTATCCAATATACTTACGCACGTATTCAATCCATTGGTCGTAAGGCTCAGGAAAAAGGAATCGTACTACCTGAATCAGCAAGCAAAGATGTTGAGTTAACTGATAAAGAGGTTCAGTTGATGAAAATAATCTCAAACTTCCCGTCTGTTGTTGCTGAAGCTGGCAAAGTTTATAGTCCGGCCTTAATTGCCAATTTTATTTATGATATAGCTAAAGAGTTCAATCAGTTTTATCACGAATCACCAATTGCAGTTGAAGAAGATGAAGCAAAACGTGATATGCGTTTGGTGCTTTGTAAAAATGTAGGAACTGTTATTAAAAATGGTATGTGGATGTTAGGTATCGATGTGCCAGAAAGAATGTAGTGTAGTTTAAAACATACATAATTCAATAAAAGCTCCTAAATGGGAGCTTTTTTGTTTTTCAGTGTTTAATTTTATTGATAAATTTGATTCAACTCAGGATTGAAGTCAAAATTATTGTTGTTACACAATAATGCAGGTCTGGCAAGCGTTGACCTATTATAGCAAAATGTAAGATAAAATAAATATAATGAGAAAGATTGGACGGTACATTGTTATTTTAATTACTATTGTAATTGTTACACCATTATCAGCACAGGATGAAGATGTATTTAAAGAATCATCAATTAGTGATCAGTTTGAATACGTTATCAAAAAATCCAACACCTATGAACAGTTCAAGGTTGTTAGGTATAATCATTTAATGGCTCTTAAAAAAAGCTCGTTGGATAGTTTAAAGAAGCAGCAAACCACAATAGCTAAAAACGAATCGGAAATAAATGAGCTAAAAGCTACTCAGAATGAATTGGAAACCAATTTAGCCAATTTGAAAAAAGAATTGGAAACTGTTACCCGAAGCAAGGATAGCATGAGTATTTTCGGTCAGGAAATAGATAAAGCGGCATATAATTCCATTATGTGGGGAATAGTTTTTGTTCTTGTAGGGTTATCTGTTGCATTATTTTTTATGTACAAACGTAGTCATGTTGTCACAAAAGAAACTAAGGAAAGGTTAACGGAAGTGGAAGAAGAATACGAAAATCATCGTAAAACAGCTTTGAAACGTGAACAGAAACTAGCCCGTGATTTAATGGATATTAAGCTCAAAAATAATTTATAATAAAGCGAAGAGGGTGTCCAAAAACTAAACATCAAAACAACGTTAGTTTCAATTTGTAATAAAATATCATTTTATGTCACCCCTAAATCCCCTGAAGGGGA
>JAFMVE010000029.1 GCA_025499705.1 Carboxylicivirga caseinilyticus
TGGCAAAAGTGCCTGTTTTCGGGGTTTTGTTACACTTTTAAGATAGTGATAATTACTTAATTATCAAAGAAATAAATCAACTTCTGAATATCCCTTGATAATATTAAAGCCCTCAATCGAATTGATTAAGGGCTTTTTCTATAATATCTAATTACTAAACGTCTATTAATCTACCAATCTATTTGTCTGGTATTCTAAAGTCTAAGTTATTCGGGTTGATGTTGTGGGCGTAAAAGATCCATAACTGTTTTTACAGGGTTAAAAGTTGTAACCGGTACTTCAACAAAAAAGGTAATCCAGTTAGCCATCGCTCCATTCCATAATCCTGGCAATTCCAATGCTTTTAATGGTTTACCATTCAAGGTCTTCTCTGAAATAAAACCGGTTTGAGGATCCACATAATCCTTTAGATCAAATTTATTTCCTTTAAAATCTTTAATGTAACAAACCAGATCAACCGGATTAAAATGAGTACTGCTTCCAAGAATCTCCTGTTGTTGCTCATTATTAGGATCTATCTGAGCACCTTCAACAATTTGCAAACTATGGGTACCATCAGCCTGTTTCACCCAAAACGGACCACCTCCAGGTTCACCTTCATTTTTTACCATACCACAAACTCTTATAGGACGGTTTAATTTCTCTCTAATATACTTAATCTGATATTCCTGTTCACTACCAATAATTGCAACAGGTACATCAATCTGCAGCTCTTCCTGCAAAAAGGCAAAAGCTATTTCGATACCTTCTTTTTGAACTGCACTATCAGAATTTTCGATTTTTGTTAGAATTTCAAATATTAAATTCTTCTTCTCAATTAATAGACCTGCCAGTACCTTCTTGTATTTAATGGTATCTTCCTGTAATTGTTTAGGAACAACATTGTCAATATTTTTAATGAAGACAACAGTGTTTGGCATTTCATTCAAATTCTCAATCAAAGCACCATGACCACCTGGTCTGAAAACCAATTGCCCGTCTTCATCTCTGAAAGGAGTATTATCAGGATTGGCTGCAACAGTATCGGTACTAGGTTTTTGAAACGAAAAATCAATATCGTAGGTAATACCGTATAAACTTTCGTATTTATCTTTTACAGCCTGCCATAATTGAACAAACTTTTCGTGATGCTCAGGGCTTACAGTATAATGTACTTTACCAGTTTGATCATGCTTTTTACCATAACCAGCCGCTTCTCTTAAATGTTCCTCAAATGGTGTTACCGACCAGTCGTTATCTTTATGAAATTTCAATAAGCCTTTGGGTAAGGAACCATAACTCATACCATCGTCATGAAGCAGATGAAAAATTATCTCAACAGCCATATCTGCCTTACTGGTTTTTTCAGTTGCAGGCAATTCATCGGCAAATGCAAATTTATCCTTCTCTTTTAAAAAGGTTGCATATGGCTCTTTATCAACAAGAAAAGCCTGATCTTCTTCAGATGCCTGTAGAAATTCAAATAAACTCTTAAACATACGCGTAGCTGCCCCCGAAGCTGGTACAAACTTGGCAACATCAAGGCCATCAGCTATTTCATTTTCAAATTGACGAATATATTTTTGACAATTTTCTTCGTCTAAAGCATTAATACCATCCCCAATCGTTGCTGGTTTTGAAAGTTTGGCAAATGGAAATCCTTTTTCAAAATAGGCTAATTGTTTAAGAAGAGAATCTGTACTTATATTTTTTATATCCAGAAGTTTATAATCGCTTTCTGTAAACATGTGTAGATTTTTTTAGCTGTTTATAATAATACAACCACTAAATATAATAAAATGGTTTGTTTTCACATTCTCTTCTTCTTATAAAATATGTTCTTCAAAACACATTATTAGAATATTCGTCTTTTAGATTCTAATGGTCTATTATTCTGTATTTCAATCATTTATAAATTGTTTAACGTAAAAAAAAAATCTATATTCGGCCATCAATAATAATAGAGTATTTACTAAATCATTTTTTATGAAGAAAATCTTCATGTGGGCCATCTGTGCAATGATAGGCATAAACACCTATGCGGAAGGTTACCAGGTTAATCTACAAGGTAATCGTCAGACAGGAATGGGACATACCGGTACCGGACTTCTTATGGGTGCTTCAAGTATGCATTTTAATCCTGGAGCATTAAGCTTTTTAAATGATAAATATGAATTTTCTTTAGGAGGAAGTGCTATTTTTTCTAAAAACACTTTTCAAAAACAAGCTCCATCAGTCTATGAAGCTTATTCTGATAATCCAATGGGTACACCATTGTACTTTTATGGAGCCGCTAAAGTATCTGATAAATTAGCGATTGGTTTATCTGTTACAACACCTTACGGTAATTCTTTAAGCTGGGGAAAAGATTGGGATGGTAGACTTTTGATACAGGACATTTCTTTAAGAGCCATCTTTATTCAACCAACTGTATCTTATCAGCTTACTGAAAAGTTAGGAATAGGAGTGGGCTTTGTTGCAGCCAACGGAAACGTTGATTTGAACAAGGCGTTACCAATTTATGATCAAAATGGTGTAGAAGGTAGTGTAAACTTAACCGGTAATACCTGGGCATATGGATTCAATGCTGGTATTTCGTTTAAAGCAACAGATGCTTTAACTGTAGGACTTGACTATCGTTCCAAAATTTTAATGAAAGTTGATGGGGGAGATGCAACTTTTACAGTACCTGCAGCAGTTTCGGGATTATATCCAAATACCAAATTTAATGCAGAACTTCCTATGCCATCAAACTTGACTTTTGGTATTGGTTATCAATTATCTGAAAAACTGCTTTTAGCTTTCGATTTACAACATGTTGGATGGTCTGCTTATCAATCATTGGATTTTGATTTTGAAGCTGAATCTGTTCCTGATTCTCATAACCAGCGAGATTTTGAAAATACTTTAATTTATCGTGTAGGAGCTCAATATTCATTAGTTGATAACTTCCAGTTAAGAGCCGGTATTTATTATGATTCAACTCCAATACCTGAAGATTTATTGACACCTGAAACACCTGGAACAAATAAAATTGGTATTTCAGCTGGTTTCACATGGAATGTTACTGAAAAACTGGCTGTTGATGGATCGTTACTATACATTCATGGACAAACCCGTGAAGATGGATACGCACCTTCCGATTTCTATGGAACCTATTACACTAATGCAGTAATCCCTGGAATTGGTTTAACCTACTCATTCTAAAAAAGAACAGAAATGAAAAGAAATTATATATCAATAGTATCACTGCTATTTTCAACACTTTTATTATGGCAGTGTGAACCAAAGGTTGATAGTTTTACCCCTAGTGCAGGATCGGCCGATTTTAGTAAATTTATTGCTATTGGCGATTCTTATACCGCAGGTTATACCGATGGAGCCTTAAGTAAATATGGACAAATGAATAGTTATTCTGCTATTCTGGCTAATCAACTTACAACAGTAGGAAGTATGGGTTTTACTCAACCCTTTTTACCTGATGGTAAAAGCATCGGTTCGGCAGGAAATTCAAGTTATTATCTGGTGCCAACTGGAGTCCCTAGTTCACCTGTTATGCCTACTACAGATACCGGTAATTTAGAACTTTTAACTGACCCTAGTACATGGATTAATGGAAACTATCAAAATGTTGGTGTACCAGGAGCTAAATCATTTCATTTACTAGTGCCTGAATATGGAAATCCTACCTTAGGGCAAGGAAATTTTAATCCTTTTTATGCACGTTTTGCATCAAATCCTGGAACATCAACTATGCTTACTGATGCAATGGCAAATGATCCTACATTTTTTTGTTTATGGTTAGCAGGTAATGATGTATTAACATATGCGCTTTCCGGAGGCCAAGGTAATAATGGAGGAACTGAAAACAATGATATTACTGATGCTTCTACTTTTACTTATGCAATTAATTCAATTTTAGCTACATTAACATCTGGTGGAGCTAAAGGTGTTATGGCAAATATTCCGGATATTGAAGCAATACCCCATATAAGTTATATTCAATATAACGCCTTGGTTTTGACAGAAGAACAAGCAACACAGATGAACGTTGCCTATGCCAATTATAATGCAGCAGCTGAAGCATATAGTTTACCAAAAATGAATTTTAAAGCTGGTAATAATGCTTTTGTAATTTCTGATCCAGATTTTCCAATTGCTCAAATACGTCAGGCCAAAGAAGGCGAAAAGATTTTGCTTGGAGCTTTATCTGGAATCCAAGGAGAAGAGAAGTGGGGTAGTGCTAACCCAATACCTGTTAATTATAGATTAACTCTTCAGGCAGTACAAAATATACAATTTGCAATCAATACATTTAATAGTATTCTTGAAGACTTAGCAAGTAAATATGATGTTGCATTTGTTGATGTCAACTCTTTAATGGAAGACCTAAAAGATGGATTAGTAATTGATGGCAACAAATACACCAATACTTTCGTTACCGGTGGTATTTTCTCATTAGATGGTATTCATGCAACGGGTAGAGGATCTGCAATTATTGCAAATTCTTTCATTGAAGCAATCAACGCACAATTCGATGCGCAAGTGCCTGAAGTAAACATCAATGATTATAAAACAGTAGAGTTTCCGTAATTAGCGGACAACCTCAAAATATAAGGAGGGAAAACATTTCCCTCCTTTTTTGTGTTTACACATGGTCAAATATTAAATAGAACAATCACTTGTTTGCATATTGTAATTTCTGCGAGAAAGCGCATAATCCCTGGAAAATAGATAAAGATAAAGTAACCTATTTCGTAACTGATAAGTGGGATGGAAGCTCACGGCCACCCTATAGCGAACTAAATATCAGTATGAATGTAGGCGATTGTGTTGATGATGTTTTATACAATCGGTTACTGGTTGCCCGGCATTCAGGTATTCCAATGAACCGCTTTGTATTTGCCAGTCAGGTGCATGGCGATCATATTGAGATAATAGATGAAGATAGACTGAATAAAAATTCGTATTCAGTAATTAAAGCCAGCGATGGATTAATTACAGCACAGAAAGAATTAGCTCTTGTTGTAATGGCTGCTGATTGCGTTCCGGTTTTACTTTATGATGAAGAAAAAGAAGTTATTGGAGCTTTTCATGCAGGTTGGCGTGGATTAACACAAAATATTATAACCAAGGGTGTTCAAATGATGAATGATCATTTTGACTGTAACTCTAATAATATTAAAGCCTTTATTGGTCCATCCATTGGTCAGTGTTGTTACGAAATAAAAAACAAAGTAATTGAAGCTGTAAAAACATCTGTACCTCATTATGAACAGGCATTAAAAAATACAGATAATAAGGTGTTTTTGGATCTTAAAAAGGCGGTTGAATTACAATTAATAGATGCTAATGTAGAAAGGCAGAAAATTATCAGATCGAAATATTGTACCCAATGTTATTCTGATACTTTTTATTCATATAGGGCTCATTCCGAGACAGGCAGATTTTGTGCATCAATTGCATTAAAGGGTTAGCTATTTATCCTGGATGACTTATATTCGTTAATCATTAAATTTAAGGATGATTTTAGTTCCTGTAATAATGGATGTTCAACATTAAACTTTATAGAATTAATGTTATTGAGAGGCAATACTCGGGGTGAAGTTCCGGTAAGAAACGCGGCATCCATTGTGGATAATTCATCTTTATGTAATGATTTAAACTGTATATTCCAGCCTTTCATTTCAATAATTTCAAGCACCTTCTTTCGTATTACTCCTGGTAAAACAACTTCATCAGGCGCTGTAAAAAACTGTTCATCCTTAATAAAGAACAGGTTACTTCTACTTCCTTCTGTAATATGATCAAGATGATCAACTAAAATAGTTTCATAAACATGTTCTTTTTCAATAATTGAATTTGCCTGACCTCTGACTTTAGAATTAAATATCTTGGCGGTTGGATTCGGTCGTTCTGCCTGCTGGAAACAAGCAACTACACCTTTCTTATATTCCGTCTCACTGGGGTAATGACTGGGCAAAAAATAAGCTTGAAACTCTCTCTCACTATTTGAGTTTATTTTAAAATCAAGCTTAATATTACCATCATCAGAATTGTTGGCAGCAATAAGGGTTTTAATGACTTGTTTTATTTGCGAACTAGTCTTCCATAATTCAATGTTAGCTATATTCGCACTATTTTTTAATCGCTTTAGATGATCTTCAATAAACAGAGGAACAGAATCTTCGACTCGAAAAACTTCATACACACAAACAGAACTGTCACTTGCTTCACTATTAAAGAAGTTCACCGATTTTAAGGTTCTGTTTTTATAAAAATATTGCCCTGAAATGGCTGTGTGCATGATAAAGGTCTCAAAAAAAATTGGAGCTAAAAGTTAGGAAAAAAATCAATATTAACTTCACCTTAGTTGATGTATTTTAATGTTACTCTTTTTGTAATTTCATCAGTATATTTTTTGCACGGTTAATTTCTCCTTTACTACCGTAAGGTAGAATACCCTCCAGTGCCAATTTCAATTCTGGAATTAAATCAGGGTAAGTATCGCATAAATTATAAAGAATTGTCATACAATGGGCTTTAACTGCAATGGGTGTATCTTCAATAGCTAACCACTTAAAACAAACATCCACCAGATGACCATCAGCTATTTTACTTAAATCGTACTGGGATAAAATACGTAAATAATGTCTTTTGATACTTTGATTCTTTTCAGTGATCACTAAACTTGAAATATCCTTTAGGTATGGTTTTATTATGGAAGGATTTACATCATGAATTAGATCAAGCAAATATGCAGATCGCCAGGCTATTTTTTTATCATCTAACCGATTCATTTGCCATAAAATATCAACAATTTCAACCGATTCACACCAATCCTGGGCAAGTAGTTTCATTTTACAGGTTTCCCATTGTGCAATTATTGATTCTTCTATTTCAGTTTGAGATATCATCATTAATTCAACTATTTTAATCAAAGATAACAAACTGCAGAAGGATTAAGAATAGTAATTATTTAATTATCATCTTAATCAATTGTGGCTTGAAAAACGTTACTGTTTTGTATATTCGACAAAAAAAAACCTTATGCTACGAATAATTGCATTTATATCTTTTTTCCTTATACTTATTCCAGCCTTCGGAGCCAGACAACTTTCAGACGATGCAAAAATTTCATTGCTGACATGTGATTCCGGACAAGAATTATATTCGTTATATGGACATAGTGCAATCAGAGTGAAAGATGATAGCAATGCAATTGATCATGTATTCAATTACGGCACTTTTGATTTTAACACTCCAAATTTCTACCTGAAATTTGCAAACGGGAATTTGAAGTATATGCTTTCAACAACCACTTTCAATCGATTTTTAAATGAATATTTTAACGATGAACGGAGTGTTTGGGAACAGGAATTAAACCTGAATCAAACTGAGAAACAAGCACTTTTTGATGCCATTGTGGAAAATTCATTACCTGAAAATAAATTTTATCGATACGATTTTTTCTTTGACAATTGTGCTACCCGAATTCGGGATATTGTTTACCGAAATATAAATGGAGAAATCAGCTATGTTGACACCACACTAAAAACCCAGTCATTCAGGCAGTTTATACATGAATATGAAAATTATACTCCATGGGTTAAAGACGGCCTCGATTTATTGTTAGGATGGAGTACGGATGACATAGCAGATGCAAATAATCAAATGTTTCTACCTGATTATTTGATGCTTTATTTTGGTAAGGCAATAATAACAAAAGAAGGAGAGGAGACCAGAAATCTTGTTAAGGAAATGAGACCGTTGCTACGTTTTGATGTTGAAGAAGAGAATGCTAATTTTCTAACCCCTACATTATTGTTTTGGATAATTCTCTTAATTGGATCTATATTAACATTTTATGAAATTAAAATTCGCAAAAAGCCATTAATCTTTGTGAATCGAATTCTTTTTTTATTGGTTTCTTTGATTGGACTGCTAATTGTATTCCTATGGTTTTTTACCCGACATGGAGTTACCGCAAGTAATTTTAACATCATGTGGGCCAATCCATTATTCTTTTTACTGGCTTTATTGCCTGTTAAACAACTTAAATCAAATGCTTTGAAGATTGTATTATACCTGATAATGATTTCAATGACTTTGCTTTTATTAGGCTGGTTTATAATTCCTCAACACATACCTTCAATGGTGTTTCCCTTAGTATTACTTTTAATCATACGTACAGGATATTTTTATAGCTACATTAACAAGTAGTTAACAAACCTTTTTCTTCTCAAGCTGTTTTCTTCTAAAATTTAATAGATGAAAGCAGCTTTTTTAATTGTAATATTTTACCTGTCTGTTGGATCAGCTTCAAGCGCTCAGTCCATAAGCATACTAAAATCCGACCAATTAATAGAATCTATTAATCAGTCTTCAGACACATTATATGTTGTTAATTTCTGGGCAACCTGGTGTGCACCTTGTGTAGAAGAACTGCACATTTTTAATTCAAAAAAACTCGGTGAGATTTATAAGCCATTAAAGGTTATTTTAGTAAGTCTCGATTTTAAAACGCAGATCGACAGTAAATTAACGCCTTTCCTTTCAAATAGAGACATTCACGAAAAAGTAGTTTGGCTAGACGAAAGAAATCCCAATAGCTGGATTGATAAAATTGATTCCACCTGGAGTGGAGCAATACCAGCCACAAAAGTATATTATTCTGGTTCACAGTTGTTTCATGAAGGAGAATTGACATCTTCAGAATTAGAAAATATGATTCATTCAATAATTAAATAATATATCTATGAAAACAATTTATTTGACTTTACTATTTATTGCATCAAGTTTTTATGCTTTCTCACAAGTTCAGGTGGGAGATAAGGCACCTGATTTTGAACTTCTTAATACAGATGGTAAAACTGTATCATTGAGTGATTTCAAAAAGCAGGATGGAGTAATCGTTATTTTTACCTGTAATCATTGTCCATATGCTAAGTTCTATGAAAAACGAATAATTGATCTTGATAAAAAGTATAAATCACAAAAATACCCTGTTGTTGCCATTAACTCAAATGATTCAACAAACTACAAAACAGATGGTTATTCATTTATGGTTGAAAAAAATTACAAGTTTCCTTATCTGCTCGATAATAAAGGTGTATACGCAAAATATGGAGCAACAAAAACTCCTCACGTATTTTTACTAAAGAAAACAGGTAAAGATTTTGAAATAGCCTACATTGGTTCTATTGATGACAGTCCACAAGATGCCAATGAAGTTAAAGAGAAATACCTTGAATTAGCCATTGAAGCTATTAAAAATGGTGAAAAGCCTAAATACGCTTCAACTAAGGCAATTGGATGTGGTATTAAACCCTTTAAATGAAATAATTAAGTTAAATTTGTTGCATTATTTTTCAGAATTACAAGAAACTACTATTTTTGTTGCAATGTGTAGATTTGAAAATTAATGAGATTATTACTGAAAACGACCATAGCAGTAGTAGTCGGCGCAAGTTTATGGGGGAGTACTGCTTTGTTTTACCCAATGTCTGATTCATTTGGTAGTGATTTTACACCCCCTAAAAATAAACCTACTTCCTTCCATTTAAGTAATTTTTACTCTGACAGTGAGGAGTTTGAATATCTTGAAAAACAAATCAACAGATTTATCCATCGCGAAAACATAGTTGGTGCATCTGTAGCAATTGCAAAAGATGGCCAATTATTATATGCCAAAGGTTTTGGTTATGCCGATAAAGAGTCACATGATTTAGTTCAACCTTACAATTTATTCCGAGTTGCAAGTGTTTCCAAACTGATTACAGCTATTGGTGTAATGAAGCTTTATGAAGCCGGTCAACTTTCGCTTGATGATAAAGTATTTGGGCTAAATGGTATTTTAAACGATACCATTTATTTAAATTATAAAGACAAACGAGTTGAAGATATCACCGTTCGACACCTTCTGGAGCATAGCGGCGGTTGGACAACCCGTTGGGGCGATCAGATGTTTATGCCTACAACAATTGCCAAGAAGTTGAATAAGTCTTTACCAATAAATGAATCTGATATTATCCAATTTGTTTTAGATAAAAGACTCCATTTCACACCTGGACAGTCTTCTTATTATTCCAACCTTGGTTTTATGATTTTAGGTCAGGTAATTGCAAAAGTTTCTGGTCTTGATTATGAGAAATATATACAAACCAATGTGTTGTATCCTTTAGGTATTTATGATATGCAGATTGGTGGCAGTCATAGAAATGAAAGAGCTGAATCAGAAGTCATTTATTACGAACCTGATCTTACCTTTTTTGTTGACGATTATACAGGAACAGGAGAACAAGTATTACGTACATACGGTGGCAATGACATGCACACTTTAGGTGCAGCCGGCGGTTGGATTGCTTCAACAACTGACTTAATGAAATTAATGCTTTCGATAGATGGATTTAATACATTTCCTAATATGTTAAATAGGGAAAGTATTCATATAATGACAACACCTTCTAATCCTGGTTACAGTCCTTTGGGCTGGAGACGAATTACATCTAACAGTTGGGTCAGAACCGGAACATTGGCTGGTACTTCAGCATTATTGGTTCGTCGTGATGATGGTATATCATATGTGTTTTTAACAAATACCGGTAACTGGAAAGGTCCGGCATTGGCATCTGATATAACACGTGTTATGGAGAACGGAATTAAAAAGATTAAAGACTGGCCTGAATACAATTTATTTGAAATGGATCATACCTGGGCATCAAATCGAAAACGTCCACAAGTAATTTATTAATTCTTATAACTGCATTCTTTTAACCATCCTAAGTATCTAATTTTTTTAGTCTGTTTATTTGGCTTTAATTATTGTTAAATAAATTAGATTGAAATTTTGTTTGAATTATTTTAGAACCTTTGAATCAAATCAGCCTTAAAAATCAATTATTAATTTTAAAAGAACTGTTTCAATGATTTCTAAAAAAATAGTAATGTTATTTTTACTGGTTTTATTTATATCAGGATTATTTTCATCTTGTAAATCTTCACAGGCATATCAATGTCCACAATCTTATTACGGATCTTCACACAGATCATTCTAATGCAATAGAAATTAAAACCATTGAAATGTTATATCATATCAATGGTTTTATGCTTATATAAGAATAATATCCTTGTCTTATATTTGATAGTATATGTTAAATTGAAAAACGTTAACTATCAATTTTTCAGGATGATATCAATTTTAAGAGGTGCTTTCATTCCAAGTCGTACACGGTTTGGAATGGTTCAAACTTAATAAAAATATTTAATCCACAAAAAAAAGCTACCCAGAACAGGCAGCTTTTAAATATTGAATAGTAATAAAAAAGAGACTTTTTAATATCTGTAAGCTTTCCAGCCTATTATCTGAATCGACTGCGGAATACTATTATTTACGAGAGGCATCACAGCACCAGCACCCAATGACATGGTAGCCCTAAACCAGTTACCGACGTACCCTTTTATTTCAGCAACAGTACTTGCATTTTGGGAAGGTTGATCTAATTGCCGTACACCATCCAATTCAGCAGTAAAATAAGGATAATACGGTATTTCTTCTTCATCACTATCAAACCAGAAACCGCCATTGACCTTAATTGATTGTGCGAAGATTATTTCTGAATAATCCAACCTATCACCAATATCAATATAACTATTACCACCATCAGCAATAAACTCCGCTTTATAGTAATAAGGTTCAATTAGTACTCTATCAGTATTAAGTATCTTTTTTGCCATACTCTCAAACTGACCTTTTGACATTATAGTAATGTCAAAGTCCAAATTATTAATCATTTCCATTTCTTCATTTTTTGGAGTTAAACATTCTTTTGTACAGCCATTCAAGACCGAACCAGACAACCCGAACAAGAACAACAATAACCAGATTCTTAAATTCGGCAATCGCTTGAATAATTGTTTCATCACTTATTTTTGTTATTATTGCAACATATCCGAAATACTCGGACATGAATGCAAATAGTTTAATTATTAAAGGTTTTAACATGTTACTATCAATTTTATTACAAACCCAAACCATAGAAGGAACTGAAATTGGATTAATAAGAACATTCTTAATTCTTAGTTTAATTCCTTTATTTATTGGTTTTAGGTTAGGAGTTCGTTACATTAAATGGAAATCAAAACGTGATATTGAGTCCTGATTTATTCCAAATATTTCTCATTTTTATCAAATCTTTACCGCTTAATTCTTTAGCAAACCAACCGAATAAATCCAATGAATTCATTGCAAATGAAGCACCCCCAAAGGCATAGGATTTATTTCCAAAAGCTTCATAAACTTTGACCAGTTCAAATCCGTCTAAATTTCCCAAAGCGTTAAACATCGCTTTTTCATCTGTACCCCAATTTTGCATTGATGAATACAAAATATCACTGATAGATTTATACACGTCCACATTACCGAAACCGCTTATTTTAGTCATCCATTTCTTAAATGGAATAAAAAAAAGCAATGGCAGCAATAGAAGCCACCACCACTTTTTAAGCACCTCTTTAAATCTTATTCCACGCATCCTTGTATAGTTCATAATCACAATCAAATTGAGATTCTATTTTACACATAGCAGCTACAATAGGGTAGAATGTATCTTTTTCCCATTCAATAACAGCATCACGAGGAATGCCTGACTTTTCAGAAACATATTGAATGTAGCTTTCCGTATCATTCTCCGATTCAGGAGCCCATACACTAATAATTTTCTCAATTGTCTGATTACCTCTCTCAAACCAAGTACGCATATTTCTCAAACCAGCACGAAGCCCCCAAACCATTGAATCAAATTCCTCAAAAGCTGAATCAAAATCCTTTCCGCTTTCATGCTTCCAATCAATGTTTGTTTGTCGCAAATTCAGAGGGTTATTGTTCTTTATTCCTCTTGTTTGATCACTTCCAAAGTTTGGTGTTTGCACCGCAACTTTTTTTCTTTTGACAATAGCCATATAAATAAAAGGTATTGTGCAAAGGGTGATTATTGCAATCACCCAAAGCAAGATTTTATTACTCTTTTTCATTGTTTTTCTCCTTTTCATCGAGAATTAACTTTGCGGCATCAATAGCAGCGTCAATGGCTCGGACTACTTTTGTAATAAGCTTGATCTTATCAAGTACATTACTAAGTTTCTTTAGCCAATTCATACTATCTACGCTTTAAGAATGACCCGAAAAACCCACCGTTAGGTGCTTTAGGATTCGCAACCATATTTAAATCTGGAATCGTTAGAATTCCTTTTGTTAGGTTGTATTGTCCTACATGCCAAACGGTTTGAATACCTGAAGTGACTTTCACCATCCAAGTTTCATAATTTGGATTTTTACCTTTCGACTTCTTCTTATGTGGTGAAGCAATAAAAGAGATGAAACCACGAGAACGGCTCTTATTCCAGCCAGTAATTACAGGCGCACCGTTTTTAGCATTTGGATTGTACTTACACCCAGACTTTTTGCGAGGTCTCGAATGATATTGAGGTCGAAAACCTCTAGCAACATATGATTGACCGTTATAGCCTTGATTAAATCCTTGCGGTAAATAACCATTAGGCATTTGATAATAATTTGGCATGATTAACGTCTCCTTTTTCTACGGTTTGACTTAGGTTTCAAAAAATACACAAGTGCAACAACAACACCCAGAGGAAGAACAGCAAACAAAAGCAACTTTTTCCAATTCATTTTTACCCAGTTAACAAGCTTTTGCCAATAAACTTTCACTTTATCCATTAAACTACCTGTAGAAGTAGAAGCATTTGCAGTAGTGTAAGGCTCTGAAATATTCATAGTTGCAGCACTTGAAAGTGCTTGCTTTGTTGTTTGATTAGTATTGATTGGTTTTTCAGCAATTCCCTCGGCAGCAGCTTTGACACCTGTAACAATTGAGTTTACCAACTCTGTTTTTGGCTCTATTCCTGCTTTTTGTAATGTTGTTACAACCTTATCAACTTTGACAACGCCCTCACTCACAACTTTTGAAACCATTGCACCCGCTTTGGTTTTACCAATTGACTTAGTTAAAGCTGTAATACCAGCACCAGCAAGTGGACCACCAACAGCAGTAGCAGCGACACCCAGAATGGTTTTACCAATACCAGATGTGGCGATTTTCTTTGCAAAACGCCCCACACCTTTAACAGCACCGCCAATGGCTTTTCCTATTTTCTTAAAGAATGACATAAATAACTCCTTTCTTTTTTAGTATTGACCAGACTCTTAAGCCTGATCAATGAAGATTAATTCATAAGAGTTTCCAGCACTCTTTTCAATTTTCACGGTTTCAACGTCTGCAATAGCAACCAAAGCCATAGTTTTAAAACCATAGAAAGCAACTTCACCAGCACCAGTATCCTGTACAGCGCATAAGTCGTTTTCTTTTTCCATTTTGGCCATTAATTCAGTAGGGGTATAGGTTACTGATTGACCGTTAGTTTTAATCAGTTCGATTTTCACCAAGTCTGTAAGAGGAAAAGCCCCCAATTCTTTGTCAGCAACTCCATATTCCTTTAAAGTTTCATCACTGTTAATAGTGATTGGATGGTAAACGATAACACGTTCAACAATCTCACCGTCTTCCATTCCGTAAACCTCGTAACTTTTAGCAGCATCCAAAGAAGATAAATCCACTTCCAAATAACGCTGATCAGATAAAGCAGCAGCCCCATCCATACCCACGGCAATAATTCCACGGCTTCCAGTGTTTTTATCTATGAACAATCCTTCACCTTGCGAAGCAACTTCGAAAAGCTTTTCACACAACATACGCGGAGATACTTGCTCATGTGTACCTTTTGCACCAGAAACGCGAGAAATTTCCACCTTTTCACCGTTCCAGTTGCCATTTTTAGTGATTACAACCTCGGAAACAGGTTTGTAAATTCTGACTTTGCGGTCTGTTTTACCGCTAATAGTTTCAATTTTCATTAGTCGATTATTTAAAATGTTTTGTTTAAATCGACTTCAAAAAAAAAGCACCCAGAAAGGGCGCTTATCTATTACTTTTTACATCTATTTATAAATATCTATTTTTTACTATTTTTTAGCCTGTATTATTCATCCGCATTAAATTAATGGCTTGCTTACACTCATCTAGTGTTAAACCTTCATATTTTGCCAAATGAGCTAACAAAACACGTCCTTTTGAATGTAGATTTAAACCTCTTTTAATTTCATTTATACGACAACCAGCCGTAACATAGGAGCATCCATAGAAAACCTGTATATCTTTTCGAGTTAATTCCATTTTTAAAATGAACTTTTAAAGTGAACTTATTAAATTGAACTTTTTAGATTTATAAGGGGAAAAGGATTTAATATAAAGCACGATACAATAACATTTCTAAATCCTGCTTTTCGTTGATCACTTCGCCAGTATCATAGTTCAAAGCTGTTATAAAAACACTATGAATATTATTATCCTTATCAACAAATTGCCTTATTATTCTTAAAGCTTGTTGCATACCTTTTATTTTAAAGGTGAATAGCTTATTTACATAGAAACCCTGTAAACTAGCATAGAATTGAATCTTAGTAGCTTCATACATAGTTAGAATAGTTTTAATTGTTCGTTTATAGTTTGTATTTCTTTTCCAGAATCATTAGTATTAGAATGATTATCAATATCAATACGTACATTTTCAAATAGTTTTTGTTGTTTATTATGGTTGAATATTTCATCACAATGCTGATCAAATTCATTAGGAATCGTTTTAAATCCTTTGTACTTCAATTGATCTATAGGCACACCCAACATGATAGCATGATCACCCTCATATATCTTTTTTGTTTGTTGATACATGGATAGCATTTGAGAAAATTCATCTATGTAGGTTGTATCGTCAGCAGAAACCAAAAGCAAATTTTTCATTTTAGACACAGCCTGAGAAGAAAACCAGATACGGCCATCGACACTTAATTTATCTTTATCAGACATTTTATGACCTTTAGACATATATTTACTGATATATGCAGCAACATTACCAACCTTTTTTAAGGATTCAATATCAACTGAATTCGGTTGCATCCAATTAGTTTCGACACCTTTTTTGTAAGCCCTTTTTATTTCCTTTTCCAATGAATCGGATAGTTTACCTTTATATCTTTTCTCTTGTTGTCTGATCTTTTTATACTCGGTAAATGTCAAATCCTTAAAACGCTTATGATATTCATAGACATAGCCAAGTTTATTAGTAACATTATTCCAGATCTCCAATATTTCATAATAGGGTAGAAACTTATCTGTTAATAAATGAATATGAAAATCACCTTTTTGTTGCTTTTCTGCCTTCCAGATATATTTTGTAACTCCGTAATCTTGTCTGATCTTAGTCAAAAAATGATTTAGTAGTTTTTCTTTAATTTCCTTGTCATCGTGCTTTTGTTCTGATGGGAGAGTAAGAGTCAAAAAAGTTATCTTTTCCTTACCTTTTCCAGTATTCACTATCCTTTTATCAACTGAATACAAAAACCAATATACCGCCCGAGTTATAGCCTTTTGACCTTTTTTAGAAATGAATCCTTTTTCTTTATTCTCACATTCTGGTTTTACTCCTTTATTCCACGTTTTAAAATTTCCGTTTAAATCCATTATTCGAGTATACGCAGTAACAGAAGTAGGAGAAACCGATAAACAAGGCATCTTTATAAGTCCGTTTTCTAATATCGTTGGTTCTAAGTTCATTATATACGTTTTTTTGAGTTGTGGGCGTATTGACAAGCCAACCAAAAAGGGGTGTGAAACCCCTTTTTAATTCAATTCACGTATAGAAAAACGTTTTGTAAGAGTTAAATACAAATTACTTCTATCACGTGTATACAATTCTTTCAAAACTGATTCTACATTATTCTTATCAATAGAATAAAACTGTTTATTATCATCAATTTTAACCTCAAATTCCTGTTTTTCAACAACTTTTAATAATTTCTGAAGTATTATTAATAATGCTTTGTATCTCATACTTTTTAGTCTTTTATTACTTATCAAAATTATTTCTATATTTGAATGATATTTAATTAACAGTCTCCCAAAAATGGTAAGTCGTATATCCATGATATACGGCTTTTTTTTTCACACTACTTTAGACATTGATATATTAACTATATCCATAAACCTAGAATGCTGCCCAGTACGAGCAGCTTTATTTAGTTCATATTCATTAAGATTACGTTCTATGAGATTAATTTCTGATTGAAGATTAATCAACTCATATTTAAGTGTGGTAAGCTTTTGTCGATCTGCTAATCTGTTCAATTCAAAACATGAATTTCTAAGAGCAGTAACACAGTAGTAAAAAGCTGCGAAAACGATAAAATTACCGTTCTCAGATTGAGCCATCCAAAAGGATTTATTCAATGACTCTGGAATACGTTGAAGAAATTCGATTAAGTTTCGTTCTGCTTGGTAGATATCCGCAGAGCGTTTGCCAGAATTAGGAACAAATAAAAGAAAGTTATTACGGTAGCATACAAACACATTTGTATAAATGTGATTAATAAAAGAAAGTTGTTCCGTAAGGAATTGAGATGTTTTTCTAAGAAATGATTGTGCATTTTTTTCAGAATTAAAAAGGTATTCATAGCCGTTACCAAGTTTAACCAAATAGCCGTCCAAAGCTTTTTCATAATTTTTGATAACTATTTTTTTCATACTGGCGTTAATTGCACTTAAAGTTCAACGTAACACCTCTTTTTAATTCTTATATCCTTGTCCTATATTTGATATTATGTTATTTTTATATCAAAATAAACCTAACTTGTTTTAGTAAATAAAAAAAGCCAGGCTACTAACCTGGCTTTTAACAATATCATAAGAATAAGTTATTGTCCTAAAGATTCTAATTTATCTTTGACTTCATTATACTTATCCATCATTTCAAAACGATAGTATAATCCTTTTAAAGTTTCTAAAACAGCAGCTTCATTAGGATTAACTTCCATTGCTTTTTCCATATAAGGTAAAGCTTCTTTCCAGTAATCATTAGCAACTTTTAATGCAGCTTCGTATTCTTTTGTAGTAGTTTTATCATTAGCAACATTTTGCTGTTCAACACCTTTGTTGTAATAAATTACTCCAATATTATACAATGCATTAAAATAATTTGGATCAATTTCCAAACTCTTACTATAATCAGCGATTGCTTTTTCTGTATCAGATTTTTCGTATAAAACACCTCGAGCATAATAGAATGTCGCATTGTTTTGATCGCCTTCAATAGCTTTATTCAGATATTCTAAAGCCTCAACATTTTGCTTGCTGTCAAGATAATACTGAATAAGAGTAGTTAAAATTCTGTTATCCTCAGGATAAGATTCAAAACCTTTTTTAAGGTTAGCACCCATTTTTAGAGAATCTCCAGTTGTTTGATAAACCTGGTTCAGTAACAATACAGCATCACCACCCCCGTATTTAAGGTCAATTGATTTATTGAAATATTCCTCTGATTTCTCCCAGTTTTCAGCATTATAAGCAGCTAAAGCACAGTTATATACAATAGCTGTATCAATACCTTCTTCCATCATTGGAAATGCATTAACATTTAATACACTTTCGAATGCAAATAAAGCTGCATCAAAATTATTGGAATTAAATCCATCAATACCAGCATTGGTTAAATCAGGTTTGAACATAGTTAAGGCAAGCTTAATTTCTTTTTCAAATTTGCCAATACCTTTACCTTTTGCATCACCTTTCTGATCCAATTCAATTGCTTTTTCGTAAAAACCAACAGCCTTTTTCATATCCTCGATATCCTTACTTTTCTTGTATTGCTCAGTATATACTTTTGCAGCTACAATATAAGTTTTAGGCCAGCTTATTGATTTTTCATTCTCTAAGGCAGCATCTATAGCTTCTTTAGCCTTGTCTAAATCGTTTGTAGTCAGGAATTGTGAAGCGGCAGCAACTTTACCCTTTTGGGCAAATGCCGTTGTAATACCTAATACTAACAATGTCAATAGCGCGACTCTTTTCATTTCAAAAAGTTTTAGTTTATTGTCTATAATAGTAATTGTAAAGTACTAATTTATTCGTTTGTTTCTTCATTTTCAGAAGTTTCCACATCAGGAGTTTCTCCTTCCAACATTTCATCTTCCTCTAATTTGGCATCTTCCATCTCCTCAGCATTTACTTTAGCAACCGATGCTATTTCGTCTTGCTTTTTCGACAGATTGATTAATCTAACACCTTGTGTTGCCCTACCGGTTACCCTCATATCTTTTACCGACAGACGAATAGCAATACCTGAACGATTAATAATCATCAAATCATTCTCGTCTGTTACGTTTTTAATAGTAATAAGTTCACCTGTTTTATCCGTAATTTTCATGGCTTTTACACCTTTTCCACCACGGTTTGTCACTCGGTATTCTTCAGTTTTGGAACGTTTTCCAAAGCCTTTTTCAGAAACGACAAGGATATCCTCTGCTTCCATATCAGCTACACATATCATGCCAACCACTTCGTCATGCTCTGAACCCAGCGTGATTCCTCGCACTCCGGCTCCTGTTCGACCGATACATCTTACCTGTGTTTCGTTAAATCGGATAGCTCTACCCGAACGAGTTGCCATTAAAATTTCAGTGGTTCCTGATGTTAAACGAGCTTGCAATAATTCATCATTATCTTTAATGGTAATTGCATTAACCCCATTAACACGTGGACGAGAATAATCTTTAAGCAACGATTTTTTTACGATACCTTTTTTGGTACCCATGATGATATAGTGAGAGTTTACATACTCTTCCTCATTCAGTTTCTTAACTTTAATGAATGCTTTAACTTTATCATCCGGATCGATATTCAATAAGTTTTGAATCGCTCTTCCTTTGGAAGTTTTAGTACCTTCAGGAATTTCGTAAACTTTTAACCAGAAACATCTTCCTTTTTTAGTGAAGAACATCATGGTATTATGCATCGAAGCAGGATACATATGCTCAATAAAGTCTTCATCACGTGTTGTAGATCCTTTAGAACCTACTCCTCCTCTATTCTGAGTTTTAAATTCAGCTAATGGAGTACGTTTAATGTATCCAAGATGAGAAATAGTAATAATCATCTCATCATCTGCATAGAAGTCTTCAGGATTAAATTCTTCTGAACTGTAAACGATATCAGTTCTGCGATCGTCACCATATTTATTGTTAACTTCTTCTAATTCTTCTTTAATGATATCCATTCTCATTTGGAAGTTTTCAAGTATTTCTTTCAAATGAGCAATTTCCTTCATCAATTCTTCATACTCAGCACGTAACTTATCCTGTTCCAGTCCGGTTAGCTGACGCAAACGCATATCCACAATGGCACGAGCCTGAATATCAGTTAATTCAAATCGTTCCATTAATGTTTCACGAGCTTCGTCTGGAGTTTGTGCAGCACGAATAATCTTGATTACTTCATCGATATTATCGCTGGCAATAATCAAACCTTCCAGGATATGTGCACGTTTCTCAGCCTGTTCCAATTCATATTGGGTACGACGAGTTACCACATCATGGCGATGCTCAACAAATGCCTGGATCAAACCTTTCAGATTCAAAAGCTGAGGACGACCGTTAACCAGTGCAATATTATTAACACCAAAAGATGACTGTAATGCAGTATACTTATACAAATGATTAAGCACTACATTGGCAATGGCATCTTTTTTCAAGTCAATAACGATACGCATTCCCTGACGGTCTGACTCATCATTAACATTTGAAATACCTTCAATCTTTTTATCGTTAACAAGTTCGGCAATCTTCATGATTAACTCTGCCTTGTTGACCATATATGGTATTTCGCTGATAATAATTTTTTCACGACCGTTGCTTTCTGTCTCTATATCAGACTTGGCACGTATTACAATACGCCCTTTACCGGTATTATAAGCATCTTTAACACCCTGATAACCATAAATGGTACCACCAGTTGGGAAATCAGGTGCTTTAATGATTTCAATTAAATCATCCTGCTCAATTTCATTATTATCAATGTATGCGATTGTTGCATTAATTGTGTCTCTCAAATTATGAGGAGGCATATTGGTTGCCATACCTACAGCAATACCCGAAGCTCCGTTTACTAAAAGATTAGGTATACGGGTAGGCAAAACAGTTGGTTCTTTAATGGTATCATCAAAGTTTAATTGAAAATCAACTGTATTTTTTTCAATATCAACCAACATTTCTTCAGCCAGCCGGTTTAATCGTGCCTCAGTGTAACGCATTGCAGCAGGACTATCACCATCAACTGAACCAAAGTTACCTTGTCCATCAACTAAGGGATAGCGTAATGACCAATCCTGAGCCATACGAACCATCGCATAATAAACTGATGAATCGCCATGAGGGTGAAACTTACCTAATACCTCTCCTACGATTCTGGCGGACTTTTTATAAGGTTTGTTTGATGCTACACCGAGTTCGCTCATACCAAATAAAACACGTCGATGAACAGGTTTCATACCGTCCCGAACATCAGGTAAGGCTCTGGAAACAATTACCGACATCGAATAATCGATGTAGGCCGATTTCATTTCCTCCTCAATGTTTATTTTAATTATTTTCTCTCCTTCAGCCATTTATAATAAACTTTTTAAATATGCTTGAATAATAAAAAATGGCTTTTACGGGCCATTTTTTGAACGGACTAATTTAAGTTTTTTTATCAAGACCAAAAAACGAAAAAACCTACATTTTACTAACAAGTTAATACTGTAGGAGCATTAAAGGATTTATGTTATTTTTGAAAGATAAATCAGAATTGTTTAAATTCAATTCTCAGAATGTAAACAAGACTGTTTATCGGTTGTTAATTAAGAACAGATAATCTTTAGACAATATATGGACTTAAACTTTTCGCCGCGTATAAAAGACGTAATAGCGTACAGCAAAGAAGAAGCCGAAAGGTTAGGCAATCATTTTATTTCGCCTGAACATCTGATGCTAGGTATTCTTCGTGAAGGTCAAGGCAAAGCCATTGAACTTTTACATCAGCTAAATGCCGATACCATGCGTATCAGAAAAGGTATTGAAGATCATTTGAAGGGTGATGAACCAATTCAATCAGATCACCTACCCTTACTTAAATCCACTGAGCGGGTTTTAAAACTTGTTCATCTGGAGGCCAAAGCGCTGAAAAGCGATAAAATTAACACTGGACATTTATTAATCGCTCTATTGAAAGAAAAGAGCAGTGTAATTTGGGAAATTATGGCTGAAGAAAATATTCATTATCAAAAAATTAAGCAAATGCTGGAAAATCAAAAACCGCAAGCTAAAGCAGACTATCCTGAAGATGACGATCAGGAAAGCTCTTTTTCCAGCTCAGGCTCTGGCAGCGAATCATCTAAATCCGGTTCTAAAAGTAACTCTGATACTCCTGTATTGGATAATTTTGGAATCGATATCACCAAAGCTGCTGAAGAAGGGCGATTGGATCCTATTGTAGGTCGTGAAAGAGAAATTGAGCGATTGGCTCAAATTCTAAGCCGAAGAAAAAAGAACAATCCTATTCTTATTGGAGAGCCGGGAGTTGGTAAATCAGCAATTGCCGAAGGTTTAGCATTGCGAATCAATGAAAAAAAGGTTTCGCGCGTTTTATTCGATAAACGTGTTGTTACCCTTGATCTTGCATCTATTGTTGCAGGAACAAAATATCGTGGACAGTTTGAAGAAAGAATGAAAGCGATATTAAACGAAATGAGTCGCAACCCAAACATTATTTTATTTATTGATGAGATTCATACCATTGTTGGTGCAGGTGGAGCAACCGGATCGCTGGATGCTGCCAACATGTTAAAACCTGCATTGGCAAGAGGTGAAATTCAATGTATCGGTGCTACTACCCTAGACGAATATCGCCAGCATATTGAGAAAGATGGTGCTCTGGAAAGACGTTTCCAGAAAGTTATGGTAGAACCAACAAGCATTGACGAAACGATTGAAATCCTTAATAACATTAAGGAAAAGTACGAAGATCATCACAATGTAAATTACGATGCTGAAGCAATTGAGGCATGCGTAAAACTAACCGAACGTTATATTTCGGATCGTCATTTACCTGATAAAGCTATAGATGCATTGGATGAAGCCGGTTCCCGGGTTCATATCTCAAACATTGTTGTTCCAGAGACTATTTTAAAGATTGAAGAACAAATCGAAGAAATAAAGGATAACAAAATTAAAGCTGTTAAGGCTCAGAATTTTGAGTTAGCAGCAAGTTTCCGCGATAAAGAAAAAAGTCTTCAGGATGAGCTGGAAACAGCAAAAAACAAGTGGGAAGAAGAATTAATGCAACATCGTGAAACTGTTGATGCTGAAAAAGTTGCAGAAGTAGTTGCCATGATGACCGGCATTCCTGTTCAACGGGTTGCCCAGGCTGAAGGATTCCGTCTTCTTAAAATGGGTAAAGAATTAAACGGCACTGTCATTGGCCAGGATGACGCAATTGTAAAAATTGTAAAGGCTATTCAACGAAACAGAGCCGGTTTGAAAGATCCTAATCGTCCGATTGGTTCATTTGTATTTTTAGGCCCTACAGGTGTAGGGAAAACGCATCTGGCAAAAGTCTTGGCAAAATATCTGTTTGACACAACAGACGCTTTAATTCGTATCGATATGAGTGAATACATGGAGAAATTCTCTGTATCACGACTGGTTGGAGCACCTCCGGGATATGTTGGTTATGAAGAAGGTGGTCAGTTAACCGAAAAAGTTCGTCGTCGTCCGTATGCAGTAGTATTACTTGATGAGATAGAGAAAGCACATCCTGACGTATTCAATCTTTTGTTACAGGTACTGGATGAAGGTAGATTAACAGACAGTTTGGGACGTAGAGTTGATTTCAAAAACACTATTATCATCATGACTTCCAATATTGGAACACGCGAATTAAAAGACTTCGGACGTGGTGTAGGCTTTACTCCTGGCGGAAAACAAACTGATCAGGATCATGCCAAAGGTGTGATTGAAAAAGCTCTCAAGAAAGCTTTCGCTCCTGAATTTATCAACCGTATCGATGATGTTGTAATTTTCAATAATTTGAAAAAAGAAGATATTCATCAAATTATCGATATTGAGTTAAAAGGTTTGTACGACCGTGTTGAATCTTTAGGTTATAAGTTGGAATTAACAGATAATGCTAAGGATTTTATTGCCAGCAAAGGATACGATGTTCAGTATGGAGCTCGTCCTCTTAAGCGTGCAATTCAAAAATATCTGGAAGATGAAATGGCTGAAGTAATTATTCAGGCTTCTGTATCTGAAGGTGATATTATTAAAGTTGATTTTGATCAAAAAGAGGAAAAAATCTTAACCGAGATTGTTCAGTTAAAAAAAGAAGAAACTAAAGAATAAGTATACGTTCTGAAATTAAAAACCCGCAGTTGAATCAACTGCGGGTTTTTTATTATTTATAGAATTTTATTTACTGTGCACTTACATGGCTGAAATAAAATCCATATGCCAATTGACTTACTCCATTATAAGATCCTTTTGTTGCAATCACAGTTAATGTGTCACCAACTTTAAGACCTTTAGCAGCTATCAATCCTTTTCTGTCATCACCAGTTGCTCCATAAAGCGGGTAACAACCATACATATATATTTCACCAGTACTGTCCTGCAAATAAAGATTACCATATGTATCATTCGTAATCGATGTAATTTCACCAGTTACCATAAAATAAGTACTTGAATCGTCTGATTTAGCAAGTATATCTGCAATAGTTGCTGTAGTCAAAGGAATAGAAAGCTCCAAAACAGCGCCACTTACTTGTGGATTTCCGTTATAAGCAGAACGCATTCCAACAATTGTTATATAATCACCTTCTTTTAAATCATATGACGCAAAATCCTGAACTTTATACACATAGGTTTCACCTGAGAAATCTTTCAGGTATAATTTACCAGATGTAGCATCATCAATAGTTGAAATAACACCTCTTAGTCGATATTGCGTGCTTCCAACCTCAGCAGCAAGAAATTGTGCAATACTTACATCAAGAATTGACCCTTCTTGTGTAATAACTGTTTGAGCAGTATAAAATTTAGTTCCATCAGTGGTACTGAATGTTAGTGTAGTTTCACGATCGCCGGCAGTATTAGCTTCTGCTTTGAATGTTACAACAGCATTTGTTCCAGCTGATTGGATAGATGAAATTGATAACCATGATTTAGCATCATCAGGAATCTCAACAGACACACCTTCGCCTTTACAAGTAAGGTATGCAGTAAATTCTCCACCTTCCAGTGGAAGTTCAGCATTTTTTACCGAATCAACTTTTACAAGAGATTTATTGATAGTGAGAACACTTACGTTTACCAATTCTACAGTACCATTGTATGTAGTTTTTGGTCCTTGAACAGTAATTTCATCACCTACTTCTAATCCCCAGCTTAAAAAGTTCTTTGTTCCACCTTTAGAATCAAGAGTACCATAGATGTAAATAGAACCTGTTTCATCTTCCAAATACCAGTTACCGTAGGTTGTATTGGTAATTGCAGTACAAACACCGGTTACCTGGTAGGTTTTACTATCTGGCCCGTCAATAACCTCCTGACATGTGGCTGATGCAATTGTTGCCAATCCCTGAATAACGTTTATTCTCTGAGTTGCATCCCCACAAACAATTGAAAGCTCGCCTGTTCTGCCATCAATAGCAGATTCAGCCGTAAATGTTAGCGTTGATTCACCAGCACTACCAGAAGTTGAAGAAATAGTCAACCATTCAATATCACTCACTACTACCCAGTTATCGTTTGCTGTTACAGTAATAGCAGTTGAACCACCATCTACAGGGATAGAAACATATGACGATGAAACCTGAATTTCATCAAGCAATGTCACTGTTTCTTCATCATCACAACTTGTCATAAAGGCAAGTACTGTGAAGAATATTGGGAATAAATATCTTAATTTCATGTTATCTATACTTTTAAATTAGTTGAAAATATATTTGATACCAATAGAACCATACCAACATTGACCCAATGAATAGCTTGGTGTAAATGTTTGTGTATTACCATTAATAGAAGAAGGTGTAGAGAATGTAGCAACACCATCAGCATCAACTCCTTCATATTTTAAGATACGAGCTTCTGAACCAATTTCAGGATTCAGATATTTAGCTACACCCCAACTAGAGTTGAATAGGTTCATAACGTTTTTGATATCTAAGCTAAGTTGTAGCTTGTGTTTAGTATTGCGTGCTTTAACAACAAAATCATGTTTATAACCAAAATCTACACGGTGTACCCATGGTGAATAAAGACTATAAGCTTCTGCATACTTACCTTGATTATCTTTTAAATAATCATTGGCATGTACATAGTCCATAAAACGTGTTTGATCATCAGCTGAAACAAAACGGAAGTCTCCGTTTGCAACCTCACCGTCAGTTGGAATATAAATCGCATCGTAATTGTAACCATCGCTATTTATATCATTAACTGTCATATATGAGTAGTTAGCTCCACCTCTCCATCCTTCATAGATTATGCTATAGTGGTTACCACTCTTATCGTGAGCTGTAAGCGATGCTACCAAACGATCAGGTGTAGTATATTGTGAATTGTGTAACTTAATGTTGTTAGGACCCTCAACGGTAGGAACATAAGTAAATGCTGATTCAGGGTTAGATCCTGGCATTCCAGTTACATCCTTAGCTACTGTGCGAGTATATGCTGCCATTACGCTAATCCATTCAGCAGGTTTTGCATTCAATGTAACGTTAGCAGACCAACCATAACCTTTACTGGTATTTTCTAAAACAAATGCCTTAGTATTTGTACGGTACCCGGCAGGATAAATAGGACGATTATCAACCCCATTGAAACGAGCAAAACCACCAACACTAGGAATACTCCAGTCTGAAATAGTAACACCGTTAATTGTTTTGTTGTAGATTCCTTCTACTGTAGCAGAGAATGGAAATGATGTTGGGAAAGCATAGTCAACAGCAATTGATGTTTTCCATACTTGTGGCATTTTAAAATCAGAAGATACACCAGCAATTGAAGAAGGAACAGTTCCATCTTCAGAAGAAATGGTTGAAGGGTAACCTAAACCTATTAATTTTTCGTAAAGTGCGTCCTTGGTAAGTAAACCACCAGCAAATTCATCCATCGAGAATCCTCTGCTAGCTGCATTCGCTGCATTAATTTGTGCCTGATATTGCACCATACCACCGTTGGTTGGCATATTAGTAAAGAACACAAGTGGTAAATTACCTGAGAATAAACCTGTACCACCTCGTACTTTCAAGCTCTTATCTCCGAATGCATCCCAAACAAAACCTACACGAGGTGAAAATATAATATCTGCATCAGGCCATTTTCCTGTATCAACATTGCGACCTGAATAATCAATATCTTTAATAGCTTGATTTGTTAACAAATCAGCGTTATTAAAAATAAGTGCATCTAAACGAATACCATATGATAATTTGAATTTCTCACTAACGCTCCAATCATCCTGAGCATAAACTCCAAATTTGCTACTTCTTACACGAGCTGCAGGATTACTTTCTCCATCATAACCATAAGTTAAGTTTACAATTTCAGGAGTTGCTTCATTCATGAAATCATCAAGACTTGAATAGCGATAATATCCAGTACCATTACGCATATAAGCATTATCTGCCATCTTATACTCGTAAGCAATACCACCAAAAATTTTATGATTACCTAAATAATAAGTCATCTCATCTTTAATATTCACAACATCATTGTGAACTCCATTATTCCAGGTAAATAACTCGTAACCTAAAGAAAGGTAAGCCTGACCATCTTTCAAAATATCAATAAAAGGAAATGGTTCTGAATCAGTTCCACGAACATCGTCAAGTTTTGAGTATGTTGCCAAGAATTGGTTCGAAAGGTTGTCTGAAATACGACTATTTAAATCGAAAGAGAAAGAATGAACTAGATTGTCCATCGAATACATTGAGTTTGCATATGACATAGAAGCTTGTGACATACGAGCCTCAGACATACGTGTACCTCCATCCATTGAACTTGCATTTGGAGATCTCCATGAAGTATTCTTTGTGTAGTTATAGCGTAATGCTAAACGATGTTTGTTTGTGATGTTCCAATCAATACGACCTAATAATTTAGTGTTGCTTTCATCCGCAGGAAAATCAGTGTAAGATCCGGTATCGTAACCATATTTAGATTTTACAAAATCAGATACCATCTGAAGATCACTTTCAGTTGTTCTTGAAATATAATTGTCAGCATCCGCAACACCGTCAGTTGAAGCTCTCCAACGGTTGGCAATTGTAGGCGTTTTAGATCTTTCAGCATTAATGAAGATAAACAATTTATCTTTGATGATAGGACCTCCAAAAGTTAAACCATAGGTAGTATTACGATCCTTTTCGCGAGCTCCGGCGATTTGCACACCTTTAACAGCATCACCACGCAAATTTTCATTTCTATGAAAAACATATGCACTTCCTTCAAAAGTGTTTGTACCAGATTTTGTAATGGCATTAACACCACCACCAATAAAGTTGGTTTGTCGCACATCATAAGGAGCAATTACAACCTGTAATTCTTCGATTGCTTCAATTGAGATAGGATTACCACCACCAGGAAGAGCATCACTCAAACCAAAGTTATTGTTAAAATTTGCTCCATCAACAGTAAAGTTAGCAGTACGACCATCTGAACCAGCAAAACTCATACCGTTACCTCCATAAGGAGAAAGACGTGTAATATCCCCAATACTGCGGCTTACTGTAGGCAAATTAACTATCTGATCATTTGTTACATTAGTTACTGCTCCGGTTTTTTCGTTTGTGAATTTTGTTCGAGTAGCCGTTACAAGAATTTCATCTAATGATTTTGATTCATCGGAAAGAACAACATTCATTACATAGTTTTCACCTAAGCTTAATGTAATATTGTTTTGTATGAAGTCGCCGTATCCAATAAACGATACTTTTACAGTATAAGGACCACCAACACGCATACCGTTTAAGTTAAATCGTCCTTCGGTGTTGGTTACTGTACCATAAGTTGTTCCAGAAGGTGTGTGAGTAGCAATTACCGTTGCACCTATTACGGCTCCTTGTGCATCAGTAACACGCCCCCCCATACTGGATGTAGTTACCTGTGCATTTGTTTGCAAAATGAATAATGCAAAAAGCATAATCATACATGCAAATAACCTAAATACTTTTTTCATGATAGATTAATTTTTTTATTAGAACGTGTGTAATTGAAATACTTTTTCAAAAATTCCAATTAGTTACACAACAAATTGGAACAATATTGGATTTAGTCTATTTACGTTGCAAAGTTTAAGTCTTGAACCGAATGGTCGGTTTTCTAAATATTAAAATTGTGTTAATTTAATTTAAAATGCCAATTTAGGTTTTAAAAGAAATTAACAATTAAGCCAAATTTATCAACAATGATCTTTCTGACTTACAATCATTAAGCAAATCTAACTGATTTGTTTTCGTGCTACTCCATCCCAATATAAATCAAAAGCTTCATCAAATTCATCTTTGAAACTTTTGAGCGGTTTAGAGAGCGAAAGAAAATAATTGGCCATTGCACGGGTAAAGGCAAAATCAAAATAGGCGATCATGTCAGTTTTATAACCTTTTAGAACACCCATATTCACCTTCTGCATGATATTTTTTCTTGGACCTTCCAATGTATCCTCTACTCTACCAAAATGCACTTTTATATATGGACTGGTCTCAAAAATATTTATGTAGTAGAACTTTGTTGGATTGCTAATAAACCATTTAACAATTTTACTAAAAACACGTTTGGAATCTTGTTTAGGATCTTCACTGGATGATGAATCAACACATTTTTCTTCAATTTCGAACATTAATTGTTTATAGATGTCCACAATTAATTGATCCTTACCTGAAATATGATGGTACAATGTACCTTTTGCTATTCCTATTCGCTCAATCAATTCGTTAACCGAAGCAGTAAATCCTTTGGCGACAAAGAGCTCCATCGCTCCCTGATAGATATCAGCTTTCTTACTCATTAATTATGTTATATAAGTGCATTTTCAAGTGTCAAAATTAGTTAATTTTTATTAGCCTGATTAACAAGCACAAAAAAAACTCCGCTAAAATTAGCGGAGTTAATATAACGATTAAAAATAAATCTATTCTAATTCCTTCCAAACCAACGCACTAGCACCAACAATTGCGGCATCACCAGCATCTAATTTAGATGGTAAAACTTTAATTTTATTTTTAAATATCGGTAATAAATGATCTTCCATACTTTTAATGGTTGGTTTAAAGATCAAATCACCAGCAGCAGTAGGGCCTCCAAACAAGAAAACAGCTTCCGGACTCAAATGATGAACTGTATCTGCAATACCTTGACCTAGATAGTGACCGGTCAGTTCAAAAACTTCATTCGCAACCTTGTCTCCTTGCACTGCTGCATCATAAATCATTTTTGAATTCAACTCTTTATATGATTTATCTGCCAATAAACTATTGTTTGCATTGTATTTAACCAACAACTCAAATGCTGTACGTTTCATACCCGGAGCAGAACAATAGGCTTCAAGATGCCCTAAAGCTCCACAACCACATAATCTACCACCAGGCACTAATGTTGTATGTCCACATTCTCCGGCAAAACCGTCGGCACCATAAACCAAATCACCGTTTACTACTAAACCTGATCCAACACCGGTACCTAGGGTATACATCACAAAGTTTTTCATGTCTTTGGCTCCACCATAGATCATCTCTCCGATGGCTGCAGCATTGGCATCATTTGTTAATGCAACTGCTTTCAAATCGTCAAAATGCTTCTTTAATAATTCAACCAAAGGAACAATACCTTCGAATGAAAGGTTTGGAGCATATTCGATAGTTCCATTATAGTAGTTACCATTAGGAGCACCAATACCGATACCTAAAACTTCAAGGTTTTCGTTAAGCATTTTGGCATTGGTAATTAACTTACGAATAGCAGCTGATAAATCCTGAATATATTGGTCAATATCTCCATGATCAGGCGTTTTGATATTATCTTTTGTTAATACGTGTCCACTTTCATCAACAACGCCAATGGCTGTATTAGTTCCGCCTATATCTACACCTACTGATACTTGTTTCATTGTATTTTAGTTTTTATGCTTGATTTAAATTGATTACTCAACAGGGATTTCTGTATTTACGTTTTTACTACCAATTAAAGAGTAGTATAATAAATATGCCAAACCTAAGAAAGGAACCCAATATGACATCATGTATCCAACGTTATCTGCTACAGCGTTTTGAACCAGTGGTAAAATTCCTCCACCTACTACCATGGTCATAAAAATACCAGAAGCAGAAGCTGTAAATTTACCTAATCCTTCAACAGCAAGGTTGAAAATACCACCCCACATTACTGAAGTGCAAAGACCAATTAGAACCAAATACATTGCACTGATAGGCACATTAGCCATACCAAATGATAAACCGGTTGAAGAACTTTGAAATACCGGAATTGATACAGTTGACGTAATTGGAGAAATAATAGCCATAAATGTCAAAATCATACCTACTGCAGATGCTGCAACTAACATACTTTTACTGGATACATGACCTCCAATAGAGGCACCAACAAAACGCCCCACTAACATTAGTAACCAATAGGTAGCTGCTACAGTTCCTGCTGTTGCTGCATCCAATCCACCAGCACTGGCATCTGCTAAAAAGAAGTTCAGAGTTCCAGGAACACCAACTTCAACACCCACATAAACACCAATACCAATCGCACCCAACACAAAGTGACGGAACGACCATGCACTGTATTGAGATTTTTCTTTTACTTCCTCACCAGTATTCATATGAGGCTCAGGAATGTTTACAAAAGCAAGTACAACTCCAACAAGAGCAAAAATACCCATTGCTGTAAACATTACAGGATTCACATCTTTAATAGCAGTATTTTTGGTTACTTCACCAACCAACATACCAACCAACAAAGGAACTGAAGTACCCATCAAAGAGTTAAATGTTGCTCCAACCTGTAAAAGTTGATTCCCCTTTTTGCCTCCACCACCAAGAGTGTTAAGCATTGGATTTACCACAACATTTAAAATACACATTGAGAAACCTGCAATAAATGCACCTAACAGATACACAATAAAGCTTTCAGCAACTCCTGACATAAACTGAATACCAACACCCACAAATCCAACAACAATTCCTAATAATGCTGTTTTTTTGTATCCAATTTTCTCCAGTAATTTACCGGCAGGAATACCCATGAATGCATACGCTAGAAAGTTGGCGAAATTACCCAACATTCCTAAAAAGTTAGAAGCCTGAAATTGTTCCTTAACTACAACACCCATTGGTGCAGCCAAATTGGTAACAAAAGAGATCATACCAAAAAGTAAGATCATCATTACTATTGGCAAAGCATAATTCTTACGCTGATTCATAATAGTTCTTTTAATACTTATATAGGTTATTAATTTACCGTGTCCTCTCTCTAACAGACACTAATGTTAACTTTAAATTAAAATGCTTGATTTCAAACAGCGAAAAATACCAAAATGATTTTTAACATCTTCATAAAATGATTCTAAATAAGCAAAAAACCTCATAAAACAGCATATATTATCAAATCCACTAAAGGTTATAACTTCACTACAATAACACTTAGATCAAACATGAGAAATACAACACTAACAAGCAATAATTCTGACAGATAGATTGAATATTATTAATTACGAATAATAAACAAAAATATATATGACATAAGCATTCTCACTAAATAAAACAAAAAAGGCAAAGTAATTACTACAATGCCTTTCTATTTGTTTAATTTATTTATTTCCTATTCTACATCAATACTGGCTTTAAATTCGCTTCCTTGTGTATTTGTACCCAGTAATGTTAAAACATACGGTCTTTCCAGCTGATCTTCTTGTAAACTACGAAGATCAAAACTTAGAAATCCTGAATATGAATATCTCCAGATATCATCATTGTCTTTATGATGAAAAGTTAATACAATTGTGTCATTTGAAGTTTGTAAATCGTAGTCATAACTGGTATTAAAATAATGCGATTTACTGCCAGATGCCCAAAATGTAAAATCAACATTTAAATAATTGCCTACTGCATATAAATTATTGATCTGAACACCATCATAACCTAGAGTATCCTTATTTTCTTCATTTATAAAGATGATATCCTTCGTAGTTATATCTGTTACAGATGAAAGCACTACAAAATATTCATAATCCAACACATCTTCATCACTTTCTTCATAAGAAGAAAACTCGATAAGAACTCTTTTGTCTTCTTCAAATTCATATTGACTGGGTAATGTCTGAGTAATAAATCTATCTCCGGAATCTGAAGTGAACATATAATAATCACCATACATTGATGTAACACAGAGCAGTCGATATGTGTAAGGCACTGTATCCATCTCTTTCATACAAGAAGATAACATCACAAATAACGATGTCAATAAAATAAAAAACCTACTTCTGAACTTCATTTTCTAAATTTTACCTTTCTTAAATACAAAACTGTTTTATTGTAATCAAGATGAAAAATCTGTATTATGGTTGCTTAATAAGCAAAAAAAAAGACTGCCTTGGCAGTCTTTAAATATTTTTAGTTTTCCAGATATGTTATTTTCAAATCAAATATGGTAGTAATATAACTGGAGTTTGCATTTATTGTTGATGGTAAAACTACCCTACATTCACCTCCATAGCGCATATTTAATATTGCTTCGTTCACTCCTTGAGGAATTCCAAGCGAACTGGCACTGTATGAATCGCTTTTAGGAAAGGTTGTATATAGAACAGGTGAATTTGAATATTCGTTAGATGTATAATAAAACATTCCCGGAAAGTCTTTCTCGGCTATGGTATCAGTATATATTAAAACCTGATATTGAGTATAACGATATCCAACACGTTTATATAGTTTAACAGAGTCACCTTCACCAATTTTTGTATGAAAAAGCATCATACCTGAACCATCACGATTATCAACAGTATCTATGGCTTCGGCTGTAGATTTTTCCAACCATGTTCGTTCAACATTATCAACTGTGTCTATAATATTTGCATAAAACTCATTCAGTAATTTCATTTCACTATCAAGATATTCCTGTGGGCTTGTATAACTATAAGGATCATCACAACCAATAAAAATTGTCAATGCAATTACAGCGACAGAAAGAAAGCTATTATAAATTACTTTGTTTATTAATGTTTTATTCATCTTTTATTATCATTTAAAGGCTAAGGTAACCATTGCACAAAGAAAGTTAATTTTAGGTAATCTTCAAACCATAAATTATATTCTGCATCACCTTACTTTAATTTTTCGATGCGAAGAACTTTCACATCATATCTTAAAATACTCTGACTGGGTATTCTATTACCATCTCCAGCCAATCCATGAGCTAAATGAGGAGGAGCAATAAACTGAATACTGTCGCCTTCACCAACCAGCAATAATGCTTCCTGCACAGCAGATTCAATTTCTCCCTTTCCGACTACTATTGTCCAGATACCATCTTTATCAGACGAATAACATTCTGTACCATCAAGAAGTGAGACCTTATAATCGAGATAGGCAATCTGATTTTTTTCAGCATTAGAACTTATTGAATCTGATACAATTCGATACCAAAGTCCAGTAGGAGTTTGTTGCATTTCTATCTTATAATCTTCAAGATATTTTTTAATAACATCAGACTCAAGTCCCAACAATTTACGGTTATGTTCCATTAACATATCCCTGGTTATCACCACTTTTTTCTTTTTATTATCATTCTTACAAGATGAAATAATTATCAATAATGAGATAATAAAAAAGAAAGTCAGCCTGTATTTTTTAAGATTAAAAACCATTTTCGTCACAAAATTCCTTTAATACTACTTTAAAACGCTCAACAGTTTCCGTCAACGATAACTTTGACTCTCCGCCTGCAGCATTAAAATGGCCTCCTCCACCAAAATACTTCTCACTAAATGCGTTTGCCGGGAAACCATTTCGGGAACGGAAGGATATCTTAACAAGGTTGTTTTTTTCTGTGAAAAAGGCTGACATTTGCACACCTTCTATCCATAAGGCCTGATTCACAAAACCCTCTGTATCACCCGGTTTAAAATTGAATTGATGTAATTCTTCTTTACTCAAATCAATATATGCAGCTTTTTGTTCGGGTAATCGTTGCATTTTAACCCCTAAAGCATGTCCCAATAAGCGCATTCGGTCAAACGAATTGTTATGAAATAAATTTTGGTGAATATTTTCCTTATCAATTCCCATCTCAAGTAATTCAGCAACAATATGATAAGTTTGAGGCCTACTTGAGTTATAATTAAGCGCACCTGTATCCGTCATAATACCGGCATAGATACATTCTGCAGCTTCCTTTGTAATGCTCTGTTTAAAACCACTTAATGACAATACATGATAAAGTAACTCACACGTAGAAGAAGCTTCGGGTACACTTATCTGCACTTGGGCTGTATCTTCTTCCGGAAATGGATGATGATCAATCATAACACGGGGAGTAGTATCTTTTTCAAATAAAGGCTGCATTAACTTAATACGCGACAATGCATTAAAATCAAGAAAAACAATCAGATCAGATCCTTCAATCAATTGATTTGCTTTTAATAACTGCTTGTCAAAAATTAAAACATCATTAACACCATGCATCCAGTTTAAAAAATCAGGAAACTCGTTGGGTGAAATCACAGTGACTGATTTACCCATATTTTTTAGTGTGTTCAACAAACCAAGTGAAGCTCCTAATGCATCACCATCCGGATTATTATGTGGAACAATTACTATATTTTGAGAGTTATTAACGTAGTTTTTAAAAATTTCTACTTGTGATTGATCACTAATATTCATCATTTATTTTATCTTAGAGATTTACAAAGATAGAATAAATGAAGTGATTCAAGTAATACCTAAATCTATAGTTTAACCGTAGTAAAAAATTCTAACGCACATGGCAGGAAATAAAACACTTACAATGATTAAGCCAGGAGCTGTAAAACATCGTCATATCGGAGCTATTGTAGATATGATTGAAAAGGCAGGATTCCGAATTGCAGCTATTAAATCAGTAAAATTATCGCATGAAGACGCTGAAGAATTCTATGCAGAACATAAAGAACGTCCATTCTTTGGAGAATTGGTTGATTTTATGAGCTCAGGTCCAATTGTGGCCGCTATTTTATTAAAAGATAATGCAGTGGCTGATTTTAGAAAATTAATTGGCAGCACCGATCCGGCTGAAGCGAGGGAAGGAACTATTCGAAAAATTTTTGCCATCAGTAAATCAATGAACGCCATTCATGGTTCTGATAGTGACGAGAGTGCCGAACGCGAATCAAATTTCTTTTTCAGTAGAAAAGAATTATTGGAAAAGGAACCATAAAATATTAAAACAGAAAATAAAGTGTTGAAACCAATACTGGTTCTGATACATTTAATCTATAACTTTTAAATAAATAACATTTACAATCATACCTGAACCTCCCATCATGGGAGGTTTAGATTATTAATTACTCAACTTAATTGTAATAAGTAGATCTTAAACCTAATAACCCAAAAGCCTTTACTGAAAGTTTTCATAAAATATTTCAACAGAAATTAAATTCTAAAAACCAGATTATTCGTGTTGAATATTACGGTTTTAATAGTATTTTAATTAAGAATTCAGGTTAACACTTAAAATCATTTATTTAGGATGGAAGCTTTTAAATTTTCTTCAGATCCCATAAAATCAGTGTTTAATATTTTTAAACATAGAAAACATCAATTCTCAGAATTATTTAAAAGCATCACCGAAAATCCATTAGTTGGAGTATATATACTTCAGGATAACAAGTTTAAATATGTTAGTGAAGGCTGGTCTATTATTACCGGATATTCAAACAATGAAACCGTTGATAAGATGGAAACGTTGGATATCATTGTTCCTGACGATATAAATAGCCTGAAATCATATGTAAATAAACGGATGTCGGGTGTTATAAAAACAGCTGACAGTCAATTCAGAATCATCAGAAAAGATGGTGAACAGGCATACGTTAAAGTTTTTGGAAATCTAATTAATTATAACGGGAAAAAAGCTGTTGCCGGAATTTTAATCGACATCACTCAGCAACATGCCATTGAGCAGGAATTAAAAGATAATGCAACGAAATACAAAAGCCTTGTTGAGAATTCATTGGTAGGCGTTTATTTAATTCAGGACAACCGTTTTAGGTATGTTAACAATCATTTTTGTGAAATCTTTGGATATGAATGTGATGAGATTGTTGACATATTAGATCCACCCCTTTTGGTTCATGACGATGATAAGGAAAAAGTTGCCAATAATATCAAAAGAAGATTAAATGGAGAATCAGGCTCTCTAAAATATGAATTTAAAGGTTTAAGAAAAGATAATTCTACTATTTATGTCCAGGTACTCGGAACCACAATGATATATAAGAACCGGGCAGCTATCATGGGGACTTTAATTGACACAACGGACCTAAAATTAGCTGAAGATGCCTTAAAGGAGAGCGAACATTTATTTCAGATATTACTTAATCTGGCTCCTTATCCAATAAGTGTGACTGATGAAAGCCTGCGTCATCTTATCGTTAATAAATCATATTGCAATATTTTTAAAATAGAAGAAGTAGATGTTTTAGGCAAAACTCCACATGAGTTAAATTTTCTGGATGAAGAAAAATACTACAGTAATATCAAAGAAATGGTCCTTAACTCCAATAGAGTTGATAATTGGGAATTAGCACTGTTTAATAATGATGGAGAAAAAAAGCATTTTTTATATTCATGTATAAAATTATATTATAAGGATTCAACTCTAATAATGAACACCTTTATTGATGTTACAGAGAGCAAAATTACCCAGGAAGAATTAGCCAGACATCGCAATAATCTTGAAATTCTGGTTAAAGACCGTACTGATGAATTGAATAAACGAAATCAGGAGTTAAATAATTCAAACAGACTTCTATTAGAACAGAAAAAAAATCTTGAGATCACACTAAAGAATTTACATACTGCCCAGCAGCAACTCATCCAATCCGAAAAAATGGCGTCTTTAGGTCTCCTATCGGCAGGTATTGCTCATGAAATTAATAATCCCTTGAACTTTATAATGGGTGGCAGTTTGGCCATTGAAAATTATTTAAAAGAAAATCCGGGAAACAATATTGTAGAGGCACAAACCTACTTAAACGCCATCAACGAAGGAGTTAACAGAACAGCTGATATTGTTTCTAGTTTAAATCATTATTCCCGAAAAAATGACATGGAACGAACATCCTGTCAAATAAACAATATTCTAAATAATTGTTTAACAATGCTTAAAAGCAAAATTGATTCTAAGACAGAGATAATAAAGAATCTGTCTCCCACCTTGCCAAACATTAATGCAAATGAAGGACAACTTCACCAGGTTATGCTAAACATTATTAATAATTCGATACAGGCAATTGATAATCATACTGGTAAAATCCAACTTGCAACTAAAGTTGATGATGATCAAATTATTATTGAAATTTTAGATAATGGAAAAGGCATTTCTAAAGAAGTGATAAATAATGTATTTGATCCTTTTTATACAACAAAAGAACCCGGTGAAGGAACCGGACTTGGATTATCAATTAGCTACAATATAATTAAGGAGCATAATGGAACAATCAAAATAAATTCTGAACCTGGTGAATGGACCTGCATAGAAATCACATTACCAATAAAAGAAACAACCAATGGATAATAAAGGAAATAAAATATTATACGTTGATGACGAACCTATGAATCTTCTGCTATTTAAGGCTTTGATAGGTAAAAAATATGAGGTACATACTGCCGCTTCCGGATTTGAAGGTCTTCAATTACTAGAAACGAATCCTGATATAAAACTTGTTTTTAGCGATATGAAAATGCCTGAGATGAACGGTGTCGACTTTATTACTGAGGCAAAAAAAATTCATAAAGACAAGCATTATTACATTGTTACGGGTTACGAAGTCAATAATGATATCAATAATGCCATTAATGCAGGATTGATTTCTGCTTCATTAAAAAAACCTTTCAATCTTGATCTTATTTTTAAGACCATTGAAAAAGATTTATAACAATAAGAAGAAATTAAGATTAGTACGAAGTAAACAAGTTTTAGAATTTCTATTTAAGAACCAAATCGAGCACAATCTCCTCTCCTATAGCCTGATTCAGGTTCACAATAATACGATCCTTCCACATTAGTAATTCATTACGAAGTACACTTGAATTAAGTTCAACATACAAAGTGCCTCTATACATATATATTCGTTGAGTTGAACGCGCTACGGCAGGTCCCAGTACCCGCTCCCAGTACTGAACAGCACGATTCTCCATTAAGCCCTGGTTAAGCTTTTTCTCCTTCAAATACTCTTTTAATATCTCGCTTATAGGCTGAACTGCTTTTCGTTTCATGATTCCTGATTGATTTCCTGAATCTCACCGGATTCAACGTTAAACATCTTAAAACTCTTACCGGTTTGTTCTACTGTATCCAATAAAGTCTCACTGCTGGTATGAGTTATAAAGATCTGATTAAACATATCCTCACTAACCAGTTGTAACAAACGACCACTACGCTGACTATCCAGCTTATCGAATATATCGTCAAGAAGAAGTATGGGTTTAATACCATTATGACGATGTATAAATTCGTACTGCGCCAGTTTTAAGGCAATTAAAAAAGTCTTTTTCTGCCCTTGAGAAGCTATTTTTTTAATCGGATATCCTGATAGCATCATTTCAAGATCGTCTTTATGAACACCCTTGGATGTATAACCCAGAATTAAATCTTTTGACCTGTTTTCGATTAGCTGCTTTTTTAGACTTCCTTCCTGCAGGTTTGAAATATAACCCAATGATATTTCTTCATTACCTGCCGAAACATATGCATAATGCTTTTGAAACACAGCAACCAGCTCTTTAATAAATGCATCCCGTTTAAGGTAGATTTTATCCGCTAATGAAGACAATTGCTCATCCCACAGATCAAGCATATCCATATTGCGATTACCACTATCTTTCATCGACTTTAATGTGGCATTTCGTTGTTGTAACGAACGGTTGTAACGCATCAGATCTTCGAGATAGGGTTTGTCGTACTGCGAAATAACTCCATCAATATATTTACGACGCAAATCACTCCCATCATTGATCAGCTGTTCATCCGAAGGCGATATCATAACCAATGGTAAGAAACCAATATGATCTGACAATTTATTATATTCTTTTTTATTGCGTTTAAAATGTTTCTTCTGAGACTTTTTAAGTCCGCAATAAATCTGTTCATCTTCATCCTGACGCCAATATAGTCCCTGAACCACCATAAATTCCTGTCCGTGCAAAATATTCTGACTGTCAATGGAATTGAAATAACTTTTACAAAAAGATAAATAGTACAAGGCATCCAGCACATTGGTTTTACCTGCGCCATTATGCCCTACAAAACAATTTATTCCATCTGAAAACTCAATTTCAGCCTGGGCTATATTTTTAAAATTTACAAGATTTAGATGCTTGATGTGCATGAATCATATAATTTAGAACAAAAGTAATGAACGCTTTTAATGGATCCTTCTAATTTTTCAATTTAGATAGTATATTTTTTTCAACACTGCCCTAAAAATAAGAATCCACCTTTTGTTTTTTTGTTAAAAGAATTACATTTGCGTTTCGAATAAAATAAACGCAAAATATGTCAAAGCAACAAAAGGGCGCTCATGCAGATGAAAATCTGGAACATGTTGAGAGCGCATTGAGTAAAACAGAGCATTTTATTGAAGAGAACCAAAACACCCTTACTATTGTAGCATTGGTAATTATTGCCATTGTAGCTGGTTATTATGGTCTTTCTAAATTGTATTTCCAACCTTTGGAAAACAACGCTCAGAAACAAATATTTTATGCTCAGCAATACTTTGAGCAAGACAGTTTTAAATTAGCTTTAAACGGTGACGGTATCAATCCTGGTTTCATTGAAATCATGGACGAATATGGTTCAACTAAAGCTGGTAAACTTTCAGCTTTTTATGCTGGAGTTTCAAATTTACATTTAGGCAACTACGAAGAAGCAATTTCATTTTTGGGTGATTTCTCAACAGATGATGAATTAATTGCTGCTACAGCTGCCGGTGCAATGGGTGATGCTTATATGGAATTAGGCAAGACTGATGACGCCATCAGCCAATACAAAAAAGCAAGTTCTTACGACAACAACCTTACAGCACCAACTTATTTAATGAAATTGGGTATAGCATACGAAACTGCCAATAACAAAGAAGAAGCAGTTAAGGCTTACACAACTATTAAAGATCAATACAAAACTTCTTCTGAAGCTCGTCAGATTGATAAATACATTACAAGAGCTGAATTGAAGTAAGAAAAGATAAAGCTTATTTAAAGAGGTTGCTTGATACTGTCGGCAACCTCTTTTATTTTTGTAATAAAATTAAAAGCAATGGCAACAAGTTTAAAAAATTTATCAGATTACAATATCGAAGATGTTCCGTCTGCCGAAACCATGAAATTTGGTATTGTTGTATCGGAATGGAATACAGAAATTACCGAAGCATTATTCAATGGCGCATTCAACACATTAATTAAGCATGGTGTTAACAAAGAAAATATCATAAAAAAATATGTACCCGGAAGCTTTGAGTTAACAGCAGGCGCTAAATACATAGCCGAAATGACTGACGTGGATGCTGTTATTTGTTTAGGGTGCGTAATCCAGGGCGATACTCCTCACTTCGATTATGTATGTTCAGGCGTAACTCAAGGTATCACACAATTGAATCTTCAGTTTCCAATTCCATTTATTTTTGGTGTATTAACCACATCAAATGAACAACAGGCATTAGACAGAGCCGGAGGCAAACATGGAAATAAAGGTGACGAAGGAGCAATTACAGCTATTAAGATGGTTCATATGAAGCAATCATTGAAAGCTTAATCCATACCACAATATATCAAAAGCACTTTGAATATTATTCAAGGTGCTTTTTGCATTAAATAAAGCCCTTATTGACCACTTTTTGGCGTCAGATAAATTTTCCATTATTCTAATACTATTACCCATAAAAAAGCCATTAATCTTTCTCACTGGATCATTTGCATTCCATAGCTTTTTATATTGCCTTATCTTTTTCTCTACTAACCAAATTTGATTATGAATACTATTTATAGTATCCCTTTTAACATTATTGGTTGTATCTGATGAATTAACTTTTTCGGGTTGAAAGAAGTACATTGGATCAAAAAATAACTGCATAAACCATTCAGTAAGCCATTCTATTTTGCTTAAATAAAACTTTTCCATAGCTTAATTATTTTAATTAATAGATTTAAAAATTCTATTTTTTGGGATTAAACAAAGAATTTACAATTGCAATATTACGTTGGTTTACATATATTTATATAATTAATTAAGCAGAATTTTTCTATTAATTTTTAGCTTAATAAATAATTAAGCTTAACTTTTAGCTTAATTATTTACTTAATATTTATAAATTTGCTTAATTATCTACTTAATATATGTCCTTTAATCCAAACCAACATATAATTATTAAATGTGCATTGCATCTTATGAACCAATGGCCGAGTTATATGGATGGTATTGATCGTATATTTGGTTTTTGGCCAGATTACAAGTCAGACTATCAAGGAATAGAATGGACAAGAAATAAAGAAGAAGAAGTACTGGAAATTAGTAATGAAATTCAGGAATTTTTAAATAGTGAATCAAAACTCAATAGCAGTTTCCAATGGCTTAATGCCAACCGTTTACCATTCGTTACCATTGAACAACCCAAAATTGGTCAATTAGACTTGTTTACTGAATCAAAATATTTAGTTCTTCATGTTAAGCAGAAACTGGGAAGTAAAGATTCTAATGCACATTTCTATTTATTCTTCAGGGATAATAAAAGTAATTTTGGAATCACAGAAAGTAAAGAAAGTTATACAACTTCCGAAAAAGCAATTATAGGACGATTGGCAAAGAATTATGCAGATAGTATTGTATCTAACTATTTAAGCAACATTTCAAGTACCATTCAATTCAAAGAATCCACCCAAAAACTTCTGATAACCAAACAAGAAGAGAATGAAGCTCAAAATAATGATTTTTATAAATGGAATAATTACTGGATAGATGATTATTTATACAGCTTAAGCAAAAGAGATGGCTTTAATTATGTTATACATGAAAATGTTAGGAACATACTCTTTGAGAAGTGTAAGGATCTGGAGCAATTGAAAGAAAGTATTACGAATAGCCTTGTTTACATTTGTAACATTAAACTTGCTGAGCCAGGTGACACAATAGAATTAATTCCAGCTTATTTAATCATTGTATCGCCAGTAAACTTTTCTGATAAAAAAGAAATTGTCATAAATAATCGAATAAGTAAAACGGTAGATTTATTAAACAGACTTGAAAAATCAGCACTTCTAGTACTAAATACTGGTAATAGTCTAACAAGTGCAGAAGTAGGTAAAAACATGGATCGTGCTATTACTGCACCAGCAATTAGTGATGCATTAAAGAAAAATAAAGTACGTATTTTACAACTACTCTCCGAAAATCCTGGTCAATGGCCAACGATACGAAAACATTTTAAGCCAGTAGTTAATCTATTTGAAAAAAACAGTGATAAACTAAGTGGCACATCCTAAGTATTTTAATGAGATATTTTTTAAAATAAGCTCTTTTTTCAATCTAATTATTTGGTCTCTTATATTGAATAATCTATATTTGCAACCGCAAAAATGGGAAGATTCAGTAGCTCAGCTGGTAGAGCACATCCCTTTTAAGGATGGGGTCCTGGGTTCGAACCCCAGCTGAATCACTAAAGGCTTCGAAATTATTTCGAGGCCTTTTTTATTTATATAGAATCAATAATTAGAGTGTTTACAACTTTAATTCACATATGTAATCACTAAGATTGTTTTAATAAATACGTATCATTCAATAAGGAACAAAAAAAACCGGACATAACAATACATCCGGTTTAAGCTTTATAATTAATAGAAGTTATACCTGCATTGCTCCAATTAATTCTGAAGCACTCTCAAAACCATTTTCATCACAATACTGTTCTATCCCTTCAACGATTTTAACGGTAACCATTGGATCTATAAAATTAGCCGTTCCCACCTGAACAGCAGATGCTCCTGCTAACATAAACTCGATTGCATCGGTTGCATTCATTATTCCACCCATACCAACAATAGGTATTTTAACAGCTTGTGCTACCTGCCAAACCATGCGTATAGCAATAGGTTTAACTGCAGGTCCTGATAATCCTCCTGTTATGGTTGATAATACCGGGCGGCGAGTTTTAGCATTAACTGCCATTCCAAGAAGAGTGTTTATTAATGAGACCGAGTCAGCCCCGTTATCTTCAACAGCTTTAGCAATTTCAGCAATATCAGTAACATTAGGCGATAGTTTAACCATTAAATGCTTATCGTACACCTTACGAACTGCATTAACAACGGCAACAGCTGAAGGACAACTGGTACCAAAAGCCATACCACCTTCTTTAACGTTTGGACAGGATATATTTAATTCAATTCCAGGTATATTTTCTAATGAGTTTACAACTTTAGCCGTCTCAACATACTCATCAACAGTTGAACCCGAAACATTAACCAACATATTGGTTTTAATATCCTTAATCCTGGGATAAATAGTATCGGCAAAATAATGTACCCCTTTATTCTGTAATCCTACTGCATTTAACATTCCCTGCGGTGTTTCTGCCATTCGGGGATAAGGATTACCTTCACGATGGTTTAAGGTAGTTCCTTTGACCAAAACGCCTCCCAGGCATGAAATATCAAAGAAATCCATAAACTCTTCACCATAACCAAAGGTTCCGGAAGCAGTCATTACCGGGTTTTTAAGATTCAACCCGTTTAAGTTAATATTTAAGTCTACCATTTTAAATAAGTTGAGTCAAAAACAGGTCCGTCAGTACAGGTACATTTATTTCCATCAAGTGTATCAGCAACACAACATAAACAGGCTCCAAAACCACATGCCATATGATTCTCAAGAGAAACCTGACAACGTATATCGTGATTACGGGCGTATTTAGCAACAACTCTCATCATTGCATCAGGCCCACAGGTATAAATCCAGTCAATATCCGGATCCTGTGTTCTCATAACAGGATGATGTATCACATATCCCTTTGTTCCTGCAGATCCATCTTCTGTAGTAGTATAAACTTCCCCTAATTTTTTAAATTCATCCAGCGCAATTAGACCTTCTGAAGTGCGCGCTCCCAAAAGAAAGCGTGGTTTAATACCATTGGCTTTCAAATGTCGTCCCATAAATAATAACGGGGCAATTCCACAACCACCTCCAACAAGCAATACATCAGGCTTATCAGGTAATGAAAACCAGTTACCCAAAGGATAAACAAGATTACATTTGTCACCTTCCTGTAAAGCTCCCATTAAACGGGTTCCTTCGCCAATCTCCTGTATCAAAAGCTTCATGGTATTAGCCTCCTTATCTACATCATGAATAGATATAGGTCTGCGTAAGAAGGTATTGGGCCCGTTTTCAACTTTAACTTCCACAAACTGGCCAGGCATCATATGCGGAAGTCGGTCAGGATGTTTAAGAGTCAACACCACATACTCATGATTAAGTCGCTCATTACTGACAACAATAAAATCGTCTAAGTATTTCTTCATATCAATTAACTTGCTATTTCAAAGATCCATCAATAGTTCACATTTGTAACCATCAATAAATCGATGCAAATATACCAAAAAATAACGAGTTAAAGAGATTGAAAATTCTTTGAAATAATAGAATAGCAAACAGATTTCTACAAATTCGCGGATCAGGTTGCTTAATCTACTCAGGTTTATACTCTGTAAATGACTTGTCGGTATAAAAAACTATGATTCGCTCAATGTCTTTCTCCTGAGTAGCTTTATTCTTTTCAAAGGTTGGTTGAGCTATTTTAGGCATTGAAGTATATCCTGCCGGCTTTTCCATCTTAATATTAGGTTTCTCAGGCTCTTTTTTAACTTCTGAAGGCATAGATGTCATTGGTATCGACATTTGTCCCCCTGAAGGCTTATTCGAACCATTTTTAAGCATAGGTCCTTCACCCGTGATTAACCAATCACCATTAATATGTGGAAAATTAGAGATTAGTTTAGCAAGGAAATCTAAACCTGGTTTGTTTCGACCAGACATTATATGTGAAATACCTGAGCGCTGAACACCTAATATATCTGCCAGCCTCGAAGGTGTAAGTTTTTCGTATTTAAGTATTGCTTCTAAACGCTCTCTCATAATTATAAATGAAAATAAACACTGTTGTTTATGTATTTACAATTGTTAATTAGTTAAATCTAATAAAGTGATTACAATTGTAAGTCACAAATGTAATTTAATAAATTCATTTTATCAAAACTCTCTTAGTTTATTTATGTAACTAATGTTTCTTAATAGTTACAATTGTATTCGTCCAACAATACTCATAGTGTCTTCAGTTAATCCAGTCTTAAACAATTTTAAAATACAGATTAGATTACCGTTCATAACATATTGTATAAATGTTATTTAACAACTTCGTGTATCAAAATTTAAGATAAGAATGTAAAGGAGGATATAACGAATAGCTATAATTTAAATACCCTGAAAATTAAACGATTATAAAAGTAGTTAACTGATACTTTATATAAACTACTTATAACACTGGTTATGTGAGTTTTAAGTAATTTAAATTGTTATTTAATCTTATAATTCCTGACATTTATTACATATGTAGTCGATATAGTTAATGTAGAACTACATATAATAACGATATATTACTGATTATATGTATTTTATGTAATTATTTTAATATATATAGGTCATTTATAAATGTGTATATTATTATCCTTGTTTATTTACATGTGTATACTTAAAGTATTATTGGAGTTTGATCATTAATTTACATTTGTAATTACATATGTAAACACCTCTCTCCTCTTGTTATTCTCTTTTATAAATTGAAGTGTACTTGTGAGCAACAGATTTTACTCGGCAGTAGCTATTTATTAATCGTAATAATAAATTTTGATTATAAAATTGAATTTTAATCTTTATTTGCTGTGATGAATACACACTTAAATATTGCAGAGAAAATGAATTAATTATTGTTAACTAAATATCTGCTTATATTATCTTTTTCGGATTGACTCAAAAAAATGTAATTTTGCGGCCAAAATAAGTTCATGGAGTTTTTTTCACTACTTCTAATTGCAATTGCATTGGCAATGGATTCATTTGCTGTTTCCATTACTGTTGGATTATCAATTAAGAAAATTAAATTTAATCCTGTTGGAAAAGTTTGTTTAACATTTGCTTTCTTTCAGGGAATTATGCCTGTGATTGGTTGGTTTCTTGGTCAGTCTTTTGCTGAGTCAATTAGTGCATACGATCATTGGGTAGTTTTTATCTTACTTCTGTTTATTGGTGGAAAAATGCTTTACGAAGCTTTTCAATATCAGGAATCCGCTCCATTTGTAAATGCTTATAATAATAAAACCATTACAATGCTGGCTATTGCAACCAGTATTGATGCTCTGGCAATTGGCATTAGTTTCTCCTTATTAGACGTAGACATTGTTTTTCCAGCGATTGTAATTGGTATGGTTACCTTTATATTTTCTCATCTTGGAATTGCAATAGGTTGGAAATTAGGGAGCATTTTTCGAAATAAAATTGAAATTATTGGTGGTTTGTTATTGATTGGTATTGGGATTAAAATTTTGGTTGAACATTTATTATAAAAAAAGGGATGAACACAATGCACATCCCTTCCTTAATATTCGTTTATAAACTTTTATCTAAGCAAATTCTTTGGTTAAAGATTTAACCCAGGCATCGATTCGTTCATTACTCAAAGCTGCCTGATTTTCTATATCAAGAGCTAATCCAACAAACTGATCACCTCGTTTAGCTTTACTTCCTTCAAAAGTATATCCATCTGTAGATGTAAATCCTACGATCTTACCGCCTCTTTCTTCCAAAAACTCAGCCATCAAACCAATGCCATCAACAAAATTTTCAGGATAACCTTTCTGATCTCCTCCACCAAAAATGGCAAAGTTTTTACCTTTAAGACTTTCATCCTCAATAGATGGTAAAAACTCATCCCAATAAGTTGGCAATTCTCCATCAAACCAAGTAGGTACAGCCAACACATAGTTAGTGAACTTCATAAAATCCTCTCCAGTCGCCACATCAATATCAACTGCTGTTACATTATCAGAACCTAACAACTTGAGAATTTTCTTTACTTGCTGTCCAGTTTTTACCGAGCGAAAGCTATAAAATATTCCAGTATCTTTCATAATATTAGTCGATTAGGTTTTAGTATGACAACAGATCTTTTGCTGCTTCAAAAATCTTATCTGTATTTGGCAGAATAGCTGCTTCAAGCGTACGATTAAATCCAACAGGTGTAAAAGTTGAACCAACACGTCGAACCGGAGCATCCAAATACTCAAATCCTTCTGAGTTAATCAATGAAGCTACCTCTCCACCAAAACCGGCAAATACTTTATCCTCATGAACTACTAAAGCACGTGAAGTTTTCTTAACTGATGCCAGAATTGTTTCATTATCTAACGGAAGTAATGACCTCAAATCCACTACTTCAACGTTACCAAAACCTTCTTTTTCAAGTTTTTCAGCAGCTTCTAAACACATATGGGTTGTATTACCATAAGTAAAGATACTCAGGTCGGAACCTTCTCTTCGAATCCGGGCTTTACCAAAAGGTACTTCAAAGTCTTCAGGAATTGGTGTTGCAGCCTTTGGTGCATTGTATAACGCCTTTGGCTCCATAAATACTGTCATTCCTTCTGATCGCATACTTGTTCGTAATAATCCGGCTGCATCATCAGCAAAAGATGGATAAACCACACGTACACCAGGAAAAGTTGTTAAGGCTGCTTCGATATTCTGAGAGTGATATAAACCACCACCGATATAACCTCCGGATGCCAATCGAACTGTAATATTTGGTGAAAACTGACCTTTGGTTCTCCAGTATTCATGGGTTGTCTCAACAAACTGCTCCATAGCTGGCCAAAAATAATCGGCAAACTCAGCACCTTCCACAACAACTCTTATGTTCTTGTTAAAACGAACCATTCCGTTGGCAGTTCCCATAATAAAGTCTTCAGCAATAGGTGCATTAAACACACGTTTCTTGCCAAACTCCTGCTGCATTCCTTTAGAAACATTAAAAATTCCGCCTTTATCTTTATTAGCGATATCCTGTCCCCATAGATATGTATCCGGGTTATTTCTGAACTCGGCCTTTAATGTTTCATTTAATCCCTGAATCAGTTTCAATGATTCTCCCTCATGATTATGGGTTCCATCAGGATATTTAGTTGAAACATAAGGCTCAGGAATAACATAATCCATTGCTGACTCAGGTGTTGGATGTGGTGCAGCCATTCCCTTACGATGAGCAACTTTTACTTCATCTGCCACCTCTGCTTCGATTGCAGATAGTTCTTCTTCGGTAGCTCTGTTATAACGAATCAGTAAACGTTTATATTTAGCAAGTGGATCGTATTCTTTTACATAACCTAATTCGTTATCATCACGATATAACTCATGACGATCGGAATTACTATGCGAATGAATACGTACACAGTTTGCATGCACAATCACAGGCTTTTGGTTTTCTTCAGCCCACTTACTGGCTTCCAACATGGTATTCATTGAATCAAAAACATCTTTACCATTACAATACATAATGCGCAGATGCTTAAATCCCTCAAAGTTATGAGCCACCTTTCGGTTTGCTGTCTGATCTTTTTTAGGAACTGAAATACCGTAGCCGTTATCCTGAAAAACAAATATTACAGGTAATTGCTCTTTTGATGCACCATTGATGGCTTCGTAAACATAGCCTTCCGAAACCGATGATTCACCCTGAGAACTGATTGCCACACCTTTACTGTCGTAGGTTTTGATTGCACGCGCAACACCAACCGCATGCAATGTATGGTTTCCTGTACAAGACGAAACATTATGAATGTTCCATTCCGGTTTGGCAAAGTGGTTCGACATATGACGTCCACCACCAGCTACATCTGCATCCTTTGAAATACCATTATAAATAATTTCCTCTGCAGTTAATCCGGCAGATACGTTGGTAACTAAATCACGGTAATAAGGAAATAAATGATCTTTACTACGATCAAAAACCTGTCCTATAGCCAATTGAATACCATCATGACCAGCTGCGGGAGCATGGTATGACCATCCAATTGCCTGTTTCAGATAATTCGGTGCTTTTTCGTCAAGGGTACGCCCTAAAAACAAAAGGCGATACCACTTCAACAAAGTATCCTTATCCGTCTTTTTTATAGAATGTATTTTTGGAATATCACTCATTTTAAACACTTTATATCAATGATTAAATTTCGGAATTAATATCAAAAGCCTCAATGTAATCGGCAATTCGACGTAGGAAATTACCTCCTAACATACCGTCAACTATTCTATGATCGTATGATAATGATAAGAACATTTTATGTCGAATACCAATCACATCTCCGGTTGGAGTTTCAATAACAGCCGGTTTCTTTTCGATTGCACCAATAGCCAGTATAGCTACCTGAGGTTGATTAATAATTGGTGTTCCAATAATGTTTTTAAACGATCCGAAGTTGGTAATTGTAAATGTGCCTCCCTGAATATCGTCAGGAGACAACTTATTATCACGAGCCAATCCTGCCAATCTATTGATATCTCCTGTTAAACCAACCAGATTTTTCTGATCCGCTTGTTTGATTACCGGTACAATTAAATTACCCGATGGAAGAGCAACTGCCATACCAATGTTTACATTCTTACGCATGATGATTTTATCACCATCAACCGAAGCATTAACACCAGGAAAATCGCGCAAAGCTTTGGCAACAGCCTCCGTAAAAATTGGCATAAAAGTTATCTTCTCTCCATATTTTTTCTGGAATTGATCTTTTACCTTGTTTCGCCAAAGGACTACATTGGTAACATCTGCTTCAACAACGCTTGTTACGTGTGGAGAAACCTGTTTAGACATAACCATATGTTCTGCAATCAACTTGCGCATACGATCCATCTCAACAATTTCATCATTGGCAGAAACAGAAACATGTACTTTAGGTTGCTCTTTCGGTGCTGCCGGTGCACTTGGTGCGGCTGCAGGTTTTGCTGATTCAGGTTGAGCAGTTGGAGCAGATTTGCCTCTATTGGCAATATAATCAGTCATATCACTTTTTGTGACACGTCCATCCTTGCCTGTACCGGTTATTTTTTCCAATTCATCCAAACCAATTCCTTCAGCACTTGCCATACTTCTTACCAATGGTGAATAGAATCGATCTGATGATTTATTTATATCTGAAGAAACAGTGTTCTGAGGTGATTCCTGAGTAGATGATTCAACTGGTGCACTTTCTTCCTTTTTACCAGTCTCAGCAGATGGGGTATCTGTATCTTCAGCACCTTCCAATAATATCACTGCCACTGGCTCTCCTACAGGTACAACATCATCAACCTTATACATGATTGATTTTATGGTTCCTGCCACCGGAGAAGGAATTTCCGAATCCACCTTATCAGTTGCTATTTCCAACAGGACATCATCTTCCTGAACGGTATCACCTTCCGAAACAAACCATTTAGTGATGGTTGCCTCTTCAACACTTTCGCCCATTTTAGGCATCAGAATTTCAAATGTTGACATATTATTACGTTTATATAGTCTAAATTAAAACGGCGCAAATATAATCTTCGAGTTTATTTAAACCAAATCTAAATAAGACTCTAACGCCCGCTCTCGCCAATTTTAACAATCAAAGTTTATAAAGGTTCTAAATAAGATTATAATCATAAATTAAAATTCAGAAGAACATTGAAAATCAAATTATAAATTAAAATCATGACAATTAATATTGTCGAAATCATATAAACTGACCTTTATTCTACCACTACATGATTAATTTATAAACTGACAATTAACTCGATAGTTCAAATGTTTTGGTTGATAATTTGAAAATCACTTATTTTGAGCCGCTCTTTGGGGGCACAGAAAAAGAAACACTTAATTTTTAAACCATGCAGCATTGCTGTAATAATAAACCTGGAATGAACTCATCACTTTTTTGGGGTTCTTTGCTGACAGTAACCATTGGCGCAAGTTCTTGTGCAAGTGGAAGTAAAGAACAAAACAATGCAGTCAAACCTGTTTTTTCTGCAAACGATATGGACCTGACAATTGATCCTGGTACAAATTTTTTTGAATACGTTAATGGTGGATGGCGCAAACAGCATCCGCTTCCTGATGATAAAAGTAGATTCGGTAGTTTTGATTTATTGGCAGAAGACAATAAAGAGAAAGTAAAATTAATAATAGAAAACGCTGCGTCTGAAATAGCTGAGGAAGGATCAGTTAGTCAGAAAATTGGAGATTTCTATGCTTCAGGAATGGATCTGGAAGCAATCAACAAGGCTGGTTTTGAGCCGATTCAACCTCTTCTGTCAAAAGTAAACAGCATTGAAAAGCAAGCCGATCTGGTAACTGTTATCAGCTTTTTGCAACAACAAGGAATAAATCCATTGTTTCACTATTCCTCAACACCGGATCAAAAGAATAGTGAAATGACAATTGCCGGTATTTATCAAGGAGGATTAGGCATGCCTGATCGTGATTATTATCTTGAAGATACTGAAGATGCTAAGAAATTGCGTGAAGCCTACAATGCCTATTTAACTTCATTGTTTACTTTGGTTGGAAACGATGAGAACAATGCTTCTGAATTGGCAAAAACCGTTTTCGAACTTGAGATGCAATTGGCAAAGGCGTCTAATTCAAGATTAGAGAACCGTGATCCACATAAAACCTATAATAAAGTTGATATTGCTGGTGTGGAAGAAACGATGAAACCATTCCCGTTTGCAACTTTTATTAAAGGGATGGGATATGAAGTACCTGCTGAAATAAACATGAGTCAGCCTGAATTTTTGAAAGAAGTGGGTAAATTATACAAAAAAGAAACACTTACCACCTGGAAAGCATTTTTAACAGCTGTTATTCTTCGAAATACAGCAGATTACCTAAGCGAGGATTTTGTAAATGCTCATTTCGCTTTTTATGGCAAAGCAATGTCTGGCAAAAAAGAACAGGAACTTCGTTGGAAAAAAGTAGTGAATAATACCAATGGAGCACTTGGCGAAGCTGTTGGTCAGTTATTCGTGGCTGAATATTTTCCACCAGCTGCCAAGCAACGAATGGATAAATTAGTTGAAAATCTTCGTATTGCTTTCGGTCAAAGAATTGATCAACTGGAATGGATGAGTGAAGAAACCAAGAAAGCAGCACATGAAAAATTAGACGCCATCCGTGTTAAAATAGGATATCCAAATAAATGGCGCGATTATTCTGATTTGAAAGTAGTTAAATCATCTTACATCGAAAATATACTTGCCAGTAATCGTTTTGAATTAGAGTATGATATGGCTAAAATTGGCAAACCGGTTGATAAAGAAGAATGGTTTATGACTCCTCAAACGGTTAATGCTTATTACAATCCTTTAGCAAATGAGATTGTATTTCCTGCTGCCATTTTACAACCTCCATTCTTCTATCTTGATGGAGATGATGCAGTTAACTATGGGGCGATTGGGGTAGTTATTGGACATGAAATGACTCACGGATTTGACGATCAGGGACGTTTCTTTGCCAAAGATGGTAATATGGAAGAATGGTGGACTGCTGAGGATGCTGAGAAATTCAATGCCCGCACAAAAGTACTGGTTGATCAATTCAATAGTTTTGAGGTATTACCGGGAGTATTTGCAAACGGAGAGTTATCATTAGGAGAAAACATTGCCGACTTAGGTGGTTTATTAATTTCATATCAGGCTTACCTTAATTCATTAAATGGTAAGGAAAACAATGATAAGATTGATGGATTTACTGATAAACAACGTTTTTATTTGGCATACTCTAGGGTTTGGGCTCAAAACATCAGAGATGAGGAAATTGCACGATTAACCAAAGTAGATGTTCATTCGTTGGGAACGAATCGAGTTAACGGTCCTCTTCCAAATATTCAGGAATGGTATGATGCTTTTGGTCTGGATGCAAAAAGTCCGCTATACATTGCACCAGAAGACAGAACCTCTATCTGGTAGTTCAATCAGGAAGAAAATATTTTATCCCTCGAAGAAATTCGGGGGATTTTTTTATTCAATTCGTTGTAATGTTACAGAATATTCATCATCCGAATCTTTTCTGCGCATTACAAATTCCAATTCATCCTTCCCTAATGCCAATTGCTTTAAAAGAAAGAATTTATCACAAAGGTCACTATCTCGCAATTGAAAACCAGTTATTTCAATCAGCCTGTCTCCTATTTGAACACCCTCTTTTTCAGCCTTTGTACCTGACCATATTCCATTTACAATAATGGAATCATTTTTCGCAATAAAGTCAATTCCGAATCCTCTTACTTCCGATTTTATTTTATCGATAGACTGAAAAAAGAATCTTTTCTTAGGGTAATCCAATACAAAAACTCCATTTTCAAGTAATTGCATCCCAATTCTTGAAGATGCATCATCACTCCGAAGTAATAAATCTGTAAACTCTGAATCTGCCACTTTTAATTTATTAACTCTCCATATATTGCTTTTGATATCCATACTATCCATTGACCAGGCTCCCTGAGAATTGGTTCCACTTGATTGAAATGCGGGCTTGTTCAACAATCCTTTCTTTTGCATCCTTTGAACTACCTTATTATTGAATGAATAAATACAATCACTGCCTGTATCAACCAGCACACCTTGCTGTTGTACCCCATTAAATTCCATCCTGATAAATGGTGAGTTTTGAACTTTATTCAACCAAAGCTTCTGTCCTTCTTTTTTCTTCAGGTCAAAATCAGAATATGAATCTGCTATATGCAATTCTTTAGATGGAATATCAATTTTAAAAGCTCCAAATCTTAAAAGATTACTTCCAATAAAACCTTTAACATTAAAACACTTAAAAAGCTCGTGCGCTTCAATACTTAATGCTGGTATATTGTGGTACTCCAATTCTCCCAATCTAATTTCTTTTATTTGTATCACATCGGCTTCATTTCTTATTCCATTGGCATCTACGATTGGCATTTTTAACAAATTCTGGTGATTTTGTTCTTTGGTACTATCCTTAAAAACAATACACATTGCACCGGTATCAACAATATATCTCCCTTTAATACCATCTACGTCCGCCTGAATAATAATTTTATTTCGTAGGTATTCAATTGGTAAAATTTGATAAAATTGCTCCTTTGAAATTTGTCCTTGGTTAAAAGTAAATTTTGACTGAGCTATGGATAATGAGCAAGTTACAACTTGAATTAGAATTAAAATTACAATTTGTTTCATAGTCAAGATATTCGAACGTCCTTAAAGTTATGAGTATAAAAATGATATAAATAACCGAAAACTATTGAATTAAAGGTCAAAAATCATTAAAACCCTCTTCTAATTTACAATTAAAGGGTTAATATTCTTTCCAAAACACTATAGTAGGCTAATTATTTTAAAAATGCTTATCTTTTAACTTGGATAAACCTAATTGCATAACCATCATGAATAAAATTAAACTGACTGTATTAAGCTTATTACTAATATTAATTATATCCTGTAAGAAAAATCAAGAATCATTCGCTGTAATGGCTTATTATATGCCTTCATCCGAAGAAACCAATTTGAACAAACTTCCTCTGGATCGACTCACTCATATCATTTTTTCATTTACAAAAGTCATTGACAATCAAATGCAATTTTCTGATGCAGATTCAGGTAACCAACTAAAGAACCTGGTTAAGCAAAAAGAAAAGCATCCTCACTTGAAAGTGATGGTGGCTTGCGGTGGCTGGGGAGGATCAGGAGGTTTTTCCGAAATGGCCACCAGCGAGGAAAACAGACAAATATTTGTTTCAAGTTGCATACAATTCCTGCAAGAATATGAGCTGGATGGATTAGATATGGATTGGGAATATCCGGGTTTACCCGGCATAGGAAATCCTCATAAACCAGAAGATAAAGAAGGTTTTACTGCCTTAATGAAAGAACTCAGGACCGCAATGAATCAAACCGGCAAAAAGTATACACTAACTTTTGCTTCTGCCGGTTGGGAAAAATACTATGATTTTGTTGAACTGGATAAAGTGATGCCATCCGTTGATTACATGAATATTATGACCTATGATTTTACAGGCGGCAATGCAAAAGTTACTTCTCATCATACCAACTTAGGTCTAGTAACTAAAGATGATTTCATAGATACGCCTGCATATGTCAAATACACAGAAAGTGAAACAAGTTATCATCCCAGATCATGCCAGTTCATTATAAATTATTGTATTAACAAAGGTGTAAAACCTGAGAAAATTGTTATTGGAGCAGCATTCTATGGTAAAGGTTGGGTAGGCGTAGATCCGGATAATAATGGCCTATATCAGCAAAATAAAGGTGGTTGGCCCGGAGCAAGATACTATGAATTAAAAGACAACTATATTAACAAAAATGGCTTTGTTCGATATTGGGATGAAACGGCCAAAGCTCCATTTCTTTACAGTTCACAAGATTCAGTTTTTATTACCTATGATGATCCGGAATCGGTAGCTCTAAAAACTCAATATGCCTTAAATACTAAGCTAGGTGGCATTATGTTTTGGCAATTAAATGGTGACACCCAACAAAACGATTTATTAAATGCTATTGATAATGAGGTTAAATCGATAAGATAATTTATTGATTTGGCCATACCCTGGCTATATGATCAATCTTTAAATCGGTAATTTTACTATCTTCTTCACCAATAATGCTAAGTTCTGAATACTTTTCTTTTGGGAAAAAGATATTGGTCATAGAGTATTTACCATCATTCAGCAATAATTCAATGGATGAACGATCGAGTATTATTTTACATTCAGTTATTGCCTCAGAAATTGGCATGGATTGAACTTTAGCTGCAAATCGATCACTAAAATCAATCATTCCTGAATGACGCCTATCAATAACTACTTCACATTCATTAATTTCAATCAATATATACTCTGATTTGTTTCCTATTTTGATCTCGTCTAATCCTCCATTTGATCTAAACGAAATGAAAGCCTGTGATAAGTCAATATTACTAAGATGATAGGTATAGTTTATTTGCTCTTTGACTATGGTATTACTTTTTAGTGCATCCATTCCCTCAGTAATATTCTGACGGATAAAATAGCCTGAACTATCCTTATCTAAAACCAATTCGCGAGGAATAGTCATAGCACTTCTCCATACTTTTGTAGGAGTTTGGTTTGCATATTGCCAATTACTCATCCATGAGATTAAATACTTTTTGTCATCCGGCACATTTGAAAATGTAACACCTGCATAAAAATCAGTACCATAATCCAACCATCTGGCATCCTGTGCTTGTTGAAATGTTTTTCCATCAAATTCACCAATAAAATAACGAGTACACGACCCTCCATTTGGCCCTTTATCACCATGATTGATTATCATCACCCACTTTGTATTACCATTGTATTTTAACGGAAACAAATCAGGACATTCCCATACTCCCAATGGCTCACTTGTTTCAGCCGGTTTAAAATTACTTTCAAACTTCCAATCCAGCAGATTTGGTGATGAGAAAATACGGATGTGATCACCAACTGCTAAAACCATTTGCCACAATTCTGTTTCTGTATTCCAAAAGACCTTAGGATCCCTAAAATCCTGTTCTCCATTATTATTAAGAATCGGATTCCCATTATACTTTGTCCATGTTATTCCTTCATCCAAACTAAAAGCAATACCCTGACTTTCGGTATTTTTTAAACCTTTTGCCCAGATTGAATCATTTTGTGGTAGGTAAAAATGGCCACCATGGCATCTTTCCCAAAACCGGCCGTATTGTTATGGTCTATCACAGCACTGCCCGAAAAAATATTACCAAGCGAATCAGGATACAAGGCAATTGGATGATGTTTCCAATGAAATAAATCGGTACTTGAAGTATGCCCCCAGTGCATCGGGCCCCAAACTATATCGTTTGGATAATGCTGGTAAAACAGGTGGTATTGACCATTTAAGTAAACCAAACCATTGGGATCATTCATCCAATTTGATTCTGGAGTAAAATGAAATTGAGGTCTGTGTGGTTCGTTATAATAGTGAGATTGTGTTTTTGTCTGACAAGAGATTAAACTAGCACATATTACTATTAAAAGTAAGTGATTTCTAATCATAGCTATAAACCTAAAATTTAAGCTATAAGTTAGATAATTCTTTGATTATTGAAAACAATAAAAGCAAAAGGCGAATAAGCCTAAAACAGTTTATTCGCCTTTAAATGCATTATTTTTTTAATTTTTAGTGCGGTCCTTGTCCTGAAGCTATATTCTTACTGTGTTCAATAGATTGCAGAGCAAGATAGTTATCACCAAATTTTGTAAGGTTTTCCATTTCAGTATCATACTGATCAAAGTGACGCTCTTCATCATCAACCAATGATTCAAAAATCTTTTTCGTTGCTGAATCAGCATTTTGAGCACATTCATTAGCCCACAGATTATAGTCACGAGCACTTTCTTCTTCCATTTTAGTTGCTTTTTCAAGCATACCTTTAACATCATGGATTTTTTCCACTGCATGAGCAGGTGTCATCTCAACTTCACCTTTTAAAAATAGGATACGCTCTGCCAGAGTTTCAACATGCATCATCTCTTCGATGGCAGTTCTTTTAAAAAGACTCGACAACAACTCATAACCCAGGTCGTCGCAGTAAAAATGGAAATACATGTACTGATGTACAGCTGCTAATTCATCTGCAACAGCTTTGTTCAAGAGCTCAATGCTTTTCTCTTTCATTGTTTTGGTAGTTTTTATAGTTTGTATTTATCTAAGGTTATTCTCTATCTGTGCAATAGATTAAATATTAATGTATTATTTTCTGAAGATACAAAATATACCCCTCAATAAATACTGACTTTTTGATAATAATAGTCAATTTAACTATTATTAAGATTTCCTGTTTTCTTTCACATTGAGTCTCAATACATCTTACATTTTTGTATGATCACATCTATAGAAAATCAATTATCTGCAAGATAAAACATCAACTATTTACGTCTACAAATTAGCAATCATGGCTGTTGGAATAGCAATTATAATTATCAGAAGGTACATCGATAATATTACAATCGTAAGAATACCCATAAACTTAAATAATGACTTAAGATTACCAAATCCTGAGGTTAATGTAAATGTATTGTTTAACAAAATTGCTTGTTTGGTCTGTGTCGAAAACTTATATAAATAACTTACAGGGAAGTAATAAATTAATGCTAAAAGCAAATATATTACACCAAATAAACCCATTGGTACTCCGGTAATACCATTTGACATTCCACCTGCAATAGATAATCCTATGGTTGCAAAAATACCTCCAATAACCATTAATCCAATACCAATAAATCCCATGATAGATAAAAACTTAGCCCACTTCGAAGCTTCCAATAAATACGATTTAATTTGGTCACTGTTAAGAATTACTGAAATGTCTGTTTGTTCATTATTGTCTACATTTTCCATTACAAATAAATTTTTGTTTTCCTACTCGTTTGGCTTTTCGGATTCGTCCCCTTTGTTTATTGAAAGTTTAGGTCTTTACTGGTTCTCCACTTCAAATATATCAATATGATCAAATACCTCCTAACATTATTTATCAACATAAAAACTCTATTTACATACATAAATAAATCTGTTTAAACGGGTTAATTCCAATTAATCATCAATTTGTCTCTCCTATTTCATTAGAATTCTGATTCCCGTAAAAAATACAAATTAGCTTTATACTTATGATAAATTAATATTTTTAACTATCTTTCATCGTTAATTTTAAATGACATTCAAACTTTCAAGAACATCTAAAACTTCAATCTATGAAAAAAAATGCTCTTTACCTTTTGCTGGTTGTCCTGGCAATAATTACCTCTTGTTCAACGGGAGGAAAATTTAAAACCGGTGAAAAATATCACGGCTTTACGCTCGTTGAGAAGAAGTTTGTTGAAGAAGTAAATGCTGACTGCTATCTTTTTCAACACGATAAAAGTGGTGCTCAACTCTTAAAAATAGCAGCAAACGATCCAAATAAATTATTCAATATTGCGTTTAAAACAGCACCTGAAACCGATTATGGTACACCTCACATAATGGAGCATTCGGTACTTAACGGATCAAAAAACTTCCCTGTTAAAAGTCCTTTTGATGTGCTAATTAAAGGGTCGTTAAATACTTTCCTAAATGCAATGACCGGTTCAGATATTACTACCTATCCGGTTGCCAGTATGAATGAAAAAGATTATTTCAACCTGATGCATGTATATCTGGATGCTGTTCTTAATCCTATGATTTACGAAGATCCTCGTATTCTTAAGCAAGAAGGCTGGCATCATGAAATGGAAAGTGTTGATGGAGATGTTATCTATAAAGGAGTTGTTTATAACGAGATGAAAGGTGCCTATTCAAGTCCTCGTCGTGAATTGAGTTATCAAATGGGTAAATTGTTATTTCCTGATAATACCTATGGAGTTTCTTCAGGTGGTTACCCCAGCGAAATTCCGAATCTTACCTATGAATATTTCATTAATTTCCATAAAAAATTCTATCATCCCGGTAATAGTTATATTCTTTTATACGGTGATGCAGACCTGAATAAAGAACTGGAATTTATTGATAGTGAGTATCTGTCAAACTATGACCTGCCAACAGAAAAAATTGAAATACCTCTACAAAAGCCATTTGATGCAATGAAAGAAGCTGAAAAAAGCTATCCGGTTGCTGAAGGTGCACAAACCAATGATCAAACATTCTTGGGCTTAGCCTTTGTAGTTGGAGAAAGTACAGACCGAACACTGGCCATGACATTTGATGTTATTTCAGAAGCTTTGGTAAATAACGAATCAGCCCCTTTACGTCTGGCTTTACAAGAAGCAGGAATAGGAAAAGATATTAGGGCCTATTTTAGTGAAGATAAACAATGTACATTCCAGATATCTGTTCAAAATGCTAATCCGGAAGACAAAGACTTGTTCAAAGATATTGTTTTTAAAACCATGCAAAATGTGATTGACAGTGGTTTTGACAAGAGTATGATTGAAGGTATTATCAATCGAACAGAATTCAGACTAAAGGAAGGTAACAATCCACAAAAAGGTTTGATGTATGCCATGCAAAGCTATCAAACATGGTTTTTTGGTGGCAGTCCTTTCCCTGGCCTTGAATTTAATAAACCTCTGGCTGATGTAAAAATGGCCCTTACAACCAATATTCTGGAAGAAAACATCAGTAAACATCTGATGAATAATACTCACTCTGCTTTATTAGTGCTAAAACCTGAACCAGGCCTGCAGGCAAAACTGGATGCAGAAACTAAAAAAGAATTAGAAGACTTTAAAAATCAATTGAGTCAGGAAGAGAAAGAACAGTTGGTTGCAGAAACAAAAGAATTGATCGAATATCAGAAAAGAGAAGATACTCCTGAAGCACTGGCTACTATTCCAATGTTGGAATTATCTGATATTAGTCCTGAAATTCAATGGTTTGATGTTGATGAAAAACAAGTATCTGACATTAATGTAATACATCACAATACATTTACTAACAACATACTATACAGTTACTTATATTTCGACCTAAGAACACTTCCTCAAGAGTTAATTCCTTATTCTGAATTACTTACCAACCTGCTGGGTAAACTGAATACTGAAAATTATACTTATGGTGAACTGGATAATGCTTTAAACATTCATACCGGAGGATTTAATACTTATACAACTGCATACCTGGAAGATCATAGCGATGATAAAATGATTCCGAAATATACAGTTTATGGTAAATCCACAGCTGAGAAAGCTGATAAACTATTTGACCTGACCAATGAAGTACTCCAAAACAGTGTTTTCACCGATAAAGAAAGACTTAAAGAGTTACTTACCCGTCATCAGTCACGTGTTGATGCAAACATTAAAAACAATGGAATGGGTTATGCTCTAACACGCCTTCGTTCGTATTACACTAATAGCGGTATGTTCAGTGAACTGACAGGTGGTATTGAATATTACGACTTTATTACCGACTTAACTAATAATTTTGATGCTAAAAGTGATGAAATAATTGCTAATCTTGAAAAAACAAGATCATTACTATTCGCAAAAAATAATCTGATAGCAGCGATTACTTGTGATAATAACGACTTTACGTCTTACTCACATGGATTGAATACGCTTGCTTCTTCTTTACCTTCAGATGATAATAAGCTGAATAACTGGGCATTTGACTTTAGTATTAAAAATGAAGGTTTAAAAACGGTTTCTAAAGTACAATATGTAGTTAAAGGATATGATTATAAAAAGTTGGGTTATGAGTACAATGGTAAGTTTAGAGTTTTGAACCAAATTCTTTCTACTGATTGGCTTCAGAACCAAGTAAGAGTTATTGGTGGAGCATATGGCGGCTTTTGTGGTTTCTCTAACACTGGTAATGTTTATTTCGCCTCTTATCGCGATCCTAACCTAAAAGAAACACTTGAAAATTATAACAATACACCGGGCTTTCTTGATACATTCGATGCTGATTCATTAGCTATGACCCGATTTATCATTGGTACTATTTCTAATATGGATGGTCCTTTGACTCCTTCTCAACAAGGAAATGAGGCAATTCGTAATTATTTTGAAAAGAATACACCGGAGGAATTAAAAGCTGAAAGAACTGCAGTTTTGTCTACAACCCAGGAGGACATTAAAGAAATGAAGAAGATGGTTACAGAAATACTGGATCAGAATGCAATTTTTGTATACGGTAACGAACAAAAGGTTGAAGAGAATGCTGAATTATTTGGCAAGGTAATTTCCATTTCTGAATAAACAATCAAAACAAATAAATGAAGGAGCCTCAAAGGGCTCCTTTTTTATTATAGTATTGACTTATAATATCTTAATACAATTACTTAAAGAACAAATTAAATATCTAAACTGCCAATATTAATCTAGGATCAGGACAGATATTCAACCATTTATCTTTTTCTAAGACACTACAAACACCCGGAAAATCTCCTTCTTTATCCAGCATATCCGTTATTAGCTGAAAATGCAAATGGGGAGGCCAGTTCCCGTTTTCGTGTTCTTCGCCTAAGTGAGCAATTATATCTCCTTTTTTAATTTTATCTCCATTTGCTATATCCTCAATCGAAGAAGTGGATAAATGGCCATATAAGGTGTAAAAAGTAACATTTTCGAGACGATGTTCCAGTATTATTGTTGGGCCATAATCGCCAAAGTTTGCATTGTTATTGAAACTGTGAATTATACCATCCAATGGGGCAAAAACAGGCGTTCCACTCTTATACCAAATATCAATACCCAAATGAACTGATCTTGCTTCTGCTCCCCTGCCAAAATGTTCACTCATTTGATAAACCAACCTGTTTTCGGCATATCCACCAATGGCAATATTCTTATTAACCTTCTTTAATTGTGCTTGAATATATTGGCCTAATGATTCAGTAGATAATTTATTGAGACTTCTTAAATATTGATTATCAACTGATAAATCAAGTTCATAAACATTCTCCGGACTTAAATTAAGAGGAAGAACATTCCCAAATGTTTTCCTGTATTTATTAATAATCTCTTCTAACGACACCATTTAAATTCATTAATAAAGAATTCACATAACAACATATAAAAAACAATAAATCAATTTATTATAATTCAATAATACCTGGGATCATCTTTCACAATGGCATAATGATAATTATCTATCCATTCACCTCTGATTGGAAGTATTTTACGTCGCAGTCCTTCTCTTGTCATCCCTGCTTTCTCCAATACTTTAACAGACCGACTATTTTGAGTAGCCACTCCAGCCTCCACTTTCTGTAAATCAAAAACGTTGAATCCGGTTTTAACAAGTTCTCGGGCAACTTCTGTAGCATAACCTTTTCCCCAATACGACGGATGCAACTTATAGTAAATTTCTCCCAGTTTAAACTTATCATTTGAAAGAAACATCCCTGACATGCCAATGAATTCACCAGTTTCCCTGATCACAATTTTCCAGGTATATGATCCTCTTGGCTTATCGCTTCTTGCTCTTATGATAGAATCAATCTGTTTTCTTGTTACTTCAACAGAATCAGGGATACCTAAAGTATTAAACTCATCTACCTCAGGTATCTTATTCAACTGATAAATGTCTTCCAGATCATCCATTGAGATTTCTTCCAATAACAAACGTTCTGTTTCAATCTTCACTAAATGGATTTCATTATACACATCCCAATTGCTTGATTTCTTGGCTGTCAATGATTCAATGTGAAGTTTAAATACCCGAACAGCATTAACCTGCTTTGAATCAAAAACAGAAACAGTATCAGAACCATTATGCTTCATAATGATGGCTAAAGCCTTCTCTTTCTCATCATTATCAACCACAAATTCAACCTTTCCATAACCTATAATTGATCGATAAGCTGTTGACCATTTACAGGCAACCTCATTTTTAATGATTTCAGCCGATTCTTCAACCTCAAAACAAACTCCTGGATTGTTACGTAATAATTCAATTTTATGTCCCTCATTGGCACTATGCAAGTATAAATAGTCTTTATCATATCCAAAATTCATAGGAACTATATAGGGATACACATCATCCATCATTGCCAATCGACAGATAGTTGAATTCTGAAGGATTTCATCAATGATCTGTTTGTCCTTGATTTCCTGGTTTGTTTTTCGCATAGTTAGGTATAAGACTTGATCTATTGATTTGCACTATCTTTATGCAGCTTTAAAATCCTGTTAACTTCGTTGATCAATAATGGAAAAGCCGGTTCTGTCATTCCATGACCATAACCATCCAATTCGAATAAACGAGTATCCTTATGGCCAATAACTTTCATCATTCTCATCAGGTAGGCATTTTCTTCATATCTTCCTAACATTTCCATTTCTCGGTCTCCTGTTATTAACAGCAATGGTGGAGCATCTGCCCGCACATGGTAAAGTGGTGCTAAACTATCTACAATGGCCTGTTCGCCCGGAATACCTCTCTCAGCCCGAACCGTGAAATGAGTAATTGTATGGCCACTAAATGGTATTAATCCAGCAATATCATTGGCATCAACTCCATATTTTGACAAATAAGACTTATCCAAACCCACCATGCTTGTTAAATAACCTCCTGCCGAATGACCTGATACAAAAACAAGAGAAGGATCACCTCCATACGTTTCAATATTTTTCATTACCCATGCTACTGCAGCTGCAGCATCATTAATATATTCAGGTGCTTTTACTTTAGGATAAAGTCTGTAATTAACTCCAATTACGGCTATATTCTTACCTTTTAAAGCTTCTGGTATTTCTTTGTTTCCACCTGTTAAACCACCTCCATGAAACCATACAATAGTGGCAAAACCTTTTAAATTCTCAGGATAATAAATATCTAAAACACAACGCTCATTTTTATAAGCATCGGCTTTGTTTTCTTCATCAGAATAGTAATGTTTGTTTAAATCTGTTTGATAAACGGTTTGTGCCATCACTGTCACCCCGACCATCAATAAAAGAATCGTTAGTAAGTGTTTCATTTTTAATTTATCTATAAAATATTTGGTTTAACTAAATCTCACATTAACCACACAATCAACAAATTATAATTGCAGCATTTTATATATGAAATAGAAATGATTAAATGATTTGATCTAACTTTTTAAATCTATTCAATTTTACTCTGTAATAATCGAAATAGACAATCATTTTTATAGTACATTTTAATCATTTCAGATACTCATAACAAGATAAACACTTTTAGTGAAGTTATCACATAAAAAAGGCCCGGTATTACCAGGCCCTAGAATTAAGCTATTATTCTAATCTAAAATTCTTCTTCCATTCCTTCACTATTATCTCCACCTCGTTTTCCACGTTTTTGAGCAAAATTATTTAAACGATATGATAATGTAAATGAGAACATGGGAGCATTTCGCCTTCTTTCACTATAGTTATAAAAACCAGGATCTTCACTTACACTAACCATTTGACCAGTATTAAATAAATCACGCACCTGCAAAACAGCAGATAATTTTCTATCCATCATATCCAGTCGATAAGCAGCATTTATCATATAGAAATCTTCATTTCTACCCTGCGCTGTAACTGTGGCACTATTGTAGTTTCCGTCCAACTGAAGCTGCATGTTTTTTCGAACCTTAAATGTATTACTTACTCTACTACTCCAGTTAAATGATGATGTTTCAAAAGATTGGTCATTCTTAAAGCCTTCAATTCTATAATTATATAAATCACCCATGATATTAATTTCCCACCATTTAGTTAGAGGTGTATTAAACATCGCCTCGGCACCTAAAGAATAATCCGTTCCAACATTCATAAAAGAAGTTAGCAAAATACCTTCATCATAAACAGTTTGAATACGCTCCACTTTATTATGCTTAACTCTGTAATATCCTTCCATTGATAATTGTGCTTTATCCCAACTTTTAAGATATCCAACTTCGTAAGCATCAATATACTCAGGAAGAAGATCTGGATTTCCCATACGAACATTAAACATATCCTCCCATGTTACGAATGGTTCAAGATAATAACCTCTAGGGCGATCAATTCTTCTTGAATAACTACCCATTATTTGGTTGTCTGATGGTAATTGATATGATAAATGAAGCGTTGGAAAATAATCCAATCGATCAATTTTATAATTTTGATTATCACGCTTTGTAGTTATATCGCGATATGTATATTCACCTCTTAAACCTATCTGATACCCGAAATTACCATACGTTCCATTAAAAGTTGAATATAATGCCATTATATTTCTGTCGTAATCGGTTAAATTACCTTTATCTGTTTGCTCAACAAAACCTCCATCTTGCCATATAAACAATTCGGTTTCATCCTGACTAATACTCCTACGCCCTTGAAAACCTGCTTCGAGTCTCTTATCACCCCCTAATGGTTTCACATAATCAAGACGCATCTCCCAACGTCCGGAAGGGCCAAATTCAGTTGTTTTAGTACCATCTGTAACAGCTCTGGATGCATCCTGTAATAGATTCTCAGAAGTATCATCACCATCTCTGTAACGATAGTTTAACTGAGCCGCAATTTCATGACCCTCTTGATCGAATTTATGTGTGTAATTTGTGGTAAGTGAATAATAATTACCGCCACGTTGTCCATTATTAAGACTTAATTCCTGCAGTTCATCACTTTCATAATTATCTGCCATGACAATGGTACGATAGTCAAGCAATGAACTATTTTCCATTTTAAAGTCACCCACTCTGAATCCAAATGTAAACACATCATTATCGGTAATATCCCAATCAAAACCTCCGCGTAATCCCATCATTCTGAACTCACGATCACTATCTCCGTTGGATTTAATGATTGTTGTAGTATCATTATTTGTAGTACTACGTTCACTGTAACTGGTTCCAGGAAATGGACGGTAGTTATAATCACCGCCCAAATTGAAATTAAATTTATTCTTACGGTAGTTTAATAGAAAATCACCTCCATACATACCAAACGAACCGCCTTTTAGGTTGAATAACCCTTGCACCCCTTGCATTCTATTTTTCTTGGTAACGATATTAATAATACCGCCTGTTCCATCAGGCTGGTACTTGGCTGATGGATTGGTGATTATCTCAATATTTTCTATTGTTGATGCCGGTATTTGTCGTAATACATCACTTGGATCCATAACAGTGGGTTTACCATCAATTAAAACAGTAAATCCGGTGCTTCCTCTGAGCGATACATTTCCTTCAATATCAACCCTGATAGAAGGAACATTTTCAAGCACTTCAACCGCTGACAAAGAAGCCGAAGTCATTTGCTTACCAACCGATACTACTTTTTTATCAATCTTATATTCAACACTCTGACGTTCAGAAACAACTTCTATTTCATCAATGGCAGTTGACGAAGCTCCTAACTCGATACTCCCTAAATCGATAATTTCCCGGGCACTTTTTACAAAAACATCATCAAAACGCTTATTATCATACCCTAAAAATGATACTACAATATAAAATGAACCTGGTTTCAGACCTTTCACTTTAAATTCGCCCTTTTCATCTGTAATGGTTCCGGTTACAACCGAATCGTCTTCTTTTTTATAAATGGCTACCGTTGCATATTCAATCGGAGCTTTCGTCTTTCCATCATAAATCTTTCCTTTTACAACACCTTCCTTCTCAATTGATTCAGGACTTTCGGCCTTCATCAAAGTTGTGCTGAACAGCAATACTGTTGTTAACAGCAATACAATTCTTTTAATTCCCATTTTTCTTTCTTACTTAAATCACTTATTTGATCTATTGACGTAAAACGGTCTCATTTCCTTCGTACAAATGCTAAAAAAATAACTAAACTTTTTAATACTTCATTTGAACAATTAATAATCAATGATTTGCTTTTACTATTATTTTTAAGTTCACGACCAGCATTTGCTGGTCGTTTCAAATAAAACAACAAATCTTTATCTTCGATCACAGAATTATCAAAATTAACATGGTTTTAACAAAGGACGAGCTCGAAAGATACAGACGCCATACAATTCTGCCAATGATTGGCATAAATGGTCAGAAGAAGATTAAAAATGCTAAAGTACTTATTGTTGGTATGGGAGGACTTGGCTCCCCTTTAGCGATGTACCTAGCTGCTTCTGGTGTTGGAACATTAGGTCTGGTTGACTTTGATAATGTGGAAGCTTCCAATCTTCAGCGACAGATTATTCATAAAACATCTAATATTGGAAAACCAAAAACAGAATCTGCTCTTGAATCTTTGGTGGAGATTAATCCCTATATAAAAGTTAATTGCTTTAATGAAGCTCTTAGCTCCGCAAATGCTATTGATATTTTCAATCAATATGATATTATTTGCGATGGAACAGATAATTTTCAGACGCGTTACCTGATCAATGATGCCTGCATATTAACGGGCAAAATCAACGTATTTGGCTCAATCAATCAGTTCGAAGGTCAAATCTCAGTTTTTGGAGCTGATAAGGGTCCCTGTTATCGTTGTTTATTTCCGGAACCACCAATTCCAGGCTCAGTACCATCATGTGCAGAAGCCGGTGTATTGGGCATTTTACCCGGTGTTATAGGAACTATAGAAGCAACAGAGGTTATAAAATTAATTTGTGGTATTGGTACTCCACTTATTGGTCGCTTATTAAATTACGACGCGCTATCCATGCAATTTAACGAAGTAAAATTTACTAAAGATAAGGATTGCCCTTGCTGCGGTATGAATCCTACCATTACCCAATTAATTGACTACGAAGATTTTTGCAACAACACAATAAGTTCATTTAAAGAAATAACTGCCAACCAACTAAAAGAACAAATCAAGAAGAAACAAATGCCTATTCTACTTGACGTGCGCGAAGATGATGAAGTAGCCTTGGGAACAATTACTGGAAGTATACATATACCGATGGGTGAAATACCTAATCGTCTGAATGAAATACCAAAAAATGAGACTGTAGTGGTTTTTTGTCATTTGGGTATACGAAGCAAAAACGTAATTCAATACCTGCAAGAACAAGGCTATCAAAATCTTGTAAACCTGAAAGGTGGGATTGATGCCTACCAATCTTTTTAGAAATAAAGTATTACTTAAAACTTTTTGCTAACGAATAAAACTAGTCCATACCTTATCCTCCCGGACTGGTAATTGATTTCTACTTGCATTCACCGCTTTGATTAGAAAGGCCATATTCTTACCTAAAACACGAGCTATCTGCACTCCTTCTTCGTCTTTCAATACCTCACCCGGACTACCTCCGTGTAAAACATTCCAATAGTTTGCAGTTGGTATAAACATCTCACTGTATTGCAAATAATGATTCAACGATTGAAACGCCTGCATACCTCCCGTGCGTCTCACAGTAACCACTGCAGTACCTACCTTATGACGAAATAAGCCTCCATTAGCACCTGCCACATAAAATGCTCTATCAAGAAATGATTTCATTGTACCGTTCAGATCCGCATAATAAACAGGAGACCCCAACAAAATCCCATCTGCTTCTTTCATTTTTTGAATGAAATTATCTACTTCGTCACCCTTTATAATACATTTTTCATCTTGTCTTTTTGAACAAGCACCACAACCTGTACATCCTTTTATTTCCTTTGATCCAACCTGCAGGATCTCCACTTCAATTCCTTCTTTCTCCAATTCTGCTGTTACAATTTTCAAAGCATGGGCTGTATTCCCATTTTTTTTGGGACTACCATTCAAAGCAACTACTTTCATATTTCAATTCCTATTTGACCAGCATTAATATCATCTATTAAATAACCAATATAATAAACCGATGCTATTATAGTTAAATACTAATAACTTTCTAAGGTAATTATAATATTAGTTTATTGAATCACTCAATTATCGTTTTAATGGAAAATGAAAACATATTCAGATTAAAAGTTTTGTGTTTGTTATTTTAATATCCTAACAATATAGTACACGAATTTCCATCTTAAGAAAAAAACTTTTTGATTATGAAACCTTAAATATTTGTCATAAATTTATTCATTACTTAAAAAGAATTATTCTTATATAATAATTTATGAATATAGATCAAATTAGAGAAAAAATTGCCAGCAAAGGACTAAAAATTACTCCTCAACGTGTTGCGATACTAGAAGCGATTTATAATCTCAATAATCATCCAACAGCTGAAAATATTGCAGACTACATTAAAATTAGTCAGCCTAATATAGCTATTGGGACCATATATAAAGTATTGGAAATACTTGTCAAAAATAAGATTATAAAAAAAGTAACAACAGAGGCAGACAAAATGAGATACGATGGAATAACGGAACATCATCATCATTTATACTGTATTGAATGTGATCTGATTGAAGATTATTTTGATGAAGAGTTGAATCAAATTTTAGAGCAATACTTTGCAAAGAAAAAAATTAACGGTTTTCATTTTAAAAATTTTGTAGTCCAAATAAATGGGACTTTCGATAAATGTTAAATTCTTAAAATTTAAAAAAATGGAAAATGAAGAACAAATTGTAGTAAGCATGCCAAGAATTGGCGATCCTGCCCCCGAATTTAAAGCAATTACAACCCAAGGTGAAATCAACTTTCCTTCAGATTTTAAGGGCGAATGGGTAATTCTTTTTAGTCACCCAGCTGATTTTACACCTGTATGTACTTCTGAGTTTATGACATTTGCAACAATGGAAGAAAAGTTTAATAATGCAAATTGTAAACTTGTTGGACTTTCAATTGATGGACTATATAGTCATATTGCCTGGTTAAGAACTATCAAAGAAAAAATTGAATACAAAGGCATGAAAGATGTTGAAGTCAACTTCCCTTTAATTGAAGATATTAAAATGGATGTTGCAAAAAAATACGGTATGATTCAACCAAATGAAGATACGACAAAAGCTGTAAGGGCAGTTTTCTTCATTGACCCTAAAGGAATTATAAGAACCATTATATATTACCCATTAAGTTTAGGAAGAAATTTTGAAGAATTATACAGAGTCATCATAGCATTACAGGCTGCAGATGAGTTTGGAATTGCAACACCAGCTGACTGGCAACCTGGAGATGATGTAATAATTGGCCCTGCTGGTTCATGTAGTGCAGCAAAAGGACGAATGGATGACAGCGAACTTGATTGTAAAGACTGGTTCTTCTGCACAAAGAAACTTGACAAGGATACAGTGTTAAATAAAGTTTTAAAAAAGAAGTAAAAGGTACTTAATGCTAATATTTTGTAAAAATAAAGCGGGGTAAACACTTATTTAATAGAATACTACCCCGCTTTTATATACCTTCACATTGAAAATATTTAACAAATTATGTAATACAGGCAAGTTTAAATTTAAACTACAATTTAACTTTTAAGCCAAACGGAAAGTAGGTAAGCGCATAAAAGTCATCAAATTCATCGGCATTCATTGGCGAATAATACACCCGATTAACAGGCAATAAAATTATTAAAGGTGAGGTTTCTAAATATAGACGTTTAGATAATTTAATGTTAAGTGTAAAACTAGCATTCACACTTATGCCGAAACTATCATGATTATCCCAGTTATTGTGCAAAGCACCTAATCCAACACCTGCCAACCAAAACAACTTCTCATTAGCTACACTTAGTTTATAATATCCATTTAAACTTAATTGACTTAAGTTACTATTGAGTTCGTTTAACTGATCATTAATAAAAAAGCCCAAATGTCTTGAATGCTCATAAGACAAACCATAATACCATTTATTCTTAATCTTTTTTTGATATTCAAAAAAGGTACGAACACCTAATGAATTATAACCATCAATTATTAAACCGCTTTGTATTGTCAGGTAATCATCTTTAATCTCTGATTGTTCATCTTGAGAATAAGAATTGATTCCAAACCAATTAATTAATAATAAAAAGGTTAGGATTCTCATTAAATTGGTCAATAAATGGTAATTAATGAAACTATTAATAAATAACTTAAAGATGAAAGTTAAATAACAGATTTAAAAAATAGTATAGCCCAGTACAAACGAAACCGTTTTATAATCAGCCTTCCAATTATAATAATTAATTAAAAAGTCTCTACTTGTTTTATATTGAATTTCAAGACTAATCTTATCCATATACTTATACCCTAGTCCAAAACAAAAATTATTACTCGGATATGCTTCCAGAGAATATAATAAACTTTTGTCATCACGAGTAAACTCAACTTTTGAATCAATACTACGATCAAAAATCATAGCTCCATCAACAAATATTTTTCCTTTATCATTTAAGAAAAAATAATGTCTTATTCCTACAGGTAATTCAATTGATTGATATTCCACATTGGTAATACGCACCCCACCAGATAATGATGAATCATCTGTTGATTGTGTTGAGTTATAGTATTGATAAGTTGGTTCAAAAATAACAGCCCATTTATTGTTGTTAAATGGCAAAACTAATTCACTCTCAATACCAAATCTATAATTTTGCTTACTCCCCATATCAACAGATATTTCATTATCTGTTCTGTTAATATTTAAATTAATTAAATTGAGACCGGGTCGTAAGTTAAGATTAAAAGAATATTTTTTCTGTTTTTCCTGGTAAATCAGATATTCCGATTCGACACATTGATTATATAAAACAAAAATTTTCACTAAATCTTTCTGACCATATTTGATATATTGAACATTTTTAGTTTCAATAACATCACATTTCAAGTCCAATAAAATTTGTTGTCTGAAATATGTATTTTCTGCTATATCAATTCCGTCAGTTAAATAGCGTTTATAAACCAATTGAGTAATTTCTGAATCCTTTAGACTATAAAAGAATCTAGTGTACTTTCCATCTTCATAGTTGTAGAGTGAAGCGTCACCTTCAATAAGAACTTTTAGAAATAATGTTTCTTTATTGAAAATTGGGTTTCTTTCTGAACTTAAATTTATTGTAGCATTACTGGATCTATCGATATCAACTTCTGCTCTTATAAATTTTACAACGCCATTAATACTAAATTCTTTTATTTCATTAATATCACCGGTTTGAACGGCACCTTCTTCAGATACTTTATACTCAAATTTTGTTGGATTATTCTTCCAACCAACATTTTTAATTAAACATTCATTTTTTTTGCCTGAATTTGAAATATAATATCCTTTAATATATTCAATTTGGGCTTTTGAACTTATACTAACAATTAATATAAGGCTAATTAAAAATATCTTTTTCATTTGATAACAGGATTAGATTTATGATATCAAAAATATAATTTTCAGTAGATATTCTAAAACAATTTTATTGATAAATGTAATATTTGATATTACCGCATATACAATAAATACAAAGGTCCTGACTAACAACTGTTAATCAGGACCTTTAAATTAAACTTATATATTATTACCAAACGCTCTTCTACTTTATTTTCTCTTTAAATAACTTTTTAAACTTATCCATTTTAGGAACTATCACAGCCCTACAATAAGGCTGATTACTATTATTTGCAAAATAATCCTGATGATAATCCTCGGCAGGATAAAATACTGAAAAAGGACTCACTTCTGTTACAATGGCCCGGGCAAAAATATGCTCTGCATCCAATGATTTAATTACCAATTCTGATGTTTCTTTTTGTTTCTCATTGTGATAGAAAACAACAGATCTGTATTGTGTTCCAACATCAGCACCCTGGCGATTTAGAGTAGTAGGATCATGTGTGGCAAAAAATACTTCCAGTAGATCTGTAAAAGATATTATTTCCGGATCAAAAGTGATCTGAATTACTTCAGCATGTCCGGTTAAACCACTACAAACATCTTTATAGGATGGATTCTTTATTTCTCCTCCACTATAACCCGACTCAACCTTACTCACACCTTTTAATTGAGAAAAAACGGCTTCTGTACACCAAAAACATCCTCCTCCGAACGTAGCTGTCTCTTGCGCCTGTATTGTCATTGCTATTATAATTGTTATTGCAGTTAAAATTGTTTTCATTGCAAATGCTTTTCTCAAAAACACTTCTGCAAAGGAATAGTTCGATTATTGAATCGTTAATTAAGAAATCAAAAATCGGATCATCGACATATTGAGGAACATTCCACAGCTTTTTGTACTTTTGAGAAACCAAGAATTAAGTATATTATGAGCGGATATCCACCATTGTAAAATTTTTTATAATGTGATATATTTATTTTATATATATTTAATATTCAAAACATTAAAACACATTAACTTTAAAAGTTATTTCAGATTTATTGAAGGATTTTTGAACTCAAATCATTATTAACCTCTAAATTGATACTTATAATTTCGAAAAAAATGCAACATTTGCCCTTCTTTATAATGTGACCATATGAAAGAACTAATAAATAAAACCATAATAAACGAATTTAAGGCAAACAGCATTGATATGCGATGCAGAATAGAAGACTATGCGGTTGTCGGTAACAAACCAATGACCTATAAAATTGATCTATTTCTTGGCGATGGTGGCAGATTTATCAGTATTAGGATTTATACGCTTCCACCCTTCGAGCCTGTTATTATGACTATTAACCCAATGGAATTAAAGAAGATTACAAGGTATTTTAATATTCTTGAAGAGGCTTTTAATGAAATAGAAAGGAAAGCACCTGAAGAGTTTAATTAATGCGGATATCATTATTCGTTTATTATTAAACGTAAGCATCCGGTAAAGTCCATGTTGGTTTGATGAAAACCAGCAAAACTTTCAAATTAATTTGAAAACATTCGGAGTAATTTGAAAGTCCTTTG
>JAFMVE010000002.1 GCA_025499705.1 Carboxylicivirga caseinilyticus
AAGAGAGGTGCTTACGAAATACGATTACAAAAATGTCAAAGAACTTAAAAATAAACAATTAATAATCAGTGGGTTTTAAGCGCCCACCAATGATAAAAAGACTTTAAAGGCTGTTGAAAAAGTAGACATGAAAATCATGAGATATTTACCAGAATACAGTTACATTCCTAAATAAATAAAAAAAATGCGCCGCACTGTACTATTCTAAGAATATTAGTGCGGCGTTGCATTTTACCTCCAATATTTTACTCTTTCACTTCTTCTTTATCAGGTGTCCAGGCCAATGCAATCCCTAAAATAATCATGGTGGCCAAAAATTCATAATAATATAAGAAATGCCCCTTCAGATTGGCTAATAGATTAACCGAAGCAACTGTAATCAATAAAAGTAAGGTGATCATTATAATCCATTGAATCTTGCTAAATACCTCTCGTTGGGTATAAAACAATATGGGGAATCCAAATAACGAAAATGTTATATAACCAAAACTACCTGTCACCAAAGCTACCAATGATAGGATTGCGATAACAGAAAGGATTGATATTAAGATAATTTTGCGTTCCATAATGTACATGTAATAATCACAATTAATTCAGATTTCATGTTTAAAGACAATTTAAATGTGAAAGTGTTTAAACAACAGTGAATTTTTATTCTGAATGACAAATATCCAATCACAATTTTATACAGTACTATATCCAATTTTAATTAAGAACCGATTTTAGACTACTTTTTCAACCTTTGAGAATACCATAAAAATCGATTTTAATATCATTTAACCTTTCTGTACAGAAATTCAAATTAACTCACAATACACTCATTTGCATACTATTAAAACCATAACAAACTCAAAAAACAGACTGAAACCTGCATTTAAATATTTTTAACTGATAACCAACGGTTTCCAACAAAACAATTTCCACCTTTTTCCATTTATTACATTGACCAAAAGACACTCAAGCGGTCAAGGGGATTAAATAAAGGGAAACACTTGGGAAATGATTAAAATGACATTCAGAACTAAACTTATTCTGGTGGTTTTTGCACCATTAATTGTAGCTACCGGAACTGCAATTTATGTCTCGTCTTCAATGCTTAAAAAGCAAGGACTTGAGACACTCGAAAGAAAAACCAACGCTATTCTTAGCAGAATGGAAGCCGTTAGAAGTTATGTTGCAAGCCAATTTAATTTCGAAGAGGAACAAAACAAAGTAAAACTAACACACCCGGATGGGATTCTATCAAGGGCTGCAAAAGATTCTGTTTTAAAGAAGGTTCCCATCTTTGCTTCAATGGCTGTAGGTAAAGACAATGCCGAGAAAGATAGTTATGAATTCAGAGTTGCCTCCTTAAAAGCGCGAAATAAGGATAATAAAGCTACTACTTTTGAAACCAAATTTATAAATAAATTTGAATCAAATCCTGAACTGGAAAGCCTGACATACACCAATAAGGAAACCAATGAATTATGGGTGATGAGACCCGTTAAACTATCAGAAAAACAGGGGTGTTTACATTGTCATGGTCATCCATCACGCAGTCCATGGGGAAATGGTAATGATATACTGGGATATCCAATGGAAAATTATGCTGACGGAGATATGGTTGGTTTATTTATTCTTAAATCAAGTTTGAATGCCAATAATAACGAAGTACAGGCTCATATAAAATCCGCCATATGGAAGATTACAATCATCATGTTAATCATCCTACTTGTGGTGGTTATTTTTAGCAGTTTGTTTATCAAATCAACCAATGCTAAAATTCAAAATATCATTAGTATCAATAAAAAAATTGCCAGTGGCGATTTAACTCAAAAGCTTGAAATTAAGGGGGAAGACGAATTTTCGGAGATTAACCGCAACCTGAATCAAATGACTGAGTCTTTGACTCAAGTAGTACAATCGGTTATTGACACTTCTAAAAAGTTAAAAGCCGAAAGCTCAGGTACTACCAAGTTATCGCGTCAATTAGCAGATTCATCCAACAATCAAGCTGCAGCTGTAGAGGAAATTTCGGTATCAGTTGAAGAAATCACAGCCTCTATTGAAAGTAATTCCGATCATGCCCGAACAACCGAAAAGGTAGCGATGAACTCTTCTCTTGAAATGGAGGAAAGCAACCATAGTTCTCATCAGGCAATCAAATCGATGATGGCAATCAAGGAGGAGCTGAAAGCTATTAATGATATTGCAATGCAAACCAACATACTAGCCTTAAATGCCAATGTTGAGGCTGCAAGAGCAGGTGCAGCCGGTAGTGGTTTTGCTATTGTAGCCAGTGAAGTTCGAAAGCTGGCAGAGAAGAGTAAGCTGAGTGCCGAAAGTATCGAAGCTTTATTCAGCAGTGGTTTAGACACTGTTGAAGAGACAGGGAATAAAATTTCAGTTTTGGTACCTGAGATTAAAAAGACATCCAGCTTAGTTGCTGAAATAGTCGCTTCCAGTCTGGAACAAAAAACGGCCGCTTCTGAGGTTAATAATGCTATTCAGGGATTGAACAATAGTACACAAACCAATGCCTTTATTGCCGAAAACATGTCAGCAAAGGCAGATGAACTGCAGAAATACGCTGACATACTTGAACAACGTGTTTCATTTTTTAAACTAAACAAATAAAAATATTAAATCTGAATCCTATATTTTCGATTTTTCGAATCAGAACATTTTCTCGGAACTCCACTTATTCTGAAATATTTTCTCCCCTCTGATTTGAGATTTCAATTAGGATTCAGATTTTTTAAAAGTCTGATGAGTCTTATCTGCCAACTTTTCCTATTTGATGAGTTTTTTATTAAAATCAGAACACTTTAATTAATTTTACTGCAAAACATTTATATGCGAAGTATTCTGATTCTGTTTTTTCTGGTATCGATAACGTTGAATGCACAACAAAAAATTCAACTTTTATTTTTGGGTGATGTAATGGGGCATGATTCTCAAATAAACTCTGCCCGAATTAACGAAACAGGCGAATATGATTATTACAGTTGCTTTCAATACATTAAGGATGACATAAAAGCAGCAGATATTGCCATTGCCAATCTGGAAGTAACATTGGCAGGCCCACCACACAAAGGATACCCTCAGTTTTCATCCCCCGACACACTTGCCGATGCTTTAGTTGATGCAGGAGTTGACGCTTTGGTGATGGCAAATAATCACTGCATTGATCGCAGAAGACAAGGATTAGAGCGAAGCATTCAAATTCTAGATACAAAAGAAATTCCTCGTACTGGAGTATTTAAAGATAGCATCGACAGGATAGTGCATAATCCTCTTATAATAGAAAAAAAAGGATTCAGACTTGCCATCTTAAATTACACTTACGGAACAAATGGTATTAAGGTAACTCCACCCAATATTGTAAATTACATCGATACAGCATTAATGTCGAAAGATATTGCCCTGGCAAAAACGATGGAGGTTGATAAGGCAATTGTGTTTCTTCACTGGGGTTGGGAATATAACCTGTCTCCTAATTCAGAACAAAAACAGCTTACTCAGTTTCTATGGCAAAAAGGAATTGATATAATCATTGGATCTCATCCACATGTTGTTCAGCCAATGAAATGGGTAAAAAACGAAAATCAAAACCAACTGGTTGTTTACAGCTTGGGTAATTTCATTTCTAACCAGCGAACAGCACCCAGAGATGGTGGAGTAATGGCAATGGTTGAGCTGACCAAAGAAGGCGACTCTACTTATATCTCCAATGCTGATTATCAATTAACATGGGTGCACACCCCAATTGAAAATGGTAAAAAGAAGTTTTATGTTCTTCCGGCAGATCGGTACAAAAATGCCTATTGGCCTGATACAACTGCTCGAGAAAGAATGAATGAGTACATTAAAGAAGCGGGACAGGTTTTTAAAAACAATATCAACATTCCAAAGCGGAATTTTCAAATTCCGTTGTTAGCCATAAAAAGGAAAGAAATTGATACCGTTCAAATCAAGGCCCCAAAAAAAATATAAAAGTAATCCGCTTTCCTCTTTACATCAGGAACCTATTACTAGCTCGGCTGTAGGTATTTCCTGAAGCATCTGGTAGGCACCTTTATCATCAGTTAACTGAGCACAGAAATGCTGCAACCCATTTGTAACCATCATATAGTCAACCTGAAGTTTCATATTATACCTGGCAGCCTGATCAAAAACCGATTTTGTTATAGCAACCGCCGGAGCCTTGCATTCCACAATCATACTTGGCATACCTTTTCTGTTATACACCACTATATCAGCCCGCTGATTCAATCCATTTACTTTAACAGGCATTTCAACAGCAATCAATCCCGGTGAGTATTTTTGATGATGAATTAAAAAAGAAATCAGATTTTGCCTTACCCATTCTTCGGGAGTTAGTGCTACAAATTTCTTTCGAATCACATCAAATATTTGTTCCTTACCTTGATGATTTCGAAATCTGAACTCATAAGTCGGGAGATTAAGCTTTTGCATTCCTCGAATTTTTCAACAAAGTAAATCAAATTAGGCAGAAAAAGTTACCTTAGCGGATTAATTAAAAACCGGCTTCGAAGTCCGGCTAAAGTTCGAAAAACTGCCAAACGAAGCCTAATACACATCCTTAACTAAATTGCCCATGAAGACAAAAAAAGAAATTGTTGACAACTGGCTACCCCGATATACAGGTAGAAAACTGGAGGAGTTTACCCCCTATATTTTGCTGACCAACTTCAATCATTATGTTGAGTTGTTCTCGCAATGGTATGATGCTCCCATACTTGGTAAAAATGGAAACATGCCTAACTGTTCAGCCAATGGAGTTACCATTATCAATTTTGGTATGGGAAGTCCAAACGCTGCAACCGTAATGGATTTATTGAGTGCCATTATGCCTAAAGCAGTGCTATTCCTTGGTAAATGTGGGGGATTAAAAAGAAAAAATAAACTGGGTGACCTGGTACTTCCTATTGCAGCAATTCGCAGCGATGGTACGTCTGACGATTATTTACCACCAGAAGTTCCAGCATTACCGGCTTTTAGTCTGCAACGTGCTGTTTCCAGTACCATTCGCGACAGGGAAATGGACTATTGGACAGGCACTGTTTTTACAACCAACAAACGGGTATGGGAATACGACGATCGGTTTAAAAAATATTTAACCAAGACTCGCGCAATGGCTATTGATATGGAAACTGCAACCATATTCACGGTTGGTTTTGCCAATGGTATCCCAACAGGTGCGTTGTTGTTGGTTTCAGATCAGCCTATGATTTCAGCAGGTGTAAAAACCGAAACTAGTGACAAAAAAGTTACTGCTAATTATGTTGAAAACCATTTGAAAATTGGAATCAAAGCAATGGACACCATTCAAAACAATGGAAAGTCGGTAAAACATTTGAAGTTTGACAATTAATAAAGGTTGAGCAATGACTTTTGAGCAGATCTTAAAAGATTTAAAGCAAAAACAATACAAGCCAATTTATTTCCTGATGGGTAATGAAGGTTATTTTATTGACCAAATAACCAATTATATTGCCAACAATGTATTAACGGAAGAAGAGAAAGGATTTAACCAAACTATTCTGTATGGGAAAGATGTTGAGGCAGAAGATATAATTATGGCTGCCCGACGTTTCCCAATGATGTCGCAGCATCAGGTGATAATAGTTAAGGAAGCTCAAAACATTGCAAAAATAGAGGATCTGGTCATTTATGCCGATAATCCTCTAAACTCAACTATTTTAGTAATTAACTATCGTTATAAGACTCTTGATAAGCGTAAAAAACTTTACAAGAGTATTCAAAAAAACGGGGTATTATTTGAGTCAAGTGCTTTACGTGAATATGAGATACCCAAATGGGTAAGCTCGTATTTGCAAAACAAAGGCAAAACCATTGATGCGAAAGCCTCAGCCTTGCTGGCCGAATTTCTGGGAACAGACCTATCCAAAATAACGCATGAACTGGATAAACTTGAACTGGCAATAGGCAGTTCTGTTAAACAGATTGACTCCTCTCATATTGAGAAGAATATTGGAGTTAGTAAGGATTATAACAATTTTGAATTGCAGAAAGCAGTACTTTATCGCGATATTGCCAAAGCCAACAAAATAGTACTTGCCTTTGGGAAAAACCCGAAAGCATATCCAATTCAGGTTACTATAGTAACTCTATTCGGAGCCTTTTTAAAATTATTATCGTTTTACTATTTGCCCGATAAATCAAAGAACAGTGTTGCTGCGGCTCTTAAAATCAATCCATTTTTTGTACAGGATTATATGGCAGGAGCCAAAAACTATCCGGCTCGTAAAGTGATTCAGATCATCAGCTTATTAAGAGAGTATGATATGAAATCGAAGGGATTCGACAGTGCTACAACCGATCCTGGTGAACTTTTAAAAGAGTTGATTTTTAAAATAATGCATTAAAAGATATTTTGAATGACAGTTGCCATTATCATCATAATTGCCATAAGTGCTATTAGTATTGCAGGATTCAGCCAAAATGAACTGATTTACAAATACCAGTTTAATGCATGGCAAATCAAACATCGCAAGGAATACATCCGATTAATCAGTCATGGTTTTTTTCATGCTGACTGGATGCATCTGCTTATAAACATGTTTGTTCTCTACTCTTTTAGTGATGCAGTAATTTATTATTTTGCCCAATCATTACCCGGAAATCCGAACCTTTTATTCATCGTATTCTTTTTTTCTGCTATTGCAGTTTCAAGTTTATATTCTTTCGTTAAAGAAAAAGACAATTATAACTATAATGCCATAGGTGCTTCAGGAGCTGTTTCAGCAGTTGTTTTTGCATCAATACTTTATGATCCATATGCTACCATTTATCTGTACTTCATTCCTGTTCCTGGAGTTGTTTTAGGCATTGGTTATTTGGTGTATTCACGAATCATGTCGAAAAAAAATATAGACAATATAGGACACGATGCCCACTTCTGGGGTGCTGTATACGGTATGGTTTTTCCAATTATTTTTGAGCCACGTCTACTGATCGATTTCTTCCAGCAAATCTTCTTTTTGTATTAAAATGAAAAAAGCAGTTTTTATTGACAGAGATGGAGTAATCAACAACGACGAAGGTCACTACTACATTTATAAACCTGAAGATTTCAAGATAAACGAAGGAATAATTGAAGGCCTTACTCTTTTACAGGAACATGGCTTTCATATAATTGTGGTAACTAATCAAGGTGGAGTTGCCAAAGGCGAATATACCGAAGAGGATGTTAAAAGAGTTCACGATCATTTTCTTGATTTAATGACCATAGCAGGTATAAACATAACTGCCATATACTACTGCCCACATCACAATAAAATTTCAGATTGCGATTGCAGAAAACCTAAGCCCGGAATGATTTTAAAAGCGTTAAAAGAACATCAAATTGACGTCGAATATTCATTTCTGATCGGTGATTCGCCAAGAGATATAGAAGCCGGAGAAAGAGCAGGCTTAAAGCAATGTTTCAAAATAAAAGCGAATCATTCTATAATACCGGCATGCAAAAACATTATTGAGCAATGAACACAACCCAATTCATTTGCCTGAACGGTCAAAAACTTAAAGCAGATCAGCCCTTACTGATGGCTGATAACAGAGCTTTTCGCTATGGTGATGCATTATTTGAAACCATCAGATGTATTCATAAAACTCCGATGTTTTTTGAGGATCATTACCAACGCCTGTTAAACGGAATGGTTCTGCTAAAGATGCAATCTCATTCGCTCGCTCCCTTATCCTTTTTAAATGAGCAGGTCATATCGTTAATTAATAAAAACAGGTTATTTGGTGATGTAAGAGTACGGTTAACCGTTTTTCGTGAGGATGGTGGATTATATACTCCAACTGAAAACAAGGTTCAATACCTCATTGAAACATCTCCGTTAGAAAGCCATTTTTATAATTTAAACAGCAAAGGCTTGTTATTAGGTAACTACTCTGATGACAGGAAAAGCCTCAATCGTTTTTCTCGTTTTAAATCGGCCAATTCTCTCTTATTCGTGATGGCAGGTTTATACAAAAAAGAAAATAAACTGGATGAAGTATTAATTTCTAATGACCAGAACTACATAATTGAGACACTTGCTTCTAACCTGTTCTGGATAAAAGATGGTAATGTTTACACGCCACGCAGAACTTCCGGTTGTGTTGACGGAGTGATGAGAAAACAAGTACTTTCAGTTTTACACGAGCAAAAGATACCCATACAAGAAACAGAAGGAACAAGTATCAATGAATTACTTCAGGCCGATGAGATATTCATCACCAATGCAATTCAAGGAATGCAATGGGTTGTTGGCCTCGAAAATAAACGTTATTTCTGTAATAAAGTCAAAGAGATACATCGTCTGTTAGTTGAACGTGCATCTAGTTATTTGAAGGATTTTCAGGAAAATTAGTCCACATTTTGAATACCTCTCCAAGATTCTCCATGGTCTTTTTCCAGAAATTATCAATATCTCCATCCATTATTGTCCGGTCATCGAGTGTTGAAACAATCCAGGAATTTTCTTCAATTTCTGCTTCCAACTGCCCGGGTGACCAACCTGAATATCCGGCAAAAAATTTCACTGAACGATGATCTGCTACACCTGAATTGATCATCTCCTTAATCACCTCAAAATCTCCACCCCAATATAAATTATCTGTTACCCTTACAGAACCGGGAACTTTTTCACCCAACGTATGAATATAATGCAATGTATTAGACGAAACCGGACCTCCAATAAACATTTCCCCTTTGAAGTTAAACAAATCCTCAATCACCTCATCCGGATATAGATCAGATGACTTATTTAAAACAAAACCAACCGCCCCTTCATCGCCATGTTCGGTTAAAAAAACTATAGATCGATTAAAATAGGGCCCCTGAAGAAAAGGTTCTGCAATTAAAATTCTCCCCTTCATTGGCTTTATCTTCGGCAGACGAGTATCAAAAATATTAAATTCTAAATCTCTCATTTAGTAACCTTCCTTATTTATTCCACATCCGATTATTATCATCCCCAACTTGAATATCAAACACTTACCCTCAGTTCGACAGGTTATTAATTGTTTAATTTAATACATATTCGCATTTCATTCAACACTTTAATAAAAAAAATGATCGATAATTTGTTTAATACTTCTGATATTTGGCTTTTATTACACAAAAGTTAAAACGTTTAGATAGAATATGGCTCTAACAATATCGTCTTCCTTTAAGCGAGTTTTGCTACTTACATTAACGATCTTCTCTCTTTCTGCAACTTTAAATGCCAAAGACATTGTTCTTAAATTACCACCTGCAGTAATGAAAGGTGTGAATGCCAATATTAGTATTGAAGGTATAGATCAAATAACAAATACACCACCTAAGTTATTGATTAATGGAGTGAGGGTTAGTCTCGAGAAAGACAAAGATGGATATCACACCCAACATTCTTTTACCAAACCTTCTGAAATACAAGTCATCAGTACAGGTAAGGTAATCACTAAAAATGTTAACCCAATCCCACTTTGGCTTTCAATACTTCCTCCGCTTATTGCCATTATTATGGCACTGATCACCAAAGAAGTTTTTTCATCTCTGTTTGTTGGATTATTATTTGGAACAGCAACCATTTATAAATACGCTGGTGTTAACTTTTTTATTGCAATTGGTAAAGGAACACTGGCTATTGTTGATACCTATTTGATGGAATCTCTGGTAGACGCTGATCATATTTCCATTATTATTTTTAGCATGCTGATTGGTGGAATGGTTACCATCATATCTATGAATGGTGGTATGAAAGGAATTGTAAATGTTCTTTCTAAATATGCTCGCAATCGTCGTTCAGGCCAATTTATAACCTATCTGATGGGTTTGGTTATATTCTTTGATGATTATGCCAACACATTGGTGGTTGGGAATACCATGCGTCCGGTTACCGATAAACTTAAAATATCACGCGAAAAACTGGCTTATCTGGTTGATTCAACCTCAGCTCCGATAGCGGCCATTGCATTTATCACCACCTGGATAGGTGCCGAATTAAGCTATATTCAGGAAGGAATAATAAATCTCGGATTAAATACCACTCCTTATTCTGTTTTTATTAATTCGCTTCAATACTCCTTTTACCCTGTATTAACACTGGTATTTGCAGGATTAATCATCTGGCAGCAGCGGGACTTTGGCCCCATGCTAACAGCCGAAAAACAGGTAACACAAAATGACCTGCAAGTGGATAAAAAAGAAGGGAAACGCAGTCCTCAAATAATGAAAGAACTGGAGGTTGCCGAAAATATTACACCCCGATGGTTTAATGCTGTAATACCCATCTTAGTAGTAGTTATTGGAACATTAATAGGACTGATTTACACCGGATGGGATGCAACAACATGGATGAGTAAAAATTTATCATTTACTGCCAAATTATCGCATACGATTGGAGATGCAGATGTATTCAGTGCTTTGGTTTGGTCATCCTTAACAGGAGTATTTACTGCAATTATTCTTTCATCAGTTCAACGTTTGTTATCAATGAAAGAAAGTATTGAAGCAGTAATTAATGGATTTAAAACCATGTTTCATGCCTTACTCATTCTATCGTTGGCATGGTCGTTGGCATTATTAACAAGTCATTTACACACAGCTGATTTTATTACCCAGATATTAACCAGCATTAATATAAGCCCTCTGTTTATTCCTGCTTTAACCTTTGTATTTTCAGCCTTTATTGCATTTAGCACTGGTTCGAGTTGGGGTACAATGGCAATTATCTACCCTCTGATGTTGCCTGCTGTATGGAAGTTAGGAGTTGATGCAGGAATGCCACATGATGAAGTTATGCCACTGTTTTACAATGTTGTTTCAGCTGTATTGGCCGGTTCTGTTCTGGGCGATCACTGTTCACCTATCTCAGATACCACCATCTTAAGTTCACTGGCTTGTTCATGTAATCATATCCATCATGTTCGCACGCAGATGCCATATGCTTTAACTGTTGCAGGCATTGCCGTTATTTTTGGTACACTTCCTGTTGCTTTTGGTTTACCTGTATGGATTTCTTACATCATATCCATCGCTACGATTTTTGCCATCGTTAAGTTAATCGGTAAAAAAGTATAGAAACACAAATAAAAAGGTCGCAACTCATTTAAAGTGCGACCTTCAATATTTTATATTTTTCAATCTAGTATATCGAGGGGAAACGCTGAGGATCAGCTTCCGCCATCATATCGTAGATTGCTTCGTAAACATCTTCTGCACTTGGATTACTAAAGTAATCCCCATCAGTACCATAAGCAGGCCTGTGATCTTTTGCAGTTACAGAACGGGGAGCAGCATCTAAATGATAAAAAGCTTTTTGTCCTTCAACTACTTTATTCATCATGTAAGCTGTAGCTCCACCCGGCACATCCTCATCAAAGAATACAACACGACTGGTTTTCTTAACCGAATCACCAATAACTCCATTTATATCGAAAGGAAGCAAAGTCTGAACATCAATCAATTCAACCGAAACACCAATTTCATTCAGTTGAAGAATCGCTTCCTGCGCAATTCGCACACACGAGCCATAGGTAACCAACGTAACATCTGTTCCTTCTATTAATATTTCGGGAACACCCAATGGAATTTTAAATTCTCCGATATTATTAGGACGAGGTTCGCGCAGTCGATAACCATTTAACGGCTCAATTACCAGAGCAGGATCATCTCCCTGCAACAAAGTATTGTAGAAACCGGCGGCCCGAGTCATATCACGAGGAACACATACATAGATGCCCCTGATCGAATTAATCACCATACTTAGTGGAGAACCGCTGTGCCAGATTCCTTCCAGACGATGTCCACGAGTACGCACAATTACAGGTGCTTTTTGTCCGTTTTTTGTTCGATATCGTGTTGTTGCCAAATCATCACTCATGGTTTGCAAGGCATACAAAAGATAATCGAAATACTGAATTTCTGCGATTGGACGAAGACCACGTAATGCCATCCCTATTCCTTTACCTAGTATGGTTGTTTCGCGAATACCTGTATCCCTCACCCGCAAATCTCCATATTTGGCTTGCATTCCTTCCAGCGTTTGATTTACTCCACCTAAAAAACCAGTATCTTCACCAAAGGTGATTACTTCAGGATAATTGGCAAATATATAATCAAAATTATCCCTTAATATTTCACGCCCAGGCACCTTTGCTACTTCTTCATCATACGAAGGGGCAACAGAAGGTACACTAAGTGCAGAATGTTCATCTTCGGAATACAACCAGGCACTATAGTTTTCCCAACCTTGTTCATTGTAATTATTCACCCAGGCTTTTAGATCATTCTTCATGCTATTAGGCTTATCGCATGAAGAACAGAAATATCGCAACACCTTGCGGGCGGCACTTAAAATATCTTTTCGGGTTAATGCAATTAATGATTGAAGTTCATTGGATATTGCATCAATTTCGGATTGTTTAAAATTACTGCATACACATTCCTTACGGGTAATGATATCAATCAGTTGTTGTCTTTCAGCTTTTAAAGAGTCCTGAAATTCTTTGTAGGCATCTTTTTGTGCAGCTCTAACTTCATTATATGCGTCTTCTTCAATCTGATCCAAATCTTCACCAGATGCCAGATTGCTCTCTATCATCCATTTTCGCATCTGTTTAATTCCATCGTACTCTTTCTCCCATTCGAGACGGTCAGCACTCTTATATCTTTCATGCGATCCGCTGGTTGAGTGACCAACTGGTTGAGTTAACTCCTCCACATGAAATAATACGGGAACATGATCAGCACGACATTTTCTGACACCTTCTTCATACATCTGACAAAGGCCTGCATAATCCCATCCTTTTGCTGTATAGATGAGCATCCCTGTACTATCTTTAGGGCCCTTTTCAAACCCCTTCATCGCTTTACTGATGCTTTCTTTAGTAGTTTGAAATTTCTTGGGTACCGAAATACCATATCCATCATCCCAAACCGAAACTGCCATGGGTATCTGCAGAACTGCAGCCGCATTTAAGGTTTCAAAAAAATGTCCTTCAGAGGTACTTGCATCTCCAATGGTGCCAAAAGCGACTTCATTACCATTAATACTGAAACCCGTATGATTTTTCAACTCAGGATTATTACGATAGAGTTTAGAAGCCATTGCCAAACCAACCAAGCGCGGCATTTGACCTGCAGTTGGAGATATATCAGATGCAGTACACTTCAGTTTGGTTAAATCCTTCCAATTTCCCTTGTCATCAATAATTCGGGTTCCGAAATGATTATTAAACGAACGTCCTCCATTATCAGGATTTAACTCAGTTCGGGTTTCACCATAAAGAAGTGCAAAAAACTGCTTGGGAGTTGTCATACCCGCAGCCAATATAAAAGTCTGATCGCGGTAATAGCCAGACCTCCAATCACCTTCTTTAAATTGTTTAGCCATTGCAATCTGAGGAATCTCTTTTCCATCACCGAAAATTCCGAACTTGGCTTTGCCACCCAATACTTCTTTACGGGCCAATAAGCTCATATTACGGCTTACACAGGCTATTTTATAATCTTTTAATACTTCGTTTTTAAAATCTTCAAAGCTTAATTCAGCTGCTTTTTCAGACATACTTTTAAATTTCAAATTGTTACTGCGTTGTACACTATGAACTACCGTGTTTTCTATTCAGTCAATTATTTTCAGCACTATTCAAACATACGAGATCGTAAGTTTGTTTTAACATTGATATAAATTGTTTTTTCGTATTTTTGCAAAATACAAACTTATAGAGATATGTGGCAGGTTTTATTATTATCGATTGCTTTAATAGGTATTGTTTTTATTCTTTTTGCAACTAAAATTCTTTTACAAAAGAATGGAAAATTTCCGAACATGCATATTGGAGGCAACAAAGCTTTGAATGAAAAAGGTATTTACTGTGCTACTACCCAGGATAAGTTAGCACGTAAAGAAGCCTTTAATATTAAGCCATTGCAGTTTGATGGCGAGTACGAAAGCAACACTACCAGCTGTTAATTAAATTTTCAAAATCCATTTTTCTTACTAATTAAAAATCAATAAATAAGAAAGCATTTTACTTATTTAAGATATTGACATCTTATATTATTTATTGTATGTTTGAATAAATTGTGAAGGTTAATCTTAAGAAAACCTTTCATAAGGACTAATAAAATTAATTACAAAATAGTGTCAAACTAAAGAGCTTGAAACTGCCGGGTCAACAAAAAGGCGGGTGTCGGCCAGGCAGCTCAAGGTTGCGTTTTGCAACATTTTTTTGGGTTATCACAAAAGGGGGCTACTGCTCCCTTTTATTTCCCTACTCAACACTTTCAATAACTTTTTTAAATCCTTCAGTTAAAGTTATCTCATATTCATTTCCATCAGTTCCAGCTGAAATAAAATAAGCTTCCAGATCAGGATTATTTTCTACTATCTTCATTCCTTTTTCAACACCTAAAACCATAAAAGCTGTAGCATATGCATCAGCAGTCATACAATCGGGAGCCAGAACTGAAACTCCTAACAATTGATGAACGACAGGATAACCTGTATAAGGACTTATTGTATGTGCATATTTTTTACCGTCTTTAAGATAGAAATTTCGATAGTTACCTGATGTTGCAAGGGCAACATTAGAAATAGAAATAATCTCCTGTAATTGACGCTCTAACACTTCAGGATCATCAATGGGTTTATCTATTCCAACCTTCCAGTTCAATCCTTTAGGGTTAGATCCTTTTACGCGCATCTCGCCACCTATTTCCACCATATAATTATTAACCCCTTTCGACTCTAAATAATCAGCCACAACATCAACAGCATATCCTTTAGCAATAGCACTGGCATCCAACATTATTCCCGGACGTTGTTTCACTATGATGCCTTCTTTCAATTCGACCATATCCATTCCTACATCTTCCATTAATGAATCGATTAATGCAGTTGTCACACTATCCTTGTTCGAGAATCCAAAGCCCCAGGCATTGACTAAAGGGGCTACGGTCATATCAAAAGCTCCTTCGGTAGCGGCTGTAATTTCTTTGGCTTTATTGAAAACAGTTCTGAAATACTCATCCGTTTCCATTGACTGGTTGCGGTTAATCTTGCTAATAACTGAGTTTTCCTGATATGTTGACAGTGACATATTAAAATCGTTCATCACTTTTTTAACCTCTTCATCCAGATCTTTATCGGCTTCGTAAGTAAAATGATAGATGGTCCCAAACACCAATCCTTCATTTTTAAAGAAAGTTGTATTTTTCCCACATGAGACCAGTAAAAGTCCCAATACCAACATTGCAGTATAACGCTTCATATATCGTTTTTTAATGGAGCAAAGTTAGTTTTTCCTGCGCTTGTGAACAATTGATTAAAATCCTTTTTTTAAAACAAAAAAGCCCCTAAAAGGGGCTTTTATATATCTCAATTTATAACTACGATCCAAAGTCATCGAATGCAACCATTTCGTCAGGCACACCCAAATCATAAAGCATTTTTGTTACCGCATCGTTCATCATAGGAGGTCCACACAAGTAGTATTCAACATCTTCTGGTTCATCGTGCTTAATCAAATATTCATCATGGATTACCTGATGGATAAATCCAACGGGTCCTGTCCAGTTATCATCAGGATGAGGCTCTGATAAAGCAATGGTAAACTTAAAGTTAGGGAATTTCTCCTCAATGGCACGGAAATGATCTTCGTAGAAAATTTCTTTCTTAGAACGGGCACCATACCAGAAAGTAACTTTACGACCTGTTTTTACTGTATGGAATAAATGGAAGATATGAGAACGCATTGGAGCCATACCTGCACCACCACCAATAAACATCATTTCGTTATCTGTCTCTTTAATGAAGAACTCACCATAAGGACCTGAAACAGTAACTTTATCTCCTGGTTTACGAGAGAAAATAAATGAAGAACAAATACCTGGATTTACTTTCATGAATCCACCAGCTACACGATCAAATGGAGGTGTAGCAATACGGATGTTCAACATCACGATATTACCCTCAGCAGGGTGGTTAGCCATTGAGTAAGCACGGAAAGTTTCCTCAGGATTCTTCATCTTAAGATCAAACATTCCGAATTTCTCCCACTCTTCGCGGTACTCATCACCTACAATAATATCTTTGAAATCAACATCAATCTTAGGTACATCAATCTGGATATAACCTCCTGATTTAAAATCAAGAATTTCTCCTTCTGGAAGCTTAACCACAAATTCTTTGATGAAGGTTGCCTGGTTGTCGTTAGAAACAACTGTACACTCCCATTTTTTAATACCTAAAATTTCGTGAGGGATTTCCATTTTCAAATCTTCCTTCACTTTCACCTGACAAGCTAAACGCCAGTCATTAGCCTGCTCCTTACGGGTAAAATAACCTGTTTCGGTAGGAAGAATTGAACCGGCTCCTTCGTGCACCTGGCAACGACACATAGCACAAGTTCCACCTCCACCACAAGCTGACGGTAAGAAGATTTTATTGCTACCCAAGGCAGACAACAAAGTTTGCCCCGGATCTACCACTAACTCTCTTTCGCCATCGTTAATGTTAATTGTAACCTCTCCTGATGGCATCAGTTTTTTCTTTGCATAAAGCAAAATCGAAACCAATGCCAGAACTACAATAAGAAACACTACAACGCTGACACTAATTATCATTGTTTGACTTGCTAATAATATCATTTTCAAAATCGTTTTCTTATTATAACTGAATTCCCATAAAACTCATGAAGGCAATACCCATCAATCCGGTTACAATAAATGTAATACCCAAACCTTTTAATGGAGCTGGCACATCTGAATATTTGATTTTTTCGCGGATAGCTGCGATACCTACAATGGCAAGTAACCAACCAATACCCGAACCTAATCCAAACACAGTTGCTTCGCCAAGCGTTTCATAACCTCTTTCCTGCATAAAAAGTGATCCTCCAAGAATAGCACAGTTTACTGCAATCAAAGGCAAGAAAATACCTAATTGTGAATACAAAGCAGGAGCAAATTTCTCAACTATCATCTCTACCAACTGCACCATAGATGCAATAACTGCGATAAACATGATGAAGCTAAGGAAACTCAGATCAACACTTGCAAAGTTTGGTCCTAACCAGGCCAAAGCACCTTCGCTTAATACATATTTGTTTAGCAAATAGTCAACCGGAACAGTTATAGACAAAACGAAAACAACTGCTATACCAAGTCCAAATGATGTTTTAACTGTTTTTGATACCGCCAGGTATGAACACATACCTAAGAAGTAAGCAAAAACCATGTTGTCAATAAAGATGGACTTAATGAATATATTAAATAATTCCATTTCTCTTTGTTTAAGGTTTATGATTCAAGAAGCTCTTTATTGCGTGAACGCTGTACCCAAATAATGATACCTACCACTACCAATGCCATTGGAGGCAGAATCATAAATCCATTGTTTACATATCCTAAATCATACATAAACTGAGGAATTATCTGAAGGGTTCCCAAACCAGGTAATGTTAAAGTACCAGATCCGAATAATTCACGGAAAAATGCAACAATAATTAAAATCATTCCATAACCGGCTCCGTTTCCGATACCATCTAAAACAGAAGGCCATGGTTTATTACCTAATGCAAAGGCTTCCAAACGTCCCATGATAATACAGTTGGTAATAATCAAACCAACAAATACACTCAACTGCTTACTAACTTCATAGGCAAAAGCCTGTAATACCTGATCAACGATAATTACCAGAGCTGCCACAATAACCAACTGCACAATAATACGAATACGTGCAGGTATAGTGTTACGCAACAAGGATATTACCAAGTTGGCAAATACTGTTACAAAAGTCACAGAGATGGCCATTACAATAGCCGGCTCTAACTTAGCTGTTACCGCTAAGGCTGAACAAATACCTAATACCTGAATGGTAATAGGGTTTTGCGTACCAAGAGGGGTGGTAATCAGCTTTAAATTTTTTGCTGAGAACAAAGGTTCTTTTTCGCTACTCATTGTTAAAACTTTTTTAGTTCTTTAAAAATGATTCATACCCACTCAAACAATCCTGCAACATGGCTTGTACTCCTCTACTGGTGATAGTACCTCCTGAGATACCATCCACAGCATGAATATTGCCTTCTGATTGTCCAGCTTTCGTAACTTCAATTGAAACCAGCTTATCGCCTTCAAAAATTGTTTTTCCAACAAATGGTTTCTGGAAAGCTTCTTTCTCAATTTCAGCACCTAATCCAGGTGTTTCACCTTTATGTCCGAATGTTGCACCGTACACAGTGTTTTTGTCTTCGTTTAATGAAACATAACCCCAGATTGGTCCCCAAAGACCTTTACCTCGAACGGGTAGTATATATTTAGTGCTGCCATCTTCCAATTTACATTCATAAACCGGATAACCACGCTCGGCATCACTTTTCTTAAGTTCTTTTGCTAAATCAACATTAAAGGCAACTGCATCCAGTCGTTCTCCTTTTTTGTTAATCACATATGCATTGTCTCCAATGAATTTCTCATACTTAGCCTCTGCATCTTTTGCAGTACTTTCAATATTTACCGACTTCAGGATATCGATCTTCTTAGCTACTTCAGCATTTTTAGTCTGAATTGGCTTTAACGATTGTGACAAAAAGGCCAAAATGGCTGCCACTACAATAACCATCACGGATGCATAAAGAAAGGTATATGTATTTCCTTGTCTATCCATTTCTAATTTGTTTTAAGCATTTACTTTGGCACGTTTCAAACGTCGTTTAATATTTCCTTGTACCACAAAATGGTCAATAAGTGGTGCAAAAGTATTCATCAACAGAATGGCCAACATTACACCTTCCGGATAAGCCGGGTTAAATACCCTGATCAGAATAGCGAATACACCAATCAAGAATCCGTAAATCCATTTTCCAGCTTCGGTACGTGAGGCAGAAACAGGATCGGTTGCCATAAATACAGCTCCGAAAGCAAAACCACCTAAACATAACTGATGAATAGCATCTACCTGCATAAGCTCATTAGCTCCCCACATGTTGAATAACAATGCCATTAAGTAACCTCCTGCAAATACCGAAACCATAACTTTCCAGCTACCAATACCAGTGTAAATCAAAAGAACTGCACCAATTAAAATAGCTAAGGTTGAAGTTTCACCTATTGAACCAGGAATCATACCAATAAAGCTATGCCATAAGTCAAATGCACCATTGGCAAATTTATCAACATGACCGCTTGCGGCCTCTCCTAATGGAGTAGCACCGGTTACACCATCAAGGTCACTTAATCCATGAATCCAGATTTTGTCTCCCGACATTTTTGAAGGATATGCAAAGAAAAGGAATGCACGTGCAATCAAGGCAGGGTTCCAGATATTCATACCTGTACCACCAAATACCTCTTTACCGATAACAACAGAAAAAGCTGTTGCAACAGCAACCATCCATAATGGAATATCAACAGGTAATACCAATGGAATTAACATACCTGATACAAGGAATCCTTCCTGTACTTCGTGTCCGCGAATTTGGGCAAACATAAATTCAATACCCAAACCTACACCATATGATACAATTACAATTGGCAATACTTTAAGAGCACCAATGCCAACCATTTGCCAAAAACCAGCAGCTTCACCAATAGCTAGGTAATGCTGATAACCGGCATTCCAGATACCAAAAAGCAAGGCAGGCACTAAAGCCATAACCACCATTGCCATGGTACGTTTAGAATCAATCGAGTCGCGCACATGTACACCGTTTTTGTTTGTATGGTCTGGCACAAACAATAAGGTTTCAAATGCATCGAAGGTCGAATGAAACTTCTCAAACTTCCCGCCTTTCTGAACGTGAGGTTTGATATTATCTAATAAATTTCTTAACGCTTTCAATGTTATTTAGTTTTTTAGTTATTAGTCAGTGGTCAGTAGTTATATTTTTTCACAATTCACTACTAACTAGCTACTACTGACTAGCTCAACTCTTTAATCATTAAATCAATACCTCTACGTAACATAGCTTGAAGTGGCTGCTTTGAAGTACAAACAAACTCGCAAAGTGCAACATCTTCTTCAGCCAACTCATAAATTCCCAATTGTTCCATTTTATCAATGTCATCCACCAGGATGGCACGGAATAAAAATTCAGGAAGAATATCCATTGGCATTACTTTTTCGTACTCACCTGACATAATGAATGATCTTCGGCCTCCATGCATATTGGCATCTAAACGATACTCTTTTTTCTTGCACATCCAGCTAAAGAAGGTACGAGAAACACTGTATTTACCAAAACCAGGTGCCGCCCATCCCATAAATTCGAAATAATCACCTTCAGGAATAACTGTTACCTGTGAGTGATATACTCCTAAATAACCGTCATCATCTATTTGTGTACCGGTAAGAACATTACCGCTGATGTATCTTAAGGTACCGTCTTTCTTAACATTGCCTTTCACTAATGTTGAAATAGATGCTCCTAATTTAGTGCGATAGTATGCTTTTTTCTCAACCTCACTACCCGCAACAACAACTACACGGTTTGAATCATACTTTCCTTCCGCAAATAATTTACCGATGGCTACAATTTCCTGTGGTTGTGCTACCCACACTACTTCACCTTTACTTATTGGCATTGTATGGTGAATTTGAACACCCACATTACCTGCAGGATGAGGACCTTCAAAAGAATGAATAGTAACCCCTTTAAGGTTATTGAACACTTTTGAAGCAGCACCATTTTGAACACCAACATGAACATTGTCGCATAAACGCTTAACAACGTCAATACCTGTTTGCAAAGCCTCTTCCTGACCAGTTAACACAAAGTCATAATCAGGTGCTAAAGGAGCTGAGTCGAATGCTGAAATGTAAAACGCCTTAGGTGTTTCTTTTGCATCAGCAATTACATCATAAGGACGCTTACGAATGAATGGCCACAAACCTGCTGCCTGTAACTTTTCAACCACTTGTTCCTTTGATAACTCACTGGCTTTAGCCGGGGCAAATTGCTCAGCAGCATCGGTGCCATCTGATTTCACCACAACTTCCAAAATCTTACGGCGCTCACCGCGGTTAACCGCATGCAACTCGCCACTTACAGGTGAAACGAATTTTATTTCAGGACGATACTTGTCGAAAAATAAAACCGTACCCGTTTTCACCTTGTCCCCAACCTTTAATGCCATTTTAGGAACCACACCATGAAAATCGGCAGGTTTAATCGCAAAAAACTCGGGTAATTCGGCTTGTCCGAATACATTATCAGCTTTTCCTGAAAGCTGAATATTCAGACCTTTTTTTAATTTTATTACCTCTGACATGTTTGAAAAACGGTTTTTTTATTTTTAAGCTGCAAAAATATAGAAAATTATAACTTTTCCATCTATATTACGCTCTTAAAAAGAGCTTAAATACTGCTTTATTTTAGTTTGCTGAGTCAAGGAAAGCACAGCAAATGTAGAATTGTTTCTTTATTTATCCAAACAGATATGTCTATATTTAAATACCTTTTAATTAGTACATTCGCAACCATACCCTTTTTGACAACAGGCAACAACCCTGTTTATACGGCTTCTAATATACATACAGTACAGTTACATAAAACTGGCTGGAATCAAAGTTTACCCATTATTCATTTAAATTCTCAGGAAGAATTAACACTTAGTTTCGATGATTTTGCCTACGATACAAAAAACTACCAGTACAGTATCATTCATTGCGAGGCCAACTGGGAAGAATCAGATCTTATGCAAACAGAATTTATCAAGGGATTTATGCCCAACCCCGTTTTGAATTATCAATACTCATTCAACAGTACTTTTGATTATATACATTATTCAGTGGCTTTTCCCAATGAGGATATTAAAATTAAGATATCAGGAAATTACCTAATTAAAATATTTGAATTGGGCAGCGAGGACAGCCCAATTCTTACCCGTCCGTTTTATGTTTCTGAGTCGCAGGTAGGCATTGTTCCTCAAGTCAAGTACACGGCAAGTGCATCCTTGAGATCATCCATGCAGGAATTGCATTTTACCGTGCAGCATCCTGGATTCAACATCAATAACCCCAGAGAAGACATCAAGGTTGTATTGCAACAGAACGGCAGGTGGGACAATAGGATAACGAATCTAAAACCTTTATTCATTCGCCAATCAGAACTGGTTTATGAACACAACCGGGAAATACTATTTGATGGAGGAAACGAATTCAGATGGCTCGATATAAGAAGTACACGCTTTGCTCCGGAATATGTCGAAAGTATTACCTTTCATGATCCTCATTATCACTTTACTTTATTCCCGGATAAAAGTCGTGGCGATAAATCCTATTTTTACAAAGAAGATTTTAACGGTAAATATTATATCGATGTACGCGAGAATCGTGATCCGGAAATTGAAGGTGATTATGTTTTTGTACATTTTAAATTGCCCGTTGAAAAGCCTATTCTATCAGGTAAAGTATATGTTACCGGCGCATTGAGTGACTGGCAGATGGACGCCAATAATGAAATGCAATACAATACACAAACCAACATGTACGAGCTAACACTACTTTTAAAACAGGGATTTTATAATTACCATTATCTGTTTTGGGATGAAAACCAAAAATATGCTGATGTTGGAACTTTTGAAGGAAATTTCGGACAAACCGAAAACGACTATATTATATATGTATATTATCGAAGTATAAGTGATAACTATGATCGTTTGGTAGGAGTTAATGTGACAAATTCATTAAAATACACCATGACAAATTAAGATTTTGCAAAATCGTAAATAAAAAACTGATTAATCTCATAAAAAGAGCACCCTAAACCCTGACAAAATTCATACCCTTGGGCTGCAAAATTCAATAGCTTTGTTTTCAATGAGAAGTACTGTTTAAATGGTATTCAGAGCAACATTTAATTTCAATTAATAATGTTGTATCTTTTGTAAACAGTATACATGATTTTCATTGATTTGATCAACACAAATAATAACCATCATAAACAAAACGCTATGCCAAAAGGAATCTTTAATGTGCCAAAAGCTGTTAACGAGCCTGTAAAGAGTTATGCTCCTGGATCTCCAGAGCGTGCCGAACTAAAAAAGCAATTAGAATTGCTAAGATCACAGGAGTTGGATATTCCGATGTTCATCGGGGGTCAGGAGATCAGAACTGACAATAAAAAACGAATTCATCCTCCTCATGAGATTAATCATACCTTAGGATATTACCACCAGGGAGATGAAACTCATGTTCATATGGCTATTGACGCAGCCCTTAAGGCTCGTAAAAAATGGGCTGAATTAAGCTGGGAGCATCGTGCTTCAATCTTTTTAAAAGCTGCTGATTTATTAGCGGGTCCATATCGTCAGGTATTGAATGCTGCTACTATGTTAGGTCAGTCGAAAAATGCTTTCCAGGCTGAAATTGATGCTGCTTGTGAGTTGGCTGATTTCTTCCGATTCAATGTTCAGTATATGACACAAATTTATTCGGATCAACCTGAATCATCACCTGGTATCTGGAATCGTGTTGAATACCGTCCGCTGGAAGGATTCGTTTTTGCATTGACTCCGTTTAACTTTACCTCTATTGCTGGTAACCTGCAAACAGCACCGGCTATGATGGGTAACGTTACCGTTTGGAAACCATCTAAGACAGCTGTTTATTCAGCTTATTTCCTAATGAAATTATTTAAGGAAGCGGGAGTGCCTGATGGCGTTATCAACCTTGTTTATGCATCTGGTCCTGTTGCTGCTAATGTAGTATTTGAACATCCTGATTTTGCAGGATTCCACTTTACCGGCTCTACATCTGTTTTCCAAAGCACATGGAAAGCCATCGGAACCAACATTGCTAAATACAAAACCTACCCACGTATTGTTGGCGAAACTGGTGGTAAAGACTACATTTTTGCTCACAAATCATGTGATGTTAAAGCGGTTGCAACAGCTATTACCCGCGGAGCCTTTGAATACCAGGGACAAAAATGTTCTGCTGCTTCACGTGCTTACATGCCATCGAGCAAATGGGCAGAAATCCGTGAACTAGTTGGAGAGCAATTGAAAGAAGTTAAAATGGGACCTCCTGAAGACTTCACCAACTTTGTTAATGCTGTTATCGACGAAGCTTCATTCGACAAATTGGCAGGAGCTATCGACGATGCAAAAGCAAGTAAAGAAGCTGAAATTATCTTTGGAGGTAACTACGATAAATCGGTTGGTTATTTTATTGAGCCTACCATCATCCTTACAACAAATCCGAAATACGACACTATGGAAGAAGAGTTGTTTGGCCCTGTTCTGACTATTTATGTATATGATGACACCAAACTTGATGAAACACTTGATACATTAGATTCAACATCTATATATGCTTTAACAGGTGGAATATTTGCACAGGATCGTTACATTATTGAGAAGTTAACCAAACGTCTTGTAAACACAGCAGGTAACTTCTACATCAATGATAAACCAACAGGTGCTGTTGTTGGTCAACAACCTTTCGGAGGTTCTCGCGGATCGGGTACCAACGACAAAGCCGGATCAGCTATTAACCTTATGCGTTGGGTTAGTCCTCGTACAATTAAAGAAACCTTTGTTCCGCCACATGATTATAAATATCCATTTTTGGCAGAGTAATAAATCAAATCCCGCAGATGCGGGATTTTTTTTGTGCCTTTGCTAAGCTCTGAGGCACAAAGTTTATTACCTTTGTCGAAAAGGTACTATATGAACTGGTCGAACTTTAAAAAATACATTCAGCCACTAATCAGTAACAAATACTTTATAGCATTTGTGATTTTTGTGGTTTACATAGGTATTTTCGATCAGAACAACCTGATTGACCGCTTCAAGTTACAATCCCGCATTACCAAATTAGAAAAGCAGAAAGAGCACTACATTGAAGAGATTGAGCAAAACAACCGAAAAATGAAAGAGCTTCAGAGTAGCACCGACAATCTTGAAAAATTTGGAAGGGAAGAATACCTCATGAAGAAAAAAGACGAAGTGCTTTTTATCGTTGAAGAAGAATAATATGGATTTTAAGAGAGTTTTAAGCATCCTGTATTACATCGGTATGGGACTGGTATTTTTAGGAGTACTGATGGGTGTGACAAATGTTGACTATGACTACCTTGTTTTATTTATCGGTAGTTTACCAATTATAGGTGTAAGAATTTATAACCGTGTCATTGGTCGAAAAGAGAACTTTCGTGTATTTTCTATATTAATTTACAGTTCGATATTTTTATTACCGACAGCATGGGCAATGTATACTAACCGCACTTATTGGGTAGTATTTATCATTTGCATGGTAGTACTTGATTTTTATGCCAGCTTTCGACGACTCAGAAAATAAACAAGTAGAAGGTTAAAAGATTAAAGGATAAAAGATAACTATATTTCAGACTGAAGACTATTCAATTAGGATAGAATCACTGCTTTTCCCATTTTCTAAAATAGTCCAATACATCATTGGTATCCATCAGATCATCGGCATCCCTTTCAAGCAATTCAAGCAGATCGAGAGAAACATCAAAAACGGCTGTTTTTTCCAGAAAATGTTCATGAACATAGTTCAGGTATTTCACAACTCTAAAAGCGTCAAAAACCTCAAAAAACCGTTTATTAAATGTGTTTAATGAAGAACAATTATTATTCACATTAGTAAGATCAGCATAGAAGTCTGAATTCAATAAATAACTTCTGATTCGACCGCTTAATTCACTTAAAAGGTCCAGATAAGCTTCTTGCTCTATCTTATAGAATTTATCTCGCATAATAAACAAATCCTTCAGATCGATAAAAGCCTGCAAATTATAAGTCTTATAATCATCAGAATCATTAATTAGTTTTGCAATGGTAGGTCCGGTTCCAAATGGAACACGATCAGAAATACGTGAAGATGGATAAACACATGTGGTATTCAACTCCGAAAAACTACCTAAAGAAATTACTTTCTGAAGAAAATAAAAATCTTCACCGGCTTGCTTTCGAGGTATACCTCCTGCCCTAACGTACGCTTCTGCTGTAATAGCGAAGCTGGAACCAACTGTATGAAAAGCATGTGGATGTCCGGTCCATCGCAATGCCTGCAAATAGTATCTTAAATGTAGCTCATATTGAAAAATTGCCTCTTTTTGCGAATCATTAAGCCCTTCACTTTGATGTTCGAAACAAATGGTACAACCATTTAATATTTCTTCTTCAAACTTCTTCCATACTTCTGTAAAGTAATTGGAACTTACAACACAATCTGCATCTAATGACAAAATGATTCCTCCTGGATTATCCTCATCCGCATATTTAGAAACGGCGTAATCCATGCCAATTTTACGCGCCCAGCCAACTCCTGCATGTTTGGCAATTAAATCATAGGCTTGAATAACTGAAATAGAAAAATGTGTATATTCTTGACTTTGACCTATCAAATAATCAAAGAGTTTTTGCTGACGAAGCTTTACGTCTGAGCTGCAATCTGAAGAGTAATTAACAACCATTATTAACTCTATCTGCATCTGGCATTTTTTGGCAGCCACATGTATAGAATCAAGCAAAAGATCAATACTTTCCTCTTCAAGATATACTGGGATAACTACCCTTATATCTTTCTTTGAGTCATCCTTTTCAAAGGGAAAACTAACTGAATGTCTTGACAAATATTTCTGAAAAAGCTTATCCATAAAAATAAAAAAGGCAGAACTTAAAAAAGTTCTGCCCTAATATATCAATATAATTTCTTACTTGTTACCTGCTTCGTGACGTGCATTAAGAGCCTCAGTAACATGTTTTGTAATATCAACTCCTTGTGCACCATACAATACATTATCACCCAATGTATTGCTTAAAATAACTTTATAAGGCTTATCCTTGGCAAATTCCTTAAGATAATTTTCCAATGTATCACGAAGCTGACGATTTAATTTGTCCTGCTCCTGCATCAATTCATTGGTTAAACGTTGATTTAATAGCTGTAAATCCTGTTCTGCTTTTGCTAAACGATCTCTTTCTTTATTAAATCTATCCTGCGACAAGAAGGCATTGGTTTGAACTTTACGTTGAAAATCCACTGCATCTTGCTGAAAAATCCTTGCTTTCTCTGCGTAATCAGCTCTTGAAGCCTCTTCTTTACCCATCAATTGCTCGTTAACCACTTTTGCAAAGTTATAATTCAACAACAATGAGTCTGTATTAATAAAAGCAACAGGATAAACATCTCCATCGGCAGCAGCTTCACCTTCTCCTGAAACTACAGCTTCTTTTGAAGAAGAAAAATGTAGTACATATAAAATGATAACAGCAATTAATAAAACCCCATTTAATACTGTAGATACTTGTTTCATATTCTCACTAATGATTTTATAGCTTATTTTTAACGGAGAACAAATATAATCTATTAGCCTGCATATAAAAATATTTGCTCAATTTTTTATTCACATATTCGGCATTGCCCATGCTCAAATGCCACAACATTAATTACTTCATTATCTAATAAGGGTTCTTAAATTTTTAGTTAGAAAATTTTCCGTGTACGACGACGATACTTAGAGCCTGAAGCATTGCCGTATCCGGGAGCACTACAAGGGATCGCTCCCCTTGGACTTCTTTTCTTATAAACCTGATTAAACCGATAAATAAGTGATAATTCATTAGCCCCGTTACTATATCCGCTCAACTCAGATAAGGTAAAATCGTAACTGTATGCAAAACGAATATTTCCAACATTTACTCCCAAAATAAATATCAAGCCATCATTGTTACTCAATCCATTCTGCGAAGCAAAAGGGATACCCCTATACCACACACCTATTTCCATTGGATTAAGGAACCAGTATGTTCCAAAATCCAGCTGATTAAACCCTTGCTGAATGCGATAATTAAATGCTGCTGTTAAACTCTGATCTATTCGGCTTCTTCCTGTTTTGTATTCAAATTTATAACCACCATAAAAAGATGTTTTGATTGGGTTATAGGTCTCAATATCGGTAATAGCAATATCATGTTTAATGATATTATCAACCGACATTCCAAACCAGAAAAAATCACTATAGATCATGGCCGATGCTGCTGCATCGAAATACTTAGTATTTTCATTACCATAAACCGAGCTTCCAATAGTAGATCCATCACTTCCCTGATCGGAAGGTAAAACAGAACTTACGGCATTCAGATTTACTTCAGCATATTTAAATTGAATACCAGGTCGGACAAAAATCCCATCATTAATCGCAAATTCATATGCATAAAGAGCACTGATATCCTGACGAACCAATTTCCCATCACCACTATCATCACGCAAAAACATTAATCCTAAGCCACTACTGTAGTCTTCAAAAAAATGATCTGCAGCTAATGCATATGTTTTGTAAGTATTGGGTATACCTGGCCATTGATCGCGATAAGTCAGGCTTATGCGCGATCCATTAGTTAGTCCGGTAAAGGAAGGACTTAAATACAGAGGACTGGCGTACACCTGAGAGAAAGATGCATCCTGAGCATTAAGATGCATCATATTGAGGCATCCAATTAACAAGATTATAATTCTCAAATGTTCTTTCTTCTTTATCATGGTTAAGGTTTCCCTAATATAGGTATTAAAATTATCTAATTAATAGAACAGTTCCTGTTTTTCTAAACTCAACTCCATTAAGGTATCTACCACTTGCTTTATATACATAGACAGCCTGTGGAGCCAGTTTATCTTTATATCGTCCATCCCAGCCTATTTCAATATCGTTGGTTTCGAATATTAATTGTCCCCATCGATTAAATATCTGCATATGGAAGTTATCAACATCACGGTATTTTGGCTTAAATATGGTATCATCACGTTCTCCTATTCCACCTGTTGTACTTCCGTCTGGTCGAGGAGCAAATGCATCAGGGAAGATGACAAAACCAGCTAATTTAGCTTCTACAATATTATTAGCTACATAGGTATTGTCACAACCAAAACTATTTTCAACAGTTAGCGTGATGGAATAAATACCATCTTGCTCATAATAGTGACTTGGATTTTGTTCATTTGATGTTTGCCCATCACCAAATTCCCATAACCAAGTTGCAGCATCTAATGAAAGATCTGTACACTTAATCGGATCATCAGGAACCCATACAACTTCTGGTGTAATACTAAAGTTAGCCACCGGATGATCATGAACTGTTATTATATGTGTCGATACAGCATCCTGACCATCAGGTCCTGGTACTGTAAGAACAACAGTATATTCGCCCGGATTCTCATAAGTATATGTAGGATTACGTAAGGATGATGTTGTTCCGTCACCAAAGTCCCAGACGAATGAGGATCCACCAACTGTATAATTGGTAAACTTCACTTCCAGAGGATAACATCCGGCATCAATACTTGTTGTAAACCCGGATTCCGGTACCGATTTATATTCAATGGTCACGTCATCATACGCCACACAACCTTCTGTTTCAATCGTCCATCTGAAGGTACTCTTACCTTCTGGAAGATCACTAACTGTTGTATTAAAGAAGTTAATATCATCAAATGTACCTCCACCGGCTACAATTGTCCATGTACCCACTAATGAGCCCGGATTTTCAGCCTGCATATCATATACCGGTTCATAAGTCACATCATCTTCTCCTGCATACGGACGAGCCTTATTACTAATGATCGTCACTTCATCTTCAGTAGTACATTCTCCATAGCCAATGGTCCATTTGTAAACGTTTGTTCCATAACCAATATTAGTAACCATGGTATTATACTGATTAGGATCATCAAATACTCCGGAACCACTAATCACTGTCCAGGTACCTGTGCCATCAACAGGGTTATTTGCATTCAGAACAATGTAATCATCACAAGTAGTTCTGTTTGCTCCCGCTTCTGATTGATCAGGAACCTTATTGAAAACAGTTATCTGATCAGTTGAGAAGCATGATCCATTCTGTATTGTCCACATCAGTATATTCTCACCGAAACCTAAATTACGTATTGTGGTTTTCTCTGCTGAATTATCATCAAAATCACCTTTTCCAGAAACAACCGACCATGAACCAACTCCATATTCAGGTGTATTAGCATCTAATTGTGCCCAATCTTTACAGTCCTGTACATCGGGTCCTGCATTCGCTTTTGTAGGTGTATTATTCTCAATCGTAATCAAATCACTTAATGTACATTGTCCTTTCGTTAATGTCCATCGAAGAACTGTTGTTCCATGAACGAGATTTGAAATCGTTGCCGAAGGACTGGTTGGATCACTAAAATTACCTCCACCACTCTCAATAGTCCATAATCCGTCACCATATTCAGGTGCACTGGCTTTCAATGTTAACTGAGAAGTACATAATTCTTCATCTTTACCAGCATAAGGAAGAGATGGTTCATTATTAACAATGAGCACTTCATCACTAAGAATACAAGCTTCGTTTTGAACAATCCATCGGAAGACATTATCCCCTTTCGACAATCCAATTACTTCTGATTTCGGATCATTAACATCAGCAATAAATGCCGATCCTGACAACACTTCCCAACGACCTACTCCAATATCAACGGCAGTAGCATTCAGATTCGTCGTATCATCACAAATGGTTTGACTATTACCTGCATAGGCTGCACTTGGTGAATTATTGATTATTGTAACCTCCTGAGAAGTTTCACAACCTTCATAAATGATCGTCCACAGTAGTTGATTATTTCCTTTTGCAAGGTTTCGCACAATGGTGTTAGGATTGTGCTGATCTTCAAATACTGCCTGGCTGGTTCCTCCAACAACGCTCCAGTTACCAATACCCGGACTGGCATTATTAGCCTCTAATTGGGTTTCATCTGCACATATAGTCTGAACCGGTCCTGCTGAAGCATCAATTCGGTTATAGCTGATCTGAACGTCATCAACAGAACTACAACCTTGATGAGTAACCGTCCATCGGAATATATTATCTCCAAAAGCAAGATTAGTGATCTCAGCGGAAGGATCTGTAACATCACTAAAGCTACCAGAACCATTTCGTATATTCCATTCTCCGGTTCCAATTGCCGGTGTATTCGCTGCCAGGGTTGTACTATTATCACATAATTGCTGATTTGGTCCTGCCTCTGCAGGTGTTGGGTTGTTATTTATTACTGACACCTGACTTACCGAGTTACAACCATTATAACTGATTGTCCAGGTTAAAACATTTTCTCCCTGATCGAGGTTACGAACTGTTGAGTAAGGACTATTAGGCTCATCAAAATTAGCAGAACCAGATCCACCAACAATTCCCCACGTTCCTTCTCCAGGATATGGATTAACCGCTTCCATTAAGGCTGTATCAGCACAATTAACCTGATCATAACCGGCAAACGATTCAATAAAGTTATTAGCAATCTCAACATCATCAGAAGAAATACAACCATTGTTATTAATTGTCCAACGGAATCGATTCTTACCTGTCGACAAACTTGAAACATAGGTATTAGGATCAGCATTATCAGTAATAACACCTGCACCAGAAATCAGTTCCCACATGCCAATTCCATATAATGGCGTATTAGCAGATAAACGAACACTATCCACACCACAAATTGGTCTGTCCTGTCCGGCATGTGCAACAGATGGTTGATTATTAATAATCACAATATCATCAACAGAAGTACAAGTTCCTGATGTAATCACCCAGGATAATATATTTAGTCCCGGAGCCAATTCTTTTGCCCAGTTTCCTTCAATAACTGCTGCCCCTTCTTTTACCTTCCACTCTCCGGTACCAAAAGTAGGCGTATTAGGTCGTAGTTCTACAGAATCGGAACAAACATAAACGGTATCTTCACCAGCATCAGCAATAGTTGGCAACATATTATTGATAACAACTGAGTCAATTGAACTACATCCATATTGTGAAATCTCGTATTTCAATACATTAGCACCTTTCGAAAGACCTCTGATATATGTATTCGGGTTGGTATCGTCATCAAATACTCCGCTACCGCTAATTAACATCCACGATACATTACCTATTGCCGGTATATTAGCTTCCAACTGGTATTCATCATCGCAAATATCTCTATCCGGACCCGCATTGGCATTTGTAACCTTGTTATTTGTGATGGTTACCTCGTCAGTTGAATTACTATTAGTATAATAAATAGTCCAACGGAAGACATTATCACCAGGTCCGAGATTGGTCACTATAGTCTTTTCATTATTGATTTGAGCAAACTGACCGGCTCCACTAACAACAGACCATTCTCCAATTCCAACATCCGGATCATTCGCCTGTAATTCTGCGTAATCATCACACACTTCCTGGTCAAGACCAGCATTTGCACTAATAGTCTCTCCATTGGTAATGGTCACTTCATCAAATTCTGTACATCCCATATTAGTAACCGTCCATCGGAAGATATTATCTCCTCTGCGTAAATCAGCCACTGAAGTATATGGATTCAGATCGTCTGTTATAGTTGCGCCTCCTGCAACCAACGACCACCTGCCTACTCCGGCTACCACAGGAGTTGCGTTAAGATTAGTAGCACCACCTGCAATAATCTGATCTGTACCAGCATTTACTGGATAAGGAGTATTATTATTAATAATAACAGTATCAGCTGATTCACAACCATTATATGTAATTCTCCAGATAAATCCATTCGGTCCATTTAAAAGACCTCCAACCTGTGTTTCAGGATCTGCATTATCAAAAATAGTTCCACCTCCAACACCCGGCAGCACGCCCCATTCACCTACTCCAAGTGCAGGGGTATTTGCTCTTAAGCTGGTAGTTCTGCCACACACAATGGTATCCTTGCCAGCACTTACAACAACATGATTATTAATCACGGTTATATCAGCCGAGCTTGAACAACTCTTATGCATAATAGTCCATCGGAAGATATTCAATCCTTCACCCAGATTTGTTACTTGAGTTACCGGATCAGATGTATCTTCAAAAGTTCCTGATCCTGTTACAATAGACCAGAAACCTGTTCCTACAGAAGGTGTATTTCCTGTTAACTGGGTTTCGTAAGCGCAAATAGTCTGATTACTTCCAACTTGTGCCTGTGTTGGTTCATCATTGGTAATAACAATTTCATCTGTACTGATACAACCAAACTGGTTTAATTCCCATACTAACCTATTTGTTCCCTGTGCCAAATCTGTTACTGTTGCATTAGGTGAAAATCCATCATCAAATGAACCTGATCCTTCAACAAATATCCATCTTCCGGTAACATTAGCAGGAGGCACAGTTGCATTCAAGACTTTTACACCATCACAAACAGTTTCATCAACTCCTGCATCAACCAGTAAAGTATTATTTCGAACGGTTATGTCAGCAAATTTCTCACAACCATTTTTAGAAGTAGTGTATCTGAAAATATTATCTCCAAAATCCAAGCCTGTAATCAAAGTAGTTGGTGCATCTGGAGTATCAATCACACCTGATCCGCTAATTAAAGTCCAACGTCCGCTACCTTCTATAGGTGCAATGGCATTTAATGTTACTTCACTATCACATACCGAAACAGATGTTCCATCTGTTATTATTGCATCTGAAGGCTCATTATTGGTTACTTCTATCTCTCCAAAGCTTTCACATCCATTTTGGGTTAATGTCCAACGGAAACGATTTAAACCTGGTTCCATATTGGTTACAATGGTTGTAGCTGTATTGGCCGGAGCAAATGCTGCAGTTGATCCAACTGGATAAACAGCTTCCCATCTGCCAGTAATTCCGGAAATAAATGTTCCACTCAAAGTTGTACTTCCGTCACACACATTACTATGATCAGCTACAGCCGATACAGATAATGTATTATTTCGGATGACAACTTCATCATATACTGCACAGTCATTTAATCCGCCTGTGCTATTATTGGTTACTGTCCAACGGAATACAACGTCTCCTCTGCTAAGATCAGATACTGTTGAATTAAATGCTGTTGGATCATTAATTACGGCATAACCTGAAATTACTTCCCACTGACCACTCCAGTTTGCATTGATAGTTGCAGGATCGGTTGCTGCCAAAGTATAAGTACTTCCACAAATACCATCATCCAAACCGGCATAAGCAGTTGGTAACGGATAAACATTAACCGTTAATGTTGCTGTATTAGGTCCGTCTCCACATGCATTATATGGAGTTACCTTGATGTCTCCCGTGATTACATCCAACATAGGATCCAGATCAACTTTAATGGTTGCAGCATTGTCTGCACCCTGAATGATAAAGCCTGTTGGTAGCTCCCAACGATAATCAGTTGCATTGGCTACTGCCGATACACTAAATGTAATATCTGTTGATCCCTGACAGAACTCTGTCGGACCAGTTATAACTCCCACACTACCTGGCAATAATTTAGCAGGTATCCATAATTCTGCAGGCTGACCATCACCACAGGTATTGGTTGCGTATACCTCAATATATCCACCGGCAAAATCAGCATCGAAATCCAATTCAACCGAAGTTGTTCCATTACCTGTAACAATTGTGCTTCCCAATGGAGCAGTCCAGATATATCCTCCATCTGCATCTGTTACCGGATCTATAGTATAAATAACACCGGTTTCGGACTGACATACACCACCTAAAACATCATTGTTTCTGATAGTATCGATTCTTCCAGGTAATTGCTTAACGGTTACATTAGCACCAATCGTTGTTGTTATATCCATCACGCAACCATTAGCATCAACAACATTGGTTATTTCATAGCTTGTTGATTCGGCTGGTGAAACTGCCCAGATATATGTGTTACCCGAACTTGGTGATACTGTCATGGATTTATTTACTCCATTTTCAGTGTATGTTATGGTATAAGGATAAGCTGTATTTCCAAATTCAATTGAAAGATTGGCGGTTCCACCATAACAGATATTTGTACTTCCACTCAACAGTACCGATGGTTTTGTATGAACGGTAACATCAACCTGACCATTTCCTGTGGTAGAACAAGAATTAGCATCAGACACTGACAATATACTGTAACTTGCATCAGCAGCAGGTGAGTCAGTGAATATAAATGGTGAGACATTAACTGTTTCTGTCGAAGATGTACCATTATTATTGTCCACCCAGGTAACTGTCCATGGTGCCACTCCAGTCAAACTCACACTTAAACTAACAGTACCATCAGAACACATTTCATCCGGACCACTGATATTGGCAGTTGGTAAAGGATTTACTCTTAATTGTACCTGACCACTACCTGTTCCTTTTAAACAGGTTGTATTGGCAGGATCAGCTACTTTAGTAATACTGTAGGTTCTATTAGAAACAGGAGCAACCGTTATACTATAAGGTGATTGATTAACTATTTCATCCCAGTAGGTTGAACCATCATACAATGTCACTCTCAAACTACCGTCAATTGCAAAATTCCAACCACTGGTAGTTAATACCATATCAAAATCTTCACCTACACAAATCTCAGATGATCCATCAGCAGAAGATAGTACAACTCCTGCTTCAGGTTGAGTGATAACTTTTATATCAGTCGCATTACAATTACCCCTTGATGGTGACATTGAGTCAAAGCTACCGGCATAATCATAGGCAAGAATAGTATATTGCCCTGCCGGAAGATTAGTAAATGTAAAAGTACCGGGTGCTGATGCGACCTGTTGAGAGGCATAATACCCTTTATCACTAATAATTTCAACAAAGTATTCACTTGCTGCACTTGGTTGACCACCCGTGATTGATCCCTGTATTTCTCCTGTATTTGTACTGTAGCAGTTAATCTGGTTACTTACTGATGTGGTTAATGTTAATACCGGATTTTCACTAATAACAATGTCCTCCTGGTATGTCACTGGCACATCATCCGTAACAATAACCCTATATGTTCCGGCAACCAAACCTGTTAAATGAAGTGATGTTGCATTTACATCCTGATTAACTCCCGGACCGGTTACCTGTATTCTGTAATAAGAACTGGCTATTGGATATCCACCGTAAACACGATTTATATGCAATTCTCCATTGGAATCACCATTACATGGACTAACATTAAACACGGTTTTTTCAAAGCCTAAAGCTTCTCCAGGCTCAACAACCTTAATACCTGTATACTCAAATCTACATCCATTGGCATCAACAGCCACTATTCTATAGGTTCCCGAACTCAATCCTATAACAGGATTGGTTGTACCTATTAAAGTATTGGTAGCATCGAACCACTCAAATGTATATGGAGCTACCCCACCTGTAACATCAACCAAAATTTGGCCATCAGATCCTCCTGTTGTTGAAACATCGGTAATCTGTGGATTAGAAACGGTTATATGAGATGTTGGTTGAGTTATTTCAATATCACCCGAGTTTAATGTACATCCGTTTGCATCTTCAATAAGAACAGAATAGGTCCCAGCGACCATAGATGTTGGATTACTACCTGACGGATTACCGGATCCGGTCCATGAATATGTGTAAGGAGCTGTACCTCCTGAAACAACAACTTCGATTTCACCAGTTGCTTCACCATAACAAAGCACATCCGTAATATTCACCGCATCTATGCTGATTGGTGATGCAGGCTGCTTAATCGTATAAGCACCAATAAATGAACATCCCAGATCTAAATCGGTAACCTGAAGAGTATAAACGCCAGCCAACACATTGGTAATAGTTGCCGTTGTTGCTCCATTGCTCCAGCTATAACTGTAATTTCCACTTCCACCCGTAACAGCTGCCGATAAAGAACCAACAGCTTCGCCATAACACTCAATATGTGTTATTTGAACCTGTACATCTAATCCGGTTGCAGCAACAATGGTAAAGTCTTTTGTGATAGCACAATCAACCCCTCCGGATGTTCTTCCATCTGTAATCGTAACAGTGTAAGTACCCGGTGCTAATCCACTTTGATTTCTCGCCCCTGGTGTTAATGCTGAAGGACTTCCATCAATAGTTGACCAAGAGTAAGTGTAATTACCATCACCTCCAATAACATCGTAAGTTATACTTCCATCATTATTGCCTGAACAAGTAACATCTGTGACTACTTCATTAACAATTTCTATGGCACTTGTCAAAGTCGCTGATAAAGTATATGTACAAGATGATCTGTCCGGATCAGCATCTGTTATTACAACAGAATAAGTTCCACCGGATAATCCGGTTTGATCCTTGTCAGTTGGTATTAGTTGGATAGGATCACCGTCTACTGTACTCCAATAATAGGTATATGTTCCTGACCCACCTGTAGGAATCAGATTAAATGCTCCATTAGCACCATCACATTCAGTATCAGTAATATTGATTATTGCATCAATAGATGGATATTCAGAAATTGTAATATCTTTTGTGGCAGTACATAAATTAGCATCACGCACCAATATAGTATAAGTTCCGCCTTCTAATCCTGTTTGATTTTTATTTCCTTGAATAATTCCAGAAGAAACAGGTGACCATGAATAAGTATATGGTGCAACTCCGCCTTGAATTTCAAGATTTATATATCCATCCGCATCACCATTACAGGTAACATCACCGATATCAGTTGCATCAATCAGTATTGGCAATGGTTCCCCCACTTCAAAAGTGTATGTTCTGTTACAATTAGCACCATCACTTTCAATTAAATCTGTAATAACCAGAATATACTCTCCTGCAGTAAGGTTGTTAATTGTTGGGGTTGTTGCCGTAAATGTAGCATCACCTGTTTTTGTCCAGCTATAACCGAACGAACCACTACCACCAGTTAAATTAATAGAAATAGCACCTGTATTTCCACCATTACATTTAACATCTGTAATAACCGGAGTTATGGCAATTTCTTTAGGAATGGTAATACTGTAACTGGTTTCACAATTGTTTTTATCTGATACCTTAACAATATAAGTACCACCCACATAAACAGTAAATAAATGATAATTCGTTGGATCCTGAATAACTGCACCCGGACCAGAAACATTGTATTTAAAATCTCCGAACGAAGGGTCCTGAATTCCTGTTCCTCCTGTCAGATTATAAATTTCAATAGTTCGTGTATATGGATCACAATCAGTAATCAGATATCTTAAGTTGAAATCCAATGCTGTTGTTGGTCCACTAACAGTAAAAGTACGACTTGCAGTACATGAACCATCTGTCACAAGAACTGTGTAATTACCAGCAACCAGACCTGTAAGGTCTTTATTGTCTTCGTTGGTTGCAGTGATTGATGGTCCTGTCCATAGATAAGTAGCAGTCGCACCTACACCAGTTATATTTAATGTAATAGCTCCATCAGATCCACCATAACAACTTACATCATAGGTAGTACCGTCAACAACAATGGTTCTGTCGTAGTCAATGATAAAATCTTTTTCAACAATACAGCCACCTCTATCTGTATCTGTTATTGATAAAGTATAGGTACCAAATGATAAACCATCCTGATTTAATGTGGATTGATCAAGACCAATTCCTCCATCTGGCGATGACCAACTATAGCTGTAATTTGACGATACACCGTCAAGATTAATACCTGTAATGCTACCATCAGCTACACCTTCGCAACTGGCATCTATTGCATTTCCTGTTATAGTAATTGGTTTTAATTCAAAATCATAAGTCTGAACACAATAATCAGTATCTAATGAATTTTGATCATACACATATAATGTATATTTATCTGGTGCCAGATTACTAAATGTTTGTGTATAAGTACCTCCACCAGGATTAGTAACCAAGATAACTTTATCACTACCTGTAAAAGCTTCCAGTGAAAGAAGATAGTTGTGATCTACTCCATTAATGATACCGCCTGAAATTTCTATTACCAATTCTCCATCAGGCCAACCAGCAACCTGATCATCACAACTTATAAATTGATTGATAACATTTAGGTTCAGACCTGTAGGCTCACTAATTAAAGTATTATTTACTGAAATGGTACAATTATGTGCATCGGTAACAAGTACGTCATACGAACCTGCTATAAGATCAGTAACCGTAACACTTGTAATACCCACCGGAAGAAGGATATTTCCAGTACCATAGTTATATCTGTAAGGTTCAGTTCCACCGGTTATTTGAATCAACAATTCACCAGAATCATCTCCATTACATGTTAGAATGTTTGTTGGCGTAATGGTTAAACCTAATGGCTCAGGTTGCTCAATTTCATGAATTAATTCGCCTATGCAGTTAGTTGTATTATTGGTTACTTCAACTTTATACTCTCCGGCTATTCTATTATTAATAAATGAATTGGTTTCTCCTGCAATGATATCATACGTTCCTAATGTTGCATTAAACAAATACCATTGATAACTAAATCCTATACCTCCTGTAGCTGATACTGAAATACTTCCATTGGAACCACCATTACAGGTAACATCTGTTGAACTTTGTAATGAAACAATAATCTCCGCAGGTTCAGCAAGAACATATGATTCGGTTTCAACACAAGTACCGTTATAACTAACCTGAACATTATACGTACCTGCCATTCCCAAATTATTGATTGTATTATTAACTCCAACTGTACCGGACAAAGAATATCCACCAGGACCTGTCCAGTATATAGGATAAGCGCTAACATCATTGGCACCATGCACCACATTAGCCACAATCTCACCATCACCAGAACCATAACAACTAATATCAGTTGGTACAAGGTTTATTACCAACTCATCAGCCTGACTAACAGTAATCGTTTTATCCAGTGTAGCCCCATTGTTATCAGTAATTGTAACTACATAAACTCCTGCATAAAGATCCTCAATTTGATGATTGTTAATTGATACAGACTCAGAATCTGTAACAAGAGTGGCATCATACTGAGTTCCGTTCCAAACAATGCTATATGGACCTGTACCTCCGGATATAACCAAAGATATTATTCCTGTATTGGTTCCATAACAATTGATTGAATTGGCAGATATCAGAAAATCAAGAGCATCTGTATCAGTAATTTCAATTGTATTAATAACAGAACAATTAACATTATCAGTTACTGTGTAAGTATAAGTTCCTGCTGCTAAGTTGTCTCTGGTCCAAACATTATCATAGGCAGCACCATCATCCCAGGTAATTGTGTACCCCGGCACTCCACCAGTAGGCGTATCAACAATAATTTCACCATCAGAACCACCAGCAACTGTTATTTGATTAACCGTGTGAGTTACCAATATTGGAGTTGGTTCTGTTATCGAATATGATTCTGAAACAAAACAGGTATTGTTATAATTAGCAGTAACAGTGTAGGTACCTGGTAAAATTAACCCCGATTGATCACTTGTTGCGCTTGCAATACCTGATGCAGAGAATCCACCTGGTCCAGTCCAGACAAGGTTATAATTTGGCATATCTGCAACATCATGTCCACTCAGACTCACCTGAATATGACCATCTGCTGCTCCGGCACAAGAAATATCATCGAGAGCTACATTGTTAATTACTAACTCATTAGGTTGATTTACAATGATCGGATAACTTATTGTTGCTCCTGTTGCATCTGTAATTCGAACCTGATATGTTCCTGCATATAAATCTTTTAACTCATAATTGGTTGTAATATTCAACTGATCACCTGAAGGTGTTGTACCATCAAATAACAGCGCATCCCAATGTAAATCAAATGGTGCAACTCCTCCTGTTATAACCAAGGCAATTATTCCTTTTTGTTCACCATAACAATTTATGTCGGTAACCGTGTAGGTAAAATCGAGTGCATTAATATCCAGGATAGTAGCTGTATAACTTACACTACAACCAGAAGCATCTGTTACTGTGAAATCATAATTACCAGGAGCTAAATTTGTTCTTGTCCACATTCCATCGAATGCAACTCCATCAGCCCAGGTTATATTATACGGAGACACACCACCAGTTGGAACATTAACTGTTATCTCACCATCATTGGCTCCTGCCGCAGAAAGATGAGACTCTGAATAGGTAACTAAAATCTCAGTTGGCTCAGCAATAACATATGTTTCAGTTACTGAACATGTCGAATTGTAATTTACGGTTACAGTATAATTACCAGGTAAACTAAGTCCACTCTGATCATTAACAACACTGGCCAGCCCTGCATCTGCATAACCTCCAGGACCAACCCAACTCATATTGTAGTTGTCCATATCAGCCTGCAAATGACCACTTAACTCTACCTGAATTCTTCCATCTCCAGAACCAAAACAAGAAATATCATCTCTTACGAGTTCATTGATTATTAATTCATCAGGCTGAGTAATTATGATATTTGTCTTACTAAGCTTAGCTCCATTTATATCTGTTACAGTTACTATATAATCACCTGAATACAGTGACGTAATCTCATAATTAGTTGACGATGAAACATATGAATTACTTAAAGTTGATCCATCGAATAAGGTACCAGACCAACTGATTGTATAATCCGGAGTTCCACCCGTAATTGCAACAGCAATAATTCCTTCAGCATCTCCATAACAGTTTATTGTATTTGGAGTTACCGTAAAATCAAGAGCCTGTGTTAATAATACATTAACAGTCTCAACATATAAACAACCCTTGGCATCTGTGATTGTAAAAGTATATGCCCCAGCTGACAAATTGGTTCTTGCCCAAATTCCATCATATGCAACTCCATCACTCCAACTTATTGTATAAGGACCAGTTCCTCCAACCGGTGGATTAGCAACAACGATGGCACCATCATTCAAGCCAACAACAGAAATATGACTTACGGTATATGTAGTGGTTAATTTAACAGGTTCTGTTATTGTACTATTTGCGGAAACAACAACACAATTATTATTATCGGTAACCGTTACACTGTAATCACCTGCTGGTAAATTAATTGCTTTGGCCTGATCTCCATCATTGGCAGGTGGGACATCAATACCCGTTGACATATTTCTCCATTGATAAGTGTAAGGAGCAGAACCTCCACTAACGCTAACTTCAATACTTCCATTAGTATCGCCGTTACAGTCATTATGGGTAAGAGTAATATTATCAATAGTTATTGGATTTGCCGGTTCAGTAATAACCTGATCTGCAATAGATTTAACACATAGAGTGCTTACATTTCTTACATCAACGGTATAAACACCAGCACTTAAATTTTTAACCGGACTGGTTTGCCATGCTCCTCCATTAATGGAATATTCATAAATACTTGTTGACGGAAGCGTTGAAAAGATCAACTGTCCATCATTATCACCATTACATGAAACAGGAAAAACTGTTACTGTTGTTGTAAAGTCATTTGGTTCAGTTACAACAAATGGTCCTTTTAAGGATGACTCACAAGTAGTTAATAACTTATCACGAACCTTAGCCAGGTAGGTACCTGCAGCTAAACCAGTGAAACTAGCCGAAGATTGCCAGGTTCCATTACCCAAAGCATCTTCAAGATAATATTCGTAATCAGTTGCTACTGAACGACCACTTGCTAATATTGAAATTGCTCCATCAGATAAACCATTACAACTTACATTAGTTACCGAAGCTGAAAAGTCTAACTGCGAAGGTTGAGTTAAATTCTGTTGAACAGTATTAATCGCATAACATCCGGCTATACCAAGATCTTCAACCTGGATAACATATAAACCAACATCTAAACCAGTAAAAGTATAACTGGCTGAAGGTGCTCCAACCCAGGTACTTCCACCATCAATCGAGTATTGATATGCACCCGAACCACCTGTTGCACTTACAGTTATTTTTCCATCAGCTGCACCATAGCAAGAGATATCTGAATAAGTATCAAGCGATAAAGTGATAACTGAATTTTCTGTAACTAAATAACCTTTTGTTAAAGTACAGCCATTAGCATCTGTAATGGTTACTTCATAATTTCCTGCAATTAAATTAATTGCATTAGCAGACTGACCTCCATTCAATAATGAAACAGGAGTACCTGTATCAATATTCGTCCACTGATACGAATAAGGTCCAGTACCTCCAGCGACCACAATCGAAATCTCACCTGTTGCTGATCCGTTGCATGTTGCAGGAGTTACAACTTCAGAAGTGAATGATAATCCGGCAGCTGGCTGATCAATAACAACCGAAAGCACATTTGTTTTCTCACAATATGTTGGAGCAGTTGTACCCCGGTCACGAACAGACACCTGATATGTTCCAACACTCAAGCCTGTGAAAACAGGATTTGTATTCCAAAGTGTTATATAGTTCGCTCCATCAAATAATCTATACTCTATCAAACCTTCACCACCTGAAGTACTAACAGTAAATGAACCATCGTTTCCACCAAAACAACTTACATCATTATGATCAGCAACAACTTCTGTTGTAACAAAATCTGATGGTTGTGTTAAAGTGACTGTTAGAATATCAATTTGATTACAGGTTAAATCAACTGCTTCAGCAATACTGAATGAATATGGAATGTCAGCACTCAGGCCTGTAAATATATTACTTGCCAACCATGTAGTACCTCCATCAATAGAGTAAACATAATTACCACTTCCTCCTGCGCCTGTAAGTTCAACTTGTCCATCATTACCCAAATTACATGAAACATTTGTTACTGATGGAGGATCAAACGATAAAGAACTTGCTTCTGAGACACTTACAACAATAGTTGCCTGTGTACAATTAGGATATGCAGCATCTCTTACCCAAACAGAATGGTTACCAGCAACTACTCCACTAACCATAAAAATATTTGGTGCTGTTGTTGGAATCTGCCATTGAGTATTATCCACAGCTGGATTTACAATTGAGAATTCATAGGTTCCATTTCCTCCTGCTGCTGTTACAGAAAATGATCCGTCGGAACCACCGTTACAACTTACCTGATTATTAGCTGACTCAATTAAACTCAAAGGTGCAGCAGGTTGAGTTATCGTAACAGGGGTTGCATTAATATAATTACAACGAGTATAATTTCTGTCTCTTACATATAATGTATAATCACCAGCAACTAATCCCGAAAATTCATACAGCGTATTATCTGTTGCATGATTACTTAAAAACCAATCAATTCCATTTATGCTAAACTGGTATTCGCCACTTCCGCCGGTTGCTTTCACAGTGAACGCTCCATCGGCTCCACCAAAACATCCGTTATTAATATGGTTAGCAACTATATCATACTCATAAACATCCAGTGCAGGATTAGCCAAAATGGTTACAGGTAAAATAAACTCACAACCTAAAGCATCTTCAACATGCACATCGTAAGTACCTGCTGCCAATAGAGTAGCCGTTAATGTTTGCTGATTATTCGCTGCAGCCGGCCAGGTAATTTTATATCCTGTTGGATAAGTAACAAGGTCCACACCGGTAAATGGTGTTCCTCCCGTAATTATTATAGTTGCACTTCCTTCGCAATCCACTCCGGCTGTACAAGGAGTACAACCAACATTTACTTTTTTAGTCAGATCCTCAACAACATTCAGACTATTAGCAGGTTCAGTAATAGTAACTGAAAGTGGGCTAACAATCTCACATGCTGCAGTTGACATATCCTGAACATAGAAATCATATGTTCCGGCAGCTAATCCTGAGAAAGTTGAAGTTGCTGTATATGTTCCGGTTGCACCTAACTTATATTCATAATTTCCACTACCTCCAGTTGCGATTAAGCTTACACTACCCGTAGATTCGCCCTTACATTCAACGTGAGTTATATTTGTAGTCTGTAACACTAACTCATACTGTTCAACAGAAACACTTCCGGTCATTACTGATTCACAATCGCCAACTTTGGCAACAACAGTATATACTCCAATATTTTCAAATAATAAGTCCGTACCTGCAGCAGTTCCATCATCAGTAAAATTAAATGATGCGCTGCTTGTTGCATCATAGGTAACTGCAGGAGTTAATGAACTTCCGGCAAATAATAATTCGTAAGTTACTCCTGTATTGGCTCCATCCAATCCAATCTTAACTCCTTTGGGAACGTCATCAACACAGTACGCTGAATTACCTCCAACTACATCATTGACTGTTACATTATAAATAGTAGAAGGTGAGTCTACTATTTCAATCTGCTTTTCATAGTAAGTAAAACAACTTCCCGGATCACTCAAATATTCGTATCTGATTGTATATGTGCCAGCTACCATCGCTGATGGATCAAGAATTGCTTTACCGTCATTGGCTGCAATTGCATTACCATTACTATCTGTACCCGTATTACTTACTCCTACTATTTCAATAAAATTACCCTGTCCATCAGGAGTTCCATCAAGGTCAATATCAGGAAGATCTCCAATCAAATCAATCACTCCTGAAGTGCGACAAATCTTTTGACCATTGGTCACTCCAATAAATGTAACCGGCTGAGCCAGATGTACAGTAACATCAACAGTATCATATCCTATACATCCATCACCAACTTGTTCGTAAGCCATGATAACCTGATACAATCCAGCTCCAATTGAAGGATCGATGGTTGCTGTATTTGTTCCTGCTATCTGGGTTAAAAATGCTGATGGATTACCATTCTTTTCAGCGGTAAAAGTTGCTGTTACAATTGCAGTATTTAATTCATCAGCTTTAATAAGTTGAGTTGGTTGATTTGTACAATAATCAGAAAGCAGATCTACTATAGAAACATCTACTTTGGTAACAGTAATATTTCTGGTTCTACTGGTTATACATCCATTATTATTAATGGTATAGGTTACCGGATTAGTAGCAGGTGAATAAACTACATTATCGTCATCGGTAAAGAAGTTCAAACCACTTACCCCATTGCCTGTAAACCATGCAGAAGCACCAGCAGGAAGAGGACTCTCTACACCTTCCAAAGTAACAGCACCGGTTTCGTAACAGAAAGTAGTCTGACCAGAACCGCCATCAATATCAAAGGATGGATCAATTGATTCATACAAACTAAAATAGGTGGTCAGTGTATTCAGACAGGAGCCTGAGTTATAGTTATATTTAATCTGATAATCTCCAGGGCCATTGGCAGCAAAGAATGTGGCTGGCACAAAATCATATGTATCATTTGGTATACCTATATACCCTGCAATTGGAGTGCCTGTATTGTCACAAATATCAAAAAAAGTTGTTCCAACTGCCGGATCTACACCATTAACCTGACCACGAAGTCGAACGGCAGTATTGTCAGAACTACAGTAACTTGGAGCAATTGAATTAACCAGATTTAATGGAGTTCCAACAGTAACTGTCAAACTGGTACTCCCATTACAATTAGTGGAAGCATCGATATATGTTAATGTAATCGTGTGGGTCCCAAGACCAGCTGCCGCCGGAGAGAAAGTAGCAGTACCATCTCCATGGTCTGTAATACCAGCACCAGAAAAAATCGCATCATTGGTTGTAATATCAGCACCATTATGTCTTGCTTGTAAAACCACATCCGGAGAATCTGCACAGTAATTTACATCGGGTGCCGAACCATCAGATTTAACAATTGTCAAATTAGTTCCAATAGTATTTGAATGAACAGTAGCAAGCTCTCCTACCGAAGCAGTACATCCATTTAAATCTGTGTATGAATAATAAATAGTATAACTTGTTCCGGAGGCACTTACAGCTCCGGGATCAAAATCAGCAGTACCATTAAAGTTATCTGATATTCCTGGTCCGGCCCATGAACCACCCGCATTAGTAGGGCTACCAACTAAAGTAACAACACCTTGATCTTCACAGAAATCACCAGGAAGATTTAGAATATCAACTGTTGGTAAACTATTCTCTGTTATAATAATATTATTGGCCAGTAAAAGAGAACAGCTATAATTATTTGATACAGCCTCAACTCTGTAATTTCCTCCTGTAACATTTGTAAATGTACGAGGATTTCCATTACCTGTTATAGCCAGAGTGTCGCCAGTTGTATTATCAATTAATAAATATTGCACCCCTGATTCGGTATCACCCAAATCAATATTAACACCCAGTCCTCCCACGCAATAGGAAGTACTTTGAGGTGTAACAGTCTGAGGCAGAGGCTGAGGTTCAACGGTTAATACATCCGTTAAGAATCGAGAACATCCTCCTTTGGATGCTAATACAGTATAAACTCCCGGTACCAATCCATTAAATGATACCGGATTAACTCCATTACCAAGAACGGTACCATAAGTCGGATCGACGAAATTATCTTTATATAAGGTATAGCTTACTCCTAATTCTCCGGGACTAATTACAACATTACCTGAATTACAGACATAAGGATTGGTTGCAAATGCTTTATCTAATGGCTGAGCATTTATTGTAACGAATCCACTCACCCACTCCTGACAGCTACCTCTTTCAGCACTAACAGTGTAAACTCCGGCAGCAAGTATTTGATTATTTACCAACGTCCTTGCTGATCCACTTAATCCGTTTACGACATAACCAGTTGCAACAGCTCCTGTACCATCGTCATAGTATAAAGTATAAGTTACACCTGTTTCACTCTGGCTAATTGAAACTGTTGTTGCAACATTTTCACAAGTCTCTGTTGAATTAATTGTAATTAATGAAACATCAGGAGACGGAAATATCTGATATGAATTGGACATTACAATGGAACAAAGTGTTCCTTTGACAGCTTCTACCCAGTATAATCCTTCCTGATCCTGAGGTGTAAATGTTATATCTGCTCCTACAGAACTTCCCGCTCTGGTTTCAACGGCTACTCCTCCAGAACCACTATCTCTGTATAAGGTATAAGATATACCGTTTTCACTTCCACTGGTTGAGAAGGTAACCTGATTGGCCGGATCGGAACAGCGGGGTGCAACTCCTGTTGCTTGTAAAGGATGATCAACAGGTTCTGCTGTTGCAATAAATTCACCATCCATTGGCACATCAGCACATGTAACAGTGGATGCAAAAACCTTATAGGTACCAACGGTGGTATATCCAAGGCCTCCATTATCCCAAACTAAAGGTATTGGATCGCCTGTGTTGTAAGTTATTGCACCACCAATGTTATCAGTATAAATACCATCTCCATTATTGTCCCTGCGTAATTGATATGTAATGCCGTTCTCTGGTGTGGCCAATGATAAACTTACCGAATTGGAAGGGACACATGCATTGTTACCTGTTGTAGTTTGAACAGCTGGTGAAGTATATACATTAAATGTCACAGTTTTAGATCCTGTCCAAAGACAGCCTGTAGACACTTCCTCAACTTGTGTAATTTCAAATGTAGTGGTTGAAGTAATAACAGGTAAAGATACCAATCCTCCATTAGTATTTAGAGTTCTCGTAAATACGTTTGTACCATCATTAAATGTTAAAGTATAAGGGGCAGATCCTCCATTAACTGTTACATTCAGTTGTGGTGTTCCACTTATACAAAATGGTTGAGCATTGTTTGCTTTAACCAATGCAACATCATCTAAACGTATGGTTTGAACAGTGATAGGTATAGAAGTACTTTTACACTCTATATTATCTGCATCTTTTAATACAACATAGTAGTTTCCAAATGCATTGTAATCTAATGCATTAGTATTATCATTATTTAATGGATAAGTACCATCATCATTTTCAGGTTGAGTGCTGGTCCCGGATACGAATGAACCATTCTGATACCAGTCATATTCAATATTAGATGGTAGAGATCCACCAACAAGACTTGTTGTTAATGTTTCAGAAAGTGTTCCATCACAAATCTCAAATAATCCCGAGCCTGTTGGCCTGTCATCAATTGAAATGGCTGGGAGAGCTAAATTACTTATAACAACCGGATCTGTTTCAACCGGAACACAACTTCCAGGGTTAGGATAATCAAAGTCTGTAACAACAACTGTGTAAGAACCAACCCCAGTCGCAAAACCAGGAGCAGGATCCACCAACGTGTAAGTTGAAGTTGTTGCACCTGCTATTGGCACTCCATTTAACATCCACTGGTAACCAAAATGAATCGGATCGAAAGGTAGAACTTCCAAAACATGACTACCATCAAAAACAGTTGGATCACAAGCTGATTTTCCACCTTGGATCTGCACTACAACATTTGATATTTCAGCAAGTTGAATGGTATTGGTAGTGATATCCAAACAAGTTCCATTACTTACCAAAGCATAAAAAATATCCAAATCCTGATATCCTATGCTAGGATTTAAGTTAAAAGTTTCAGGATTTGATGCCCCACTTTCTTCATGAGTACTACCATCCGGATGATAAATAATATAGTCTATCGATGAAATAAGAGCTCCTGGATTTACCGGATCAGGAACTACTTCAAAAGTATATTTGGATGGCGTATTACAAAACAAAACATTGTCTGTTGTCTTGGGCGAATTATTATTTAGTAAAATATACTCCGGTGAGACATTATTAGTAATTTCTATTGTGATATCATAGGTTTGATCTATGCCATGATACCATGTTATTGTAAAAGTGGTACCTGCAGGATAACCATCCAAACCACTGATAATTGCATTCGGATCATTTAAATTTGAAAAAGTTAAACCGGCTGTATTACTCCAATAGCCTTTTTGAAGGTGACCAGGAGGTGCTGCATTTGCACCCATATAAGTAGGATCTGTCAGGTTTGCAGCCACACGCACCACACCATTCTGACAAACAGGTACGTTTATCTGGCTTATAATATTACCTGGTATAATCCATAATAATAGCAGGATTATTACCCATGATGTAATCCGTCCTCTGAATGTATTTTTGACTAACGTTTGGGTATTAATGCCCATAAGTCCAATATTTGTGTTTAAATTCGAATTTTTTCCTTAGTCGTTCTACGCAAATCTAATCATTTTGTTTGCTACCTCTTAACTTTTACAAGTAAACATTCCATAATACATGCACATTTTTCATTAGAGTAACCGAAATGCATTTCCCGGCAAACTTTTTACCATACCTGCAAATTCAAGTGACAACATATTGGCACTCACCTTACTCACTGGCAGGTTACTCGCTAAACTCAGCTCATTAGCTGTCATTTCCTTATTGTTATACAATAAAGTATACAATAACTCTTCTTCACTGTTATTGAATTCATTAAAAATTTTCTTTTGCACCGAATTATGATTTTTATCAACCTCCCATCCCAATGCATTTGCTACATCCTGCGCATCTTCAACTAAACCTGCAATATTTGATTTTATCAGATAATTGCAACCTTTCGCCATTTCATTATTTACACATCCCGGGAAAGCTAATACATCCCTGTTGTATGAACTTGCTATTCGTGCTGTTATAACAGCTCCTCCCTTAATTCCAGACTCCACCACAATTAATGCATCAACCAACCCCGCAACGATTCTGTTACGCCTGACAAAGTTAGGCTTATCAGGATTGGTCTTTGTTAAGAATTCGGTTATTAGGCCTCCCTGTCCAATCATTTGAGCTGCGGTATTTCTATGCAATGATGGATAAATCCGGTCCAATCCATGCGCCAACACACCATATGTTGCAACACTATTCTTCAATGCTGATTGATGAGCACAAACATCTATACCATAAGCCAAACCACTCACAATAACTAAATCAGGGTAATTAACAGCCAAACCACTAACGAGTTTCTCACAGTTAATTTTAGCATCCTCTGAGGACTGACGAGTTCCAACAATTCCAATGACCTTTCTGGAATCAAGTTTATTCTGCCCTTTCAGAAAGATCATCAATGGAGCATCATCACAGTAATTTAAACGGGAAGGAAATTCGGGACTTGTAAAAAACAAAGGCTGAATCTGGTGTTGAAGAATAAATTCGATTTCTTCTTCTGCCCGCTCCAGCACATCCGCACTTTTTATTGATTTTGCTACCACAGAACCTATGCCGGGAATCTTGGATAAAGAACGCTCACTTTGTTTGAATACTTCTTCAACCTCGCCCACATATGCAACAAGGTTACGAGCCAATTTGGGTCCTATTCCTTTAACCAGGCTTAGGGCAATTTGATATTTCAGTAGTTCGGTCAAGTTAGAAATCAATAGGTTGCCTAAAGTTACCTATTAATCACCAAGTTGCCAATTTAAAAATAGTTTTTTTACAGGTAAATAATTACTGGTTCTCAGTTGTTGGATACTTAACAGGATAATAACTTCTTCCTTCCATTCATTTATCAAGTGATTAGTATATTTATAAACGCAAGGTAAGTCCTGTTGTGACCAATCCTAAATTAGCTTTGCCAACTTCCAGAAGCATCGAAACATCATCAGTAACAAAATAACGAACACCAACAGCTGGTCTCAACTTTAGCTTTAATTCTTTATCATTAAAATTTTCATAAATCTCCAACTCATCATTCCAAACATCTGTTTCTTTTTTGGACGACCATTCAAACATCACTCCCCCTGTTACATAAAAATCCCAATCACCCAGAAAAACAGAATAATTCGTCCATTTCTCTATCCACCCGGCAAAATGAACGGATGCTAATCCTCCTAAAACAACCTTGCCGTATTTATGAAGATTGGTAGAAATAGTGTCATTTTTATATTTATCCCGATTAAAACCAAACATTCCCCCAACACTTAAAAAATCATTTAATCCATATTCAACAGCCATCGAAACAGGAGGAATCTTTGAAATACTGTATCCATCCCAATCATTCTTATCACTGTAATCAGCAAACGAAATTTTTGGACTTACATACCAATCTGCTTTTTTATACTGGGCACTAATCGAGGTAGTAAAAAGTAATAACAGAAGAAAAAGAAATATTTTGGGCATAACTACTTTACTTTATTGATGAAATCAATATACTTTTTTAATTCATTAATTTGTGTTTTGTCGCAAGCTGCAATACCAACAGATGGAAATATGGCATGTCGGCCCTGTATGCTTCCTTCTATCTTCAAACTACGCCCCAAGCCACCAAGTCCCATCGAGAGTTTAATTTTCTTTACTTTCTCAACAGGAATCAGAATTCGTTTATATTGCCTGCCAAATGGAAAAAGCCTGTAAAACTTAATATCTATCTTATCAGCAGTCAATTCAACATCTACATAATAGAAACCACCAAAATAATAAACAGCTATTGCAACCAGAAGTAGCCCCCATAATATTAGCTCTAATGTAATGTTTCTGGGTTCTATAAACAGATAGTTCCCGGCCACTAAACCTAAGGCAATCAAAACCATCAGAGCCAGAATCATGCCTCGGGGACCCACTTGCTTCTTATTATTAAATTTTATAGTCATTAATCTAATTGTTATTATTCATCAAAGTCATAATTCGTAAGAAATATCTACCAATTAATAATGAATTATTATAAAATCCTAATCGTATCTAAAAACCTATTCCTAATTCCCAAAATTAACTATTTTTGCAATTGAATATTTAAAACTGATCAATGTTTCCGCTATTATCAAAAGAGTCGAATGTATTTATAGTAGATGATCTGACAACAGACATTGAGCATCTTATATCAAATTTTCCAGAAGAGAAAGTCTTCCTTCTATCAGATAAAGAGTCATATAAACACTGTTTCCATAAAATTGAAAAAGTAAAAGGCCTTAGTCCTGAACGTACTGTTATTATTGCCGACGGCGATAACAACAAAGGACTTGCTGCCGTTGAGGAGGTATGGAAATTACTAAGTGATGGCGGTGCCGACAGGAAATCGCTATTATTAACTTTAGGGGGTGGAATGCCTTGTGATTTAGGTGGGTTTGCCGCTTCAACTTTTAAGAGAGGAATTAAATTTATTAATATTCCAACAACTCTTTTATCACAGGTTGATGCTTCAATCGGAGGGAAAACAGGTATTAATTTTGCTGGTCTTAAAAATGAAATTGGGGTATTTAATCATGCCACAGCCGTATTGATCGACACCAGCTTTTTTGAAACCCTTGATAAGCCAAATATTATTTCGGGTTTTGCCGAGATGATTAAGCATGCTTTCATCTACTCTGCCGAAGAATGGGAGAAACTAAAAAGTTTCGATATTAAAAATCCTGATTTGGATAAGCTGAAAGAATTGGTGGCTGATTCGATCCGCATCAAAGATTATTTTGTACAGAATGATCCTACCGAACACCATATTCGTAAAGCATTGAATTTCGGACATACCTACGGACATGCATTTGAAAGTATGGCCTTGTACGAAGACAGGCCATTACTTCATGGTTATGCAGTAGCATTTGGTATGATTTGCGAACTATATCTGTCGCATACCCGTTTAGGATTTCCAATGCCTTTGGTATTAGAATTAGCTGAACGATTGGAAGACATTTACGGACACTTCGACTTTTCAACAGATAAGTACGATGAGTTATACAGGCTGATGACACATGACAAGAAGAATGAAGGCAATAAAATCAATTTTACCTTGCTCGAAGAAATCGGTAAGATTCAGATAAATTGCCAGGCAAGCCAGAAAGAGGTTTATGATGCCTTGTACTTTTACAACAATTTCAAATAAAACTTAAAATGCAATATACGCTTCAGTTTGAGAAAAAGACAGACAGTGTGCAAATACAACTGCCTGCTTCTAAAAGCATAAGCAACCGGTTATTATTATTAAACGCATTAAGCTACAGTCCTTTCGAAATCAAAAACCTATCTGATAGCGATGACACAAAAGTGATGCTAAACGTGTTAAATTCTGATACTTCAACTTTTGATGTGGGTGCTGCCGGAACATCGATGCGTTTTCTTACAGCGTTTTTATCTAAAATTGTTGGTGAGTGGACCATCACAGGTTCTTCACGCATGAAACAACGCCCCATTAAAATTTTGGTTGATGCTTTAACTCAACTAGGAGCCAGAATAGAATACATCGAGAATGAAGGATTTCCTCCCTTAAAAATATTTGGTTGCGCTTTAAAAGGTGGTGAACTAGAATTACCGGGTGATATCAGCAGTCAGTATATCTCGGCATTGATGATGATAGCTCCAACTATAGAAAATGGTTTAACATTAAAACTGACGGGAGATATAATTTCAAGGCCTTACCTGAATATGACGTTGGCTTTAATGAAAGAATTTGGTGTTACAGGTACATGGAAAGGTAATTCAATCATCATTCCGGAAGCCAGTTATAAAGCTGTTCAAACAAGTGTAGAATCGGACTGGAGTGCTGCCAGCTATTGGTACGAAATTGCTGCCATAAATCCTGAATTGAGTGTCACTTTAAAAGGATTAAAGCGATACAGTCTGCAGGGTGATTCGAATGTTCAGAAAATATATAAAGAGTTGGGTATTGAAACCAAATTCTCACAAAAAGGAGTAAATCTGGTTAATACTGGTAAAAAGTGCAGAAAACTAAATTACGATTTTATTAATGAGCCTGATCTGGCTCAAACAGTTGCCGTTACCTGCTGTCTGATGAATGTTCCTTTCCATTTTACAGGGCTGCAAACATTAAAGATTAAAGAAACTGATCGTATCTCAGCTTTGATCAACGAATTAGGCAAGATGGGTTATCTGCTTGAATCAAATCAAAAAGACAACCTGATTTGGAGCGGAGATAAAAAAGACGTAAGCGGAACCATTGAAATCGACACCTATAAAGACCATCGTATGGCAATGGCCTTTGCACCAGCTTCATTTACCGGTGTAAAAATATCTGTAAATGATCCAATGGTGGTTACCAAATCTTATCCTCACTATTGGGAGGATTTAAAATTGGTTGGTATTACTTCTGCTGAATAGATCGCACTAAAAAAATTAAAACGGGATAGCATCTTAAATGAATTTTTCAAATAGGATGCGATCCCGTTTTTTTAGCTTATCTAAATATTATTCCTCCAAAGCAACCTGTTTACTTAATGAATCAGCCGTTTTAATTAGTCGTACCATCTCAGCTTTAAAACCATCTTCATCTTCACCACGGGCCTCTTTAGCAATATCTTGAATTGAATCATAATTCATGTCACCAATATATTTAGAGTCACTTAACCTCATTCCAAAAGCAGCAACTGATGCCGCAAATCGAAAATCATGACTGGCCTTTTTAAATTCATCAACTGTTCCTTTTACAGCAAATACCATTAAGGTACTTTTGTTTTCATCAGGTTTTTTATACCTCAATTTCAATGTCAGCCATTCATTGCTTGTATCATTAGTTCGATGAACCAGCTTTTTCTGATATTTTAAATCATCCACCGTTTTAATCCACACTTCAGCATCCTCAGCTCCCTGCGGAATAATTTCATATAGTGCGGTTACTGTATGACCAGCTCCAATCTCTCCGGCATCTTTGGTATCATCATTAAAATCTTCTTTATTCAACAATCGGTTTTCGTAACCAATCAAACGATAAGCCAGTACCTTTTGAGGATTAAACTCAATCTGAAATTTCACATCCTTGGCAATGGTAAAAAGGGTTCCGCCAAATTCACTTACCAGAGTCTTCTGAGCTTCCTGAAGGTTATCGATATAGGCATAATTACCATTGCCTTTATCTGCAATTATCTCCATTCGATCATCTTTATAATTGCCCATTCCAAAACCCAGCACTGTCATAAATATGCCATTCTCTTTTTCCTGCGATACCAACTCTTCCATTGAGGCATTTGAACTCTCTCCCACATTAAAATCACCGTCAGTGGCCAGAATAATTCTGTTATTTCCGCCTTTTATCAAATGCTCCTTAGCTGTTTTATAAGCAAGCATCAATCCTGCTCCACCTGCAGTTGAACCTCCGGCCTGCAATCGGTCCAATGCATCCAGTATGGTCTTTTTATTTTTACCGGAAGTTGGCTCCAACACTAAACCTGCAGCTCCGGCATACACCACAATCGACACATAATCTTCATCTCTCAATTCATTAACCAGCAATCGGAATGATGATTTTAAAAGAGGTAATTTATTACTGGAATTCATTGAACCCGAAACATCAATCAGAAATACCAGATTGGATGCAGGTAGATTTTCTTTGTCAATCTCCATTCCTTTCAAACCCACTTTCAATAGGTAATGATCATTATTCCAAGGACAAACAGCCATTTCAGAACCAACAGAAAAAGGGTGTTCATCATCAGGCAATTCGTAATCATAATTAAAGTAATTTATCATCTCTTCCACTCTAACAGATCCTTCAGGAGGTAGCTGTCCCTGATTCAAGAATCGACGAACATTGGTATAACTGGCCCGGTCAACATCAACCGAAAAAGTAGAAAGCGGCTCATCGGTTACCTGTTTATAGCCATTTTCACTTACCGAAGCATAACTTTCGGTATTAAACTCTTTGTCATAGGCAATATGGTTAGCATAACCACGGATCATCACACCGGATGTGTTGCCTTTTAAACTATTTGAAATCGCTCCTGTTATGGAACGCTTTTGCCGTACACCATACCCAACAACCACACATTCTTCAATAGCCACCTGGTTATTCTTCATCACCACATTGATAACCTTTTTGCCTTTCACTGCAATTTGTTCTTCTTTCATACCAACAAAAGAAAAGACGAGTACATCTGAATCTGAATTAACAGTGATCTTATAATCACCATATGCATCTGTTATGACTCCGGTTTGTGTACCTTTTATTAACACACTCACGCCAGGTATCTCTGCTCCTGTTTCATCAGTTACCTTACCTGTAATTACTTGCTGAGCTATTAACTGAAAACTCATCAAAGCAAATATCATTGATATTAAAGCAATTCGTTTCATAGTATTTATATTTTATGGTTCTACATTCTGACAATAGGATGCAGCCCATTTATTTATTCCATAAAAAATTTTGATATTTTTTCTACTTTTAGAGCATTCTAATAGATCTATGATTCAAAATTTCTTCAAAATCAAACCATTAAGCGATGATCTTTTGCTAAAGAAATTTCAGGAAACTCAAAATCTTGATTTTCTTGGGCAACTTTATGAAAGGTACATGCACCTGGTTTATGGGGTATGTTTAAAATATTTGAAGAATAAAGAAGAGGCCCAGGATGCTGTTATGGGTATTTTTGAAAAACTTAACAAAGAAATTCCCGGAAAAGAAATAAATGATTTTAAGCCCTGGCTGTATGTTGTAGCTAAGAATTATTGCCTGATGCAACTGAGAAAAGAACAAAGCCTTAAAAAGAATTCATCTGAATATGAAAAAAGTGAACTTCTTTTTATGGAAACAGAGGAACCTTTGCATCATACTAATAACTGGGAGCCGGATGCTATGGATATCCGACTGAAAGAGTGCCTTGAAAAATTAAAAGACAGGCAGAGAAGTTGCATTGAATTATTTTATTTTAATGAACTTTGTTATAAGGAAATAAGTGAAAAACTAACACTTGACGTTAAGAAAGTAAAAAGTTATATACAGAATGGAAAACGTAATTTAAAGAATTGCATTGAGTCAAAAGCATGAATAAGTTAAACGGACATAATATGATAACAGGTTTGTCATCATTCTTCCAATATTTGAAAGGAAAAATGAATGCCCGTGATGAGCATGCTTTTGAACGCCATTTATTAAATGATCCATTTGAATCTGATGCTCTGGATGGGTTTAAAAACTTTAAAGAAGAAGATCTGACTAAAGATTTAGCTTTTCTAAAATCTAAAATCCAGAAAGATAAAGGTGGTATTGTCAGGTTTATCAATCGAAAGTCAGTGGCTGTTGCTGCTTCTGTTATTGTTATACTTGGACTTCTTTCTGTTTTACTATTATTACAACCCAAACAACCTCAATTAGTTTCGCAAAAAATTGAACCCGTTATTCAACAAGAAAAATCTTCGCCAGACAAACAAGATCAATTGGATCAGCCAAATACTGAAGCTCTGCAAGAAGAGGATAGAATTGTTGTTGAACCAGAAGAAAAAGTACTTGCTGATAAGGTTACGCTAGCTGATGCAGAACCTGAACTGGCAGACGAAAGCGAATCTATTGAAAAGCTTCCCTCTGTTCAAGCTTCTAAAAGTAAGGTTCAATTGGCATCATCAAAAAAAGCTAAAATCAATTCTTTCAATGTTGAACCACAATCTTTTATTGAATCAAATCAACGAAGAACTGAATCTGACAGTGGCAACAACCATTTATCTGGAACATTAAAAGGAGAAGAATTTATTGGTGGAGGTACTGGTCAAATTGATATGGTTACCATACAGGGTAAAGTCAAAGACAAATATCAACACCCGGTAGCTGGTGCCAACATCCAGGTCAAAGGCACTTCACATGCTACTTTATCAAATGCGGATGGTAGTTATCGACTAAAATTTCCGATAAACGATACAGCCCAACCTGTTACAGCTTCATTTTTGGGCTATGTTCCATCTGAAATAGCGCAGAATAACAACGACACCATTGATTTTACGCTCAATGAAGAATTCTTTGCTCTAAGTGAAATTCAAACGATCAGTCCCAAAGAAGAAAAACCTGCACAAACAGAGGACTTTGTTCCTGCTGAACCTGAAATTGATATGGATGAATATCTGGATGAATTACTAAAAGAAATGCGCTACCCTGAGGATGGCAGCGGCAAAAAAGAAATCGTTGTAGCCCTGGTAGTTATATCTGATGATGGAGATATAAAAGACATTAATATAAAACGATCACCGGGACATGCATATTCCATTGAGGCTATACGAATTATTAAAAATGGTCCATTATGGAAACCAGCCTATCAGTTTGGAGTACCCGTTCAGGACGAAGTAAAGGTGAAAATCCAGTTTATTCCTCTAGTAGAGAACGAATAGCTGTTTTGGTTATTATCCCGGGTTGTTTTAATATTTCGCACAAGCCATTATCTTTGAATAATTCAAACACCTATAATGAGTGGAATTAATATAAAGCAGCACTACCTGTACAAAGCTCTGATAATTTGGCTTGTGTTTTCACAATGCAGTACCAGCGATCCGCTAATTACTTCAACTTTTTTACTCGAAGACAAATGGTTACTAACTGAGGTTGTAGCACCAGATTATCCGTTTCCGCTAGATCAGGACACCAATGACATCAGTCTGTCTTTCCCAAAAACAGAGGAGTATGAATTATACTTATCTGAGAAAAGTTGTAATGGTGAATATATTGCCAGTCAGGATGGCGAAATTGAATTCACCAGAACCAATTGTTCAACAGACTGTTGTGTTTCGGAGTGGGATCATTACTTTTTAACCTTGTTGAATAAATCAACACAATTCAAGGCAACTGACGGAGAGTCACTTAAGCTCATCATTAATGAAGATAATTATCTGATCTTTGATTTCGAGAACAAAACCTTAACGAACTAAAAAATTTGATTGTTACATTTTTTTATACGTGTAAACATTTTTTAATTTGTCATAAATTTGAAACTTTGAATTCTAATAAATTCATAAAAACCTAATTATAATGAAAAAGCTAATTGTGATAGTAGCCTTAATAGGCATCGTTTTTACTTTGAACGCACAGGACAGGATTGCAGTTGGATTAAAGGCAGGATTTAACTCTACCAAAATAAAAATATCTGATTTCACATCGAGCGATAATCTTGATGACATAAAAAACAATGCAAAAAGTGGCTTCTTATTCGGAGCATATGGAAAAGTTAGATTAATTGGCTCTTTATCATTTCAGCCTGAATTGTATTATGCAAAAAAGACATCTGAATTAAAAGCATATTACAACGGGGGATTTGATGTTAGCCAAAATGATTTCCATACATGGGACATCCCTTTGCTAGCTAATCTTCAGCTATTAGATTTATCTGTTATTAAAGTTTATGGAGTTGCCGGACCGGTTGCCTCGTTTATTGCCAAAACAAAAACAGATATTCCTGAGCTGGATGAATACAAAAAAGCAAACTGGACTTTCCAGGCAGGAGCTGGTGTTCAAATCTGGCGTTTAACTGCTGATGTACGCTATGAGTGGGGTTTATCTGATATTTCAGATTTAGCTGATTACAATATCGGTCAGAAAACTGATGTATTGACATTCTCTGTAGGTTACAGATTATTCGGTTTATAAAAATATTACCCAAATCTTATATGAAAGTGGCCGGTTTCCGATTGGAGCCGGCCACTTTCATTTTCTGTTGTAAAAGGAAAAGAGTAATTTAACCTTTCTAATAAATGCAGACATGGATACAATTTTAGTAACAGGAGGTACTGGATATGTAGGATCCTGGATAGTAAAAGGGCTGCTTGACAAAGCATATACCGTTAGATTAACCGTTAGAGATAAAAACAACGAAGCCAAATACGAAAACCTAAGACAGATAGCCCTTACAACCAAAGGCAAACTTGAAATATGGGAAGCTGATCTGCTTGAAGAGGGTTCCTTCGATGATGCAGCTTTGGGTTGCGATGCAATTATCCATGTTGCTTCTCCTTTCACGTTAAGATTTAAAGATGCTCAACGAGATTTGATTGATCCTGCCATTAAAGGTACACGTAATGTATTGTTTGCTGCAAGCAAAGCAGGTACTGTCAAAAAAGTAGTACTTACATCCAGTGTAGCAGCTATTCATGGCGACACCATCGATATGCAGGAACAAGGTCTCGACGAATTTACTGAAGAACAATTCAATGGTTCCAGCTCGTTAACACATCAACCTTACTCTTTCTCTAAGGTTTCGGCAGAAAAAGAAGCCTGGAAGATTGCAGAAAGTCAGGATGAATGGAAATTGTTTGTTATCAATCCATCTTTTGTTATGGGACCTTCATTAAGCAGTTTATCCGATTCTGAGAGTCTGAGTTTTATGAAGGATATTCTTTCCGGAAAATTTGCCATGGGTGCACCGGCTATCATGTTTGGTTTTGTTGATGTTCGTGATGTGGCCAAGGCACACATTCTTGCTTTAGAGAATGAAAAGAGTGAAGGTCGGCATTTGTTAGCCGAACGAACTATTGATGTTTTGGATTATATTAAGTTGATAGAAAAAGCTTTTCCAGGCAAATTTAAACTTCCAACGAAACATGCGGCAAAGTTTTTGTTATTGATGACAGGTTGGATGTTTAAACTAAGTAGCAAATTTATCAAACGTAATGTTGGATTTCCGCTCAGTTTGAATTCAACCAAAAGTCGTGAAGCATTAGGTTTGGAATACATTCCTTTGGAACAAACCGTTAAAGACATGGTGGTACAAATGCTTGACGATAAACTGATTTAATCTAAAAACAGTAGCTATGAAAAACTATCTTTTCCTCTTTCTTATAACAGTAAGCTTGTCAACCTTTTCGCAAGTAAAACAAGATGATCCGTTTAAAAGAATGGATGAAGAATATAAAGCTCTTATGGATCGGATGAACCAGGATTACGAGAAGAAAATGGAACGAATGCAGAAAGAGTATGAGGATCGCCTCGAAAAGATGAATAAAGCTTTTGAAAGTTATCTAAAAAAAGGCTTTACTGAAGTTGAGCAGATTGAAAATGAAGAAAAAATAGCTGAAGTTCCAAAGCCTATTGATCAACCTGCATTTGAACCAGTTGTTGATGAACCCAAAGAGGTGGTTGAAGAACCTGAGCCCATCATCATACCGGCACCGGTAAAACCCGATATTGTACTGAATGAAACATCTGCTATATCCATTACCCCAATGTTGCAACTACCAGCTGATGCCGATTCTTATACGCAAAATATAAATGTCGACTTTTTTGGTTCCAATGCCGCTTTAAAGATTGACAACCGAATGAAATCCCTGGCGTTAAAATCAGTAAAACCTCAAAGTTTTGCTCAATACTGGGAAGATTTCACTCAAACCTATTACGCAGTTTATATTGAATCAATGGTGGCCTATGCTGAATCGAAAAACCTCAACGACTGGGGTGTTTATCAACTCGTACAGAATACGTCCAAACAATTATTTCAAGCGTCTAATAACAAAGAAATGTGGACATGGGCAATTCTGAATCAGGCTGGTTACCAGGCAAAAATTGGCTATACTAATCAAACGGTTTGTTTATTATTACCTTTTATGCAACAGATCTATGAAAAGCCCTATTACAACATTAATGGAGATAATTTTTATCTTCTGAACACAAAGGTTAATGCCAAAAATATTTATACCTATACCGAGAGTTTTGGTGGAGCTACAAGAAAAATAGACCTGCATCTTCCATTTAGCCTGAACTTTAACGATCCATCAAATACAGTTACCCGAAAAACAAAGTTACCGGGTTCAGATGAAGCTATCAATCTGCAGCTTGACAAAACGATTATTGCCTTCCTGAACAGTTTTCCACAAACCGACAACTCAGTTTACCTCAACGCAGCCATGTCGGGAAGCCTAAAAGAAGCTTTATTTGAAGAATTAAAACCAAAGGTAGAAGGTAAATCGGAAACGGAAGCAGTGACTTACTTATTGAGCTATCTCCATAACTCATTCGAATACAAAACAGACCGTGATCAGTTTAATTACGAAAAGATGTTCTTTCCTGATGAGATGTTTTATTATCCTTATTCCGATTGTGAGGACAGGGCTGTTTTATTTACACGACTGGTAAATGATTTGCTGGGTATGGATGTGGTGGCTCTAACTTACTTCAGTCATATGGCTGCCGCTACGGCTTTCAGTACTCCGATTGAAGGATACTCAGTGATGGTTGACGGACGTAAATATACCATTACCGATCCAACCTATATCAACGCCCCAATTGGTGCTGTGATGCCTGAATATGAGAAATACAAACCACTGGCTATCAGAATCAATAATGACAGCAGATCAAACAACATGTGGCAAATGATTGCCAGATCGCTTGAACAAGGTAATGAAGGCAAAGTGTTTATCTCAGACAGAAAAATGGCCCAGAATGGTAATTACCTTTTGTCTGGTTGGTTTAACAATCAGATAAATATTGGAGGACAAAGCTATCAGGCTTATGGAGGAACACGTGATTTATGGTATGCTGCCTTTAACGGCGGAGGCGACCTTCAATGGTTTTTACCGGTAAACTGCACCGACAATGCATTTAGTCAGGCATTTAATGTTGGTAAAGAAGGTAATATTTATTCGTTGATTAGTTATTCAGGTACTGTAAGTCTTAGCCAACGACGTTTGGCCCGAAGTGAGCAACCGGCGCATTTAATTTTAGGCTTATCTGACAAAGCCTATCCTGTGCTTAGCGACAACATTGATTTTGAAGTCCCCGAAGGTAAAAAACTAGCTTTCTATGGTAAATATAAAGCTGATGGCACCCGAATTGATTTGCTGTCCTTCCCAACTGAGAAAGTAACTTTCGACTCACAAATTACAGTCGATTCAAACGACGAAGTGGTAGTTCGCGGAGTTGTAGGTGAAATAGAAGGTTTTACCAAAGAAGTACCCATTCTTCTTGCAAGTGCCTCATTCAGTGCCGAAGACCAGATAGAAAGTTACATGAAGACTTTCGCCGATCAGAACTACAACAAGCATATGATTGCCTTATTCAGTGCTCTCAAACTACTGTCGCTAAATGGAGGAAGAATGTCGGGCATGACGGTTCGTAACCTGCTGAATAAAAACAATCCGGAATTTTATAAACGAAATCCTAAGATTTATGAAGGACTGCTACGCATGCAGTTTGTTGTTAATGATGCTGGTGTAATAAAGGTAGAGACCTACAAAGGAGATAACATCTCGCTTTTTTCAATGAAGATTAAAAACAACAGCAATCTGCAGATTATCCAGCCAACAGAAGATAAATACGAGGTTAAATTCCTAAACGGAGTTCAGGTTGGTAAAGCCGTTGTATGGTATGATCTTAACTCAATAAGTATGGATGGAACTAGTGGTGATTTGGTTTTCGACTATGATAAAGACCACGCTAAAAAAACAGTCAACATTAAGGAAATTGTAGACTAAATAAAAATATAAGGATCGAATCTCCATTAGCTAAAACACTATTAAAGATTCGATCCATTAACTTTCTCAGGTTTTGATATTTTTAAAATTTCAATTCTTTTTCTATTTGTAATATCAACCGGTCCTTTTTTTCTTCAGCTTCTTTTGAAATTCTGATTGCTTTCTCATTACTTTTATTTATCCTGATCAACGGAAGAAATTGAAAAAATGCAATCCAATACATCTGGGCAATTGAAATGCCGAATAACTCAATATTGATGACCTTTCCTGCTATCACAAGCATCCCTGCAGTAATAACAAAAAGAATAATCCTTAGAGTAATTTCACTCACAACATTTTCTCGAATTATTTTCCGTGGATTCGTATGATATTTTTTATCAAAAGCATGTTGAAGACTTTCTTTCAAACTCAATTTAACTTTAATAAGCTTATTTAGATCAAATCCCCTTTCAAAAAGAAGATTTCCTGCATACAACTGAGGCTCAATATTAATACGATTTGTATCCCTAAATAGGTCAAATAATTCATTTGATGAGCATGTATCCAGTTTTCGTTTCCAATCAAGCATTCTAATCATGACTATTCCATCAACTTATACATTTTATCGGCAACACATTTACCAAAATCAATATAGTCTTTGCTCTGATAATGCCAGGGATCGGAATAATGATAATACTTGGTTTCTCTAACAATTTCAGCTTTGTTATCTTTACGTACATAATCTTCCTGAGCCTGGCGAACCAGATCACCGTAAGGCCATACGATTCCTCTCTTATGATTCCACGAATCAGTAATTTTACCAATCACAACAGGGAGATCATCTGTACGGAAAGCAGCTCTTATCATATCCATCAGTCGCTTTAAACTGGCCTCGTAACGCTCAGCAATTTCCACTGTTTTATCGGCATCACTCTCTCCCTGCATCCAGGCAATTCCGCAAGGAATTAAAACGTCCTCTTTACCGTCACTATTAATATCTGTTTGGGATAAAGCTCCATTAATGGTTTTCAAAAAATAGTCCCATTGATTAATTCCACCTTTTCCCTGGTAATCAGGCTCCCAGCAACCAAAATTACCGCCAGCCAGGCTATCAATAGAACTTCCTCCCCGGGCATATTTAATAATTGCAATCTTTTCATTTGGATAAAGCTGTTTTAAGCGATATGCAAAACTCAGCTCCAAACCAAACCGATCGCTCAACATATTTTTTGTACCATCCGATTTAAAACCTGTTCCATGGCCTGGCTTGAGCAGTTCCCAAATACCTAAACCTCCATTTTCATTTCCATCGCCAACCGGATTACCATGAAATATCCAGACATCATCCAAGGTATTCAATAAACTGTCTGGCAAGTCCTTGTTATAACCATAGCCTTCCATATTGGACTGACCTCCCAAATAAAACAATTTAAATTCTTCTCCTTTTTTCTTAGCGAAACCCGAAACAGTTAAAAGTGATAAGAGAAATACAATTCCAATCTTCATAGTATATTTTGTTTATTTTAAGTTCTATCTAAAAATTTACCTGCTTAATACGAATTTAGATATTGTTTATCAATCTGTAAAAGAATCCCATTTTCATTTTCAATAATTATATTGTACTTTAGCCAAACACCTTCGTATTCTAATGCCCTCAATCTGTTCTTTTTTGAGGAATATCGTAATACCAAATTCTATAAAATGAAATGTACATTAAAATGTAGCGTTATGTTCGCTATGTTCTTGATTGGGTCTAATCTTTGGAGCCAGTCAATAAGCATTAAACATTCAGACGGATCCAGCACTGAATTTGAAATTAGTAATCTGAAAAGCATTGTTTTTACCAACAACAATCTGCTATTCAATAAAACAGAAGGTGCTTCTAACTATTACAGTATTTTTTATACTCAACAGTTATTTTTTGATGCCTCAACTGCGGTTGATAAGAATCCTTCCTTGGATGATAAAATTAGTGTCTATCCTAATCCGGCCAGCAGTTTTATCAACCTTCTTATGAACGAAGTAACAGAAGGAAAAATTTCTGTTTATTCTATCACAGGAGAGTTAATTAAACGAACCGATATCGAAGGATTAAATACTGCCATCGACATCAGTTCCTTACCTAATGGCATCTATCTTCTTCAAGTTAATAACCAAACCATCAAATTCATCAAGCAATGAAAAAAATACTTTTACTCATCTGTATTTTAAGCCTTGGTGCGTTTGTCAAGGCCCAGCAATATATCCACTTTTACAACCAGAATACACCTGAAACATATGAACTGTTTGAATCGGACAGTATGTATTTCAGTAACGACCAAAGTACGCTATACTTCATTAACAATGGTACCGTTATTTCGAAAATTACTTCAGATATTGACAGTATCTCCTTTACCCGCAATAACAGTTATAATATCTATATAAACTATGATGGTTCGAGTGTAAGCATCATCAATCCATTGGCCGACCAAGGGGTAAGCATCACCACCGAAGGAGCCTATGTTACCGTAAGCTCAACAATGGATACAAAGGATATTAACTATATCTGTTCAGGCACAACAAGCAATGGTATGCTTAAAGTATATTCTTTGAAGCGTTTCAATATCCTGCTTAATGGCGTCAACATTACCAATCCTGTTGGTCCGGCTATAAATATTCAAACAGATACAAAAGCAACCATACATCTTGTTGCAGGCACCAGTAATTTTCTGGCTGATGGTGCAACCTACAACGATCCGGTTATTACAGAAGGTGAAGAAGAAGATCAGAAAGCGGCCCTGTTTAGTGAAGCCAAATTGGTTTTTATCGGTGGTGGATCATTGGATGTAACCGGATACGGAGAGGACCAACATGCCATTCGTTCGGATGATGAGATCATCATTAACGAAGGAAACATAAACGTTATCAGTAGTGTGAAGGATGGTATTCATGCAGCTGATGGATTTTATATGTATGGTGGTAATCTCGATATTACTGCTTCGGGTGATGGCATTGACGGCGACGAAGGTGTGGTTGAAATTCAAAACGGATCAGTTGTAATTAATAGTTTGGCAGATGATGTTAAAGCAATAGCCTGCGACAGCACTATGTCAATTAGCAATAGCGTTATTGAATTAACCATTCTGGGCGATCAGTCCAAAGGATTAAAAAGTAAACAACCCATGCAACTAATTAACTGTTCCATCACAGGTACCGCAGCCGGAGCCACCGTTTTGGAGGCTTCCGGTTCGGGATATGATCCCTCGTATTGTACTTTTATCAAAAGTGATGACGACCTGATATTAACCGGTACTACCATTGATATTACCACCAAAGGGATGGGATCAAGAGGTATTTCGGGCGATGCAAATGTACTTGTTAATAGTGTTACAATCACTATTGTTTCGAGTGGCAATGGCACAACCTACACCAATGAGGAAGGTGTTAAAGATGCCTACCATGGGTCATGTATGTCAATCGATGGTGATCTGACAATTAATGGCGGCACATTATCATTGTCCAATTCCGGAACCGGAGGAAGAGGAATTTCAGTTGATGGTTCCATTTACTATGGAGATGGTTCAACATCCCCTCAAATGGATGTTACAACTACAGGTTCTTCTATTGTTATTAATCAGTGGCAGGGTGATTATGACGAAGCCAAAGCAATTAAAGCTGATGAATCCATAACCATTAGTAGTGGTATTCTTACTGTTTCAAGTGCTGATGATGGAATAAAAGCTGAAAATTCAGTAATTATAAACGGAGGTTTAACCGACATACAGAAATCTGTTGAAGGTATTGAAGCTCCATACATTACAATTAATGATGGTGAAGTAAGAGTGAAAGCTTCTGATGATTGTTTTAATGCCACCTTTGGTAATGGTGGTGAAGGTGATGATGGAAGTAAACTTTATATCAACAATGGATCTATTTATTTGAGTGGAACAGGAGGTGATGCCTTGGACAGTAACGGAAGCATGGCAATTTCAGGTGGAACCATTTTGGTTCACGGACCACAATCCTCACCAGAAGTTGGAATGGACGTCAACGGAAGTTCTGTCATAACCGGTGGTTTTATCCTGATTTCCGGAACCAACTCGAATATGACCTACAACTTTACCAGTGGATCAACTCAACCTGCTATATTATTTAAAACAAATACAAGATTAAATGCAGGAAGCCTAATTCATCTGGAAGATAGTAACGGGAATGATCTTTTTACTTTTGCTCCAGAAAGAAATTATTACTCAATAATTTTCTCCTCTGATGAATTAAGTACAGGCACAACTTATAAATTGTATACCGGTGGTTCTTATAGTGGCGATGAAAACGATGGATTGTACACTAACGGCAGCTACACCAGCGGATCATTAAGAAAAACCTTTACTATAAGCAGTACAATAAGTACAGTAACCTTTTAGTATTTGGTTTATTTAAACACGTTTACCCGGGTCCACAGGAAGACCCGGGTTTTTTATACCCTGACCTCTTTCTTCCATTGACTATATTCGTGCAGTATTTCAGGCAGACGTTTAAAATTAATGTTACCTGAGAAGGATTTAATGAATTCCGATTCTATTCCATACTGAATTAACAAGTCTCTTATATTTTTTACTTCTTTAGATTTCTCTGCTCTTATCAGGCCTTCTGCTTCCGAATACAAATAATAATCAACATAGGTGTAATACGTATTTGATAATAAACCTTTGTATCCAATATTATATATTCGAATCTTATCCTGATATAACTCAACCGATCCGCTAAACTTCAACAATAAAAAACGATGTTGGTTTCGTTCGCACTTATGCAAGCTTCTTTTATCAAGATTAAAACTTTTATATGCATAAGTCTGCCCTTGAAACTGGAAAGAAAACATTTTTAATTCATCAGCTGCATAGGCTTTCCAGGTGTTTAATCCGGCAGGCCTGAACCAAACCTCATAATGAAGCGTCTCTTTGTCAAATGAATTAAAATATACGGCACCCGAAGCTTCGTTGAACCAGTTCAATCTGACCTCCCCCATTATGGTATCATTATCATTACTTACCACAAATGCCCTTGCATTATAAAAAATAGCATCCGCAGCAACCGGAATAAGAAAAAGCCAAAGAATTACAAAAAAATATTTCACAACAATGCTTATTAGGTTTAGATAATAGTGTTAAGATAATTAAATTTAACTTCATCAAACAAAAGTCATCTCCTTTCTTTCATTCTGAAATACGTTTTAAAACGTATTTCGGGCGATTACACTTTTTGTAAGTTTGCATATGGTTGTTTTAGTGTCATTAAGTATTTCAGTATTATTCCAGTTTGGAGCCTTCTTCATTACTATTAGTCTAATACCAAAGACTAAGTTTAATGTCGCCTGGATTAGCATCTCTATTGGTTTACTTTTGATGGCCTTCAGACGATTAAACGATTTACTTGCCCTGATTTATGGAACTGATCACAGCACGCTCTCTCAGGTGAATAACTGGATAGCCGTTGTGATATCGGCCACAATGTTAATAGCATCCATCTATATCAGAAAAATCTTTGCTCAGTTAAATCATCTTGAAAATATAAGAAAAGACAATGAGTCGAAAGTACTGAGTGCAATATTGCAAACGGAAGAAAAAGAACGGAAGCATTTCTCAAAAGAATTACACGATGGTCTGGGCCCCATATTAAGCTCTATCAAAATGCTTTTGTCAGCGTTAAACACTCCCTTGCTTGATAAGGAAAACAATGAAATTCTGTCAAGAACCGAAACAGCCGTTGATCAAGCTATACAGACAACAAAAGAGATATCAAACTTTTTGAACCCTAAAGTACTTGAACGATTTGGCCTTAAAAAAGCCTTACAAAATTATGTAGATGATATTGAAGCTTCAGGGAAATTAAAGGTCAGGCTTGAGATTAATCTAACTAATGAATTAGCCGATTATAATATATCCCTGATTTTATACCGGGTGTATTGCGAACTCATCAACAACACTCTCAAACATGCAAATGCTAAAACAGCATTCATATCAATGTTTGTTCATCAGCAGAGTGTAATTGCCTTATATGAAGATGATGGTATAGGACTAGACCAAAGTAAAGCCCTTGCAAAAGGTTCAGGTATATTAAATATCAAATCGCGGGTGAAATCGATTAATGGTAGTATTGAATTATCAACCGAACAGGGTAAAGGCATCTACATTAAGATAGAAATACCAATATGAAAGAAAAGGTAAGCATATATTTGGTTGATGATCATATTCTTTTCCGTGAAGGCATACGTTTTTTGTTGGAAAAATGCGATAATGTTACTGCTATCTATGAAGCAAATAATGGTAAAGAGCTATTGGTAAATGTTGAGGAGGTTTCGCCCGATATTATATTAATGGACATTGATATGCCCGAAATGAACGGAATAGAGGCAACTTATAAAACCTTGCAGATTTTACCCGACTGTAAAATTGTGGCCTTATCAATGCATGCCGATGAATGCTTTTATAAAGATATGATAGATGCAGGTGCAAAAGGCTTTTTATTAAAAAACTCCCGTTTTGAAGAACTTCAGAAAGCCATTGAAGAAGTATCAAAAGGTAATAGTTTTTTCTCACCCGAGATTTTGAATTCTATTCTCAAGAATATGAGCAAAGCACATAAACCGGATCGCTCATCAGAACTAACCGAACGCGAAGCTGAAGTATTATTACATATTTGCCAGGGTTTGCAAAATGGTGAAATTGCCGATTTACTATTCTTGAGTAAACGCACTGTTGATAAACATCGCCAAAACATACTGCTTAAAACAGAATCAAGAAATACCGCAGAACTAGTCGTTTATGCCATTAAAAACGGTTACTACAAACTATAAACTACGTTTAAAAGCGTAGTTGAATATACTATTTAAACGGGTTTGACTTGTAGCTGACTTTTATGAATTTTGAAATCATAAAAGTACCCCATGCTTATTCCATTTATAATTCCTTTTTTGGTTGCCATGTTTTTATCCATCAATATGGGAGCCAGTGGCACAGCACCTGCCTTTTCGGCTGCTTATGGATCAAAAATCATCAAAGAAAGTTTAATTCCCGGACTATTCGGACTGGCCGTCTTTGCAGGTGCTATCATTGGTGGTAAAGAAACAGCCAAAACAATTGGAAGCGGCTTATTATCACCCGAACTGATGTCATTTTCGGTAGTTTCTGTTATTCTTTTCTCAGTGGCAATCTCATTGTTGCTTGCCAACATAATGGGTATTCCTCAATCAACCAGCCAATCAACCGTAACAGCAGTTGTTGCACCCGCCATCTATTTTAACTCATTCGACAGTCATAAACTCTTTTATGAGATTTTGCCAACCTGGTTTATTATGCCGGTGCTATCATTTATACTTGCTTACTGTATTGGAAAATATATCTACAAACCGCTTCGTAGGCGTGGTTATACCATTTCATCAAAGCTGAATCAGAGTCCTTATATTAAAGCATTGGTACTGATAATGTCAATGTATGTGGCATTTTCAATTGGGACCAATAATGTTGCCAATGCCGTTGGACCCATCACTACCATGGCCTTTAATGAATTAAATATAGCCAGCGGCAACTTTGTTCAGGTAATGATCCTCGGCACTTTAATAGTTGCTCCGTGCTTTGGTATTGGCAGCTCAATAATGGGAAATAAAGTACTCAGAAATACAGGCAAAGAGATTGTAATGTTTGGCAGAATTGAGGCCGCAATCATTGCTTTTCTTTCAGCTTCACTCCTGCTTGTTGCATCACTTATAAAAGGAATTCCAACATCCCTCGTCCAATTAAATGTGGCAGCCATAATTGGCATTGGAATTGCCAAGTTAGGTCACCGGAATATTCTTAGAAAAACAGAGGTGAAGCGTTTTTTTATTATGTGGATGATCTCTCCATGTATTTCATTCGTTTTAAGTTTAAGTCTGATTTATATTTTCGATTACTACCAAATCTTTAAAATTTACTGATTAAAATTCCTATTCTATCTGTATAATTTGCCTTTGCCAACTAAGAAAGATTTTAAATTGACAAACGTACCTTTTATCATATGTATAAAGTTCAATATTTATGAAACAAAAAAATTGAATTGATGTATCCTAAGCTTTAGGGGAAATTAAGTATGGGACCGGTTGCATTTACATGTAACACATCAAATATTATAATGGGGAAAAGTGCTGCACTAATTATTTTGTGCATCTTAATTACATCGTTTGTATCGTATGGACAAACAAGCAAAACTGACAGTCTGTTGAGATTGTTACAGGATGAGATTGTTGATACAGCCCGTATTGACATCTTAAACGAATTGGGGAATGAACTCATCCTTAAGTCGCAGAGGGAAGCCCAGGATTATTATAACGAAGCGCGTCAAAAGTCGATCGATGTTAATGATACAGTCAGAATTGTCACAAGTCTGATTGGTCTTTGTGATGTTTATTCAATGAATGGTGAATATAAAAAAGCGCTCGAATATATTACCGAGGCAATGAATTATGCCTACAATAACAATGATCTATTGGCCACATGTCACAGTCGTTTAGCAATTGAGTATTACAACCTGGGTAAGGATGAAGAATCTATTAAACATGACAGGCTGGCACTCCATTACGATTTGCTTGTTAAAGACTCCTTTAAAATAGCCTATGATCTTCATAATATTGGAACCTATTTTCTGGGGACAGAGCATAACGATTCGGCTACCTGTTATTATAAAAAATCGAATGAATACATTAAGAATATTGATGATGAATTAACTGCCTATAATAACAGCCGTATTGGTTTTGCACATAGCCATGCTAAAGAATATGACACTGCTATTAACTATCATTTATTGGCATTAAAACGTTTCGAAAAAGATAGTTCATTATATGAGATGGCAATGGAAGAAACCTATCTGGCCAATCTTCAATCATTAAAAAACAACTCTTCAAAGACTCTCGAACACATTAATAATGCAAAAAAATATAGTTATGATTTAAATAATCATGTCTTGATAAAAACGGTACATCACCTTTAATATGAAATGTACAACAATCAAAAAAACTATCAAAAGGCATTGGAACATGCTCTATTAAAACAAGCTTATGGCGATTCCCTTGAAAAGAAAAACCAGGAGAATATAATAGAGAGACTTAGAACGGAACAGTCTTACGGAGAACAACAAAGAATTCTGGAAACCACAGAAAAGAGCAATATAGAACTGGCCAGTAAACAACAAAAACTCTTAATACTCAGTATCTCCACAATTATCTTATTAATTATTTGTGTTGTTGTATTGCTTGAAAACAGACTTAAACAAATCAAAAATAAGGAACTGCTTGTTCAGGTAAAACAAATCAACGATTATCAGAAGAAACTTCTTTCTATAATAGGTCACGACCTGAGAGATTCTGTTGGCAACATGAAGAATTTCACGGAATTAATGCACTATAACTTACTCGAAAATAAATCGATTAATCAGATGGTGACCAAATTTGTTCCAATGGTAAATTCTACTTATGATTTACTCAACAATCTTCTTTTCTGGTCGAAAAATAACAGCAAGAACTTTACGCCACAGTACGAATCTGTCAGTAATCTTAAATTAATATCAGAAACCATCAAGCATGTTGATCACCTTGCAAAAGCAAAAGAAATTGAAATTGTAGAAATGGTTGATGAAGCAAAATTGGAATGTGACAAGAACATGTTGCTGACTATTTTACGAAATCTGCTATCCAATGCAATTAAGTTCTCATACCCTAATTCAAAAATTCATATCGGTTCTAAGGCTATTGAGAATATGATAGTATTTTCAATTTGCGACCATGGGGTTGGGATGACAAATGAACAAATTGCGAAAGTTTTAAGTGAGGATATTAACGAACGTTCGAAAGGAACAGCAGGAGAACATGGTTCAGGTTTGGGACTTTCGTTGTGCTTTTCATTTGTAAAAAAACACAACGGTCAGATAAGTGCTGTAAGTTCACCTGGGAAAGGAAGTACTTTTTACCTACACCTACCATTAAGCAAACACCACAAGATTGATTCAGAAAATGTTGAAAGACCAGTTGCCTGCTGGATAAAAAAACACATATTAAAATAAAAAAAGACCACCCGAAGATGGTCTTTGACATTGGTATCTTAATCAATTATTTTTCAAGAAGAACAGGTGCAACTGTTGTCTCTTTCAATGTTATATTATCCGAATTCAGAATACTTTCGATATTGTTTATGTTAACGTTAGCACTGTTTAAAAAGTCAGATGGCACCACAACCACACGGAATGTTTGATTGAGAGTATATTCGTCTGGCAATGTTGAAAACACTACGTCTCCACTTAAAAATACAGCCATGTCAACAATTCTGTTATTAGGTATATCGGCAGTAAAGTCATAATTATATTGCAGAATGGCTCCGCTTTCAAAGTATTCAGTTTGTGGTAATGGTCGCCAATAGTCTAGTCCGTCTGCACTTTTCCAAAGGATATAGGCTAAAATTACATCCGATTCATAGGGGTCAAAACCGTTATCAAGAAAATTAAAAACCATCTGATAGTCGTTTCCTTCTGTAAAATTACCGGTAAATTCAAAGGTAGTACCAATAAAATCACTACCTGATTCCCCAGGCAGTCCCTCTGGCCCTGTTGGTCCCATAGGACCTTCACAAGCTGTTAATCCCAATGTTAGAGCGATGATTATAAAAGTAAGAGTTCTCATAGCAAATAAGTTTTAGATTAAAATTGTATTTATGACAAAGATTCAATTATCGTGCCGAAAAAGAAAAGCCAAAAGACAATGGAAGTAAACCTCAGACTAACAGACTCTAGAACAAAAACAAACCAACAACACCCGAAAGTATCAATAATAAAATAGGATGGATTTTCTTTACCCAAATGATTATACTCAAGCACACCAAAGAAAGAACTACTGCCATCCAATTAACGTCCGCAAGCATACTTCCAAAGTGTGTTTCACGAATTACCATTAATCCGGCATATAAAATAAGTGCAACAGTTACCGGTTTTAATCCGGCAAAGATGGCTTCCTTGATTTCGCTCTCTTTAACTTTTCGTAAGAAACGAGCCAAAATCAACATCACAATAATAGATGGAGCAGCCAGTGAGGTCGTGGCCACAATACTTCCGGTAACACCTGCTACACTTCCTCCAATATAAGAAGCTGTATTCATGGCAATGGCTCCGGGTGTCATCTGTGAAAGAGAAAAGAAGTTAAAAAAGGCTTCCTGCTTCATCCAGTCATTCCGTTCCAACTCTTCCAGTATCAAAGGAATCATGGCTAAGCCACCTCCGAAATTAAATAAGCCAATTCTAAAAAATGACACTGCAAGCTTGTATAAATCTGATAACATCTGCTATTTCTTTTTAATTGACTCTTGATTTTTTCTTAGCGAAGGAATAATCCATTTCCAGACGAAGCCAAACATTGCCCCGATAAGAATCACATATATAGGATGCAAGCCTATTAGCAATGCAATAATTGCCAGAGTGAACATTAAAAAAGGGATATGACTTTTAATACCTGATCGAAACAACTTATAAACAGAATGGAAAATCATAGCTGCAAGACAGGCTCTGATACCGGTAAATACTTTCACCAGGTATTCGTTCGACATCTGACTGTCCATCATAAAATAAAGTGTTGTAACGCAAATAAGGGAAGGAACAATAATCCCCAATGAGGCCAATATGCCTCCCCAGATACCGTTTCGTTTGCTTCCAATAAAAGTTGCCAGATTAATCGCAATGGTTCCGGGAGTCATTTGAGAGAGAGACATTATTTCCAGCAACTCATCATTGGAAATCCACTGCTTTTTCTCAACCAACTCCTTTTCAAGGATGGGTATCATTGCATACCCACCTCCAAACATTACGGAACCCAACTTAACGAATGTTACGAATAAATCGAAGTTTGCTTTTGCTTTTGCCATAGGGCAGCAAAATTACATATAATTAATAGCCATTGAAAAAGTCACTTGACTATATTAATTTAAAGAATTCAGTTTTTTATCAGATGAAATATCTAATTAATTAGATCCATTTCTTTTAAATGAATTGCAAATTTTTCACGAGCCTCTTTCTGAACCGTGAATGTATAATCAAAATAATCATCCTTATTTCCATAATATTGTTGGAGATAATTCATTCTTACCTCCCGAATAATTCCCTTTAACTCATCTTTAAATTGTATATAAACACCAAAGGGTACATCATCTTCACAATAAAAGTGAATCAATAATTGTGAGTTTTCTTTAAGTTTATTCTTTAATTCTTGCTGCCAGAGATTATCCTTGTCAATGTTATTAATTAAAACCTTGGTTGGGGTTAGTTTAATATCCGTGTGTTTTAGTTTTGAATTGTCAAGGAATGGAGGTTGAGGAACCTTGCTAGAAGGAATATAATCCGACATCCCTTGTCTTGTATAATATCGATCATCAAATTCTCTTTGAACAGGCAATACTGAGTAAAACACACGATGTATACCTACTAGTTGAAAAACTCTTTTCAATCTTAAAACATCTTTATAATTGCATCTTTGATCAATATTCAGCCTGTAAATCACATCTCTAGTCCAGCTTATGTTTGGATTTATCTTCTCTATTTCCTTGGTTATCTGATCAAAGCTGTATTCTTTCTGATTAAAAAAGATAGTTGGTTCGCCTCTACTTGATAGTACCATGTATAAAACTTCATCTCCATCCCTTAAATAATATTCTTCCGGATCATAAACTTCCGGCAATTGAAGATGATACTCATTTCTAATATTTTTTGATAATATAAACTTATTAATACTTTCAATATCGATGATATTGATTTTGGTTAATAATAAGCCATTTATAGCGATAATAGCAAATGCTAATCCAATCATTTTAAATGCCTTGTTCTTGTAAATTCTACGAACAGCTATCCAAGGCTGAAGGAATAAAACAACCAGGATAAGAATAAATAAAAACCAGAAAGCCGGATAAAAGCTTAATATATAATAATCAGTAGTGCAGACATAGAAAAAATTAGCAATTACCAGAACAATCTTAGCCATCCAATGCATAAAATACCAGGGTAAAACACCAGCATCATTCAGGATTACACGTCTGCGATTATCGTGATTAGTAAAAACCTGCATTGGTTTGTCTATCCAAAAACGAAGAACAACCGATTGAGCTAAAACACCTGCCAACAGCCCGGCAAAAAGATTATAAAACAATTGTTCTTCCTCATTTAAAACCGGCAAATCATACTCTGAATTTATAGCAAATAAACGCAAGGTTTCCCTCGACATAAACAGAAAACCATATAATGCAAAGGCATATAAAAAACCTGTAATCAATCCTAACCATAAGTGAAAAGTTGATTCGCAAAGCTTTTTTTGGGTTTGCCTGGTTTCTAACAAGTTGAAGTATTTTACTATTATTCTTTAACTATTAAAGATTTACTTCTTGTTTGGCGTGTTGCATTGATAGAACAAATTCCTGGGCTTTACGTATGCGCAAATGAATGTTTCTAACCATACCATCATTTCCTCTAATCTCAAGTACAACACTTCGATCTTGTGCACTTAGCAATTTTACCTGTTTTAAGGAGGTTTTATGCAATAGATCATACCTCGTTCCAAAACCAGCAAAAAGCATATTTGACCTGATCCAAAGTTCATTTTTAGTCAAAATAACTTCCAAAACATTCTGAGCTCCCCCCATTTTAGTCATCCAGTTTTTTGCTGAATAACCAGAAACTCTTTTTTCCTGGAACAATACCTTAACTGAATTCAAATCAGGAAAAATGGTCAATGCCTTACGACCGTTTCTGATAAAAAAGAAAACAATTAAAAATATTAACAGAAACCAGATAACAAGAAAAATATATTGAGAATCCATAATTTGCTTTTATTTAAAAAACATCAATACACAATATCATTTAACTACTAGCTAATTAAGAAAATAACGAAAGGGAACAAAGTAAAAAACAACAATCCTATTGTTCCTATCCATGTTTTAACATCGTTAAGTTGTTTATGTACTGCAGAAAGAATGATCATTATCCACCCAGCCAACAAACTAAGGGTAGCGAAAATATCCAGAATGCTTATAACTAAATTGACCCTGACTGGATCATAAAGAAATGTATTGAATTTAATCGTAATAAAGAAAACCAATATATTAAGGATAACTACATGAATAAATATTCTGAATACCCACTTTTTATAATTCATTGATCAGGTTTATCTGGTTACTTTTATAGAACTAAAAATAACAAATAAACCCAACTTAACAATTTATATCTTAACACGAATAAGATAAAAAGCTGAACAATCAATTTCCTGTAGGTTTGTGGTGTTACCTTGTTAAACGGTCAACAATTTCTTTATGATCCGGAAATGGCTTTGACAAGTCCTCCTTTAGAGCCAATTCAAAATCCTCAAATTCAAAACCGGGTGCAACCGCACAGCTAACCAGGGCAAAACCAAAACCATCTTTTAGTTCTGCGGCAAACCACACACCCGATTCAACAGTATGCTGAAGTATGCCGGTTGCATCACTCAACTCAATTGTCCGGTAGTTACCCTGTTGATTAATTTCATGAATAATAACGGGCATACCTTTATGATAATACCACACTTCAGGTGATTGAATACGGTGAAAGGCTGAAAAATCAGAGTCGGCTAACAAATAATAGATCGAGGTAAGTGCTTTTCTGTTATTTCGATCTTCAGATTTTACCACTTCCATTTCTGAACGATACACTTCTTTGTACCAACCTCCTTCAGGGTGACGCTCCATCTGGTATTGATCCACCAGTCGACTAACTTCTCTGGCCACATAGTTTTCGGGTACATTCAAATGATTTTCATCCACAAATTTTTGCAGGCCGGCTTGTGCTTCTGCCAGTTTTTCCTCCCAATGCTTTACAGAGTTCTCACCTATCTTATCGGTTACATATTTTACTCCAACAAACGGGATCTGATGCAACCGGCAGACTCTTGCAATAGCAAATGATTCCATATCAAACACATCACCTGTACCGTCGGCCTCTGTTAAAAAAGTATCTCCTGTGTTACAGGTACTATCAAACTGCCACCTCTGAAAGAAAGACAACTGATTTATTTCCTCGCTAAAATCCTCAAGGTATGGTACCCCAAAAACATGCAATTTCTCCATGTCCCTGTCAACAAACTTACTGCATAAATGAATAGTTCCAACCGGAAACTGAACAGATCCGGCTGTACCAATATTCAGCACTACTTCTGGTTTATACCTATCAATACTTTCCTTAACTGCCAAAGCAGCACTCACCTTGCCAACACCTGTTTTACAGTAGTGGAAACGACATCCGGGCATCGATAAATCAACTTTTTCTTCAGCTACAGCATAAACAACCAGTACATTCAACATGGTAATTTGTTTTAAGGATGGGAAATTCAAAGGCAAAAATAAAAAATCAATAGCTAAAACACCGGCTTCGTCGTATTATTATCTCCTAATAGTGAAATTGTCTCTTATAAAATTTTCAAGTGCTAACCACCTCTTTTAATGAGCATTTTATCACTAAAAATTGGAAGTGTCGTATAAATGTCGTGTTTTTGTAGTTGTATTGTTACGGCATTCTGACTGACATTTGAACAAAAAAACTGAAAATGGAAACAGGCAAACTCATAAAAGAATTAAGGCTACAAAAAGGAATGACTCAGGAAGAATTAGCTGAGAAAACAGAGCTTAGTTCAAGAACAATACAACGCATCGAAAGTGGCGAGGTAGATCCCAGGGCCTATACACTGCAAATGATAGCCAAAGCACTGGAAGTTGATTTCAGTTTGTTTATAAAAAAGGAAGCAGATGAAACCGATTTTACAGGAGAACCCACTCAAAACAATTGGCTGGCTCTTTTACATTTAAGCGGATTGATACCACTCATCCTTCCGACTGTATTAATCTGGAGGCTAAAAAAAGACAAAACAAAAGCAATGCTACTTCACTTTCGTGCGGTGATAAGTTTTCAATTAATAATATGGGCTATTTGTTTAGCATGCATCTGGATATACTGGAAAGTTGATCAACCCATACCGTTGATGGGAACTTTATTTGCTAGTGCATTGGTTTCAATCATAAATTCGATACAGGTTTTGTTTGGTAAATCATTTATTCATCCTTTTCTAAAAAGGTACTAGAATACTATTTTTTAATGTTACTCTCAGTTAATATGGAATGAATAAAAAAAAATTTACAAATCAATTGATTATATCTGCAATCTTTAACGCTGCATTAACAGGCGTAGTTTTGCGTAAAACCTGGATGACCTTTATTTTTGTGCTCCCACCAAATGAACCAATATGCGCAAGCAAATCTCACAGAATAGTATTTATAACTACATTGTTATTTTGCTACTATTAACTGCTGTTGCCATAACAGGAGGAGCAAAATTTGAATGGTTAAAACCATCGAAAGAACCGATCTACAATCTATCGGATATTAAAAAAGTTTACCCTCAGGCAATCTCTTTCAGGAAAAACACGGATAAAAGCCTGACTATACTGGATGTCAGCAATAAAGCAATTGGCTTTGCACTTATCTCAGAGGAGCTGGAAGCCCGATCTCAGGGATATGCAGGTAATGTTCCCTTGCTAATTGCCATAAATGCAGAAAGAATGATAACAGGTGTTCACCTGTTAAAAAATAATGAAACAGGAGATTACATCGAGCATGTTGTTGACAAACATCTTCTTGATTCATGGAACAGATTACCCCTGGATACTAACCTGATGAACATACAGGTAGATGCCATAACCGGAGCTACCCGAAGCAGTAACGCTATTATCCGAAACTTTGAAAAAACCATTGGTAATTACTTATTACTGGAAAAGCAACGTATTAAAATTTCGTGGTCTTTAATTCTTCAGATCACAATGACCGTTGTGCTAATACTTCTTTCCTTAAACATGGTGCTTCGACGCAAGCATAAAAAAATATACATCTACTATTTGGTGGCCGTTTTAGGCATTATGGGGCTTTGGCTAAAACAAATGCTCTCATTAGAGGTATTGCACAACTGGTTAAGTCACGGATTGCCTTGGCAAAGTAATCCGTTATTAATTGTTATTTTGATATTATCTGTTGCAATGGCAATTGCCGGTCATAAAAAATACTATTGCAATTTTCTTTGTCCTATGGGAGCCCTGCAGGTTCTTACAGCAAAAATATCACCATTCAAAAAGAGACCATTCCCTGTTAAACTTGGAGTTGTAACATTACGGAATATTTACCTGACTTATATCTGGGTTAGTCTTATTTTAGGTTTTGCCCTACCCCTGGCAAACTTAGAACCGTTTATATCCTTTTCATTCTCGGTCGCTTCAATAATAATGTTAGGAGCCGGTATATTGATTGTTCTGCTATCAGTGTTTTTCAATCGTCCCTGGTGCCAGCTTTGTCCAACCGGTTGTTTGCTCGATACCATACCCTCATTATACTCCAACGTAAAAAATAAAAGCAATGAAAAATAAAGCATCACTACTTAATATTGTTTTAGCTCTCACTGTGGTTATTTTGGTTTTTCAGATAAATAATACTGATCAACAGATAAAGCCAGCAACACCTGCTGTTTCTGCAATTCATCAAGCACAGCCTCATGACAGTATTAGTTCTGTAAAAAAATCAGTGGGTCCAAAAGGTTTGATTATGCCCATGCCAGCATTGGTTATCGGATCGTACAGTGCAGAAGGAGAACCCGATATTATGACAGCTGCCTGGGCAGGCATTGCCAATTCCGACCCAATGAGTATTGCTGTATCCATTCGCTCTTCGCGAAAAACCTATGAAAATATAATGGCAACCGGTTGTTTTACTGTAAATGTACCTTCGGCCCGGTATGTTGCAGAAATGGATTATGCCGGACTTGTCTCTGGTCATGATGAAAATAAATTTAAGACCTTAAATCTTACTCCGGTGAAGGGCGATTTTGTAAATGCACCTTTTGTTGGCGAATTTCCTATTGTGATTGAATGTGAAGTAAGTGAAATGATAGATTTGGGTTCTCACCGTCAGTTTATTGGTAAGGTTATTGACACTAAAGTAAATCAAAACCTGTTAAGTACAGATGGTCATGTTGACATTGAAGCCTTACAACCCATAATTTATGCTGAAGGATATTATTATGGTTATGGTCAACGACTGGCAAAACCATGGGATATTTATAAAAAATTTAAAGATGATATGGAACCAACATTTCAACCTGTAATCCATCCCAATCCTACCTTATCGACCATTTACAACCGAAAAAGTGTTCGTCACTTTACGAATGAGCAGGTGCGTGAAGATGAGTTAACTGAATTGGTAAAAGCAGGTATGGCAGCTCCTACGGCTGTTAACAAACAACCCTGGGCTTTTATAGCGATTAACGACAGAGCCATGCTTGATGTATTGGCCGATTCATTACCTCATGCCAAGATGCTTAAACAAGCTACAGCTGCAATAGCTGTCTGTGGAGACCTTAATAAGGCTTTACAGGGGCAGGCCCGGATTTATTGGGTTCAGGACTGCTCGGCTGCTACTCAAAATATTTTGCTTGCAACAGAAGCAATGGGACTGGGTGCTGTATGGACAGGTGTTCATCCAATAACTGAGCGCGAAGCAACCGTTAAAAACCTATTGAATTTGCCCGAACACATTATTCCGCTTAATGTTATTGCAATTGGCCATCCTACAGGTGAGGATCAGCCAAAAGACAAGTGGAAACCTGAAAATATGCATATCAATAAGTGGTAAAATAAAAGATCCGACTTCAACACAAAAAGGTTGAAGTCGGATTTTCGGTTTGTTCATTCTTTATATGCTAACTCAATTCTTCCTGTTTAATTTCGATTGATTAAAACAGATGTCATGCTAAGCGATCCACCAATTGCTTTATCATTAAATAAGGATACTTTATCCTTTTCTTCCTTTAACCCCAGCACATAGAGCAATGGTAAATAATGATCTGGCGTTGGTATTGAAAGCGAAAAAGCCCTGCCTTGTTTTCTGAAGTCAATCAATGACTGATGATCATTGTTTAAAATGAATCGATTCATCTTATCCTGTGCTTCCAAAGCCCAATCGTATCCATATTCGGGCAATTCAAGTTTATCCCAGACAACCATCCTCAAATTATGTATCAGGTTTCCACTTCCTACAATCAATACCCCTTTTTCGCGCAGAGCCGCCAGCTGTTGACCCAGTTCATAATGATATTGAGCATCTTGTCCATAATCCAGACTTAATTGCACAACCGGCACATCAGCATCAGGATACATATGACGAATCACACTCCAGGCACCGTGATCCAGCCCCCACTGATGATTCAATCCTACATCAGTAGTTTTAATCAATTGCTGAGTTTCTTTAGCCAGTTCAGGACTACCCGGTGCAGGATACTGCACATCGAATAAGGCCTGAGGGAACCCTCCAAAATCATGAATTGTTGGAGGATGTTCCATCGCTGTAACATAAGTCCCGCGAGTTTCCCAATGAGCTGATACAACCAAAATAGCCCTTGGCTTCTCAAAACGATCCGCAACCGCTCTGAATTCCCTGGTAAATATATTGTCTTCGATGGCATTCATCGGACTACCATGCCCCAAAAAAAGCAGTGGCATAGGTGCTGTCTGGCTGCCTGTGTTTGCTAATTTATTTAATCCGTTTAGTTTCATTGTTATCGGTGTTAACGAAAGGGCTGATACTGTCCTGATGAAATGTCGTCGTTTCATATCAGAAAGTTTTATTCAGCCTGCTTTACAAATTGTACCTCGGCTTGAATTTTCACATCTTCACTAACTAATACGCCACCTGCTTCAAGAGCAGCATTCCAGTTCAAGCCCCAGTCTTTACGATTAATTTTCCCTTCCAATGAGAATCCGGCTTTTTCATTACCCCAAGGGTCTTTACCAATACCACCAAATTCAACATCAAAAGTTACTTCTTTTATTACATCTTTAATGGTTAACAAACCTGTAAGTTTGTATTCGTCATCATCTACTTTTTCAAAAGCAATGCCTTCAAATGATAAGGTAGGATATTTCTCTGCATCAAAGAAATCGGCACTTTTTAAGTGATTATCTCTGTCGTCATTATTTGTAAAGATTGATGCTGCATTAATAGTTGCCGTAATCTTTGACGATTCGAAATCTTCACCATCAATATTGGCTGATACTTCTTTAAATTCACCTTTCACATTTGAAATCATCATGTGTTTCACTTTAAAAGTTACTTCACTGTGTGTTGGGTCTAATACCCATACTGTTTTTGTTGCAGTTTCCATTTTATTATTTTTTTATTTGTTTGTTTTTATATTTTAAGAAAGATAAAAAATTTGTTATGCGGCCTAATCAATCGGTAAATTGATTAATCGAACATTGCGCATCACTAACTTCTGACTACTGTCTAACAACTAATAATTAATTGTACAGTGCAAAGTTGCAACAAACAACAAGGCAGGTGGTAACACTATTCGGAAAAGGAGTTGTAATTTTAAGAAATAAGAGTCTTTTTTTCTTTTCTAAACTGACCTGGAGTGATTCCTTCGCGTCGTTTAAAAACGTTGGAGAAGTAGGATTTTTCACTATATCCCAATTCAAAGCCAATCTCAGCAACTGTTTTATCTGTTGTCAGTAAAAGGTTTTTTGCTTCGATTAATTTTCTGGTTTCAATAATTTCAGAGACACTTTGCTGAAGAATATTCTTACAAATAATATTGAGATTACGACTACTCATAAAAAGCTTCTCGGCATAGAATTCAACTCCCTCAGGTCGACGAAAGTTTTCTTCCAGAGTTTTCAGAAAGCTTTTAAAAGTTGTACTCTGGCTTTTTAATGTATGTTCTGTCTCTGCCTCCAGTTTTCTGCGTTCCGCTTCTATCATAGTAAATAATGCACTCAGCAGATGTCGTACTACACTATAATCGGGTTCCTCAGCTTTAACTTCATCCTCCATTAACTGACACAATGTTTCCAGTCGTTTGAAACAACGATCGGGAGGTAAAGCCATATTGGCATTATCATGATAAATGGAATACAGCTGAAAAGTGGTTTCAGCAATAAACTCACTACGAAAGCGAATACCCCATATTTCGCACTCACCCTTTTGCAGGCCCGGAACAACCCTGTGAACTTTACCTTTAGCCACAAAACTGATAAACGGGGCTTCAATTAACTGAGAATCAAAATCGATAAAATGTTCAACAGTGCCCTTCACCCCAACCAGCAACTCTTCATAGTCGTGAGTATGAGGCTCATTTTCTGAAGCTGCGATGCGTGCCACATCATCAGTCCCCAGCTTAAATATGTTGAACATTTGTTCCATATCGTAAACTTAACTTTTGTAAAAATAAACATTTTACAATTGCTAAAGTTTCTTTGGAGACTTATAATTCCCTTAGCCCTTCTTCAACATATTCCATTTGCCACAGTTTAAACAAAAGTGGATCAGATGGTATTTCAGCAGGTTTCTCACTAATCAATCCAAGGATTATTTCCTTATCGCCAACTGATATTTTTTCTTTGAGAATTAAAGGCTTTGCTAAAAAATATTTTTTGTCGGCAATTAGTAATTCCTGACAATCCATAGCTGCCTCTTCTTTCTCATATAATTTCACCGATCGATACTCAATATGATCTTCAGCTATTGAACGGATATAACCATTCTCTGTAATTTCATTGGCATTAACATTTAACGCCTCAGCAATTTGTCTCCTGTACCCTGCTTTCTGAAAACGATGCTTATAAAAGAATGAGCAGTAGTTGATGCCAATTTTCAAATTATTCTCTCGTGCATAATGTATGATCTCCATTGCAGCCAGTTCAGATTCCAGAACAATGGGCCTCTCTGCCGGAATATAGGTGTAATCTCTTTTTGAAAGATGACGCACATTGTGAGGTGTCAATCGTAATTGATGAAGGTTCAGATTGGTAACACCAGCCTCAATCATTTTGGGCAATAAGTCAATTAACCGTTGTTTTTCCTCAGGAACAGCAGGTATTTCAATGGTAATATTGGGTATCAGACCTTTTGCCGAAGCAATCTTATCCAGTTTAAAAGCCGTTGCACCTATATCAAACCTTATTTCATTTAACCCTGCTTTTGCCAGTTGTTCCATCTTCTCTCTGTCTGCCAAAATACCATTGGTATAGGCCCAGATGTATAAATCTTTATCGCATTTCTTTCTCACTTCAGTGAGATAAGCTAATGTACGATCGAAAAACAACAATGGTTCTCCTCCACTAAAACTGACCCCCTTAAACTTAAACTGGTTAATATAATTGGCATATTCTGTCGGTGTTTTAAAATCAAGTCCCTGGGTTGAAGGTACTTCATCTTCGTTTTGCGATACAGGACAATAGAAGCATCCTGCATTACATTTGTTAGTTATAAACAAACAACTCCAGCTCCCTTCACCACAAATTTTACAACCTTTCGAAATCTGATTATGATATGGTTTGGTCTGTTTAAATAATGTATTTCCCTGCAACTGATTAATTAAAGATACACGTTGTTCCAGAGCTTCAAAAGCTTCGTATGGATTCAGCCATTTTAAATCAGGATAGGCTGAGAAATCGCTTTTACACTTGTTCACAAGCGTATTAAGCCAATTATAATATTCTCCCATAAAAAGAATGGAAATAGAAGTAAAACGATAATGTATTAATTGAAAGTAATATGAATGCCAAGAGCTAATTACAGCTCCGAGAAAATAAACAGGAACATCAGATACTGTTCCTTGGTAGTACAAATCGAAATACTATTTGGCTTTTTATCCATTTCTTTAAATATCCCGACAAAAATAGCTAATTCTATTAATTGTCGGGCAAGGTTTTAGAAGAGGTAAATGTTATTTACCTCCGAATTCAATCTTCTGAATATTCTTGGCAATTTCAATACGATTTATAAGTGAATCAATAATCATCTCGTAAAGGCGATCCTTCAAAACAAGGTCTTCAATACCAGCATCTATATTTGGATTATCATTCACCTCAACAACATAAACCTTATCTCCAACCATCTTCAGATCAACTCCGTATAGTCCGTCACCAATCAAAGCGGAGGCTCTTAAGGCAGTTTGAATTACTTTATCAGGCACATCCGTTATGTTTAAAGTCTCTGAATCACCTGATTGATCCTTCTCTTCATTTTGCCAGTTATAAATCTGCCAGTGTCCTTTGGTCATGTAGTACTTGCAGGCATAAAGTGGTTTATTATCGAGTACACCTATACGCCAGTCAAACTCAGAATACAGAAACTGCTGACATACCACCATGTCCGATTTTTTAAATAATGATTGTAAGGCTGTCATTGCTTCTTTCTTATCTTCAACCTTTGTTACACCCAAAGAAAATGCACTATCCGGTTGCTTTAATACCAATGGAAAGGTAAGCTTATCCAGCATCGATTCATCAAACAAGTTCTTTGTAAGAATCTGGGTTTCGGGCGTAAGTATCCTGTGTCTTCTGAAAGTTTCGTTCTGATAAATCTTATTCGAACATTTCAGTATTGACCATGGATCATCAATCACCACCAAACCTTCGGCATATGCCATCCGCGAAATCTCATAAGTATGATCATTCACATTGGTTGTTTCCCGAATAAAAAGAGCATCAAACTCATTGATCTTGTCGGCATCTGCTTTAGTTATAAACTCAACAAACAAACCTTTTTTATTGGCTATTTTCTTAAACTTACGCAATGCTTCGGGACACGAAGGAGGTGTGGCCTCATTAGGATTGGTTAGAATCGCAAGATCGTATTTATAGTTTTTAAGTTTTGGAATAGTATACCTCTTCTTATTAAAATGGCGTCTTGCAAATTCATAAACATTTTCCAAATCATCCTGCGGAAGCTTTGCCAATGTTAATACCTGGATATCTTTAATCAACCATTTTTCATGCTTCACAAAAACCACTTTAAACAAAGGAGATTCAAATAACTGGTATAACTTTAAGCTAAGTTTTTTAAAATCCTTGTTTTGTGTCTGGCCAAAATAAACATTCAACGAAAAGGTTGTTCCTTCTACTTTACTTAAGGCCTTACTGATGTGTTCTTCAATATCATAGGTGGCAGACTGAATCACATTTAAAATCCGAAAATCACGGATCGTAGTTGTGCTTGGCATCACCCGTTGCCCTCTTGCTGAGGCCAGTAACGACACATAATATCCATAACTCTGATATTTGTATGAGCTACAAAGGTTGAATACGCGTAAATCAGGGTTATTCTGATATTCGGGCTGATTAATGTAGTCCTTAACTGTAATAACCTTTGCATTCACATCAGGGAATGGCCATTTTACAGGACGGTTAATTACAATGATATTTTTTATGCCCTTATCATTATTATCGTCATCAATCTGATAAACCATCTTAACAGCATCTTTGCCATCACCATAATAATCGGGTTTCTGCTCCCTGATAACAAATCCCTTATTTTCGTACCAGGAAATTAATTTTGGATTATCAATATCAGCTTCGAGGGTGATGCTGTGCATTTGTTTCTTTACAGCATATTCCAGGATATAATCCATCAGAAAAGCTCCATACCCTTTTTCCTGAAATTCAGGCAAAACAGCTATTGAGTAGATTCGAAGGGTATGGCTGTATTTAAATAAAACGATTGCTCCAACCGATTTTTTTTTGTGTTTTTGTTCTGCAATTAAAACTTCCTGAAAGTCGCTATTAATACCTTTTTTGATGTTTCTTCTTGCCGTTTGTTGCGATGTTGAAAAAGCCAGTTTTTCCAGCTTATCCAGAAAATCGAGATCACTATCACTCGCTTTTCTTATTGTTAAACTCATCAGGTTTATATCAATTATTATCCTTTTCTTCTTCTGGTACCTTTATTCAAATCCTTTTCGATAGATTCAATCATCATACCGGCAATATCTTTGCTTGTAGCCCCTTCGATACCTTCCAAACCTGGCGAAGAGTTTACTTCAAGTAATAATGGTCCATTTTCACCACGTATAATATCAACCCCGGCCACTTTCAAATTCATTGTCTTAGCCGCTAAAATGGCAATCTTTCTCTCTTCAGGTGTAATTTTAACCAGTTGAGCTGAGCCACCCATGTGGATATTCGCCCTGAATTCACCAGGAGCAGCAGTTCGCATTATACTTGCCACCACCTTTCCATTGATGACAAAACAGCGGATATCTTTTCCATTGGCTTCTTTAATAAATTCCTGAACAAGAATATTTGCCCGCAAACTTTTAAAAGCATTAATCAAACTCTCGGCAGCTTTTTTGGTCTCAGCTAAAACAACTCCTTTCCCTTGTGTTCCTTCCAGTAATTTTACGATTAACGGAGCACCACCCACCATCTTGATCAAATCATTAGTATCAAGCGGTGAATTGGCAAAACCTGTTGTTGGAATAGGCAGTCCACTATTAATTAATAATTGTAAGGAGTACAACTTATCTCTTGAAGATGCAATGGCTGAAGCTGAGTTTTGAGCGTAAACACCAATGGCTTCAAAGTGACGTGTTAAGGCACAACCATAAAAAGTCATACTTGGCCGAATGCGTGGAATAATGGCATCAAACTGATTTAACAACCTGCCACCTCTATAATGCATTTCCGGATTTTTCCCATCGAGTTTTATATAGCAATCCTTAATATTGATAAACTCCATGTTATGGCCTCGCTCCTCACCAGCTTCAATAATTCGTCGATTACTATATAGCTCTGGATTGCTTGCCAATACACCAATATTAAGTCCTGAAGGTTTTTTTCTTTGTGTTGAATAATAAGAAGATAAAACTTCCTGAGAAGGAATCCCTAATAAACAAGATGCCTCAGGATCTACCAACATGATACCTGCCATTGCCTGACGGCCTAACAACATACGATATCCCATCGATATTCTGTTGGTTAAAGTTACTTCAATATCCCATGAAGATTCTGCAATATTTATGGTAGTGCGAATTACATAACGCAGCTCACCCAATCCGCTCGAACTTTTAATTCTTCTTTTATCAATGACTGGCGCTTCACAATATACTGTTGTTCTACCATCATTCTGTAATGGATGAACTTCAAAACTCACCCAGGATTCACCATTTTTCTTAAATGGCATTATATTCACTGCATGCAATGCAGATGTTTTTGCGCCTGAATCAACACGAATATTAATAGCCGGTATATTCAGCTGAGGTAACGAACACCATTCTTCACTTCCAATAACAATTTTTTCAGCACTCTTCATTCTTTATATATTACTAATAAATAAAGTTTTACAATAGATATTCTTTTGTTTTTTTGCAAGCTAAAGGAATAAAATAATCCTTTAATATTTTTCATTTAAATTGAAATATTTCAATTTTTTTTCAATTAATTAAAATCTGTTAATTATACTTGTATACGATTAACATAAAGATCAAATTTTCAGATATAAAATCCAATTATTCGAAACAACCTTCAACTTTAATCTTCATGAAAACAATCACCTTCCTCTTGATTACATTATTATTAGCAAGTTCTTGTACGAATAGGAAAAAAACTAAAGATCTTTTCCCGGAAATTTTACCTGAGGCACCAATTGCAGAGAAACATGATTCGGTTTTAACCATTCACGAGCATTCCAGAATTGATCCTTATTTCTGGATGAGATTGAGCGATGAACAAAAAAACGCAGAAAATAAGGATGCGCAAACTCAAAAAGTTTTACAATACCTCGAAGCTGAGAATATTTATTTGGATACAGCCATGTACAAAACAAAGGAGCTTCAGTCAAAACTTTATAATGAAATTGTTGGTCGTATCAAACAAGATGATGAATCAGTTCCATATTTCAAAAATGGATATTGGTACTATAGTAAATATAGCGATAAACAGGAATACCCTGCATACTTTAGAAAAAAAGAGTCACTTGAAAACCCCGAAGAAATTTTATTAGACGTTAATCAGCTAGCAAAAGGACATGATTATTATGCAGTTGGTTCTATGGAAGTAAGTCCGGATAATAAAATACTTGCTTTTTGTGAAGATACTATTAGCAGAAGAATTTACACTTATCGTTTCCTGGATCTTGAAACGGGTAAATTTTTGGATGATAACTTGTACAATTGCGAACCAGGTGGAGCATGGGCCAACGATAATCAAACGTTTTTTTATACCACTAAAAACAAAATTTCTCTTCTTAGTGAAAAAGTTTGGCGACATAAACTCGAAACATCTAATGACAAGGATGTAATGGTTTATCATGAAGAAGATCCATCCTATTACATCGGAGTATATAAATCAAAGTCTGATAAGTATATCATTATCTATAATAACAGTACATTAATCTCTGATTACCAAATTCTGAAAGCTGATAATCCGGATGGAGAATTTAAACAATTCACTCCACGTGCCGGAGCTCATGAATACAGTATTGAACATTATGAGGATAAATTCTATGTACTTACGAATTATGATGCTGTAAACTTCCGATTGATGGAGACTCCGGTTAATGCCACTTCTATTGAAAACTGGAAAGAAGTGATCCCTCATCGTGAAGATGTATTGATAACTGATATTGAAGCATTTAAAAAATACCTGGTTATTAGTGAACGCTCCAATGCTTTAACTCATTTGCGCATCATCAATCAGGAAACAAAAAAAGAACATTACCTTGATTTTGGAGAACCGGTATATGTATCTTTCATAGGAACAAACACTGAATTCGACACTGATATTTTAAGATATGGCTACAGCTCATTAACGACTCCGGTATCGACCATCGACTACAACATGAACGATAAAACAAAAGATATAAAAAAGGTACAGGAAGTTGTCGGCGGTCATAATCCTGATAATTATGTAACCGAACGCCTTTGGGCAACTGCTCGCGATGGTAAAAAGATACCTGTTAGCATCGTTTACAAAAAAGGATTAAAGAAAGACGGACACACTCCATTACTATTATATGGTTATGGTTCATATGGCAACACCATTGAACCCTGGTTCAATTCAACCAGATTGAGTTTATTGGACAGGGGTTTTGTTTATGCCATAGCTCATATCCGTGGAAGTCAGGCCATGGGTCGTCAATGGTATGAGGATGGTAAAATGATGAACAAAATCAACACCTTCACCGATTTCATTGATGTTGGTCATCATCTTGTCAAAGAAAATTACTCTTCTCCACACCATTTGTATGCCTTGGGTGGCAGTGCTGGTGGATTACTGATGGGAGCTATTGCAAATATGGAACCTGAACTTTTCAATGGAATCATTGCAGCGGTGCCTTTTGTTGATGTGGTTTCAACCATGCTCGACGAAACTATACCTCTTACAACCAATGAATTTGATGAGTGGGGAAACCCAAAGAACAAAAAATCATATGACTACATGTTATCTTATTCGCCATACGATAATGTGGAAGCGAAAGATTATCCAAACATGATGGTTACAACCGGACTGTTCGATTCTCAGGTTCAATATTGGGAACCCGCCAAATGGGTAGCCAAACTTAGAGCAACCAAGACTGATGATAATTTACTGGTTATGCATACCAATATGGAAGCAGGCCATGGTGGTGCTTCAGGCAGATTTAAGCGATATAAAGAAACAGCATTGGAATATGCCTTTTTATTAATGCTGGAAAGTAAAAAAGGGGAATGATAGATAGATTCTGATTAAAGATCGCTCGACCAGGAGCAGAAATTGGAATCACAGGGGCTGAATATTCAGTCCCTTTTTGTTGAAGTGTTTACTGTATAATTTGAATGCATAAAAATAAAAAACATTTAATTGTTGATTTTCTGTCATTTAAACGTATTCTCACAAGATTCAACTAAAATTATAGTCGAAAATATTTCGTTTCTTCAAATTAAACTGTAAGTTTGAACTATAAATACAGTTGAAATATTTTTTTGGTTGATATGGGTTATAATCTGAAATTTATTTGACTGAATTTTATTAAGCAACAAGAATATCTTGCTCCCTGGTACAACCCGGGTAAGGGACATGATGACAGCTGAATCGTGAAAGATGTTCAGTTGCTTAATTTAAAATGATAATTATCCAATTGAAACTTGCACGATATGCACGCAGTGATTAATTATTTGGTTGAGTCTTCGATTTTTTTAGGTATCATATCAGGCATTTATTTTGCTTTTTTATCCCGCCTGAATACCTTTTCATTTAATCGTTTCTTTTTGTTGTTAAGCCTTGTTTTAACGATGATTATCCCATTTCTGACAGTCTCATTAACAATGGAAACAAGCAATACAATTGACTCACAAACCATTGGTTACACCTTAAACGAAATATCGGTTTACCCAACCGATGCCCAAAATACCATTGTTTCGTTTATTAGTGGATTGTCAATATTTAAATGGATTTACATTATTGGTCTGATCCTGCTATTTATCCGGTTATTTGTTGCCTATTACAGGCTAAGTATAATTGGTAAGCAAAATTCAAGTAATCAGCACAATGGTATCAGAGTCATTCAACTGAATAACCCTTATCATGCGTTTTCATTCTTCAAATGGATATTTATTAATTCATCGCGATATAGCGAAGAGGAACAACAACATGTAATCAACCATGAGAAAGCACACGTAAGCTATTACCACACTTTGGATAATATGTTTCTTGAACTGTTTCTCATAACCCAATGGTTTAACCCATTTGCATGGTTAATAAAAAAGGCACTGAAAGAAACCCATGAATTTCAGGCCGATCGGTCCGTACTTAAACACGGCGCTTCTGTAGGGCGTTATAAAGCCCTTTTATTATCAGAAGTGTCAGGACATAAAGTACTGGCCGCAAATAATTTTAATGAATCATTAACCAAGAAAAGATTTAACATGATGTCGAAAAAAACTACTTTAAAAACTAAGATTATATTTCCACTTTTTGCAATTAGCTCATTAATAGCTTCTGCATTGATTTTTTCATGTAATACCGAGAAGGTTGAGGAGACCTTAGCCACACCAGATGAAGAAAAGGTGGAGATAGTAAACGTTACTGATGAATCGATTAAGGCAACCGAAGTAACCGGAGAAGTATTTCAGGTTGTTGATGAAATGCCAAAATATCCTGGAGGAGAAAAAGCCTTAAGAACCTTTATTGCGAAAGAAGTAACATACCCTAAAGAAGCCGAAGAGAACGGAATTCAGGGAAAAGTTTATATCACATTTGTAGTTGCTGCCGATGGATATGTAGGCAATGTAGAAATTGCAAGAGGCGTTGATCCTTCTTTAGATCAGGAAGCAATTAGAGTTATTGAGAGTCTGCCCCAATGGACACCAGGTAAGCTTGAAGGAAAGAATGTTAATGTCAGTTTTACTGTTCCCATTAATTTTGCACTACAATAATCAATCATAAAAAATATAAGCCCCGACCCATTAAGGTTGGGGCATTAAATAAATAATATCCACACATGAAACTTAAAGAATTAACCAAAGCTGAAGAACAAATGATGCATCGAATTTGGCAATTAGGCCGCACTACTGTTAAAGCCATTGTTGAAAAGATGCCTGATCCAAAGCCTGCTGTTAATACAGTTTCTACCATTGTGCGGTCATTAGCTGATAAAGAATATTTAGGTTTTGAGCAGGTGGGGCGTGGATATGAGTATTTTCCTATTGTTGAAAAAGCAGAATACCGCAAACAGTTTATGTCGAGAATGATGTCTACCTATTTTCAGGATTCATTTAAAGATCTGGTTTCTTTCTTTGCGAAAGAAAATAAGATAAAACCAGAAGAGCTGGATGAATTAATTCAAGAGGTGAAACGCGATCTTAAAAAGGAAGAAAATCAATAACTAAATTGGTTCTGTTAATCAATTATAAACCATACGGAATAAGATAATAGCTATATTTATTGCAAATTAAAATAGCTATTGATGTACTGCCCCAGATGTAATACCACTTTAGAAGAAAAAAACATTAATGATCTATCCGGATCAATTCAGGTTGATACCTGTCCTTCGTGCGGAGGAACCTGGTTTGATAAAGGAGAACTGGAACAAATTGAGAATGTGGTTGAGCTTTCAATCATTGAAATTAGAAATATCCCCAAAAAGAAAGAACAGCTGGAAAAATTAAAATGTCCCGACTGTAATCTTCATCCAACCCTCTCAAAACATGCTCATCAGAGGGATAAGAAGGTAATTTTTGATTACTGCGAAATATGCCATGGAATCTGGCTTGACAGAGGCGAACTGGAAGCAATTCAAAAAGACAACTTGTTAAAAACAATCAGCACTCTGTTCAAAAAAATGATCTGATTACTGAAATACGAAGCTCATAAATACCTTGAATACTATATCCGTTCAATATTACAAAAGCCCGGTTGGTGAATTGATCATTGGTGATTACAATAACCGATTGTGTCTCTGCGATTGGCACTTTCGTAAAATGAGAGAATCGATTGACAAGAGAATTAAAGGAGTGTTAAACGCTGAATTTAAGGAACAAAATACAGACCTTATTGCTTCAACCATTCTTCAGTTGGAGGAATATTTCGCGAAAGATCGAATCACATTTGATCTTCCAATTGAATTTGCGGGAACAAGTTTTCAAAAATCAGTTTGGGAAACCTTGCAAACCATTCCATACGGACAAACAGAAACTTACCTTGGTTTATCCAGACGATTGGGAAATGAAAAAGCCATCAGGGCTGTGGCCAGTGCCAATGGAGCGAATGCCATATCAATAATTATTCCTTGCCATCGCATAATAGGTAGTAATGGCGAACTCACAGGATATGCCGGTGGTTTACATGCTAAAAAAAGACTTCTTCAACTGGAGAATGTTTCAAATATTTCTACGCAACAGCTGGAAATATTTTAAACTATACAGCTCCCTGATCAATCATTGCTTCAGTAACCCGGTGAAAGGAAGCAATATTGGCTCCATCCCGATAATTGATACTTCCATCTGGTTTTATCCCATGGAGTTTACACATTTGATAAATCCTTTCCATGATATCTTTTAACCGATGATCTACTTCTTTTGGAGTCCATGTCATTTTCATTGAATTTTGTACTAATTCCAGGGCAGATACCGCAACTCCACCCGCATTGGCAGCTTTACCGGGTGCCAAAACAATTTGATTCGAATCAAAAAACTCCAATGCTTCTGAATTACAAGGTCTGTCTGCTGCCTCAATAACATATTTACAGCCTCCTTGCATAATCTGACGTGCTTCATTAAGTCCAATCTCATTCTGAATAGCACAAGGTATCGCTATATCACAGGGTATTTGCCAGGGTTTTTGATTTTCGTAATACACAACACCAGGGAATTCAATCGAATAAGGTCGAACCAGATCCTGAGAGGTTGCCCGCAGTTCAACCAGGTAATCCAACTTATCACCTGTTATTCCATCCGGATCATATATAAAACCATCAGGACCCGACAAGGTTACAACTTTAGCTCCTAATTCAACGGCTTTACGAATTACGCCATATGCCACATTTCCAAATCCTGAGACACATATTGTTTTACCATCAAGACTTTCATTCTGATCTTTAAGTAATGCCTCTAAGAAATAGATCACTCCAAATCCGGTAGACTCAGCTCGTAAACCTGTCCCTCCCCATTCAGAACCTTTGCCGGTAAAAGTTCCACTATGCATATGCGTTAGCTTCTTAAACATTCCAAACATATACCCAATCTCGCGACTACTTACCCCCACATCGTTGCCAGGAATATCCATTTCTGATCCCAGCAGATCCCATAATTGCAGCACAAAACTCTGACAAAACCTCATTATCTCACCTTCTGATTTCCCTTTAGGATCGAAATTTGCTCCTCCCATTGCTCCTCCTAAGGCCAATGATGTAAGACTGTTTTTAAATACCTGTTCAAAAGCAAGCATTTTAACAGTACCTAATGTAAGGGCCGGATGAAAACGCAATCCTCCTTTATACGGCCCGAGTGCATTGTTATACTGAACCCTGTATCCTCTGTTCACAATCACCTTTCCCTGATCATTCATCCAGGGCACCTTAAACACAAAGACACGATCCGGCTCCGTTATTCGTTCTAGAATAGCAGCATTATTCAACCTAAAATCATCGCTGATCCGATCTTTAACTGATGTCAGAAAATCTCTGACACTTTGAATAAATTCAGGTTCTCCGGGATTCTGAATTTCTAAATCAAATAAAAAACGTTCCAGACCCATTTGCTGTTTCTTTAACGGTTATTTATCACTGAGCAGGAGGCATTACCAAACCAATGCCTTTCTGACCATCCACTTTAATAATACCTTCTGAAGGCAGTTTCACATGACGAATGAATTCATCTTCATACTCCGCTGGCAAGCCATCCAGATAATCCATGTTAATATATCCTTCGCCAATAGATGGTGTAATCGTAAAATAAGCCACTCTCAGACTGGTTAAATTTTGAAAGAAATGCGTCCCCTGACTAGGATCAACTCTGTAATTCTCCAATCCCATTTCAACAATAACACGGGCAGCCGAAATTTGAGTCCATTTAACCGGTACACCTAACCATGGATCCTGAGATCCCCAGCGACCAGGTCCTATCAGAATATATGATTTATTACTCTGATGAAATGGAGTATTCAACTTTTCAAAGATGGGGGCCAGTTTAGCATTATTAGCAGGGTTGAAGCCATTCTTTTTAATGTAAATTACATCTTTTACACCATTAATGATTCCATTTCCCAAAGCTGACTTGGAATAAATCAGGGTATCTTTTTGATTTACTTCTTCCAGCTTTTCAGCAATGGTTTCTTTACTGTCGACAATTGGTCTGATCTGTAGCAAATAAAAAACAGGAGGATGACCTTGTGGCGTTTGTAAGTCAACTGCAAACTCTATCTCCACAGGCTGATTCATTTCTCGCTGGCCAACTTCCAGTACTTTATGCATTATCTCAGCTAAAGGGAAAGCATCGTATTTCAATACATTGGCAAAAGTAACCAGGCGTAATCCTTTAGCCATCAATCCGTCCCGTATCATGTGTGTATTATAATCATACACCGATCCCAACCAACGTAAGGTTCCATGTTCTTCTGCCACTTTGATGGATAGTTTTTTGATATTAACATCATCATCCACTGAGGCCTTAAAACTATCCGACTTCAAATCAAGAGCATAAAAATTCTTCTGAGTTTCGCGTACTGCCAGATCAGGACTTGATAACTGAAGTATCTTTCTCGGATATTTAGGAGAGAATCGTAAGGTCATTCCTCCTTCGACTATATGTTTACCTAATCCCATGGCAACATTTACAATTCCATCTTCAGCTTTTTCGGGTGCTATCGGGTAAAAATTCACTGAACGTCCAACCCCCGAAAATGTTGGGTAAAATACATCCCCATGACGCTGCCCTACAACCTCCTGCAAAACAATACCCATTCGCTCCTCGTCAATAACATTCATGGTCGCCTCCATATATCTCTTACTGGAATTATAAAACGCAGAAGCATAAACACATTTAACAGCATCGCAAAGCTGATTCAGCACCACTCTTTCATCATCACCTTTAGGAATCATATAGGTTGAATAAATCCCTGCAAAAGGTTGATAATGGCTATCCTCCAGCACACTCGATGAGCGTATGGCAATCGGTCCTTTAATAATTGAAATAAATTTATAGAGATCACCATGAATTCGTTCAGGAAGATGCCCGGCCACAAAAGCTTTCATAATTTCTTCATCCGTAGCATCTGACAATGCAATTGGATAAAGCTTATTTACTTCCATAAACTCGTCAAACACATCCGTACTTAAAACAACCGTTCGAGGAATGGTAATGATTACATCAGAAAGAGTATTCAGGTTTTGGTGTTTTTTGATTAGCATATTTAAGAAAGCCAAACCACGGGCCTTTCCTCCAATGGTTCCTTCACCAATTCGGGTAAACGTAAGATATTCATCAAATTTCTCGCGATAGAATTTTGCAATTACACCACGAGCCTTACTGTAACGAAAACTTGCTATGGTATCAAACAAAAATCTTTTGGTTTCTTCCAGGTCGGCAAAATCTTCAACCTTCAGATACTTGACCACTTCAGCTACAGCAAATAAAGCCCGGGCATTAAGCCATTTGGATACATGATCACGCTTAAAATGATAAAACAAGGATTCATCGGGTATCTGAAAAAGTTTTTCCTGTAACTCTTTCAGATTACTCACTCGGCAAACTTCTATACCAGTTGATGGATCAATGAAAACGAAATCACCAAAAGCCATATAGGTATTGATAAACTCTTTCAGCTCACGGAGTAACGAAGAGGAATGCTTATAAAGAAATCCAACCCTTAAATCTTTAGCCACTTCATCCAGACTTCGATTGGACGACTGTAATAAAAAAGGCATATATGGATTAGCACGCTTAACCAGTTTCGCAAATTTAATTCCAGCCTGGGTATCTTTTATACCCTCTTTATCAAAGGATACATCAGAGATAATTCCCAACAGATTATCATTATACTTTTGATATAATTCAAGAGCTTCTTCATAAGTACGGGCTAATAATATTTTAGGTCGCCCCCGCATGCGCATCATTTTTTGATGCTCATTTAAGCCCTCATCCATAAACTTCTTAGCCTGAGTCAGAATCAAACGATAAATCAATGGCAGATAGCTCGAATAAAAACGTATTGAGTCTTCAATCAATAAAATACATTGAACTCCCACCTCCTCAACATCATGCTGAACATTCATCTCATCCTCAATCAGCTTAATAATAGCAAGCATGATATCTGCATTACCCAACCAACAAAAGATGTAATCAATAGCACTGGTATCCTCACGACGCATCCTGACTGATACTTCGCGTGAAAAAGGTGTCAGTACTACAATGGGAACAGACTCGTAACGTTCTTTTACCTTTTTTGCCATGTTAAAAGGATCCATACCTCCAACACTTAGCATGGTAATAACCAGATCGATTTTTTCCTTTTTCAACACTACAAATGCCTGCTCTGCTGATTCAACATGATAAAATTGCGGAGGATATCTAAGGTTGAGTGAGACGTATTCGTTAAATATTTGCTCATCAATACGTCCGTCTTCCTCAAGCATAAAGGCATCATAACCACTACAGATCAGCAAAACCTTGTGGATGCGTCGTTGCATCAGATGGCTGAATTGTGTTTCGGTAAAATAGTTACTTTGTCGTATATCAAAATGGCTCTTCATTGCGTTGGTGCGAGTTCTTTAAGGTTACTTAATCTATCTCAGACTTCGTTAAAGGTAATAATTGATTTTCGTTTTCGCCCATCCATCCGAATGACAAGTTTTTCTTTAAACCTGATGTGTTTGAAATATTTTGTCTGTTCAATTAATTCCTGCTGATCCAGCACATCCCATCTAATACTATCATCACTACCAGCCTGATGAACTGAGCAATAACCAACATGCATGGATGTAACATTATGAAAAAAATGCGATCCACCGGAAGCTTCCAATGGAAAACCTTCCAGATCGGTTTCCACTATCATTTGAGCATTTGAAATCTGAGTCCACGATACCGGAATTCCAATCCACCTGTCGCGGGTTCCCCATCGACCAGGACCAATCAAAATATAATGTCTTTTTTCAGCCTTCATCTTTTGATTTAAGCGTTCAATCTCCATTGCCATCTCCTGAGTTCTGGCCTTATCAAATCGATCAATATCGATATATATAATATCGGTTACCGTTTTATTTTTACCATTTCCCATACTTTGATTGGACTGCAAAATCACTTTATCTTCATCAATGTGACTCATATTAATGGAATAATTTTGAGCTCCACCCAGTAAAGGTTTTATTTGAAGTAGGTAGAAAGTAGCTCTTCCTCGTTCATCTTTATTCAAATCCACTGCAAATTCAATCTCAACTGGTGATCCCATCGCTTCTTTAACAACATCCAGAACAACTTCAATGGTTTTGGCCAGAGGTATATAATTGTATTTAAGAATATTGGCAAAATTAAGTATTCTGGGACCTGACTGATCCAACCCAGGCTGAATGGTCTGGTCATCGGGATTATAAACCGAAGCCAGGTGTTTGAGTGTTCCATGCATCTCTGCTTCCATACTATCCAAACGAACCAATCCGGCTGTTTCTCCCTCCAGTAAATTGAGATCGAACTTACTGAGGTCGACAGCATAAAATTCTGTTTGAGAATTCTTTAATTGATCTTTTGGTGAATTATTGTCCAGATCGGGATAAACCGGACAAAAACGGAGTGCTTTCTCACCATCCACCACATATTTACCAAAACCAAGAGCCAGAACAGCAAAACCATCCTCCGGATTCATATGACCAAACGAATAGTAATTATACGATTGCGCAACCCCACTTATATGAGGATAAAAAACATTCTCGTGCTGTCGCCCCACTGCTTCCTGGATAATTACGGCCATTTTCTCCTCTTCCACTTTAAAGTCCACTGCCTCGGTAAATGCTCTTGCTGTATCGCTGAATACAGATGCAAAAACCAGTTTAACAGCATTACAAAGCTGTCTCAACCGCTCTTCCACATCTTTATGATTATTGGGTAGAAGATATGTTTCAAACACTCCTGAGAATGGCTGTTTCTGACTATCTTCCAATAGACCCGATGAACGAACTGCTATTGGAGATGAAAAAATAGTTAGTAACCTTTTAAGTCGATGTATCAATGTTTGAGACAATTCTCCTTCGAGAAACATTTTTTTAATCTGATGATAAGTTAGTTCACGAAAGATCAGTTCATGAAAATTATTGCGTTCCATAAACAATTCAAACTCATCGGTACCAATCACTGTAGTGCGTGGTGTTCTTATGTTAATCCCGGAAACATGAGCATCAAAATCAAAATTATATAGTAATGTATTAATAAATGACAAGCCTCTGCCCTTTCCTCCCAATGAACCTCCGGCCAGACTCACAATATTACTATCATCCAGGGTGTCAATCTCATCAAAATCTATTACTTTGCCCTGATTCTTTTCTTCGCGGTGTGATTTTATAATATTTAAAAGATAAGTCCTGATACTTTCTGTATCATCAAAATCACTGATGCGATAAGGTGCTATCATTTTAGCAATCTTGAATTCACCGCGCGCCATTAGCCAAAGTGAAAAGTGATTCTTTTTGGCATGGTACTCAACTGATTCAATGGGCACATTCCTCAGATTCTGTTCAAATTCCTTTAGATTACGGGCAATGGCAATGTTTCTACCTTTAGCATCCTTATAAACAAAATTACCAAAGCCAAGATAATGACTGATAAAGGTTTTAATATCCTGCAAAAGGCTCTCACTGTACTTATTAATAAAGACTGTTTTTAATTCATAAGCATCCTGTGAATATTCAATCTTAGAACTTTGTAAAATTACCGGCAGATCCTTAATCTGCTCCTTGGCATAATTTACCAATTCAAATCCTGCGTTTGCATCCAGCCTTCCATTATGAGAGAATTCAACATCCGAAATCAAGCACAAGAGGTAATCCTGATACTTTTTAAAGATGTCCAGTGCTTCTTCGTAATTTATGGCCAGCAGCACCTTGGGGCGGGCTTTTAACCTTAATACAGCATATAATTCATCACCCTGCACATCATCGATTAAACGACGTGTTTGTTCCAGCACACTGGCATAGAGCAATGGTAAATATTTTGAATAGTACCTTACAGAATCTTCCACCAACAAGATAACCCTTGCCAAACCAATCTCTGTATCATTCTCAACATTAACCCTATCCTCCAGATGAAATACCATTGATGAAAAAACTTTGGGATCACCATTCCAAACAAAAATCTCATCTAAAACACCTAACTCACGTTGACGCCCCTGAAAATATGGGATATCAGTATCATTGTTGAGCAACATAAAAATTGGGATGTAAGGAAATTCCTTTTTCACCATCTTGCTTAGTTTGACGGGTGATTTTTTCTCCACACCCACCATCACAATGATTAAATCAAAATGTTTCTCATTCAGTTTTTCTAACGCCTCTTCATAAGTTGTAACTCCAGTTACCCTAGGCAATGATGAAAGATGCATCTGGTAAAAACTGCCCATTATCTGTTCTGAGAATCTCCCCTCATTTTCAATGGCATAAGCATCATAAAGGTTGGCAACCAATAAAATTTCTTTTACCCTGAAAGGCATTAAATCGTGATATATATCCCTGGCTGCATTATTCTTATGCATAAAGTTCTGCAACAGGTGCTTACTTCCTTTTGTTACAGAACTCCTTTTTTCAATTGTATTCTTTGCAAATGCCAAATGACTGTTGGGCTTTCTGATCTTATCCATCAGGTTACGGGCTTCCAGACTATTCAAATAACCAACAATCAGATTTCCAAGGTTTGATATCAAATCATTTTCTTCATTAAGGAATAACTCTTCCTTGGTTTTAGCCAACTCCTTTAGGTAATAAATTTCAATCAATCCTTTTTTACCATTAATGGTTTCGAAGTTGTGACGTAATACCCATGGTGATTTAACAAAGCCTGAACTCAAATATTCTTCACCCTCAAAAACAATGCGTGCAACTGAATATTCGGGATGTTGCATACCTGCCGGAATATACTCAACAATATGAGTAAGAGTATAAGGCACCGGCATCTGAAGACTTATAATTCTTGATGTTTCATTAATCGTTTTCAGTTCTTTGACGCGCTCCTGTCGTGCCAGTTTTTCTTCTTGTGCCAGCTTTGCATTTAAAAAATCTGTTATTAATCTGGCCAGATTAATTAGAAGATCTCTCTCTTCACTCAAAAAAGGATCGCCTGAATAGAATGAAAAATCCCGTATGTAAAAAACATCTATTGAACCTGATTTGCCATCAGTAGTTTTAAAACGCTGTGTTTGCACCCATTCTGTTTCTACAAAAAATTCGCTCAGATACTCTTTGTTGCCATAGGTAATCCGGGAAACAGCATATTCAGGATATTGCCAGCCAGATGGAAGAATAAAGGCAACTTGCTGCAAAACATCGTCAACTGACTTACCTTGATTGATGATGCGGGTAGTTCTATTGATAGTAGATAATTCCTTAAGTCTCTCAATTGATTCGGAATGATTGCGTTCAGCAACAATGGTATTAATATAATTGGAAAGCATTCGGGCTGTTTGATTGATAAGTAGCCTTTCTGACCTTAAAAAAGGCCCTTCATCCTTTTCTTCAGCGGGTTCGAGATAAAACAAATCAATGGCTCCCTTCTCACCATCTATAGTAGTAAAACGCTCTGTAAGGCCCCATTCCGTTTCAGCAAAGTTATTTGTTTGAGCATGACATTTCTTATAATAAATTCTCACACCAACCTTGGCCGGCTTTTCCAATCCATGAGGTAACACATTTAAAACCTCTTCCAATGTTTCATCTATTGGATTGTCCTGCATTAATATCTCCCACAATGTATTAATTGTTTCTAAAACGTTACCTGAACTTTTATCATCAGGAACGGTATGGAGATGATTGAGCTGAGGCCAATTACGTTGCATATACTTAGCTGTTTGATACTTAAAAGATACAAAATCAAATCAACTTTTAGTCAAATAATATATGAATGATTGTTTTAAATGTGTGAATAAATACTTTCTAATATCTATTTAAGTGTTATTATTCACATTTTTATAGCTTCTTGTTAATTTATTTTGTACCTTTTTATTTTTCTTGACAAGTCATTTTAAACTAGTGATTGATAATGTTTTAATTAAAGGAATAAGAATCTAATAGGTAACAATAACCATATTACTCAATTAACAACCCTTTAATGTAATTAGTATGTCACACACTCATCATTAGGCATTAACGCCTTTATGGCCGAATTAATGGCCAAAAATCCCGCCGAACCTGAATTCCATCAGGCAGTACATGAGGTTGTAGAATCTTTGGATGAGTTTCTGGATGAAAATCCAAAATACAGACACGCTCGTATCCTAGAAAGAATTGTTGAACCTGAACGGGTTATCATGTTCAGAGTACCGTGGATCAACGACAAAGGAGAAATGTGTGTAAACCGAGGCTATCGAATCGAAATGAACAGTGCTATCGGTCCTTACAAGGGAGGTTTACGCTTTCACCCAACGGTAAATTTAGGAATTCTTAAATTTTTGGCTTTTGAGCAAGTGTTTAAAAACAGCCTGACAACCTTACCCATGGGAGGTGGTAAAGGCGGTAGTGATTTCGATCCCAAAGGAAAGTCTGATAACGAAGTGATGCGATTCTGTCAGAGTTTCATGACGGAGTTGTATCGACATATTGGGCCAGACACGGATGTTCCTGCCGGAGATATTGGTGTGGGAGGTCGAGAAATTGGCTTCCTTTACGGACAATACAAACGTATTAAAAATGAATTCACAGGTGTTCTTACTGGTAAAGGACTTAATTACGGAGGTAGTTTAATTCGTCCTGAGGCTACAGGATACGGCAATGTTTATTTTGCCCAGGAAATGCTGAAAACCCGTAACGAAACATTCAAAAACAAAACAGTACTCGTATCAGGTTCAGGCAATGTTGCTCAATACACAGTTGAAAAGGTTAATGACCTGGGTGGCAAAGTTGTGACTCTTTCCGATTCTAATGGCTATATATACGACCCCAATGGAATCGATCCTGAGAAACTAAAATTTGTTATGTATCTGAAAAATGTAAAACGAGGCCGAATAAAAGAATATGCAGATAAGTATGGTGCTAAATACATAGCAAGTGAAAGGCCATGGTTAGAAAAAGGTGAAATTGCATTACCCAGTGCTACCCAAAATGAAATTAGCGAAATTGAAGCCATCACGCTGGTTCAAAATGGCTGCTATTGTGTTTCTGAAGGAGCTAATATGCCATCCACACCTGAAGCAATTCATATTTTTCAGGATAAAGGTATCCTCTTTGGTCCGGGTAAAGCTGCCAATGCAGGTGGAGTTGCTGTATCAGGGCTTGAGATGACACAAAACAGCATGAGACTTAACTGGACAAGAGAAGAAGTAGATAATCGCTTACAAATGATAATGCAAGGTATTCATTCAACTTGTTGCCAATACGGAACAAAAGACAATGGATTTATTAATTATGTAGATGGTGCCAATATTGGAGGTTTTGTAAAAGTAGCAGATGCAATGCTGTCTCAAGGGGCTGTTTAACGTATCAGCTAATTAGTATTAAAACACCTGATAAACAATACGCTATAATCAGGTGTTTTTATTTGTACTAATCATACTATTATGAAATACATTTATATCCTTATTTCACTTTTCGTTTTCCTGTCTTGCCATCCCTCAAAACAAACAAGTTCAGAACAAGCTACATTCTTTCAGTTTGAGATTGAAACCAAATTAAAAGGTGAGCCAGAATTAATATATGACAAATTAACTGGTGACATTAGTCCATGGTGGGATCATACCTTCAGTGAAAAGCCTTATCAACTCTACATCGAAGCAAAACCAGGTGGTGGTTTTTTTGAAATTTTTGATGAATCAGGTGACGGAGTCAGGCATGCAGTGGTTACAGGTGCACAAAGAGGTAAATTACTTCGGATGGAAGGACCTTTAGGATTAGCAGGTCATGCTCTTAACCTTGTTTGCACTTACAACCTATCTTCTGCAGAAGATTCAACTATTATTAAACTGGAAGTTCACGGATCTGGCGAGTACCAGGATGAATGGCCAGAGGTAATTGAGAAAGTATGGTCACACTTCCTTATAGAACAGTTTAAACCATATTGGGAAGAATCGATCAAATAAAAAAGGGAGCATAAATGCTCCCTTCTATTATTTCTATAAAATTCAATTATTTCACTTCAGCTTTTTCGCTTGCAGAGTAGTTAATCTTTAACGCTGCAGCTTTACGCAAAGCTTGCTTAATTTCTGTGATAACACCCATTGGGCAGTCTTTGTCTGCTTTGATAGAAGTAGTCATTTTTGGCTGATCACTTTCTTTCATCGCATCCCTTGCTTGCGCAATATAACTTTGAATGTCGTCAACAGTAGCAAATTGATCATTTAACTGAATTCTTGGTTCACTACCATATAATGATCTGTACTTACCAGTTGGCACACCCACATAAATAAATGTTACCAACTCTTTTTTCTCCAGTTTTGATAATTCAGTCGCTTGTGCAGGAGCAATGTTAACCATTAGATCCACCTCTTTCATAGTTGTTGAAACCATGAAGAAGAAAAGCAACATAAATACAATATCTGGTAAGGAGGACGTATTAATAGCTTGCTGGCCTCCACTCTTCTTTTTTCTGAATTTAGCCATTCTATTTACCTCCTATATTTTTAGGTTCAGCTTCAGAAATCTTTTGAGGTATGATGGTACGAATTGCATCCTGCTCTTCTTTTTCCAAGTCATCATAATCCTTGCCAAATTTACGTTTCGCTAAATCCTGTCTCAGTTCATTAATAGCACGCTGAAGTTCGTTTTGAACCATCAAATAAGTTTGGTATTGAGTTCCATTATCTGTTTGTAATGAAATCACACCTTTTGTAATCATTTGCACTCCAAAGAAAGGCACTTCTGCTTCTTTCTTCTCAGGCAAATTATCTTTATCCAATGGATTCTCAATAAACTCCTTAGTTGCTTCAGTCAACTCTTCCATACTCATTGGTTTACCTTCTACCAGTAACTGATTGTTACTGTTCACCAATACCGTAAATACATTTCGCTCCTTAATTGGAGGTGTATCATCAGGCTGATCTTCCTGCATTGGAGGAAGTAAACGAGCCAAACCAGTATCAGTGTCCATGGTAGTAGTAACCAAGAAGAAGATCAATAATAGGAAGGCGATATCCGCCATTGACCCTGCATTTACTTCCTGTACTTCTCTTTTTCCCATAAACGATTATACTTTTATGGTCCCTTGACTAACCGAGATTAATCAAGCAGGGACAATTATTTAAATAGTCGAGATAATTCTGAATAAAGGATTGCAATTACAGCAACTCCAAACAGAATGTACATTCCATATAACATAGTACCTGCCATGGCTAACATGCTAGGCACATTATCAGGACCTTGATAACCTATAATATCTAACGGAGTAGTATCTGCTAATGCATAAGAAACAAGCACTACAATAAGTAATAATCCCATAGAGATTAGTGTTCTTACTGCATTTTTTGGATGCATTACCAGGTTAAAAACTTCCGCTAACAATGTAATACCTCCTGTCAAAAACACTAACAAAATACCCCAGTTTAAGAATGCATTAGTATAAACTGGTGTAGTATAAGCAGCCCCTTCAACTTCGCCACCGAAGAAGAACATTGCTGCAAATACCAATGTTATTGCTAACAACAGGTATAGAACAATATTTAAAATTTTTGAAAGCTTAGTCATAACGACAGATTATTTTTTCATGTTGAACTTTACCAAAATATCTAGAAGCGAGATAGAAGCATCTTCCATTGTATTTACAATACTATCGATTTTTGCAACGATGTAGTTGTAAAATACTTGTAGAATCATAGCTACGATCAAACCAGATACTGTAGTAATCAACGCTACTTTAATACCACCTGCTACTGCTGATGCTGAGATAGTACCCATAGACTGAATATTATCGAAAGCTTCGATCATACCAATTACAGTACCCATAAACCCAAGCATAGGAGCCATAGAGATAAATAAAGAAATCCAGGTTAAACCTTTTTCCAAAAGACCCATTTGAACTGATCCGTAAGAAACAACTGACTTCTCAACTACTTCAATACCTTCATCGAAACGATCAAGACCTTGGTAGAAAATAGAAGCAACAGGACCTCTGGTATTACGGCATACTTCTTTAGCAGCTTCAACACCTCCGTCACTCAATGCATTCTCAATGTTTTGAAGTAACTTCTTAGTATTTGTAGAAGCTAAATTCAAATAAATAATTCTTTCAATACAGATTGCTAAACCAAAAATCAAGGCTAACAATACAAAACTCATAAAGATAGCACCACCTTCGATGAATTTTGCTTTAATCTGCTTGTGAATACCCTTTGGTGCTTCAGGTTGAGCAGCTTCATCTGCTACTTCTGTTGCTGGTTCTTCACTAACTGCTGGTTCTTCAGTTACCTGCTCTGTAGCTTCAGCTACATTTTCCTCGTCCTGAGCATACAAGGCATTGGCACCTAAACTCAGCATTCCAAATACTGCTAAAAACGCAAATAGCTTTTTCATAGTCTGCTAAAAATTTTGATTCGTATCAGTTTTGTTAATACTTCAAATAATTCTTACTGTTTATCCCTTAAGTCTTAAACTTTTAGACCGTCAGTAGATAAAAATCCTTTAATTTTTCAGGCATGCAAAATACAAAAAAAATGCCAATTACAAACTTTCTATATATATATTTCGCCATGAAGCGACTTATTAAGATTGTTTTTAATCTCCTCCTTGGAATTCGTATTGGCTAAGAGATACATCAATTTCGTAATTGCCGATTCTGTTGTCATATCATGCCCACTGATAACACCCATTTCCAGAAGATGAACTCCTGTTTCGTAACGCCACATCTCCACGCTCCCTGCAAGACATTGTGTAACATTAACAATTATTAATCCTCTGGCCAGTGCATCTTCTATTTCTTTTAAAAACCATTTTTGTGTAGGTGCATTACCCGAACCATAAGTTTCAAGTACCACAGCCTTTAATCCATTAACAGACAGCACAGCCCTAACAACCTCTTTATTAATGCCTGGAAACATTCGCAGAAGAGCCACATTGGTATCCATCTTTTTTGAAACTTTAAAAGCGCCACTCATGGTTTTATACCTAATATAAGGGTAGTTGTATTTTATATGAATCCCTGCTTCGGCCAAAGGTGGATAGTTATCAGATCGGAATGCCCTGAAATGCTCTGCATTATACTTTGTGGTACGGTTACCTCTGAACAATTTTTCATTAAAATATATACATACCTCAGGCACCAGGGCCTGACGATTTTTTTGAGCTGCAGCAATCTCGAGGGCTGTGATAAGATTTTCTTTTCCATCAGTTCTGATTGTGCCTAAAGGAAGTTGACTACCCGTTAAGATAACAGGCTTCTTTAAATTTGTTAGCATAAAACTCAATGCACTTGCAGTATATGCCATCGTATCAGTGCCATGCAGAATAACAAACCCATCATAAAGAGCATAGTTTTCTTCGATAATCTCTACTATCTTAACCCATATATCAGGGTTCATATCTGAAGAATCCACCAAAGGATCGAACGAATAACTCTTTACATTAAAGTCAAACTTCTTTAATTCAGGAACTTGCTTTGAAACCTTTTCAAAATCGAATGGAACCAGGGTGTTGGTCTCCGGGTCTATTACCATACCTATGGTACCTCCTGTATATATTATAAGAACTTGTCTTTCTTCCATAATTTAAAACACTATATATTAAATATGTGTGATGCATTATCGCTCGTATGGGCGATAATAAGGTCTAAAGGCATATCATACACCTGACTTAATGTATGGGCGACTTTTTCGATATAGGCTGGTTGATTTCTTTTACCCCGATACGGAACAGGTGCCAGATAAGGTGCATCGGTTTCCAAAACCAGTTTATTTAAAGGCACTTCTTTTAACACATCCCGCAAATGAGTGTTTTTAAAAGTAACCACTCCGTTAATTCCCATCATAAAAGAACCATATTCAACAATGCGTTTAGCATCATTAATATCACCTGTGAAACTATGAAAAACTCCTTTCAGCTTTTCATCCAGCTGTCTTTCTACCACTTCAAACACTTCCGAAAATGCATCACGACAATGAATGACAATTGGTAAGTCGAGCTCTTTTGCCCAAATAATTTGCTGCTCAAATGCCTCCATTTGTTCTTTTACAAAGGTTTTATCCCAATATAAATCAATACCAATTTCTCCGACAGCAATATATGAACGCTGATCAAGCCAGTTTTTAACTATCTCCAGTTCTTTTTTATAATCCTCTTTGATAGAAGTTGGATGCACCCCCATCATTGCAGTGCACATTTCTGAAAATTCACTTTCTGTCTGATGCATTCTTTCTATGGATGAAGCATCAACATTGGGCAATAATATTTTTTTTACACCGACTTCACGAGCCGCTTTAATTATTTCTAATCTGTCCTGATCAAATTCTTCGGAGTAAATATGCGAATGCGTATCAATCAAAATATTCTACTTTAATATATTCTCAATGCAAAATTAACTCATTTTATCAATCACCCCTTTATTTACAGGGGTAAATCTCATTTTTAAATTAATTATTGAGCTTTTGATTATTTCATATTAAAACAAAGCCGCTTATTGAATCATAAGCGGCTTCATCAATATTTCATAAAAGAATTATACTATACCCTGAGCAATCATAGCGTCAGCTACTTTTACAAAGCCTCCAATATTTGCTCCTTTAATGTAGTTAACCTTACCACTTGGTTCGGTTCCAAAGCGCACACACGTATTATGAATATTGGTCATAATCTGATCGAGACGTTCATCCACTTCTTTCTCAGACCAACCCAAACGCATACTGTTCTGTGTCATTTCTAAACCAGAAACAGCAACACCTCCTGCATTCACTGCCTTGCCCGGCGCAAAAACAATCTTGTCGGTTGCTAAATAAGCTGCTTCAGTGGTACATCCCATGTTAGATGCTTCTGCAATCATCTGGCAACCATTATCAATTAACATCCGTGCATCCTTCTCATTCAATTCATTTTGAATTGCACAAGGAATGGCAATATCCACTTTTTGCTCCCATGGTTTTTTGCCAGCAAAAAACTTAGCCTCAGGATAACGTTCAGCATATGGTGCTACCACATCCATATTAGATGCACGAAGCTCCAACATATATTCAATCTTATCATCAGATACTCCTTCAGGATCGTATATATAACCATCCGGTCCTGAAATAGTCACCACCTTGGCACCGTATTCAACAGCTTTAATCGCAGCTCCCCAAGCAACATTCCCAAATCCGGAAATAGCCACCGTCTTGCCTTCCAGCTTTTCGCCTCTGACAGCCAACATCTCACGGACAAAATAAATGGCGCCAAAACCAGTTGCTTCGGGACGAATTAAACTTCCTCCAAACTCGGCTCCTTTACCCGTTAAAACTCCCGTAAATTCGTTGCGCAGCTTCTTATATTGTCCAAACAGATAACCGATTTCTCGACCACCCACACCAATATCACCGGCAGGCACATCGGTATTAGGTCCGATATGACGATACAATTCGCTCATAAAAGCCTGACAAAAGCGCATTATTTCTAGATCCGACTTGCCTTTGGGATTGAAATCTGATCCTCCTTTACCACCACCCATAGGCAATGTGGTTAAACTATTCTTAAATGTTTGTTCAAAACCTAAGAATTTCAGTCCGCTCAAAGTAACACTCGGGTGAAAACGCAATCCACCTTTATATGGACCAATTGCCGAATTGAACTCAACACGATAACCTCGGTTTACCTGAACCTCACCGCTATCGTCAACCCATGGAACACGAAACATGATTACCCTTTCAGGCTCAGTCATGCGCTCCAAGATCTTAGCTTTAATATAATGTGGATTTTCCTGATAAAAATCCCATACTGTTTCTACTACTTCCTGCACAGCTTGCAAAAATTCGTCTTCGCCCGGGTTCTTAACCCTAACGCTATCCATGAATTCCTTCATCTTAGTATCCATATCGAATAGTTTTTATTTGGATCTTTTTATGTAACCAAAAATAGATATTTTAAAACAACATCCTTATAAATTGTAAGGAAAAGAATAAAAATCAACTTTTGACATATTACGCTGAATATCAATTTTTTGTTATTGCCTTAAATATGATTTTTATCACTCTATGATAAATATCACCATTTAAAGAACCACTTCAAACTTCGAAATTGTAAGTAAACTTAAAAAATGATCCACATTTAATCTCTTCAACCATTAATAAAATGTAGTGAAGGATCAACCTTTTTTTCATCTAAAAATAAATTTGGAAGCTCCTATTTTAAGGCTTCAAACAATACTTCTACAGGATGAATAGCAGCTACATCTGTGCCATCTTTTATCTGATGTCGACATGAAGTACCTGCCGCAACTATAAGCGAGCGCTCTTTGTTCTCTCTAACATCCGGAAACAGCACCAACTCACCTATCTTCATTGATAAATCGTAGTGTTCTTTTTCGTAACCAAATGAACCCGCCATACCACAACAACCAGAAGGAATTTCATCAGCCCTATAATTAATTGGAATTTCAAGAACCTTTTTAGTATAAGAAGTATCTGACAATGCTTTTTGGTAACAATGAGCATGAAAACGAATATTCTTTTCATCTTCTACAAAAAGTGATTGATCAATCTTTCCTTCATCCAACTCTTTGGCCATAAATTCCTCAAAAGTAAAGGTGTATCTGGCAAGCTGCAGGGCTTTTTCCTTTAAATAGGTGGGCACCAATTCCGGGTATTCATCTCTGATGGTTAGAATTGCAGATGGTTCTACCCCAACTAAAGGATTTTTTTCATCGACTACATCCGAAAGAGCCAGCACATTTTTGACAGCCAACACTTTTGCATCACCCACCAATCCTTTTGACAAAAAGGTACGACCACTCTCTGCATGATATGGAACTGATACACTATAACCCAATTTTTCCAATAACAGAATCGTTTTAATTCCAATTGGCGTGTCATTATAATTGGTAAACTCATCGGCAAACAACATCACATTCCGATTAGTCTCTTTGATTGCATGATTCTTAGCCCATTTTCTTAAGGTAAAAGAATGAAGTTTTGGCAAACTTCGTTTTGAAGAAAATGAAAACAATGATTCTGTAATGCTTCCTGTAATTTTCAATCCTACTCCTTTATTATATAGGTATGGCCAAATCATAAAAAGCTGGTTCAACTTTGGCAAACGACCAATAAGTTTGTTTCGCAAAGGCGTACCATATCTTTGATGATACTCATGCAGAAACTCTGCTTTCAGTTTGGTCATATCTACACTGCTCGGGCATTCTGATTTACATGCTTTACATGAAAGGCAAAGATCCAATACCGCTTTCACTTCATCAAAACCCATTTTATCATCAGGCAAGCCACCTGTAAATAGTTCACGAAGCATATTCGCACGCGCCCGGGTCGTCTGCCGCTCATCTCGCGAACCCATATAACTCGGACACATAGTCCCTCCAATCAAATGACTTTTTCTGCAGTCGGCCGAACCATTACAACGTTCTGCAGCACGCACCATCCCTAGAGTCTTTGACCAATCAAACAATGGCTTTGAAATAACATCTTTCTTTACCTGCCTGTAACGCAGCGATGTATTCATCTGAGGCGTATCGGTAATCTTTCCCGGATTAAATAAATTTTCAGGATCAAATATCTCCTTGACTTCCTTAAATAACTGATAGTTCTGCTCACCCACCATTAAAGGAATAAATTCACCACGCAAACGACCATCACCATGCTCCCCGCTTAGCGAACCACGGTATTTCTTTACCAAATGAGCAACATCCTCAGCAATGTCGTGAAATAGCTGCACATCTTCAGGACGTTTCATATTTAAGACCGGACGTAAATGCAACTCTCCGGTTCCGATATGAGCATAATAAACACAATCTTTTCCATAGCTCCCAAGTACGTTATTAACATCAGCTATGTAATCCGGTAAATCAACAGGTCTTACCGCAGTATCTTCTATAACAGGAACCGGCAAATCATCGCCCGGCATATTTGACAACACCCCTAATCCAGCCTTTCGAAGAGCCCATACCTTTCCAATTTCGCTGCCGTGAAGAACAGGATAAGCATACCCATATCCTTGTTCTTGCATAGTCGTTATCATTTGACTTGCCAACTGATCAATCTCCTCCTTAGTATCACGGGCAAACTCAACCAACAACAATGCTGCCGGATCTCCCTCAACAAAAAAACGGTTCTTGTTCTGTAATGGATTATCCTTTGTAAGATCCATTATGGTTTTATCCATTAGCTCAACAGCGCCAGGATTATATTTGAGTGCAATCAGATTAGCCTTTAACGCATCTTCTATTGAATTTAGGTGTACACAAACTAATCCCTTCTCTTTGGGTGGTACCGATACCAGATTGAGTTTAATTTCTGTTGTAAACATCAAGGTTCCTTCTGAACCAGCCATCAGCTTACACAAATTGAATTGCTCTCCATCTTCATTAAAAGGTAGTGTATCCAATAACATATCCAATGCATACCCGGTATTTCTCCGATGTATCTCCGGATGCGGAAATTCCTTTTTTATCGATTTACGGTTTTCCTTATTAGAAAGAATATCTCTTAACCCTCTGTAAATATCTCCTTCGAAATTCTCCTGACGACACTTACTGTCGAATTCCCATTTCTGTAATGATTTAAAATGAACCGAATCACCATTCGATAAAAAACCTTTCAATTCCAGGGTATGATCGCGAGTACTACCATATATCAATGAATGAGCACCACATGAATTATTGCCCACCATACCTCCCATCATACAACGGCTCGAAGTAGAAGTTTCAGGTCCAAAAAATAAATCGTACTGCTTGAGATATTGATTTAATTCATCCAAAACAACACCAGGCTCTACCCTTACCCATTTCTCCTCTTTATTAACCTCCAGGATCTTATTCATATAACGACCAACATCAACAATCAAACCGGCACCAACCACCTGGCCAGCCAGTGAAGTACCAGCTGTACGCGGAACAATTGGAATATTATTCTGAGCTGCAAACTTCACAATTGTTGAAACATCATTTACATCACGAGGACGCACAACACCTAATGGCTGCTCAAAATAGGCTGATGCATCAGTGGAATAAACCTGAAGGGAAGTATTATCAAAAAGTAGATCGCCTTTGATTTTGCTTTGTAATTCATCAAAAGGGTACGGTTCGTCCAGTTGGGTATTCATTAGCTTTGATCAATGATTAGTTAAACGAATTTATGAATTTTATTCTTTTTCATATCGTTACATTAACAGGAAAATCCGATTAAGTTTTTCAACCAGCCTCAAGCATAACTACTTCGAACAACTTATTTGAAGTTTATCCCAGATTCTTATTCGAACTATCAGATATAATAACTTACTTCATACATCCCAATTTCATGATCAATTAAAGCTTTACAACGAACTGCCTTCGACAAAAGAAAACAAAAAACAATATTGACTGTTTCTCCGATAAAAACATAGTATGATGAATAAGCCAGACTTAAATAACAGAGATAACATTGAAAAACAAGTCAGAGCTTTTTATAAAAAAGTTCGTAAAGATGACTTACTGGGTCCATTCTTTAACCAAACCATCACCAGCGAAGTGGAATGGGAAGAACACTTGTTGTTATTAACATCTTTCTGGGAGCTCAATCTTCTGGATGTAAGAGGATTCAATGGCAACCCCGGATTAGCTCATCAAGGTGTTGACAAAGCCTTTAAGCATAGTATTACCACTAATCATTTCGACAGGTGGGTAGCAATTTGGAAAGAAACCATTGATGAACATTTTGAAGGCGAAAAGGCTGAATACGCAAAAATGCGAGCCACCAACATGGCAAAAGGGATGTACAAAAAAGTAATTGACAAACGCCCCGGAGGGTTTATAATTCCGGGTGGAGCTTCGGGATTGTCGTTTGGTTAAGCATCACAGACCCAATTTACAAAAATGTAGCATCCTACCGAATTGTCAAATTTTGATTAAGGTGGGAATCTGTCACTCAATCCTTTTATTTAATCTTAATAATTTAATATTTTTACGAACTCAATCACCTATATCCTTGTTTCCGATAAGAGAGCTAACGATGAACTAATACAAGTATCCATTGTTAGACTGACGAATAATTGTAAAAGAATTTATGGCTGAAGATCAGAACAAAATATTAGACGAAGTTACAGGAGGCGAATACAAATACGGTTTCTACACCGATATTGAAATGGATACCATTCCGAAAGGATTAACAGAAGATGTGATCCGAATGATTTCGGCGAAAAAGAATGAACCCGAATACATGCTGGAATTCCGTTTAAAAGCTTTTGAGAAATGGCAAAAAATGGAAATGCCGGATTGGGCTCATCTCAATATTCCTGAGATTGATTTTCAGGACATCATCTATTATGCTGCTCCAAAGAAAAAACCACAATTGGAAAGCATGGATGATGTAGATCCGGAATTAAGAGCAACTTTCGATAAACTGGGTATTCCTCTTGATGAACAAAAAATATTATCAGGCGTAGCTGTTGATGCTGTAATAGACAGTGTTTCTGTTAAAACCACTTTTAAAGAAACTTTAGCAGAAAAAGGTATTATCTTCTGCTCCATCAGCGAAGCCGTGCATGAGTTTCCCGACTTGGTAAAGAAATATCTGGGAACAGTGGTTACCGATTCAGACAACTTTTTTGCAGCCTTGAATTCAGCGGTTTTTACCGATGGTTCATTTGTATATATTCCTAAAGGAGTTCGCTGCCCGATGGAGTTATCAACTTACTTCCGAATCAATGCAATGAATACCGGGCAATTTGAGAGAACCCTGATTGTTGCTGATGATGACAGCTATGTAAGTTATCTGGAAGGATGTACAGCACCTCAGCGAGATGAAAATCAGCTTCATGCTGCCATTGTGGAGATTGTAGCCAATGAGCGTGCTGAAGTAAAATATTCAACAGTACAAAACTGGTATCCCGGCGATAAAGAAGGTAAAGGAGGTATTTATAACTTTGTTACCAAAAGAGCCATTTGCAAAGGCGATTACTCAAAAGTTTCATGGACTCAGGTTGAAACAGGATCGGCCATTACATGGAAGTATCCAAGCTGTATCTTACAGGGAGACCATTCTGTTGGTGAGTTTTATTCAGTTGCTGTTACCAATAATTATCAGCAAGCCGATACCGGAACCAAAATGATTCACCTTGGTAAAAACACCCGAAGTCTGATTGTATCTAAAGGTGTTTCGGCAGGTAAAAGTCAAAACTCATATCGTGGCTTGGTAAAAGTTTCAAAAAGAGCAGATAACGCAAGAAACTTCAGTCAGTGTGATTCATTGTTATTAGGTGACAGGTGTGGCGCACATACCTTCCCTTACCTGGAAATCGCAAATAACTCAGCCAAAGTGGAACACGAAGCCACCACATCAAAAATTGGTGAAGACCAGATATTTTATTGCAACCAAAGAGGATTAAGCACCGAAGATGCTGTTGGGCTGATAGTTAATGGTTACGTTAAGGAAGTAATCAACCAGTTACCAATGGAGTTTGCCGTTGAGGCACAAAAACTTCTTCAGATAAGCCTGGAAGGAAGTGTAGGATAACCCAAAATAATTAATCAAAATAGCAACTTATACAGTTTCAACATATGTTAGTCATAAAAGATTTACACGCCAAGATAGAAGATAAAGAAATACTGAGAGGTATTAATCTGGAAGTTAAGCCAGGTGAAGTTCATGCCATTATGGGACCTAACGGTGCCGGGAAAAGTACCCTATCATCAGTATTGGCAGGTAACGAGAAATTTGAAGTTAGTGAAGGAAGTGTTTCATTCAATGATAAAGAATTACTGGAGTTATCTCCTGAAGACAGAGCTCGTGAAGGTTTATTCTTAAGTTTCCAGTATCCAATTGAGATACCTGGGGTTAGTATGGTTAACTTTATGCGTACTGCTGTTAACGAGCACAGAAAATACAGAGGCGAAGATCCGATTTCAGCCAGCGAGTTTTTGAAGCTAATGCGTGACAAAAAGAAATTGGTTGAAATTGATTCAAACCTTACCAACCGTTCAGTGAACGAAGGTTTCTCCGGTGGTGAAAAGAAAAAGAATGAAATTTTCCAGATGGCAATGCTTGAACCTAAATTGGCAATCCTGGATGAGACTGACTCAGGTTTGGATATTGATGCTTTGCGTGTTGTGGCCAATGGAGTTAATAAGTTAAAATCACCAGAAAGATCCACTATCGTCATTACACACTATCAGCGTTTATTAGATTACATCGTACCCGACTATGTGCATGTATTGTATAAAGGTCGCATCGTAAAGTCAGCCGGTAAAGAGCTAGCGCTGGAACTGGAAGAAAAAGGTTACGACTGGATTAAGAAAGAATTTGAAGATTAATTAGTAAGGAGTACAGAGCAAAAGGTAGTTTGAACTGGAACCTTTTAAAGTTTATAATCTTGATACTTTGTACTTGATACTCACTACTAAATTATTTTAATATGAATGTAGCTTGCCGAATAGTAAATCTGCAAGAAGAATATATAAAACTCTTCAACGATCAAAAGTCATTGTTGCAAAGTGGTGCACCAAAAAAAATGAACTCTTTGCGTGATGATGCTTTAAAAATCTTTGAAGAAAAAGGTATTCCTTCCAATAAAGTTGAGGCCTATAAATACACTAATCTTCAACCCTATTTCAAAGGAAGTTTGAATGTAGCATTCACCAATGATGCTGCTCATAACGATATTACACAGCATTTTCATTGCGAAGTACCCCAGCTGAATACATACAATGTATTTTTAGTAAACGGATGGTTTTCGGCTAAAGACAGTGACCTGAATCTTCCGGATGGTGTTATTGTTTGCAGTATGCAGGAAGCCGAACAAAAAGCACCCGACGTTTTTGAAAAATATTATGGAGAAACAGCTCCGATGAAAGAGGACAGCCTGGTTGCAATGAATACTGCTTTTGCTCAGGACGGTGCCTTTATTTATGTACCAAAAGGAGTTGTGCTTGATAAACCAATTCAGTTGGTTAATATAATGACCGGTGATGAAGATCGATTGGCATTTCAACGCAACCTGATTGTAGTTGACGAAAATGCTCAATTAAAGGTAATGCTTTGCGATCACACCATGTCGTCACAAAGATTTGTGATCAATACCGTTACTGAAGTTTTTGCAAAAGAAAACAGTGTTTTTGATGTTTACAACGTGCAAAACCAACACAACCTTACCACACAGGTTCAGGGTATTTATGTACATCAAAAGAAAAATTCCAACATATTAACCAATAATCTGACGCTTCATGCAGGCATTGCCCGTAACAACGTTAATGTTACCATGGACGATGACCATTGCGAAAGTCATGTTTACGGATTGTACCTGAGTGATAAAAACCAGCACGTCGATAATTCAACCTTTATCAATCATGCCAAGCCTGATTGCCAGAGCTTCGAGCTATTTAAAGGTGTGATGGATGATTCGGCTACGGGTGCATTCTCAGGAAGAGTTTATGTTGCTCAGGATGCTCAAAGAACCAATGCGTATCAAAGCAACAACAATCTGTTGTTAACCGACAATGCAAAAATTAACAGTAAGCCTCAATTGGAGATTTATGCCGATGACGTTAAATGTAGTCACGGTGCTACTGTTGGACAGTTGGATGACGAAGCTATGTTTTACCTTCGTGCACGTGGTATTAACAAGGAAGAAGGTCGCATCTTATTAATGTTTGCATTTGCTTACGAGGTTATTGAGAAAATTCGGGTTGAACCTTTAAAAGAACAAATCAGAGGGTTGGTTGAAAAACGTTTCAGAGGCGAATTTGACAAATGCGATTCTTGCGTAGTTTGCGGACAGCCAGGCTCCAATGCCAGCTGTTTGTAGCAACTCATTTATAATATAGCGGGGCAAAAGTAAATACCAGACTTTACTTTCCCCGTTTTCTTTTTTAACAGACAAAAATGAGCATAGACATTCAAAAAATACGAAAAGACTTCCCTATTCTGGATCAAACCGTTTATGGAAAACCGTTGGCATACTTTGATAATGCTGCAACAGCACACAAACCGCTTCAGGTTATTAATGCCATTGATGAAGTCTATACAAAATACAATAGCAACATTCACCGAGGAGTGCATCATTTAAGTAATGTATGTACTCAGGCCTTTGAAGATGCCCGTATTAAAGTGCAACATTTTTTGAATGCCCCCAATGCTCACGAAGTAATATTTACCCGCGGAACAACAGAGGCAATTAATCTGATTGCATCCTCGTTTGGTGAAACCTTTTTAAATAAAGGGGATGAAATTATTGTTTCTCAACTGGAGCATCACAGTAATATTGTTCCTTGGCAATTACTGGAAAAACGTAAAGGAATAGTTCTTAAAGTGATTCCTATCAATGACGCCGGAGAATTAATGCTTGACGCTCTGGAAGAGTTGATGAGTGATAAAACCAAACTAATATCGGTTGCTCATATTTCCAATGCCTTAGGCACCATCAATCCGATCAAAACCATCATTGACAAAGCCCATGCACGTAATATTCCGGTTATGATTGACGGAGCCCAGGCTGTGCAACATGTAAAAGTGGATGTTCAGGCTTTGGATTGCGATTTCTATGTTTTCAGCGGTCATAAAATTTATGGTCCAACTGGAATTGGTGCTTTGTATGGTAAAGAAAAATGGCTGAACCAAATGGAACCCTATCAGGGAGGTGGTGAAATGATTCAAACCGTTTCGTTTGAAGGAACAACCTTTAACGAATTACCATTTAAGTTTGAAGCCGGCACACCTGATTACAGTGGTGCAGTAGGATTAGCAGCTGCCATTGACTATGTGAATGAGATTGGTTTGGAAAATATTGCTGCCTATGAACATGAACTACATGATTATGCTCTGGAGAAGTTAGCTGCTATTCCTAATATGAGATTTTTTGGAACAGCTAAAGAAAAAGCAAGTGTAATTTCCTTTATGGTTGGTAATATTCATCCTTTTGATATGGGTACCTTGCTTGATAAAATGGGCATTGCAGTAAGAACCGGTCATCATTGTGCGCAGCCACTGATGCAACGGTATAATATCCCGGGTACAGTTCGCGCATCTTTTGCCGTTTACAATACCAAAGAGGAAATAGACCGATTAATTGAAGGCGTCATCAAGGTGAGTCAACTTTTTGGTTGATTCGTTGAAAAATACCAACTTTGCCAGATGTTAAGAAATTGCTCTGTTGAGCAAACAGATCCACACAAAAAGTAAGACAATGACCATTAACGAGATACAGGAAGAGATTGTTGAAGAGTTTTCAGTATTTGATGACTGGATGGATAAATATTCGTATCTGATTGAAATCGGTAACGACCTTGACGGTTTTCAGGAAGAGAACCGTTTGGATAACAACCTGATTGAAGGATGCCAGTCTAAAGTGTGGTTACATGCCGAACTAACAGACGGAAAGATATTTTATACTGCAGACAGCGATGCGATTATTGTAAAAGGCATCGTTGCTTTACTTGTAAAAGTAATGAGTGGTCGTACTCCGGATGAAATTCTGGAAAGCGAATTGACTTTTGTTGAAAAAATAGGTTTGAAAGAGCATCTTTCACCTACCCGCTCAAATGGTTTGGTTGCTATGATTAAACAAATACGTTTATATGCATTGGCTTTTAAAGCTAAACAAGCCTAAACCAATAAGCTTTACGACTGTTTAATGAGAAAGGATAGACATGGGAACTGAATTTTTACAATTAGAAAGCCAAATAATCGAAGTATTAAAAAACGTCTTCGATCCTGAAATACCTGTAAACATTTACGATTTAGGTTTGATTTACGAGATTGATGTTGACGAAGAAGGCAAAGCCCGAATCGTTATGACATTGACTTCACCCAACTGTCCGGTAGCTGAATCAATGCCGGAAGAAGTGCATGATAAGGTATCGGCTATTGAAGGTATCTCACATGTAGATCTGAACCTTACTTTTGATCCACCCTGGACCAAAGACATGCTTTCGGAAGAGGCTCTTCTTGAACTTGGTTTACTTTAAAAATGAACGAAATACATTTTGATTTAATACGTCGCTATCCCCGCAATATGTTCCGTATTGTCATGGGAGTTTTATTGCTAGGCTCGGTCGCTTATTTTCTCATTAAGCAGGTTGAGTTTTTTACCTTAACACACCTTCTTATTTTCACTTTAGGCGGTCTTTACTACTTATTGATGGGATTAGGCATTAATCCATTAACAGTTTGGGGAAAGGCATACATCAGTGTTAACTCAAACACCGTTGCTGTAAAACCAACGATATTTGCAAAAGCCAATTCATTTGAATGGTCAAATATTAAAGAGGTTCAGATAAAAGTGATGGACATCCGCTTTTTATTCAATCAGGGCGAACCTTATGAATTAGAATTCGGAAAGCTGGATGATGAAGAACGAGTTAAGGAGTTGAAACATACAATTATTGCCATAAGTAAAAAAAAAGGTATTAAATTGGGGTAAATCTACACCACCAATGCATAAAACTCTTTCGTCTAAACAACTTATCATAAACGAAGCTCTTCGCTTAGGTTTTTCTGATATTGGTTTTTCTACCGTAGAACATCTTGCCGAAAACGAAATTCATTTGAAAGAATGGCTCGACAATGGTTTTCATGCCGGGATGAGTTACATGGAAAACCATTTTGAAAAAAGGATTAATCCGGCCTTGTTGGTTGAAGGATCCACAACAGTTGTATCGGTCCTGCTTAATTATAAACCTAAGTTAGAACAATCAGATCCTGAAGCTCCTAAACTAGCTCGCTATGCATATGGCAAGGACTATCACTTTGTGATAAAAGACAAGCTTCAGTTGCTTTTCGATTATATCAAATCAGATATTTATCCAGATCTGGAAGGGCGCATGTTTACTGACTCTGCTCCTGTTCTGGATCGTGCATGGGCGGTAAATTCCGGATTAGGCTGGATTGGAAAGAATACGAATCTGATTCATAAAAAACTAGGTAGTTTCGTTCTGATTGGTGAACTGATCATCAACATGGAGATTGAGCCTGACACCCCTATTAAGGAGGCTTGCGGAGGCTGTACCCGCTGTATTGATGCCTGCCCTACTAAAGCATTGATAGGTCCCTATCAGTTGGATTCAAACAAGTGTATCTCCTATCTTACTATTGAACATCGCGAAGAAATACCTGAAGAATTCAAAGGGAAATTTGAGAATTGGGCCTTCGGATGTGATATTTGCCAGGAAGCCTGTCCCTGGAACTGGAAAGCACGTCCCACATCAGAAAATGAATTTCAACCTCATCCAGATTTACTGCAAATGACCAATGACCAATGGCATAACCTTGATGAAGATCGCTTTACCGAACTCTTTCGAAAATCGGCAGTAAAGCGAACCAAATACAAAGGACTAAAGAGGAATCTTGACTTTTTAAAAAAGAAATAGCGGACTGGCTGAAAACCTAATCCGCTAAATATTATGCTTAAACAACAGGATGTACCTGCAATATCTTCATACTAATTTACAGCAGCTTTCTCTAATACTTTCACTGTGTCAATTGCAATTACCTGCTCTTCGTTGGTTGGAACCACCATTACTTTTAATTTAGATTCAGGAGTACTTAATACCTGTAGCATTCCTCTCACACCATCGTTTGCATTTTTATCAAAAGTAAAACCTAAAAATTCCAAACCAGTGCAGATCTCTTCCCTCGACTCTGGTCCATTCTCGCCAACTCCGCCGGTAAAGATCAATAAATCAACCCCTCCCATTTCACCAGCAAAGGCTCCAATATAACGTTTAACCCTCATATGATACATGTCTAAAGCCAAAGTTGCCCTTGGGTTCTTCTTTTTCCATGATTCTTCTTCAATATCACGCATATCTGATGAAATTCCTGAAATACCCAGCATTCCACTCTTTCTGTTTAACAGCTCATTGGCTCCTTTCATATCAAGGTTTTCTTTTTCCATCAGAAACAACAAAGCGCCCACATCAAGATTACCTACGCGGGTTCCCATAATTAATCCTTCAACAGGAGTAAAACCCATTGAAGTATCAAACGATTTACCATTTTTGATAGCAGCTATAGAGGCTCCGTTTCCTAAATGACAGGTCACAATATTTATTTTATCCATTTCAAGCCCTAAATGCTCACACGCTTTCTCTGCCACATATTTATGACTGGTGCCATGAAAACCATATCGGCGTAATTTATGCTTGGTATAATATTCATAAGGAATGGCATAAAGAAAATTCTCTGGTGGCATGCTTTGATGAAAAGAAGTATCGAAAACAGCTACCTGTGGTACTTTTGGCAGAAGTTTCTGCATGGCATCAATACCCGCAATATGTGCAGGGTTATGAAGTGGAGCCAACTCACTTAGTTTATTAATCCTCTGCTTAACAACATCATCAATTAATACACTTTTACTAAAATACTCTCCACCATGAGCCACACGATGTCCGATTGCCTGAATATCCAAAACATCTTCAATTACTCCATATGCCCGGTTAACCAATGAATCCATAATCAGGGTTATACCTGCTTCATGATCCGGAATTTGATTAGTGAATTTATATTTCTTAAACTCTCCGTCTATAAGTGGCTTATGTGTTGAAGAACCTTTTTTTTGCCCAATGCGCTCAACAGCTCCAATGGCCATTACCACCGGATCATCAATATTTTTCATATCTATCAATTGATACTTAATTGATGAACTACCACAATTTAAAACCAATACAATCATAAAACTACGCTGCTTTTAAGGATATTTTAACTTTTTTACATTTAATTAACTCCAATGATACATTAAAAAAATGACATACTAGCAAATAATTTACAAACGATTACGTGATATAAATCAATTACTTTCGTCAGGATGTTCATATATAAAATAAGGCCACCTTCCATTCCGGAAAGGCAGCCTTATTGCAATTACAACAACCTTTTTTTTATTTAATTATCATCTTTTTTGTTAGTACTTCGCCACTGGCTTTTAATGAATAGAAATACAGACCACTACTTAAACCATCTACTGATATATTTAACTCATGATTACCTGCACTTTGATATCCATCTTTAATTGCTTTTACTATTCCCCCTGTTGAGTTATAGATAGTGAGAACCACATCGGCAGATTCTTCTAATTGGTATGCAATAATTGTATTACCAGAAGCTGGATTTGGAACATTTTGCTTTAATGTAAGACTGCCTTTTTCTTTAACAGTAACACCTGTTGAGGGATCGTCTGCAATTAAAGCAGGAATAGGATCCCAATCGTCACCTCCTTTGGTAAAATTAAAGGTAGTAATATCAGAATCATCCAATAAAACAGGCGTAGTTAAAACAGTTGACCAGGTTGCTCTACTACCGGAATTATCTTCTCCTGACGCTTCAATTGTTCCATACTCATACATATAAGTCGACTCGCCACCCAAAGTACTGTTCCATCCAACAGGTACTATTAACGACTGACCAGTGAATGATGGATTTGTTGTAGCATTGATGGTAGTATTATAGAAAACAACTTCACTGGTTGTTGGCGCCCATGGACGTCCAAAATAACCGGGTTTAGATTCATTGGCTGAAGCTGTTTCTGTACTTAAATCAGCTGATTTAACAGTACACTCATACATCAGATAACCTCTTCCACTTGTCTGCTGTGCAGCTGTAATATAAGCCACATCATTACTATCATCACTGGTATTTAAAACCAGATTCGACTTATAAAAGACTGCAATCATTCCACCAAAAATATAATCGGTTGCTCCCATCATATCACCTTTGTAAACAACTACTCTGGCATCTTTCGAACCATAGAATGAATCCTGACGACCAATTACTCTACAGCCTACCATTACAGTTTTATCACCACCGGATGTAATAGCAATAGCAGCTGCCCGTTCAACAAATGACTTGTTCTGAACATCTGTACTACCCACCTGAGTTGGTCGTGTACCTTTTCCTCCAACTGTCCATTCCACAACAACATCTTCAGATTCTTTTAGAGAGATGTATTGATTGTAAGAATTTTCGAAAATGATATTTTTTGCAGTAAAATTACTGGCATTAACAACAACTGTTGCATTCCAGTAAGAACCATTTGTTGTGCCTGAACCGGCATTCTCATAAGATAAATACCCATTCTCTTTATTAACTCTTAGCACATCAGCATTCCATTTCTGATCGGAACCCATACTATAATAGTTGTATCCATGACCATAATAAGAAGTGATACGAACAGCATTGACATCAATATCAACACCTTTATTCATTAGGGCAATGCTTGGAGTAGCTGAAGCGTTCTCCAAAGAAATATTAGGTTGATTAATCACCAACATCTCTTCATAATTACCCGGATCTATCATCACTGTTACCTTTTGATCGGCAGTGCGATTCATTTTGGTGATATAATCCAAAGCTCCGTTTATTGTTTGAAAATCTTTATCGACACCAACTGTTATCACATCAGTATAATCAACAACCTCAACAACAGCAATAGATGTAAGGTAAGTAGTTGTGATGGTTGCAGTCGATCCAATAGTGATAGTTACAAAACCATCTTCAGTTCCTTCATATAAATATTCAGCAGTTTCAATAATACTGGTACTTTTGCTTTCGGTTGAATATACTGTACCTTCAATATCAAACTGAGCTGTATAATAATAAGAAACAAGCACCTTATTACCTGGTGATACAGGAACACTGATCACAGCTCCATCTTTTCCTAATAGATGACTTTTTTCTGCCTGATTAGAAATTGTGCCTGTTCCACTAAATAACAATCCGAAGTATGAGGTAGCACCACTTGCAATAGCTTTCTCATTAAAATCCCACATTGTTACCTGTTCAAAAGAAAGTGTTTTATCAGCCACTGCCCCAGCAACCGTTAAATTGGAAGTTAGTGATAATTTTACCGCATAATCATCAATTCCATCTGCACTAATTTGATAGGTTCCATCTCGTAACTGAATGGTTTCTCCGGCAGCAAATGAATACGAATAACCTACCTCATACAGATTGGTAAATGTTAAACCTAATACAGAAACGGCTTCACTGGACAATCCTTCTGTTGTAATGATAATATCATAAACAGGTTTTGCTGTGAAAGTAATATCTGATGTTCCGTCTTCGGTAACTGTAATAGTACTAGATCCAATAATGTAATCATTTACACCATTTGCAGTAATGGTATATTCGCAGGCTGGTTCCAGAATAACTGAATAAGTTGCATTGTTTACATCAATAGACACTTCAGGCACATACACTTTGTTTTGAGCCGGATCTGGGGTATAAACCAATTCAAGATTAGCAATCTTATCTCCCAAACCAGTAATAGTACCAGTCACAGTATTTAAAGCAATTTGTTCAACAACCATATCAACTGTTGCAGCACTTGTAACGTCAATCGACTGAGCACTTGTAATGATATAACCATTGGCATCAGATAGCGAAAGGTTGTAGGTGTGACCTGCAGGTAAATCAACAGAATATGACTGGGCGTCAACAATAGCTGTCCATGCTTTACCTGTTACCGAGTTAGTAAATACAATTCCATAACCATTAGGAATACTTGCAGCACTTGTTTCATCAACTGAACCAGAAATGGTTACAAAATCAGCATTTTTACGGTACACACGAAATACACTTAATTTATCTGTTTCATCATATAAACGATAAACACCTGCCTGTCCTGCAATAAAATTGTATTCGGCTGCAGCATTTGTTAATGATTGCTGATCTTTTTGAATGGTAACATCCTCTTCAGTTACAAATGTAAGAGTACCTGTGCCGTTTTGAGATAAAGCCACCACAGTTATTTCATCATCCTCGGCAAGTTCAATCGTAAAATAACGGGTTATAGGAAGACCATTGGCATCCAACGAAACTGTACCATTAGCATAAACACGACCTGTATAAACATCACTGCTTACATTTGAATCGTAACGTGTTAGATTCACATTACTGGTACGTAAACGATCAGATGTTTCATTTCCTTCCCACGATAATACATCTGCTGTAAAATCAGGTAGCGTTAACCCTGCAGTTCCGGCAGCAACGCCATCATACCATGCGTTAATAGCATCAACATCCAAAACGTTTGTATAAGTATCGGTACTTAGTTGCTCAGCACCAAAATCCCAAACCTGTGTCATCCCATTCAAACCAGGTAAAGCATCTTCATTGGTGATAGTTAAATAATGAATATAAACTGATCCGCCAGCTGTTAAAGTTCCGGTAATAGTCTGAGCCGATCCATTAAAAACATAAGTACTAAGATCCCCGTCAGTTGCTCCTGCCACATTTTTTAAACTTGCTGAAATTGTAGCTAAAGTTGTTCCGGACTGATCTTTCAATTCGAGGGTTGCACCTTCGGCACTATATACACAAATACTAAATGAAATAGTTGCCTTATTGGCAACCTGCATACTAAATACATTTTGATCTTTAAACTGACCTCCATGCGTCCCATCGTTAAACTTAAAAGCACTACCTGTACCTTTATCAATAGTTAAGGCTCCATCACTTGATGACACATTATCTAATGATGTTCCGTCTGTTGGCAAAATACTACCATCTCTAAAGTCATAAGTAGTAGTACCCATTATTTGACCATAGCTTGAGTAAGCTATAAATGCCATTAATAGAAGTAAAAATGTTTTTTTCATTGTATGGATTTAATTAAACTTGATTTTTCAAATCCTAACTTATTACATCTTTACTATCATTATATAAATGTAGGTTGCATAGATTTCAATGCAAGTTGCATGGATGATTTACCCACACTAATAAGAAGAAGTAACGACTAAGAAATTACTCTTTTATCAAAATATCTTATTTCACCTGAGATGGTGAATAGCCATACTTATTTTTAAATACGGTACTAAAAGAGGCAGGACTCTTGAAACCGGTGCGGTAAGCAGTATCACTCACTGTCAGACCGTCTTCCTGTAATAAACGAATTGCTTCTGCAAGTCGTAAGTTATAAATGTACTCGGTTGGAGTCTGATTTAAAATAGCTTTTATTTTACGATTCAACTGTGTTCGGCTAAAACCTACATCACCAGCCAACTGTTCAACACCATAGTCAGGCTCTGAAAGATTAGACATCATGGCTGCTTTTAACTTCTTAACAAATACCTGATCATATTTTGACAATCCTGAATTATGAGACGGAATCACACCATTTATTAATGATTGTTGAATATTCTTACGAAGCTGCAACAAGCCCTTTATTCTAATCTCCAGATAATCGAGACTAAAAGGCTTTGGAATATATTCATCTGCTCCATGTTTCATACCCATTATCTTTGAATCCTGATCACTTTCGCTGGTAAGCATTATAACTGGAACATGACATGTAGCCGGCATTTGTTTTAATTGAGAACATAGTTCAAAGCCATCGAGTACAGGCATAACAACATCGGTAATTATTAAATCCGGAATATTCTCAACTGCTGAATCAAGTCCTTCCTGACCATTTGTAGCAGTCAGGATTTGATATTTTCCTGACAGATTCTCTTTTAAAAATGAAAGTAAATCTTCATTATCGTCAACTATTAGAACAGATGCTCCTGTTGAACTGCTCATATCAGATTCTTCAGAGCTATTACTTTCCTTATAAGTGGAAGTTACCGGGTGCCCAACAATCGGTTTTGCTTTTACAGTATTATGACCATCAACCAACATTGGAATATAAAACGAAAAGGTACTACCAACACCTAATTTACTTTCACAATGAATAAATCCATCGTGCAACTCTATCAAGGCTTTTGCAAGGCTAAGACCAATACCGGCTCCCAATCCTTTACTGTTACTTTGATAAAACCTTGAGAAGATCTGCCTAACCTCATCTTCTGTCATTCCTGATCCATTATCTGAAATGCTGACACTAATATAGTTGTTACTTAAGTTTCGTTTTGAAAAGCCTGTTGATATAATATGCTCATCCAATTCATCTGAGCTAATCGTCTTTATTAATATATGAATACTGCCACCCTCACGAGAATACTTTACACTATTCATCAGAAGGTTGTTCAGAACCTTTATGATTTTATCTTCATCGAAAAGTATATCTCCCTGATCAACTTCAGAAGTATAGCTCAACACAATCCGCTTACTTTGAACAAGCTCCTGAAATTCCTGAATAGTAATGAGTACCGTATCTTCTATATTACCATATTTAGGTCTATAATCCCCTGTTGATGACTGAACCTTCCTATAAAGTAATAATTCACCAATCAAATTTTGTAGATGATGCATCTGCTTTGTAATAACATCAGCATATCTTTGCGTTTCTATATTCTGAGACATCTTTGCCAATAGCTTTTCCAGCGGTGCCAGAATTAATGTCAATGGCGTTTGAAATTCGTGAATAACATTTGTAAAAAACTGGATTTTAGCAGTTTCAAGATCAATCGTTCGTTGCAACTCTTCCTTCGTCTGTTTCACCTGTCTTTTTAACTTAATCTGAGCACCTATTATTCGTATCGAAATAAAAACTACAACACCAAAAAACAAAGCATAAAGCAAATAGGCCCAAACCGTTGCATAGTAAGGTTTGTGGATTATTACATTAATTACAACAGGTGTCTCGCTCCAATCATTCTGATAATTTGTAGCTTCCACAATAAATTGATATTCACCAGGATTCAGATTGGTATAATGAGCAACTGTATATTCAGTTGGTCCTTGCCATTCTTCATCGAATCCTAACAATTTATATCGATATTTATTTCGGGATGCAATTGCATAATCCAACAGTGCAAAATTGAATGTCAATTGATTTTGCAGGTAGTTCAATTCTAAAGAATGATTACCGGATAGATTGCGATTCACTTCCTCCCCACCAGCCATTACGGAAGTCACCATCAAAGGAGATTCTTTCGAAATCTTTTTTATTCTATCAGGATAAAAACAAATTAATCCATCATAATAACCTAATGCCAATTGCCCGTTTCTTAATTTTAAAGCAGACCGGGGTTCAAAAACTGATGTTGGTAAACCATATTCCTGATTAAAATTCTCAACCGAAAAATCCAGAATATTAAACTTGACAAGGCCCATATCAGTCCCCAACCAAATATTATTATTGTTATCGGGAAGAATATTATAAATGGCATTGGAAGCCATCCCATTCTGTTTTAAAAAAACCATCACTGTATCGTTCTTCAAATCCAGGCAATTTAATCCCTGCGATCGGGTTCCAATCCAAATCCGCTGACGAACATCTTCATAAAAAGCTCTGATACTATTATCGCTTAGTGGAAGATCAGAGTTGGTTGAGTAATGAATTAAACTGTCCTTTTCCGGCAGGTATCGATACAGTCCATCAAACATAGTTCCTAACCAAAGTGATCCGTCTTTTGTAGTTTGGATAATTCCAGCTTGCACTTCGGAATTGAAAAAACCATCGTGCTTTACAGAGTGGAAACGTACCAATTGTTTTACCTTTTCATCATAAATAAAAAGTCCTTTGGAAGTTGCCACCCAAACATTACCAGCTGCATCGCCTCCAAAAGTCCAAACAGATTTAACCGGATGAAATTCCAGACTGCTGAATTTCGTATCTGTAATCAACACACCTGTTTCAGATCCAATCCATAGGCGTTTCTTATTATCGAAATATAGGGCTTCTATCCTTCTAACCTGATCAAAAGGCATATTACCCGGATGAACAAACTTAGGTACTTTCGAACCTTTTGAAATTTTAAATAAACCTTCGGTCCGTGTCCCCAACCATAAGGCACTGTCTCCATCTTCACAAATTGACATCACAAAAAGATTCTTTTCAGGATGTGTTATAGATACTCCCTCGAACAACTGTAAACGCTGATCATATATAAATAAACCATCGTATTTGGAAGCAACCCAAACATTATGATTGCGATCTTCAATCATATCCGTGATTGTTCCGGTTTTTAATCCGTTAACTTTGATTGTGCCTGTAAACTGATACTGATCATCCAGATCCTTTTCATCAACACAAACTAGGCCATATTGCATGGTTGCCACCCACCATCGATCATTAGAATCAATAAAAAGCTTGCGGATACCAACTTTACCATCATTATATAAATTCTTTTGATGAATTTGAACCTGATGAATCAATCCCGACTCATTTTCAAGCACAAAAACTCCTTTGGATGAGCCTAAAACGATAAAGCCTGACCTGATATCAAGGGAAATAATATCGAGATGTGAAGTTGATTTTATACGTTTTACATTTCCTTCTTTTTGAATAAATAATCCTTGAGTAGACCCGATGAGAACCTCATCATTATTTATCTTCAAGCATCTGACCCTAACAGAACCGTTCCCCGGCAATTTCAATTTAGATGGAATTGTAACGGAATCAGACATCATGTAGTAACCACTGTTTGTTCCAATCAACATGTCTCCAGCCTGATTCTCCATCAAAGCATTTACTTTTTCATTGTTTTCTGTCAGAAAATGTTGAATGAATTCTCCCGAAGAATCAAACAAATCTAATCCTCCAGTTGTACCAACCCAAAGTCTGCCTTTTTTATCCTCGGTAACAACATTAACAAAATTATTGGTGAGTGGCCTTTCAGAATTATTCTGATGAGCAAAATGAAGAATATTAACTCCATCGTACCGATACAAACCCGAAGCTTCAATACCAAACCATATATATCCAAAACTATCTTCGTAAAGACAGCTTACGATGGAACCAGGTAATCCTTTTTCAGAGAATAACTGTTGCAGCTTAATCTCTCTGTTACTTGCAAGGCTAGAGAAACCAAGCAGTATAAAAAACAACCAGGTAATAAATCGTTGAAAAAAAAGATACATATCAAATAAAAGTAATCGTTTGAAGTTACCTAATATTAAGAAGAAATGCACTAAAAATAATTCTAAACAAACAACACAATCCAATCATAACCATCTATATATGTATCAATTAGATAACGCAACATTAAAACTAGCTGAACATTTGACTACCCATAAACATCTATTCAGCCCCTTAATACAATCTTCAAAATCAAATTGATATTTCTGATTTTATTAACTTGCCAATACTGCAAATCACAACTCAAATTCAATGAAAAAGGCCATTCTGTTATTAATGATAATGACTTTTGGATTTCTTATCCAAACAATTTCTCAGAATCAAAATTCATCTGTCTGGACATCTGATCTTGGCAATGGCAAATATAAAAATCCAATTATTTATGCTGATTATTCCGATCCTGATGTAATCAGGGTGGGCGACGATTATTATATGACCAGCTCAAGCTTCAGCAACTTCCCCGGTTTACCAATACTTCATTCAAAAGATTTGGTTAACTGGAAACTTATTGCACATGCAGCTATTCAATACCCTGACGATTCATTTAACAAGCCACAACATGGCAATGCCATTTGGGCTCCAAGCATCCGTTATCACAACAATGAATTCTATATCTATTTTGGAGATCCGGATAGGGGAGTATTTATGACCAAGGCAAAAAAGGCAGAAGGGCCATGGGAACCTCTTCGCCTCATAAAAAAAGTAACCGGTTGGATTGACTGTTGTCCTTTATGGGATGATGATGGAAAAACGTATTTGGTTCACGCCTTTGCTAACAGCCGTAGTGGCATTAAAAGTCTTCTGGCGGTATGTCCCATGAACGAAGAAGGTACCGAGGTATTGGAGACAAGCACTATTGTTTTTAATGGACAAAAAGATTACCCAACTATTGAAGGTCCCAAATTCTATAAGAGAAACGGATATTACTACATTTTTGCACCGGCAGGTGGAGTAAAACCTGGTTGGCAAACAGTTCTGCGATCAAAAAATGTTTACGGCCCTTACGAGGATAAAATTGTTTTAGAACAAGGAAGTACAAACATTAACGGACCTCATCAGGGTGGTTGGGTTACAACACAAACCGGCGAAGACTGGTTCATACATTTTCAAGATCGATATGCTTACGGCAGAGTGGTACATCTCAATCCGATGAAATGGGAAAATGACTGGCCACAAATGGGGGTTGATTACGATGCAAATGGAATAGGTGAGCCTGTAACAGAATATACCAAACCGAATATTGGTGCCTCTTATCCGTTAATGACACCTCAAACCAGCGACACCTTTGAATCAACACAATTAGGCTTGCAATGGCAATGGAACAGTAATTTCAATAGCAACTGGTATAGTCTGACAGAAAATCCAGGATGGCTCCGATTGTTTCCTGAAGAAGTCTCAGAGACAATGAATTTATGGGATATTGGCAGATTGTTATTACAGAAAACACCAGCGCCCAAATTCTCCGCATCAACCCAATTAAAATTTATAGCCAACAATGTAAAAGAGAAAGCAGGACTCGTAGTTTTTGGCATGGATTACTCTTATATCGCACTTGAAAAAACTACCGATGGATATCAAATAACACAAACCAAATGCTTTGACGCCAACAAAGGTAAATCCGAAACCCTGGTTGAAGCCGTTCCATTTAAAAGCAATTCGGTTTATTTAAAAGTTGAAGTTCATCCTGAAGACCCATCTTCTATTATTCCTGTAGTAATTTGCAAATTCAGTTATAGCAGTGATGGTAAAAAATTCATACCCTTTGGAGAACCATTTATTGCTAAAGAAGGTCGTTGGGTAGGTGCAAAAGTGGGCGTATTTTCAACATCACCCGATAACAACTCTTCCAACTATACCGATTTTGATTGGTTTAAAATAGAAAAATAAGATAACTAACTTAATTTAAACAATTTAAATTTTAATCTGTTGAACAGGCATAATTCATTTTTAGATCATCTAATAAAATTAAGAGTATGAAAAAGAATATGGGATCAGCAGATAAAATTGTAAGATTTATTATTGCTGCAGCAATTGCCGTTTTATATCTGACTAATGTAATTACAGGCACACTGGGAACAGTATTACTTATACTAGCTATTGTATTTTTACTAACCAGCCTGATAAGTTTTTGTCCTTTGTATTTACCATTCAGTATTAATACCCGACCAAAAGATAAATAATTTACCAATGTAATAATTCAACACAGGTCGCTTAAGTAGGCGACCTGTGTCTGTTTATATAGCTGATTTGGGACAAATGAACAAAAATATGTACCAAATCAACCAATTTCTCCATTTGATCTTTGAGGAAAGTATTATATTTTGCCCGTTCAAAATCATACTTTTTAAAGAAGAATTGACAAGATGAAATCTATATCATTAGTAACTTTATTTCTTACGATAACTGCTTTCACAGCAACATCATTCAGCCAAACACGCCAAACAATTGATTTTAAAAGCGATTGGAAGTTTCACAAGGGCGATGTTGAAAATGCCAATGAAACAAATTTTGATGATGCCCAATGGCAATCAGTTTCTGTACCTCACGATTGGGCAATTTATGGCCCATTCGATAAAGAAGTAGATAAACAAACTGTGAAAATTGTTCAGAACAACGAAAAAGTTGCTACCGAGAAAACCGGTCGTACCGGAGCATTACCTTTCATTGGTGTTGGATGGTATCGCAAAACTTTTACCCTCGATGTTCTGACATCCAATAAAAAAGTGTTGCTTGCATTTGACGGAGCCATGAGTAATTCCAAAGTATACGTAAATGGTGAATTAGTGGGAGGATGGCCCTTTGGTTATAATTACTTCTATTTCGACATAACTGACTACATTAAAAAAGACGAACAGAATACTTTGGCTGTGCGTCTTGAGAATTATCCCTTCTCTTCAAGATGGTATCCCGGAGCAGGATTATATCGAAAAGTTCAATTAATAGTAAAAGATGCAACCAGCTTTCAACATTGGGGACATTTTATAACCACACCATATATTTCTGATGATCTGGCCAAAGTAACTATCCAATCAAAGGTTAATGGTGAGAATGTCAGAATAGAAACTATTATCAAAGATGCTAAGGGCAATCAGGTTGCTACAAGCAAAACAGATGCCCGTTTTGGAGATGAATTGGAACAAAATATTCCTGTTAAAAAACCAAATCTTTGGAGTCCTGAGAATCCATATTTATACACAGCTGAACTTAATCTATTTGAAGGTGATGAATTAAAAGACAGCGAAACTATTCGTTTTGGTATCAGAAAAATTGAATATAGTCGCGAGAAAGGATTTTTGTTGAATGATGTACCTACCAAATTCAAAGGTGTTTGTCTGCATCACGATTTAGGGCCTATTGGAACAGCCATCAATAAATCGGCTCTTCGTCGCCAGTTAACGATACTTAAAGATTTAGGATGTAATGCCATTCGTTCATCTCACAATATGCCATCCATTGAACAACTTGAACTTTGCGATGAAATGGGATTCCTGTTTCTGGCTGAGAGCTTCGATGAGTGGAAAAAACCAAAAATCAAAAATGGCTACAACCTGTATTTTGATGAATGGGCTGAAAAAGACGTGGTAAATCTGGTTCATGCAACACGTAATCACCCATGCATTGTCATGTGGAGTTCAGGAAACGAAGTACCTGATCAATGGGGATCGGATGGAGTGAAACGTGCCAAGTGGTTGCAGGATATCTTCCACCGCGAAGATCCAACCCGCCCTGTTACCGTTGGTATGGACCAGGTAAAAGCTGTAATGGAATCAGGCTTCGGTGCCATCATGGATATTCCAGGATTGAATTATCGTGTTCACCTGTATGATGAAGCCTACAAACGCTTCCCGCAAGGTTTTATTCTTGGTTCCGAAACTGCTTCAACGGTTAGTTCGCGTGGTGTTTATAAATTTCCTGTAGTTAAAGGACCGGATAAAAAATACGACGATTACCAATCTTCCTCATATGATCTTGAATACTGTAACTGGTCAAATATACCTGAAGATGATTTTGTTCTGCAGGATGACAAAGACTGGGTATTAGGTGAATTTGTATGGACCGGCTTTGACTATCTGGGCGAACCAACACCTTACGATAATTATTGGCCGTCGCGCAGTTCATATTTTGGCATTTGTGACTTAGCCGGATTACCCAAAGACAGATATTATTTATATCGCAGTCGTTGGAACACCAATGAAACAACTTTACATATCCTTCCCCACTGGAACTGGGAAGGTCGCGAAGGCGAAATCACTCCAGTGTTTGTTTACACCAGTTACAAAAGTGCAGAACTATTTGTAAATGGGAAAAGTCAGGGCGTTCGTACAAAAAATGATTCAACCAAACTGGATCGATACCGTCTAATGTGGATGGATGTTAAGTATGAACCGGGGACCCTTAAAGTGGTTGCTTTTGATGATAATGGTAAAATAGCCGAAGAAAAAGAAATAAAAACGGCTGGCAAACCTTATCAGTTAGTTTTGGATGCTGACAAAAAGGTGCTTGCTGCCAATGGAGAGGACTTGAGTTATGTTACCGTATCGGTTGTTGATAAAGACGGTATACCTTGTCCGTTAGCACAAAACCAATTGAAGTTTAAAGTAAGTGGCGATGCAAGCTATCGCGCAGCTTGTAACGGTGATGCAACATCGTTGGAAATGTTCCATCAACCAACCATGAAACTATTTAATGGTAAACTGGTTGTTTTGGTTCAGTCGGGTGGTAATAAAGCAGGTAGCGCTAAACTAACTGTTAGTGGTAAAGGTTTAAAAAGCGCCAGCACACAAATTGAAATTAAATAAATGAACATCGCTGGAGTTGATGGATGCCGTTTCGGTTGGATCGTTGCTTATTATGCCAACGATAAATTCAACATCGAAATCTTTTCATCCATCAACCAGATGATGTAAAGCATACCTCCCATGGAGCGTATCTTAATTGATATGCCCATGGGTTTATCAACTCCAGGATTTCCCAGAACTATTGATGCTACTTTAAGAAAACAACTCCCAAAACGTGGATCCACTGTTTTTAATGTACCCTGTAAGGCTGCAGTTTATGAGAATGACTTTAATAAAGCCAAACAGTTGAATATTGAAACAGAAGGTAAAAGTTTGTCGATACAAACTCTCAACATCAAGTATAAAATTAAAGAGCTGGATGAATATCTGACACAAGACGAAACTGAAACGAAATTTATTGAAAGTCATCCCGAACTTTGTTTTAACAACCTTAATAAAGGTATTTTACTTTCTAAAAAATCAACACCACAAGGGCTAACTGAACGCCTTGAAATCCTTCAAAAATGGGATAGTAACATCATACCTGTCTATCAAAAAGCCTTTCAACAGTTCAAACGAAAAGATGTAAAGTCTGATGACATTGTGGATGCTCTATGTCTGTGACTGGTTAATAAGTTAGGATATGAAGACAAGCTGAGTTTTATAAGGGATGAAAATTCACACTCGGAAGATGGAGTATTGTATAGGATTGCTTATTATAGTATTTAGTCATAAGGCAGCAGGCAGAAGTTTGAAATAAAAGCGACTAGCTATTAGCCTTTAGCTACTAGCCTTTTCAAAGCATTTAGAAGTACATAAAGTTAATTGGTTGAATCAATATGTATGTAACTCTGCAATCTCAATCTCACCTTTGTTAATTACTTCCGACAACAGCCCTGTTAACTAATAAACAAATAGTATATTTATATCATCTATTGAACCAAGCATATAAAATCAGCACTATGAAAAAAATCTTGATCTTATTCGGGATTCTACTTTTATCTGGAATTTCCATTGCTCAAAACGTATTTCAGAATATCCCCAACAGAAAAACAACCACCCTTAATGGCAAATGGCATTATATTGTAGATGTTTATGAAAGTGGTTATTATAATTATCGATACGAACCCCGGGACCAGAAAGAACATCCTACCAACGAAGCCATTTTTCTGGATTTAAAACCCAACGACAGATCTGATTTACACGAATACGATTTCGACACCTCTCCCACTTTATATGTTCCGGGCGATTGGAATTCACAGGAAGAAAACCTGTTTTATTACGAAGGAACCGTTTGGTATCGTAAAACATTTGATTATAAAAAAGAAAATGCAACCAATCGAATATTTCTCAATTTCGGGGCGGTTAACTATCGTGCTGACATATATTTAAACGGCATAAAACTGGGCTTTCACGAAGGTGGATTTACACCATTTTATTTCGAAGTGACGAATCTTTTGAAAGAAAAAGACAACTCCCTTGTGGTGAAAGTTGATAACAAACGCAAAAAAGAAGCGGTTCCTACTTTAAATACCGACTGGTGGAATTATGGTGGTATTACCCGCGACGTTGATTTAATCGAAACTCAATCGACTTATATTGCTGATTATTCAATTCAGCTTCAAAAAGGGAATGCAGGTTTGATTGAAGGTTACATTAGTTTAAATGGCGATGACAAAGCCAATCAACAAGTAGCTATTTCAATACCGGAGTTGAAGATCAATCAAACCTTAACAACCAATAGCGAAGGAATAGTCTCTGTTGCGATAAAGGCAAAAAACATTAGTTACTGGTCACCTGAAAATCCAAAACTTTATACTATTAATTTAAAATATGGAAATCATACTTTGAATGATAAAATTGGTTTTAGAACAATTGAAGTAAAAGGCTCCGATATATTACTTAATAATAAAAGTGTTTACCTGAGAGGAATAAGTATTCATGAAGAAAATCCGTTAGGAGGCAGAAGAGCCTATTGTAAAGAAGATGCCGAATTACTTTTAGGATGGGCTAAAGAACTGGGTTGTAACTTTGTTAGACTGGCTCATTATCCACACAACGAACATATGCTACGTATGGCTGATGAAATGGGCATTCTGGTTTGGGAAGAAAATCCGGTTTACTGGACTATTCCATTTGAAAACCATGACACCTATTTATTAGCAGAAAAACAGTTAAAAGAAGTGATGATGCGCGATAAAAACAGGGCTTCGGTGATTATCTGGTCCATGGCAAATGAAACACCTCGAAGTGAAGTGCGATTGGAATTTCTGAGAAACCTGGCTGCCACAGCACGTAACTTGGATAACACCCGCCTTATAAGTGCTGCTTTGGAGAAAAACAGAGTAGAAGGAAAAGAAAACACATTGGGCATTGATGATCCTTTTATGGATTATGTCGATATCATCAGTTTTAACGAATATGTGGGTTGGTATGATGGATTACCCGAAAAATGTGAACGGGTGCAATGGGAAATTAATTATAACAAACCTGTATTTATCTCTGAGTACGGAGGTGGTGCTTTGCAAGGCCTTCATGGTGATAAGTTAGATCGTTGGTCGGAAGAATTCCAGGAAGACCTTTATATAAAAAACATTGCCATGCTTCGCCAGATTCCTCAGTTGAGGGGTATGTCACCGTGGATTCTGGCCGACTTCCGTTCCCCACGTCGTATGCGTCCCGTAATACAAGACGGCTGGAACCGCAAAGGATTAATATCTGAAAAAGGAACCAAGAAAAAAGCCTTCTTTGTTCTGCAGGAATATTATAAAGAAATGATGGATAAGTGGAGTAAGTAAAACTACATTTATCAATGTTAACCATAGATTATTAAGGTTATCACAAATTGTGATGAATTAATAATCTGTGGTTTGGAATATCAACTTCATTTTTATAGAAATTCACCAATGACTCTTATAAAAAGATACTCAGTTCATTTAATCATAATTTACCTTGCAATCATTTCAATTTATGGAGTAATTGAAAAAATAGTTACTCCCAGTCCATTTGAGACGAGAAATGTAATAGCCTATATATTAATTATAACAATAACTCTTCTTAAAATATTTAAAATTAATCATGTAAAAACCACTCTTGCTCTTATCTTAATAACAGGCTTGTTTAATTTTATTCAGTTTACAAATTTCTCTTATCTATTCATATTTAGCTTAGGAAGTATGATTAAAATTGAAATACAACCAGTTTCTGCATATGCATTATTAGCCTTAATTCTTCTCAATAAAAAAGAAACAAGAAATTTCATTAATAAACTTTTTCCACCTAAAAGTGAGTCTGAAATTGAATTGGAAAATAAGAACCTTACCAATACGTTTAAACAAAAATTTTCAAAATATAACGATGTCCAATTGAAAGATATGCTTGATAATTCAGACTCTTATCAGGATGAGGCTATTCAAGCTGTTAAAGAATTAATAGAAGAAAAACTAAATAATTAACCCTAATGAGAAAAGCTCTTTACCTATTAAGTATTGTAATTTTTATTAGCTGCAACACTAGGCATTCAAACGAAAAAACTATTGGCCTTAAAGAACCTCTAAATGAAACCCCTGAAGTTTTTGAACAAACAAAAATTGAAACAGAGCTTAAGAGCTTTGGTAAGAGGTATTCTGAGAATGTCATAGAACAATTATTTAATGAGGCAAAAGAAAAAGATACTGATCTTGAGAACCTCATGAATGATATTAGTCAAATTAAAGTTTCTACTATCGACAGCCAGGAAGCATATAACATATATAAAAACAATAATGATTTATATTACCATAAAGTAAATGACTATCTCCGTCAAATTAATGATACTACATTAAGGATGGAAATTGAGAGAATATTCAATATCTCAGAAAAAAGCTTTCAAAGTAAAGTAAGCCAACACGAAAGGACAATAACATCCATTACTGAACTTTCCAATCAACTTGGTGATCATACACTTGCATTGAAACTCCTGATTACCCAACAAATGATTATAAACTATCAGAACAATGAATTACCAGATATTAAATCCTTAAGGAATCTTGAAAAAGACTATAAAACATTAATCGAAAGAACAAAGACGAAAACACCTAAATGATGAGCCCCAAAAGTCAATCCACTCAAAAATCCTTTTCTTACATACAAACGAATATTGCTTCAATTGACAAGGTATTTCCACTTCTTTGCCCTGTTCGCGAAAAAGACTGGTTAGATGGGTGGGAATACCGAATGATTTATTCAAAATCTGGGGTAGTTGAAGAAAACTGTGTTTTTGCCACACCTCATCACGGAGAGTCGGAAACAATCTGGCATGTTACTCAACACGATCAGGAGAGGTATCAGATTGAATTTGTTCGGTTAACACCGGGTGAAAATGTAGTACGAATCAACATTCGACTTGAAGCTGTATCAGAAAATAAAACCTATACTTACATTACATATCTATACACAGGGCTCAATGAAAAACAGAACCATTATATACAAAATCAACTGGTAAATGACTTTAATTCTTCTATGCTCTGGTGGGAGACTGCCATTAATTACTACCTGAAAAATGGAAAGATCCTAAAAAAGGATTCTTTTTAGCTTGCGATCTAATCCACTATATTTAAATACCTTGCAAATAAATGCCGCATAAATGCCGTGTATAAGTCAATCCAAATATTGTACCCCTTAACCCAAGTCTAATACTTTTGAAACAAACGACCGCTATGAATCAAAAACCTATCGGAACCCGAATTGCAGAACTCAGAAAAGAAAAAGGACTCACCCAATCCGAAGTAGTTGAAAAGTGCAATGTAAACATCAGAACACTTCAACGAATTGAATCGAATCAGGTACATCCTCGCATGTATACAGTGCGGGCTCTTCTTGAAGCAATGGAATATGATTTGGATGTTTTAAATGAACCTAACGAAACAAACCCTTCATCCAGTCTAAAAGAAAAGGTGACTAACTTTTTTGATCAGGCAGGTCTCATGTTTAATCAAAACAAAAGTATTATGAAAAAAGTAATGTTCTCTCTACTGTTTGGAGCCATCGCTGTATTTATCATTAGCATGGGGATGACCACGAAAAACAAGTATCATAAACCGGACTACTTAATTGGCACATGGCAATTAGTTAAAAGTGGATCTACTGAAATATCAACAAATGATGCATTTACCAGATACATGAAATTTGACGGTAACTTATTTGTCTCATTCAATAAAAAAGGTAGCCTATATAACGGTGGTAAATATTTGGCTGACGATGACGGAAATATTGTTACCATTCATGCCTATAATGGAAAACTATGTAACAATTCAAATTATTACACCTATGAAATTAATAAAGATACCATGACATTTAAAGGCATGTTTCTTAGGCCCTCTGGTAATAATTCCTATCACAGTAGTTCTATAAACGAAGTTTGGGTTAAAGTAGAAGATATCAAATTCAAAAAAGAAAAGTCTCCATTCGCGGATTTAATTATTTATTAAATAATACACAATCATAGTTAGTAATGGGGTTGCCTCTTCATCCGGGCAGCCCTTTTCCATTTACCCATTCTTTCCTTCCTGTTTTCTCTTTTCTATAATAGAAATTGATACAGATCATTTGTTATTCACCCCTTACTTCTGTAAAAAAGGATAAGTTTTACTAATTTCGCAGCCTGAATATTAAGTGAATAATTACGACCATTCAACTATATTATGGAATACAATTTTAAGGAACTGGAACAAAAGTGGCAGAAATTCTGGAACGACAATCAAATATATAAGGTAGAGGTTGATAACAGCCGCCCTAAATATTATGTATTGGATATGTTTCCCTATCCTTCGGGAGCCGGCTTGCATGTTGGTCACCCGCTGGGTTACATTGCTTCCGACATCTACAGCCGCTACAAGCGATTAAACGGATTTAACGTATTGCACCCAATGGGTTACGATGCATACGGATTACCAGCAGAACAATACGCTATTCAAACAGGGCAACACCCGGCTATTACTACCGAAAATAACCTAAACCGTTATCGCCAGCAACTCGATAAAATTGGATTCTGTTATGATTGGGATCGCGAAGTTAAAACCTGCGATCCGGATTACTATAAATGGACACAGTGGGCATTTATTCAAATGTTCAACCACTATTACTGCAACCAGGCTATGCAAGCCCGCCCTATCAGCGAATTGGTTGACGTATTTGCCCAAACAGGTACTGAAGGATTAGACCTGGCTTGCAGCGAAGAGTTGATATTTACTGCCGACGAATGGAAAGCTAAATCAGACAAGGAACAACAAGAGATATTATTAAACTATCGTTTGGCTTACTTGGCAGATACGATGGTAAACTGGTGCCCTGCTTTAGGAACTGTTTTAGCCAACGATGAAGTGAAAGAAGGTGTTTCGGTTCGCGGAGGTCATCCGGTTGAGCAAAAAGTAATGCGCCAATGGTCGTTGCGTGTTTCTGCTTACGCCGAACGCCTGTTAACCGGTTTGGATAATGTGGATTGGAGCGATTCTTTGAAAGAAATACAGCGCAACTGGATTGGTCGTTCCGAAGGTGCTGAGATGACTTTTAAAGTAAAAGAATCGGATGTTGAGATGGAAATCTTTACCACCCGCGCCGACACTGTTTACGGGGTTACCTTTATGGTTTTGGCTCCCGAAAGCGAATTGGTCGATCAGTTAACCACTTCCGAGCAACGCGCTGCCGTTGATGCTTATATTTTAGAGACCAAAAAACGTACCGAACGAGAACGTTTGGCTGAAGTAAAAAAAGTAAGTGGTGTTTTCTCCGGAGCATATGCGATCAATCCATTAACCAAAGAAGAAATTCCGGTTTGGATCAGCGATTATGTATTGGCAGGATACGGAACAGGAGCTATTATGGCTGTTCCTGCCCACGACTCCCGTGACTTTGCTTTTGCTAAACACTTCGATTTACCTATCCGTCAGGTGGTAATTCCTGAAGGTGGTGAAGCAACTGATCCGGCAACCTGGAATGATTCCATCGACTCAAAAGAAGGAACCATGGTTAACTCAGGTATCTTAGATGGACTGAGCGTAAAAGAAGGTATTGCTAAAACAAAAGAATATATTAAAGCTGAAGGAATTGGTAAGGTAAAAGTAAACTACCGCCTTCGCGATGCTATTTTCAGCCGCCAGCGATACTGGGGTGAGCCATTCCCTGTCTATTACAAGGATGACATGCCTTATATGCTGGATGAGTCAAAATTACCATTAACATTACCTGAAATTGATAAATACTTACCTACCGAACAAGGTGAACCTCCTTTGGGACGTGCTAAAAACTGGCAAACCGAAGATGGTTATCCTTTGGAATTAAATACCATGCCTGGTTTTGCCGGATCATCGGCTTATTACCTACGTTACATGGATCCAAAGAATGATACAGCTTTGGTAGGCAAAGAGGCTAACGAATACTGGCAGGATGTTGACTTGTACATTGGAGGAACTGAGCATGCTACTGGTCACCTGATCTATTCACGTTTCTGGAACAAGTTCTTATACGATATGGGTGCCGTAATCAAAGACGAGCCATACAAGAAGCTGATCAACCAGGGAATGATTCAGGGACGTTCTAACTTTGTATATCGAGTAAAAGGAAGCAACACTTTTGTTTCGTACAACCTTCGTAAAGACTATGATGTAACAGAAATTCATGTGGATGTTAACATCGTTCGCAACGACGAATTAGATATAGAAGCTTTCAAAAAATGGAGTCCGGATTATGCTAACGCTGAATTTATTTTGGAAGGTGATAAATACATCTGTGGATGGGCAGTAGAGAAGATGTCGAAATCGATGTATAACGTAGTTAATCCTGATGATATCATTGAAGAATATGGAGCCGACACCTTGCGTTTATACGAGATGTTCTTAGGTCCTTTAGAGCAAAGTAAGCCTTGGGATACGAACGGAATAGATGGTGTTCATAAATTTCTAAAAAAAACATGGCGTTTATTCTATAACAGTGATCAATTAGCAGTAAGCAACGATAAAGCAACTCCTGACGAATTAAAAGTATTACACCGCACCATTAAAAAGATTACCGATGATGTGGAACGATTCTCTTTTAATACATGCGTTAGTGCCTTTATGATTTGCGTGAACGACTTAAATGATCTTAAATGTAACAAACGTGAGATTTTAGAGCCTCTGTTAGCACTATTAGCTCCTTTTGCTCCACATATCTCAGAAGAATTATGGAGCCAGTTAGGAAATACAACTTCCGTTGTAGATGCTCAATGGCCCGAATTAAACGAAAGTCATCTGGTGGAGTCAACCGTTACTTATCCGGTTTCATTTAACGGCAAGATGCGTTTTAAAATCGATCTTCCGGCAGATATGAATCCAAAACAAGTTGAAGAAGCTGTATTAGCTCATCAGTCAGCCGCCAAATGGATAGAAGGAAAAACCATTCGCAAAGTAATTGTGGTTCCTAAAAAGATCATCAACATTGTTGTAGGATAAATCCAGATGTTAGATGATAGAAGTTAGTAATTAACATTCACTGTTTTCTAACTTTCTACTGACTAAGAATTACGTCAGATACAATCAAACTGCTTGATATTTTTATCAGGCAGTTTTTGTAATACCAAACCACCCATTAATAATAAATAAGTACAAAATAATGACTACCAATAAAATATTATCTGAGCTACGAAGTTACCTGATGTTGACTCTTGGATTAGCCATTGGAACTCTTGGGTGGACCGGATTTCTTATTCCGGCTAAAATAGTAGGTGGTGGCTTAACCGGGGCCTCCACTATTCTGTTTTTTCTTTTTGGCTGGGATGTAGGTTTAACTTCATTAGTAATCAATATTGCCCTTATTCTTATTGCCATGAAAGTACTTGGGGCCTCATTTGGCATCAAAACGATCTATTGCGTTCTGGTTTTCTCAGGGCTTTTATCTTTAATGAGACCTTTTTTTGATGCACCCATCGTTTCTGAGTTAATGATGAATGCCATTATAGGTGGTATTTTAGGAGGATTAGGCGCTGGCATCGTCTTTGTTAATGGCGGAAGTACCGGTGGAGTAGACATTATTGCCATGATCATTAATAAATATAAAAACATCAGTTTAGGCCGACTGCTTCTTGCAATGGATGTTATCATTATCTCCTCTTCGTTTTTTCTTGTACAGACTTCATCCATCGAGACCGTTGTTTATGGTTTTATGACCATGGCTATCGTAGCCTATACAGTAGATTTAGTGATATCAGGAAACAAACAAACTGTCCAGTTCTTCATAATATCAACCAAACCAGAAGAGATACAAAAATCAGTGATTTTTGATGCCAACAGAGGACTTACCATACTTCATGGAACAGGGGGATATTCCGGCGAAGATCGAAAAGTATTGATGGTTATTGCAAAAAAAAGTGACACTCAAATGATATTTAAAGTAGTGAAGCAGATAGATGCCGATGCTTTTATTACTGTTGGAACGGTAATGGGAGTTTACGGACAAGGCTTCGATAAAATTAAAATTTAAGCAAGAAAATCTTAACTTAGGGGCTATAAAGAAAAGTCGGATTAAGGTCTCGCTTTTTTTTACCCTGACAATTCACCCTTATTATTAAATTAAAATGAAGAAGAAGACTTTTTTTCTTATCGCTATAGTTGTAATAATTTTAGTTCCACTTACTTTTCTACTTGTCAGCAGATACCAACATCCTAAATCTGTAGTAACACAAGAAACTCTGGATTCTATGAATGTTGTTGTGGTGCCTGAACCAGAATTATTATATGGCATTCCATTAGACTCTTTTATAGTTGATAAAGAAAGAGTAAAACGCAACCAATTTTTAGCCGATATATTCTTAAAAGCCGGTGTTGATTACCCAACTATTAATACAATTGTGGAAAGAACAAAACCAGTTTTTGATGTCAGAAAAATTAAAGTTGGAAATAACTATTCACTGTTTTTAAGTCAGGATACATTGCGCACTCTGGAGCATTTTGTATACGAAATTGACAATACCGATTATATGGTTGTCTCACTCGAAGACTCCATTCAGGTATATCGCGGAGTAAAAGAGACCGTTCGCATCTCAAAAGAAGCCTCAGGAGTTATTAACTCTTCTTTATGGAATGCAATGTCCGACAACAACCTCAATCCTTTATTAGCCATTGAATTATCCGAGATTTTTGCCTGGACAGTAGATTTCTTTGGCATTGAGAAAGGCGATTATTTTAAAGTGTATTACGATGAAGAATTTGTGGATAGTTTAAGCATAGGTATTGGCAAGGTCCACGGAGCTCAATTTCATCACAGAGGAAAAGATTTCTATGCTTTTAATTTTGAAGAAGATAGTGTCTGGAATTTCTTTGACGAAAATGGACAAAGCCTCCGAAAAGCGTTTCTGAAAGCTCCCCTTAAATTTTCAAGAATCAGCAGTCGTTTTTCCAATAGTCGTTTGCACCCGGTACTCAAAATACGTCGTCCTCATCATGGAATCGATTATGCAGCTCCAGCAGGAACACCTGTCTATGCACTGGGAGATGGTCGTATTTTTGCAAAAGGATACCAGAAAAATGGTGGAGGAAATTATCTTAAAATTAAGCACAATAGTGTATACACAACTGTTTATATGCACCTAAAAGGCTTTGCTAAAGGCATTTCACAAGGAACATATGTGCGTCAAGGTCAGTTAATAGGTTATGTTGGCTCAACAGGTCTTGCAACGGGTCCGCATCTCGATTTCAGAGTTTATAAAAACGGTAGTCCAATTGACCCATTAAAAGTGGAAGCTCCTTCTGTAGAACCCGTAAAAGAAGCGAACATGGCTCGTTTCAAGTCATTTATTGAACCATTAAAATCAAAGATTGACAGTATTGCACTTCAAAATTTATAAGTTCTAAGTTTTAAAAAATAAAAGAGGCTCAAAACTGGGCCTCTTTTTTATTTGATTGATATCAAACTTTATGCATTCAACAATTCATCAATTGTTTGAGGGAAATATATATATTCCAACTCATGTACTTTGGCAGCAACATCATCAGCTGAATCAGAAGGTTCAACCTTACAACTCACCTGCTTAATTACCTGTCCTTCATCATAATGCTCATTCACATAATGAATTGTAATACCAGACTCCTTCTCTTTGTTATCAACCACAGATTGATGAACATGATGGCCATACATTCCTTTGCCTCCATATTTTGGTAAAAGGGCTGGGTGAATATTGATAATTTTATCAGAAAATTGCTGAATATATGCCGATGGTATTAACCATAAGAATCCTGCTAAAACAATTAAGTCCGGTTTAAGTTCTCGTAACTCATTCAATATCTCTAGGTTATCCCTGAATTCATTTCGACTAAACACCCTACATGGTATACCTAAATTATCGCAACGCTCAATAACATAGGCATTTGGGTTGTTGCAAAACACTCCTTTTATTTCGACCGTCCCCTTCTCTTCAAAATATTTTGCAATGTTTTCTACATTCGATCCAGACCCCGATGCAAAAAGCACTATCTTTTTCATTATCTTAATTTTACACGTATTTTTTTACACCAAAACAAGGTGCAAAAATAGGAAAATTTATAGGCTAATTGGTATTTTCTTTACATGAAGTTTGAATTATTATCCACAAATGTATTTCTTTGCAAAGTTGTTTTATAACATTTTATTAGTATTAATTTAAAAAACTTAAAGCTATGTCAGACATTGCATCAAGAGTAAAAGCAATTATCGTAGACAAGTTGGGAGTTGACGAAACTGAAGTTGCACCAGAAGCTAGTTTCACCAATGATTTGGGTGCTGACTCTCTTGACACTGTAGAATTGATTATGGAATTTGAAAAAGAATTCAACATTGCAATTCCAGACGATCAAGCTGAGAATATCGGAACTGTAGGTGACGCTATTGCTTACATTGAAGAGAACGCTAAGTAAGAACGAGTAGGATACTTTAAGAGTAGTTATGGAGTTAAAAAGAGTTGTTGTTACGGGACTAGGAGCCATTACGCCGATCGGCAACACAGTAGAAGAATACTGGAATAGCTTGATAAATGGAGTAAGTGGCTGTGCCCCTATTACTCAATTTGACGCCTCCAAGTTCAAAACTCAGTTCGCTTGCGAAGTAAAAGGCTATAACGCCAATGATTATTTTGATCGCAAAGAGGTTAGGAAACTTGACCTCTATGCCCAGTACGCTATGATTGCTGCCGACCAGGCAGTAGCCGATTCAGGAGTTGATCCTGAGAAATTGGATGCTGATCGTGTTGGCGTAATCTGGGGTGCCGGCATTGGCGGCTTGCTTACATTCTTGCAAGAAGTTACAGGATTTGCTCAAGGGGACGGAACTCCACGTTTCAGCCCTTTCTTCATTCCGAAAATGATTGCTGATATTGCCCCGGGCCATATTTCTATGAAATATGGATTCCGCGGACCCAATTTCGGCACTGTTTCGGCATGTGCATCTTCTACTAACGCCATTGGCGAAGCGTATAATCTTATTCGTTTAGGCAAAGCTGACATGTTTGTTACAGGAGGTTCTGAAGCCGCAATTAATCAAGCCGGTGTGGGTGGATTTAATTCAATGCAGGCTTTGTCAACCCGTAATGACGATCCAACGACAGCGTCGCGACCTTTTGATAAAGGACGTGATGGTTTTGTGATGGGAGAAGGAGGTGCTTCTTTAATTATTGAAGAATACGAGCACGCAATTAAGCGGGGAGCCAATATCTACTGTGAAATAGTAGGTGCTGGTATGACTGCTGATGCACATCACTTAACAGCCCCACATCCTGAGGGATTGGGTGCCAAGAAAGTTATGATGAATGCGTTAGAAGATAACGGTACTGATCCGAATGAAGTAGATTACATCAATGTACATGGTACAGCTACTCCACTTGGTGATATTGCCGAATCTAAGGCCATCAAAGAGGTTTTTGGTGATCACGCTTATGACTTGAACATCAGTTCAACAAAGTCTATGACTGGTCACTTGTTAGGAGCTGCAGGAGCTGTTGAATCAATAGCTTGTATTTTAGCTATTAAAAATGGTATTGTTCCTCCAACAATCAACCACTTTGAAGATGATCCAGAGATTGATAACAAGCTTAATTTCACTTTCAACAAAGCACAGAAACGTGAAGTAAAAGTTGCTTTATCAAACACTTTTGGATTTGGTGGTCATAACGCATCCGTGGTATTTAAAGCTTTGTAAAAAAGTAGTTTTGATTAAACCACTTTTGCACATTATAAAACTTCTTCCTTTTCGAGGGAAGAAGTTTTATGGTTTTATCCGAAACACTACCGGATTAACCCCGTCCAGCATAGAACTTTATGAGCAGGCCATGATCCATAAATCGGCTATGCTTAAGGACGCACATACCAAACGATACATGAACAATGAACGCCTGGAGTATTTAGGCGATGCCATCTTGGGTTCCATTGTTGCTGAAGTATTGTATGAGTATTTTCCGCATAAAAATGAAGGTTTCCTTACGAAAACCAGGTCACGCATAGTTAATCGCTCATTGCTTAACTCCGTTGCCTTAGAAATGGATTTGCACAAATGGGTTAAAACACAGTCGTTGCTCGATGTTTCCCAGACAAGTATATTGGGAGATGCTCTGGAAGCCCTGATTGGGGCCGTATATCTCGACAAAGGTTATAACAAGTGTAAACAGTTTGTTTCTGAAAAAATAATCAATCATTATATTGATTTACCCAAAATTGCCAGGGAGGATAATAATTACAAATCATTATTAATTGAATGGGGGCAAAAACAAAAGAAGACTGTTAACTTTATTACCGAAGAACTACACACTTTCGAAGAAACAACCATAAAATTTAAAGCAAAAGCATTAATTGACGAAGAATTATTTGGCGAAGGTGAAGGATATTCGAAGAAAGAAGCACAACAAAATGCCGCTCATCAGGCTCTGGAGCATATCGAATTAACCTGACAGTATTAACTAACCTTAATTTATCAGAAAGACAAGTAGTGTTTTTATTTGATTTTTTAGTAAACTTGTTTTGAAAAATTACAATTGATTTTTCTGTTAAACCGATCACTATTTCTGAAATTCATCCTGATAAATGACTCAATTCACGACCAATTATCTTTACTCTACAACTAATTAATTCGCTGTTAATTAATGTTAAACACAACTTTATATTCATTCAGCCTGCTATTTTTGTTATATGAGTAAGAAATTAATACTGATACTGACCATTGTAATGGCAATTTCCTTAATTGGATTAACATATATCCAAACGTTATGGATTATGAATGCCACTAAATTGAAAGAAGATCATTTCGATCAATTGGTGATTCAGGCAATGGATGAAGTAATAGCCAGACTTGAAAATGATGAGATCTCTCATTTATCAAGAAGTGTGGTGGCTCCAAAACCACAAAGCAAAGTCCCTCAAAACCTGCAACCCGACACTAAATATTTCAGAAACAACAATGAAGATTTATTAAAGCAAGAGCAAGAATTTCGCATTTCACTGGAATTAGACTTTTCTCGCGGACAATATGATGTTTCTACTTATGAACAGGATTCACTAACCACCACTTTTCAGGGAAGAACATCTAAAGGTGTTTTTGGACGTACAGATCCATTAACAAGCACCATGATGACTATTCAAAACGAATTGCGTAACCGCTTCAATAAACAAAATGATGCATTGTTGAGAACGCTGCTGCAGGATGTGCCGATTGAAAATCGCATTGATAACATGCGTCTTCAGCAATATCTCTTCCAGGCATTCGAAGACAGAGGCATTCCTTTCCTATATGAATACGCCATCATCAATCAAAAAGGAGAATTGGCATTTCAGACCGAAAGTTTTAATGAAAACCCTGAGCAGTACAAAATTTACCAAAGAAGACTGTTTCCGAACGACATACATGCAAAAGCCAACTTTATAAAAGTTCATTTTATACAAATACCTAATCCTATTTTGGAATCATTAGGATTGGTTATTCCATCGGCAGCATTTACTTTGATCATGATCTTTCTTTCAATTATCACCATCATGATCATTGTAAGACAAAAAAGAGTCGATCAGATAAAAAACGATTTTATCAACAACATGACTCACGAGTTTAAGACTCCTATTTCAACCATTTCTCTGGCATCTCAAATGCTCAAAGATGGTAGTGTGATCAAAACTCCTAAAACGTTAATGCACATATCAAGTGTTATACAGGATGAAAGTAAACGTTTGAGTTTTCAGGTTGAAAAGGTGCTTCAGATGGCCATTTTTGAAAAAGGCAAGAAAGGCTTAAAATTAAAGAACATTGATGTTAATGACCTTATTCATAATGTCACCAACAACTTCAGAATAAAGGTTGAAAATGCAAACGGTAAAATAATTGAACGTTTAGAAGCGAAAAACAGCATTATTAGCGTTGATGATGTGCATTTTACAAATGTTATTTATAACTTGCTTGACAATGCCGTGAAATATAAAATGGGGGCACCGGTTTTATACGTCAAAACTTGGAATAAAAACAACGGAATTGTAATTTCGATAAAAGATAATGGGATGGGGATATCAAAGGATAACCTCAAAAGGATATTTGAGAAATTTTACCGTGTACCAACCGGTAACGTTCATGATGTTAAAGGCTTTGGTTTAGGATTAGCTTATGTAAAAAAGATAGTTGAAGACCATGGCGGTGAAATATCAGTTGAGAGCGAACTTAAGGTTGGCACTAAATTTGACATATTCCTACCTCTAAAAACATTAAAGAATGGAAAAAGAATATAAAATCCTCTTAACAGAGGACGATGAGAACCTTGGAATGCTCCTGAGAGAGTACCTTGAAGCAAAAGGCTTCGAAACTGATTTATTGCCTGATGGAGAAGAAGGTTATAAGGCTTTTATGTCAAAAAAATACGACATCTGTATTTTAGATGTTATGATGCCAAAGAAAGATGGTTTTTCATTGGCTAAGGATATTCGCATGGTAAACGCTGATATTCCTATTATTTTCTTAACTGCAAAATCACTTAAAGAAGATATCTTTCAGGGTTTTAAAATAGGTGCCGACGATTATCTTACAAAACCTTTTAGCATGGAAGAGTTACTTTTCCGCATTGAGGCTATATTACGTCGCACAAAAGGTGGTAACGTTGCTCAGGAATTTTACCAGTTGGGTAAATTCAAATTCGACACACAAAAGCAACAATTAATTAATGACGATGATGTTATTAAATTAACCACAAAAGAATCGGAGTTATTAAAATTACTTTGTACCAATGCTAATAAAGTATTGGAGCGCAATTTTGCTTTAAAAACAATTTGGGTTGACGATAACTATTTCAATGCACGAAGCATGGACGTATACATTACCAAACTTCGTAAACATTTGAAGGATGAACCTAATGTTGAAATCATTAATGTTCATGGTAAAGGTTACAAACTAGTTATGTAATTAATTATTATATCATAATATAAGCCGCTTCGAAATCGAGGCGGCTTTTTTTGTTTCATCAGCCAGATTAATTGTATTTTCACTAAAAAATTGATCATGGAAACCTTCAGAACCGTTGTTGATGTACCTCATCAACAAGATAGAATGAGCTATGACTCCCAACTTTTATTTATGGGTAGCTGTTTTGCCAATAACATAGGTTCTTATTTCACTGAAACAGGTTTTAATGCTCTTGTTAATCCATTTGGTGTTTTATACAATCCTTTTTCAATTTCAGAATCCATTAATCGTCTAATAAGCAACAAAAAATATGAGCTATCTGACTTAATATCTCATAATGATCAATGGCAAAGCTTTGACTTTCACAGTCAGTTTAACCATACAAATAAGGAACAATGTTTACAAAACATTAATGATTCACTAAAAAAGGGAACCGAAGTACTCCATAATGCAGACTATCTGCTTCTCACATTTGGCACAGCCTGGATTTATCAACTGAAGGACTCTGAAAAAGTGGTATCAAATTGCCATAAATTTCCGGCATCTCATTTTAGCAGATCTCTTCTATCAGTAGAACAAATTACAGAGACATATAGTCAATTAATTAAGCAGCTAAAAGCAATCAATTCCAATCTGACAATCATACTAACTGTTAGTCCCGTTCGTCATTGGAAAGATGGGGCTCATGGTAATCAGATCAGCAAAGCAACATTACTCTTGTCAATAGAAAAACTTTGTTCAAAATTTGATCATTTATTTTATTTTCCAGCTTATGAAATCCTGTTAGACGACCTTCGCGACTATCGTTTCTTCGATAGTGATATGCTGCATCCTTCGAAGGAAGCCATTGATTATATCCGCTCTAAGTTTATCTCTTCGTGGATTGATGATAAAGGCCTTGATTTCATCCAGCGAATGGAAAAAATAAAGAAAGCAGCAAGTCATAAACCATTTGATCCGAATTCGGCACAACATCAAAAATTTATCAAACAACAAATTGCAGGATTAGAACAGATTCAAAAAAAATTCAATAATGTTACTTTATCCTACCATATCGAAGTATTCAACAAGCAATTAAATAAAACGGTCAAATCACATAAAAAAAGTAGATAATTATATCCTTTCTTATTGATCAATTGAATTTTTTTTACAAAATTGCAGCAAGAGAGTTGACAATTAGAATCTTCTCACTTTACATTTACCCTTAAACTCATCCTGTTTCCAATTTGAAAAGTCTGCACTTAGGTGATGGGTTTATACTTAATTTCTTAGCATATGAGTATTGAACATTTGGATAAAAGCCAGTTGGTTAATCTGGAGTATTCTCTTTTTAAAGAAATTCTACGGACCAACAGAGCAGGTGCCTATTCAAGCAGCTCAATCATTGGCTGCAACACCCGCAAATATCATGGATTGCTGGTGGCTCCTATCGAACAGCTCGATAATGAACGACATGTTTTGTTATCCTCCTTAGATGTTAGTATTATTCAAAGAAATAAAGTATTTAACCTGGGTATTCATAAATATCAGGGTAGCCATTACGAACCCAAAGGGCATAAATATATTCGTGATTATACAACGTTTCCAATACCCAAAACATCCTATCGGGTTGGAGGTGTCGTAATGTCTCAGGAAGTAATTCTTTCTGAGAAAGAGTCGCAAGTACTGCTTCGTTACACATTAGAAGAAGCTCATTCTCCAACAACCTTGCGTTTAACACCTTTTCTGGCTTTCAGAAACATTCATGACCTGACTCATGAAAACATGTATGCCAACACCAAATACAAAGTGGAAGATAGTGGCATTAGTATATCTTTATATGATGGATTCCCTCCAATCTATATGCAACTTAATAAAGCTAACGACTATGTTCCCAACCCCGATTGGTTTCGCAACATTGAATATGTAAAAGAACAAAACAGGGGTTACAATTATTCTGAAGATTTATATGTACCTGGCTATTTTGAGGTTGAAATAAAAAAAGGTGAAAGTATCGTTTTTGCAGGTGGAACAGTAGAAGCAAAACCGGGTTCATTAAAAGGAAAATTCACCCGCGAACTTAATAAGCGGGTACCTCGAAGCAGTTTACAAAATAACCTGCTAAATGCAGCTCAACAGTTTATTATCCGTAATCAGAAAGAAACCAAATTAATAGCTGGCTACCATTGGTATGGAACCCGCTTACGTGATACCTTGGTTTCGTTGCCAGGATTAACCGTTTTTCAAAAAGATAAAACTGACTTTTCGAAAATTCTAAAAACTGCCGTTGAACAAATTAAAAAAGAGTACCTCTCGGGTAATGATTTCATTGTAAAAGACATTGACGCACCCCTTTGGTTATTCTGGACTTTTGAAATGTGCATCGAGTATTGTAAGGTAGACAATATTTGGGATGAATTTGGTGATGTAATGAAAGACATCCTTAACAGGTACAAAGAAACCAATCATGAAAAATTCAGATTAGTTGATGGATTAATTTACGCCAAAGTAGAAAATATCCCTCTTACCTGGATGGATGCAATTGTTGATAATAAGCCTGTAACGCCAAGGTATGGAATGCCAGTTGAGGTAAATGCTCTTTGGTATAATGCGATCAGGTTTTCAATTGAATTAGCAAAACAAAATAACGAAACTGAATTTGTATCGGCATGGGAACCATTTGCTGAGCAAGTTAAAAACTCGTTTAATAAATATTACTGGATAGAAGAGCTGGAGTACCTTGCTGATTGTAATGATGGTGAGACAATGGATGGGAGTATCAGGCCCAACCAATTGATAGCAGCAGCACTCCCCTATTCTCCACTAAGTACTGATCAGAAAAAATCGGTTGTTGACATCATAAAAAAAGAATTAGTAACGCAAAAAGGAATTCGCAGCCTTTCTCCGCAAGACCCGCATTATAAGGGTGTAATGGAAGGAACCGTTGCCCAGCGTGATTTAGCACTTCATCAGGGAACTGCTTTTCCATGGCTGGTTTCATTTTTTGCCGATGCTTATCTATCGCTTCATAAACAAGGAGGTGTCTACTTTATAAAAAGGATACTTGAAGACTATGAGAAAGAATTAGGGGAACACTGTTTAGGTACCATCTCCGAAGCGTATAACGGTAACCCACCACACACAGCCAAAGGTGCGGTGTCGATGGCATGGAATGTTGCTGGTATTTTAAGAGTCATTAAATCGATTGAACCATACTCACTTTAATAAACCTAAGTCTATGAGAGTACTTATGTTTGGATGGGAATTCCCTCCCCATATTTCGGGAGGATTAGGTACAGCCTGTTATGGGCTTACCAAGGGAATTGCCCATATCCCCGATTTGGATGTAATTTTTGTCGTTCCAAAAGCGTTTGGAGATGAAGATCAATCAACCATGCAGCTGGTTGGTGCAAATAAAGTTCCAATCAAACATCGAAAACTGAATGTCAGTCAATTTTCTAAGACCTTGGATTATATTGAAGTAAGTTCAAAATTGGTTCCTTATGTCGATCCGGATGAATTCTGGAAATTGCAGAGTTATGAAGTGAGTACTATGCATAAATTTGTTCAGACTGACGAATCTGGTCTCGTTCAGTTTACCGGTACCTATGGTCCAAATCTTCTGAAAGAGATTGCTGATTACGCGATCATTGCCAATTTAATAGCTCAGGATCATGAATTTGATATAATACATGCACACGACTGGCTTACCTACCCGGCAGGTATTGCTGCGAAAGAGGCTACTGGTAAACCTTTGGTTGTGCATGTTCATGCCACTGATTTTGACAGAAGTGGAGGAAGTGTTAACCCAACCGTTTACGAAATAGAAAAACGTGGAATGGAAGCTGCTGATAAAGTAATAACAGTTAGCAACCTAACCCGAAACATTGTAATTGAAAAATATGGCATCCCCGAAGATAAAGTAGTGACAGTTTACAATGCTGTTGAGCCAAATCATAATGAAATCCCTGTTCCATTTCAAAAGAAGGTTGGCGAGAAGATTGTTACCTTTTTAGGTAGAATCACAATGCAGAAAGGCCCAGAGTACTTTATTGAAGTCGCCAACGCCGTTCTAAAAAGAGTTGACAATGTGCGATTTGTGATGGCTGGAAGTGGCGACATGATGGAAAAGATGATTCGAAGAGCTGCCAGTCTGAACATTACTGATAAATTCCATTTTACAGGGTTTTTAAAAGGTGATGATGTATTTCATATGCTTCGCATGAGCGATTTATACGTTATGCCATCTGTTTCTGAACCCTTTGGCATCTCCCCTCTTGAAGCAATGCAAAGCTCTGTTCCTGTGCTGATTTCAAATCAATCAGGAGTAGCAGAAATACTAACTTATGCGATTAAAACCAATTTCTGGGATATTGAAGCCATGGCCGACGCTATCCATGGTATTGTAAGCTACCCGGCACTTTCAAAGATGTTTATTAAACATGGAAAAGAAGAAGTTGACTCATTAAAATGGGAAAACTCAGCCAGAAAAGTGAAATTAGTTTACGACAGTGTTTTACCCTAAAGAAAACCACAGACTATGAGAAATATTTGCTTTTATTTTCAGGTACATCAACCATTCAGATTCAGAAGATACCGTTTTTTTGATATTGGCCAGGACCATTATTACTATGATGATTATACCAACGAATCGGTATTAGACAAGGTAAAAACCAAGTGCTATTTACCAACTAATGAATTATTGTTAAAGCTCTTAAAAAAGTACAAAGGTAAATTTAAAATAGCCTTTTCTATTTCCGGCGTTGCGTTGGATCAATTCAGACTATATGCACCCGAAGTAATCGAAAGTTTCAAAGAATTGGTGGATACTGGTGATGTTGAATTACTGGCTGAGACATATTCGCATTCTTTGGTTGCTCTAAAAGACGAGAAGGAATTTAAGCGTCAGGTAAAACAACATGCTCAAACTGTAAAAGAACTTTTTGGGTACAAACCTAAAGTATTTCGAAACACTGAATTGATCTACTCTGATGAAATAGGTCAAATGGTCAAAACATTGGGATACGAAGGTATGCTAACCGAAGGGGCCAAACACATATTAGGTTGGAAAAGCCCTAACTTTCTTTATTGTAACGCCATCGATCCTAAATTAAAAGTATTGCTTAAAAACTTTGTTTTAAGTGACGACATTGCATTTCGCTTTGGTAACAAAGGATGGTGCGAATGGCCTTTAACAACTCAGAAATATGTTGACTGGCTTGCTCAACTGGATAAGAAAGAAGAAATCATAAACCTGTTTATGGATTACGAAACCTTTGGAGAACACCAATGGAAAGAAACAGGAATTTTTGAATTTTTAGAAGATTTACCAGAAAAGGTCATCAAACATAAAAAGCTTCAGTTTGTTACCCCTTCAGAAGCGATTGAGAAGTTACAACCCGTTTCGTCCGTGCATGTTCCACATCCAATTAGCTGGGCTGATGAAGAACGTGATTTAACTGCCTGGCTAGGTAATGAAATGCAAAAGGAAGCTTTTGATAAACTATATTCGCTTTTGCCAAAAATTAATCAATGCGAAGACGAAAAGCTGTTGAAAGACTGGCAATATCTTCAGGTTAGCGATCATTTTTATTACATGAGTACTAAATTCTTTTCCGATGGAGAAGTGCATGCATATTTTAATCCTTATGAAACGCCTTATGAAGCATTTATAAACTATATGAATGTATTGAGTGATTTCACACTGCGATTAAATGCAGCCATTCCAGAATCAAATATAGAACAGGAATTAGCTAACCTGTCGCGTATAATTGAAAAGAAAGACAAAAAAATAAAACAACTGGAGAAACAATTAAAATCCACAACTAATAAAATTTAAAACAACAATCCTCAATTATAGTAACACACAGGCAACTTGACTTATTAACCTTAAACTTTTTATCATGAGTATTAAGAAACAGTACCTAAAAAGTCGACCTGAATGTAAAGTGACCTTTAAATTAGGCAAATTAAACAATGTTGAATCCGTAAACATTGTTGGTAGTTTCAACAATTGGAGCCCTACTGAAACAAGTATGGAAAAACTTAAAAACGGATCTTTTTCTCAAACCTGCTACCTAGAAACAGGTGTTGATGTTCAATTTCGTTATTTGATTGATAATAAGACATGGATGACCGAAGAGGAAGCTGATGATTTTGTCGAGACTGGAATGGGCGACGATCAGCTGAATGCGGTTATCAAACTGTGAAGAAAGAGTTGACCTATTGGTCGGAAAACAAAAAACAGAGGTATGATTAGTAGCTTTTTAAAGCCCGACTATATTTTTGAAACAAGTTGGGAAGTGTGCAATAAAATGGGCGGCATACATACGGTTTTAGCCACCAAAGCACAAACGTTGGTGCAGGAGTTTCAGGACAAAGTGATTTATATAGGTCCTGATGTTTGGAGGGGTACACCTACAAACCCTGAATTTTTAGAGGAAAACAGCCTTTTTCCGGATTGGAAAGATGAGCTACAACAGGAAGGAATTGCGGTTAGAATAGGAAGATGGAATATTGTTGGAAGACCAATAGTAGTTTTAGTTGACTTCACCTCTTTCATGCAAATGAAAGATGATATACTTGCAAAGTATTGGGAATGGTTTGCAGTTGACAGTATTAGTGGGCAATGGGATTACATCGAATCGGTTTTGTTTGGATATGCTTCAGGAAAGGTAATCGAAAGTTTTTATCGTTACTTCCTGGGAATGAACGACAAGGTAATTGCTCATTACCATGAATGGATGACCGGATCCGGAGCTTTATATCTAAATAAAGCATTACCTCAGGTTGGTACTATTTTTACAACACATGCAACTGTTGTGGGCCGTTCACTTGCTGGTAATGGATATGCTTTTTATGACAGCTTAACCGAATATGATGGAGATACAAAGGCACAGGACCTTCACATTGTGGCGAAGCACTCGATGGAAAAGAAAGCAGCAGTTAATGTTGATTGCTTCACAACCGTTTCTGAAATCACTGCCAGAGAATGTAAACAGTTTCTGACCCGTGAAGTAGATGTTGTAACTCCCAATGGTTTTGAAGAAGATTTTGTTCCCAAAGGAGAAGATTTTGATCAGAAAAGATCCATCGCCCGTAATAAACTGAAAGAAGTTGCAGAAGCTCTTTTGGGCTACGAACTATCTTCAGATGCTATGTTTATTGCTAATAGTGGACGCTATGAGTTTAAGAACAAGGGTATCGACGTTTTTATGGATACTCTTCAAAAACTAAACGAACCTCAGGCATTGGATCGTGAAGTAGTTGCTTTTGTACTGATTCCAGCTAACTCCTATGGCCCTCGGAAAGACTTAATTGAGAAATTGGAAAGCAAAGATAAAAACCATCTGCTTGACAATCCTTTTTTAACCCATGGCCTGAATGATCTGGGTTATGACCCTATCATCAATAAAATACAAGATACCCACCTAAATAACGAACAAGGTGATAAAGTTAAACTGATATTTGTTCCTTCCTATCTCAAAGGTGATGATGGTATTTTCAATATGCCATACTACGATCTTTTGATTGGTATGGATTTAACCGTTTTCCCTTCTTATTACGAACCTTGGGGATATACTCCGGTTGAAAGTCTTGCATTTCAGATCCCAACCATTACTACGGATCTAGCGGGATTTGGATTATATGCAAGTAAATTATCTAAAGATATTACTGAAGGAGTTGCTGTTCTTCATCGTGATGATTCAAATCACAACGAAATTGTGAATGCCACAGCAGAAGTAATTAAGCAATATGCAAAACTTGGTAGTGATGATGTTGCATTAAGTAGAAGCAAAGCGAATGACATAGCAGATTCGGTTGCCTGGGATGCATTAATAAAGCATTATTACAATGCTTTTGACATTGCTTTAAAAGCTGTTGAAAGTAGAAAAGATTCGATAAGTCCACTTCAGAAAGATGCAAGAATCAGAACTAAACCGCAACCATCATCTCAGCCAAAGTGGAAAAAGATTATCGTTAAGTCTAAACTACCTGAGTCTCTTGCTCCCCTTCAGGAGTTAAGTCACAACTTATGGTGGTCGTGGAATTATCAGGCAACAGAGCTATACGAAGAAATAGATGGAGAGCTTTGGTCTGAAGTCAAGAAAAATCCAATGTTACTGCTTGAAAAAGTACCATATGACAGATTAAGTACTTTAGCAAAGGATGAGCAATACGTTAGTAAAGTAAATAAGGTATACTCCATGTTTACAAAATATATGGAAAGACCTTATTGCGACAGCCCTTCTATTTCCTATTTCAGTATGGAATATGGAATTAACGATATCCTGAAGATATACTCAGGTGGATTGGGTGTATTGGCCGGAGATTATCTGAAAGAAGCAAGTGACTGTGCTGTCAATATGGTAGCCGTAGGTTTATTATATCGATATGGATATTTTAAACAAGCCCTGTCGCTAAGTGGTGAACAGATGGCGCTTTATGATGCACAGGAATTCTCAAGTCTGCCTCTCGACGAAGTTAGAAATGAAGATGGTTCGTTGGTTGAAGTTGCTCTTAATATGCCTGGGCGCACAGTTTACGCCAAAGTTTGGAAAGCAATGGTTGGGCGTATTCCGTTATATTTACTAGATACCGATGTTGCTAAAAACAATCAGCAGGATAAAGACATCACTCATAGCCTGTATGGAGGTGACTGGGAAAATCGTCTAAAACAAGAGATATTACTTGGTATGGGTGGAATGCGCATGTTGAATGAACTTGGTATTAACAATCAGGTTTATCACTGCAACGAAGGTCACGCTGCTCTTATCAACATTCAGCGAATGATTGATTTAATTGAAAGTAAGTTTACTTACAATGAAGCAATGGAACTGGTTCGCGCCTCTTCATTGTTTACAACTCATACCCCTGTGCCTGCAGGACACGATAAATTTGATGAAGATCTGCTACGTGTATATATGCGTCACATCCCTGAGAAGCTAAATGTTTCGTGGGATGATTTCATGGATCTGGGACGAGAAAACCCTGGTGATAAAGGTGAGAAATTCAGCATGAGTAACCTGGCGGCAAAAACATCTCAGGAGATGAACGGAGTTAGCTGGTTGCATGGTGAAGTATCTAAAGATATGTTCCAAAATCTGTGGAAAGGATTCTATCCACAGGAGCTTCATATCGGATATGTAACCAATGGAGTGCATTACGGAACATGGACTGCTAAAGATATGAGGGTATTTTATGAGACTCAGTTCGATGATGACTTCATGACTGATCTTGCCAATAAAAAATACTGGGAACATATTCAGAGTTTATCTGACGGTAAAATATGGTCGATAAGAAAAGATCTTAAGAAAAAACTGATTGATTATATTAAAGACCGTACTTACGAAAACTTATCTACCACACATTCTGATCCATCTACTATTTACGAGGTGATGGAAAAGTTGGATGAAAACTCTTTAACCATTGGTTTCGCACGCCGATTTGCCACTTACAAAAGGGCTCACCTGTTATTTACTGATACAGAAAGATTAGCCCGGATTGTTAATAATCCTGATCGTCCAGTTCAGTTTATATTTTCAGGTAAAGCACACCCTGCTGATGGTGGTGGTCAATCGTTGATCAAGCACATTGTTGAAATCTCGCGTCGCCCTGAGTTTATTGGAAAAATTGTTTTCCTTGAAAACTATGACATGGATATGGCTAAACGTTTGGTTAGTGGTGTAGATGTTTGGTTAAATACTCCAACCCGTCCATTGGAAGCATCCGGTACATCAGGACAGAAAGCCGAAATGAATGGTGTACTTAACTTCAGCGTATTAGACGGATGGTGGTACGAAGGATATCGCGAAAATGCAGGATGGGCACTTACTGACAAACGTACATACGAGAACCAGAATTACCAGGATGAATTGGATGCCGCTGTAATATACAGTATCCTCGAAAATGAGTTGATTCCTGCTTATTACGAACAGGATGATGACGGAATTTCTGCCAAATGGATGCAATATGTGAAGAATTCAATATCATCCATTGCACCTGACTATACAACCAAACGTATGATGGATGATTACCGCAGTCGTTTTTACGATCCAATGGGTAAACGTCTGAAGACTCTGATTGAAGATGATTATAAGATTGCACGTGAGTTGGCAGCATGGAAGCGTAAGGTTTTGTTAAACTGGGATCATGTTGATGTACTGGAAATTGATTTACCGGATATCGGTCGTCAGGAACTTGGAATTGGAGAAGAGTACTCTATTCATGTGGCTATAGATCTTAAACAGTTGTATGGTATTGATGTTGGACTGGAGATGGTTGTTGTTGATGGAAATGATGATGCAAGTCCTAAAACAGTTCATACACATGCTTTCGACCTGGTAAAAGAGGAAGGAACAAAAATTCATTATCAACTTAAACATACCCTTAATTTACCGGGAGTATTTAAGTTTGGAATAAGAATGTATCCGACACATGATCATCTGCCCCACAGGCAAGATTTTAGTATTATGCGATGGTTATAATATTCACAAGGGGCTTCGGCCCCTTTTTTTTGTTTGCTATTGACTTCCTGAATTATTTTTAGAAACTTGATTTACAATTCATTCCAACAAATTAAACCCAGATAATCTAAAAATAAGATGAACTCAAGAAACATTAAGCTTATCGTCTTTCTTGCCCTGCTCATTCATGGCATAGGGCATTTTCAAGGAGTAGTTGCCAGTTTAGGTGTTAAAATTAATAAGGCTGACCCTGCTAAGTCATGGTTGTTTAAAGACTTTAGTGAAAGAACCAATAAAACAATTTGTTTCATCCTATTTCTCACAACAGGAGTATTAGGAATCTTAACAGCACTTGGTTTTAAAGACATATTGGTTGCAAATGAAAGCTGGCAAACACTTGCAGTTATTACTGCATTTTTATCTACAACCTGCCTCATTATTTTTCCCAATGGATTCGCACTGTTTTTTAATAAGGTTGGAGCCATTGCTGTTAATCTCTTTATCTATTATTCAATTTTATTCGCTCAAAAATGGCCGACAGAAATCTTTCAGGAGTGAAAGATTGGCAATTAATTTTTCCGGCTTAATGAATAACAGATGATGAATGTTACCTATCTTCATCAACTATTTAAAGATTCCATGAAATTATTCACAAAGCCAAGACTTATATACCTATTCTCAACTTTAGTACTAATCTTTTTCGGATTGTATATAAGATCAGAATATATAACTATCACCGAATTGATTGAACCCTATATCGGGGATATCATCTGGGGAGCCATGGTATTTTGTTTTTTCGGGGTGTTATTTCCAAAATTAGCGCTATATAAACGGTTATTGGCTGCTTTAATTTTTTCATATCTAATCGAGTTCTCACAATTAATGAAATATGATTGGATTGAAACACTTCGCAGTTATAAAATCATTGCTTTGGTAATTGGTTATGACTATTCAACAAGTGATCTGATCTGTTACTCCATTGGTATTGGAACTGCTTACCTAATTAATAGAAGAATCTTGAGGTACATTATATCCTAAATTAACTCACCAACTTCCATCCGTGCAAAGTCAATTAAATTTTTGGGATTTAATTTGATCTGCATACCACGTTGGCCGGCACTGATAAAGATGAAATCAAAATCTAAACACGAATGATGAATATAATTAGGATAAGGTTTTTTCATACCAATTGGTGTGCATCCTCCTCTGATATATCCGGTAAGAGGCAGTAATTCTTTCATCTGAATCATTTCGGCTTTTTTATTACCCGAAATTTTGGCAGCTTTTTTTAAATCCACCTCATCATTCCCGGGAATCACACAAACGAAAACTCCTGTTTTATCACCCCGTAAGACCAATGTTTTAAAAACCTGTTCTACATTCTGTCCCAATTTAGAAGCAACCGTTGGAGCACTTAAATCCGTTTCATCAACAGTATATTCAACTGTTTCGTATTTTATCTTTTGCTTATCAAGTAACCGAATAGCATTGGTCTTTTTCATTTCTGTTTATTATGTCATAAAAATACATCGAAATTTTTCGTTTAAACGAAAAAAGAGGAAATGCTTCCACTTCCTCCTTTTTTTTATGAATTGTGTTTGACTACAGCATTATAGTTTTACTCAATTTTCCAGCCTTCACCGAGTTGTATTCAATGGTAATTTTACCACTTCCTTCCACAATAAACTCATATTCTTTTTTATCAAACCCCGGAACTGTCACAAATTGAATCTCAGGTTTATATTCTTTATACTTCACATCATCCAGCAATAAATTAGTGATCTGACCACCCGTAATTACTTTTGCACCCTTGATCGAAAGCTGATCTTGTGGGAAAAGTTTTTCTTTAACCGAAATACCTGTTAAACTTGGCATTCCTTTAGCATTGGTTAATCTCACACGTACTCTCTTTAACTTGCCATCCAGCTTTTGAATATCAAAAACATCCATCGTAACTTCTGGTGTTTGCTCGGCCGCGAATAAGATAACAGATGCATTTCGATGCACCAGATCATTGAGCATAAAAGGATGTGGCAAACGGTTACTCATCTTAACCCAACCGCCAATTTCAATCTCACCATACTGCGGATGATTAAATTTAACCCATGGTTTGTATAATTCACCTAAACCAAGATGATCGTTAAACTTTAATTTTTCCCTGTTTGATTCATCTCTGTCCTCCTCTGGTTTTGTAATATCCTTGCGATAAGTTTCCTGCGAACCCATGAACAACTCTCCAACAAATGTGTAAGCGCCACAAATATTATACATAAACTCTCCGTAATCACCTGTTGTTGGATACAATTCCCATGAAGGCATATATCGATATCCGGGTGTCATCTTTTCAGCATTCTGGCCAAGATAATCGTAAAGTTTAACATCAACAGGGGCAAGTGTTTCATCTTTTACAGCCGGGCCACGAAGCCACATACCACCATAATTATGAAACATAAATGCCATAATGATATTGGGTCGTTTCATCACATACTCAGACAAAGCTTTTAATCCAACACCCGACAATGGGTACAATCCCGAACCTCTCTCAATATAATTGGGATTCCAACGATATCCCCAGTTACGGTTTGGATCGAGATATCCTTCTGCATCTTCATTAAATCTTCCGTCTCCGTCATTATCAATACCTTCACTTCCCAACAATGTCCATTCACCTTTTTCACCCGGCTTAACCCTTACCATCAGACGTTCATCTTCAGGGTCTGTTTTATATTTCCCAAAAGGATCGCGAATTCGCATCTGGCAAATGCTTCCATCGCCATCCAGATCATCATAGGTATCTTCATCCAGTAATCCATCCTTATCGTCATCACGAGGGACACGCAGGCTCCGGCTACTATGCATGGTATTGGCATCATTGAAAAAATGAGCACGCCCATCAACATTTACAACAGGTACTATGTAATGCACATTTTTATCAACCACTTTTTTGATTCGTTCATTTTCGTTGTACTTAGTCAACAGCATATTGGCATAATACAAACAGACCTCACCAGCCTGAATTTCATTACCATGAATATTACCATCCACATAGATGCCCGGCTTATCCGACTCTTTTCCGGTGGCTTCATTGTTTATGGTCAAGGCATAAATGTCGCGACCTTCTTCACTTTGTCCCACCACATCAAGCGATGTTAATTTAGGATAGGCCTGATGCAATGCTTTTAACGCCTCGGTTACCTCATCATAGTTGTAGTAAAAATCGAAACGTAACGGCACTTCAATCTTATGTTGTTCATTTTGTGCCATTATGTGATGACCTATCATCACCAATAAAACTAAAAGTATATTCTTCATGGCAGATTATTTTTCGATTTTAACTTCTTGTTCAATATTTACAATTGCAGGACAACTTGTTGCCAACTTCAATACGTCAGACTTACCAGCCTTGATCACCCAAACTAATTTTTGTGCATGGTGACTTTGAACGGATTTAACCCTCACTCTTTCTTTTCCTTCAATGATAGATAATCCATCACCTTTAAGAGTGACCATTAATGGTGCCGGTTGCTGATTGATTTGTCCCATATAGGTAGGATATGGCAGATTTCCGATATTTTCAAGATAAGTCTCCAAACGGTAGACTCCTCCACCCAAAGGGCTAAGTTTTGTGCCAACGAATTTAAATGCAGGTAGCTCACTACAAATACTGGCAAGGGCCGGAATTTGTTTGGCAAGAATTGAAGCGATACTATCCTCAACAGGTGTATTATCCATAAACGGAATCAAACCTCCAATTTCAACTTCGCCCAACTGTGGATGATTATAAACCTGCCAATCTACAAAAGCTTTTTGATTCGTGTTTTTATAATATTCCAGCAATTGCTCTTCTTTGCCTGGCTTTGCTTTTTTAGTTGCTTCAACCTTATCCTTTTTAGTTTTCGTGGTGTCGCTTTTTATTTCAGGTGTCCAAAGATTTACACTTAGTGATGGCACTCCCAATTGAAAGTAGGCCCATAACTCTATCGATCCATTCAACGGATCTTCCGGTTTGATCCTTTTAGTCTGATATCCTTGCTTTTTAAGGTTTGTCTGGTATTTTTTTGAAAGATCTTTATAGAACGAAAGATCTTGTTTCTGAAAATCAGTCAGGGCCTTCTCCATTAGCATTCCAACTACATCTGACTCCTCAATGTCGTATTCAGGATGTGCATCACTAATGGCCTTCACAACCTCTTTCACCGAATAGGTTTGCTGAGGCGATAGCCCTGATATACGGGCAATGCGGCTATTTAACTTTACTTTTTCCGGATCAAATCCTCCTTTACCTGGCTCCGGTATATTGGTTAGTAACGAAGACTCTCCTAAAGTAATACACATATTTATCTCCGGATGATCATATATAAACTTCATTATTCCATATGTCTCACTTGCATAACCAGGCCATAATCCCGAAACTTTATCAAAGTATTTAAAAGCATGTGGGAAGTTTATCCCCGGATTAATTCCGCCCAAACCATCTTCATTAAATAAACCATCTCCATCATTATCGGTACCTTCAGAGTACAATGTCCATCCTCCATCTCCATCTTCATCCTTTGTCATCAAAAGCGAATCGGTTTTTGAAATTGAATACTCACCATCTGGTTTTTTAACACGCATCATGGTAATAAAGCCATCTCCATTCAAATCTTCCACACCATCTTCGTTGGTTTGCTCATCCATATCATCGTTGACAGCAAAAGCATTTTTAGGCGATTTGATTTTTGAAACGGCAAAAAAGTTCTGGGCAGCATCAGGATTACCAACAGGAAGAATGTACCATTTTAACTCTTTATTAAGTTCTTTGTGTGCCGTTAGATACTCAGTAAGGTACAAGGCTCCTTCGGTCGAAAGAGGATTTACACCCTGCATATTGGCAGCTACAAAAACTGCCGGTACATTTTTAAGATCAGCACCAACCTCAATTACTGTCAATTGATTACTTCCAGGACTAGTGGCAATGTTATGCAGTTTTACCTTTCCATTGGATTGATCTTTAATACTTTTAAGTAAGGTTGTGATTTCACTCGTCTTATGATAAGATTTAAAGTGTTCTTCCTTCTGAGCTTTAATCGGAATTGATAGAAGCATTAGGCCGGCCAGGAAGAAGCCAACATGTTTTTGCATAGATTAAATATTAACATTATTAATATAATGCAGCATTCGATTGGGCTACATTTTTACCAGTACGTTGCGTTACGTATACTATTTGGAAAGAACCGCACCATTCAATTGTGCAATTATGAATGATGCAGCTGTAAACTTAAAATAAATGATGTTGTTAACAAAAGGCCAGCTTATTTTTTCAACTTAAAGTCAAATTAATAATACCAGGCAGAACTAATAAACACTCTTTATTTCCTGTTTTTTAATCACTAAAGCCATTCGGGCAGGCAGATACAATAACAAATGATGTTGTCCGTTGGCAATTGCCTGACTATAATACATCTGTCCTTTTTCTATTCGGTTAAATCCACCAAACTTTTCATCATCAGTTGTAAAAAGAACCTTGTATTTACCAGCATTTACTGGTATACCATAACCTGTAAATGATTGAACCGGATTAAAATTAAAAACGAATAAATAGTCACCCCTTGAAAAAGCCAACACCTGATCCGGTCCATTGTCAAAACGATGTTCCAAATATTTATCGAGAACTTTTTCTGAAGCAAAAAGATTTATAGCTGCCTCATCAAACTCATTTAATTGCTTGAATCGCAAATCAGAATTTTTCACCAGAGACCATTGACGACGGGCATACTTAAATGAAAAACCATTTCCTTCTCTTGGAAAATCGATCCATTCGGGATGGCCAAATTCATTCCCCATAAAATTTAGATATCCGCCCGAAGCTGTACCTAAAGTGATGAGGCGAATCATTTTATGTAATGCCATAGCTCTGTCAATCACAAGATTTCTCCAATGTGTTGACATGTGTTCATACATCTCCTTATCTGCCAACCTGAAAATGATAGTTTTATCGCCCACCAAGGCCTGGTCGTGCGATTCGGCATAACTGATGGTATGCTCCTCTACCCTATGCTGACTTAATTCATGATAAATTTGCCCAACATTCCAGTTTTCATCAGCCTGTTCCTTTATCAGTTTTATCCAAAAATCAGGCACACCCATTGAAAGACGATAATCAAAACCGATTCCTCCGTCCTTAATCCTACCCGCTAAACCGGGATAACCACTCATCTCCTCAGCAATGCTTATTGCATATGGTTTTACATCATGAATAAGTTGATTGGCCAGAGTGAGATAACAAAGAGCATCTTCACTGGATACACCATGAAAATAATCATCGTAACCTGTAAAGTCCTTGCCCAAACCATGGTCGTGATATATCATACTGGTAACTCCATCGAAACGAAAACCATCAAAATGAAATTCTTCAATCCAATACCTGCAGTTTGATAACAGAAAGGCTAAAACTTCTTCTTTACCATAATCGAAACATCTTGAATCCCAGGCCGGATGGTCGTACTGATCGAAATATTGGGTGCGGTCGCCATCAAAATTACTTAGTCCTTCCAACTCATTTTTCACCGAGTGTGAATGCACAATATCCATAATAACAGCAATCCCCATGTTATGAGCTGTATTAATCAGCCCTTTTAGTTCTTCAGGTGTACCAAACCTTGAACTGACAGCAAAAAAATTGGACACATGATATCCAAAGCTTCCGTAATACGGATGCTCCTGAATAGCCATCAGCTGAATGGTGTTATAACCAAGCGATTTGATATGAGGCAATACATTTTCGGTAAATTCGGTGAATGAGGCAACCTTTTCTTCCTCAGAAGACATTCCAACATGTGCCTCATAAATCAAAGGATGAAAATCATCAGACTGTATCTTAAATTTAGAATCAGACCAAGTATACTCATGTTCGGGACACCAAACCTGAGCATCAAATCCTTTGGTTGCTTCATCCTGTATCACTCTTTTAGCATAAGAAGGAATACGATGTCCGTCACCACCTTCCCAAAAAACATGCAACTTAAAATGATCTTTATGCGACAGAATATGATCAGGAATAAACAATTCCCATATTCCTTTATCCTTCCTGATAAACTGAAATCCCGGCTTGGGATTCCAACCCGTAAATTCGCCTATCAGATAAATTGCTGTTGCATTAGGTGCCCACTCTCTCAATACCCATTCGCCATTCTCCGAATGCAGTCCCATCCACTCATAGCGTGATGCAAAATGCTTAAGCCCTCCATACATTTCATTTATCTCATCCAGTTTATGAAGAAACTTTTCATGCCGTCGAATTATCTCACTTGTATGTGGTTCAAGCCATGGATCAGTTTTTATGAGGTTGGGTGTGGTCATATTTTATTGTATTATACCGGATTTTAACAGATTTTCAAGATCTTCAGGTGTATCAATGGCAACTGCCTGTTCATGGGTTTCTTCTACCCGAATGGAATAACCATTCTCAAGCCATCTCAATTGTTCTAAAGATTCGGCCAGTTCCAATTGGCCAAGGGGCAGGCGGGTTATTTCATTTAAAACATCCGAACGATACCCATACAAACCAATATGATTATAATACTGATGTTTACTAATCCAATCCTTCTCTGGTTCTGAACGCAGGTATGGAATAGGCGAGCGGCTAAAATAAAGTGCTTTTTTATCTTTACTAACCACTACTTTAGGTTTGTTGGGATTAAATAAATCTTCTGTTTTAGAAACAGGTTTAACCAACGTAGCCAGTTGAGTTTCTTCTTCATTAAAACAATTGGCAACCAAAGCAATCTGTTCGGGGCTAATAAAAGGCTCATCACCTTGTATATTTAAAACTGCATAAAACTCTTTTCCTTCTATTTTCTCAACTTTTTGTAATGCCTCTGCACACCTGTCGGTACCACTCTGATGATCAACTGAAGTCATTACTACCTTTCCTCCAAAACTCAAAACTGCCTTTTCGATGCGTTCATCATCGGTAGCAACATAAACAAAATCAAGGTGTTTTTTGGTTTGTTCATACACCCTTTGAATCATTGGTTTTCCGCCAATATCAGCCAAAGGTTTACCGGGGAAACGGGTTGAGCCAAAACGGGCGGGGATTAATCCCAGAATATTCTTTTCAATCATATAATCATCAAATCGGTTTCATGGTAAATTTAATGATATTTTCTTTCGGCTTCCTATTAACAAAAATTGTTTTGAGCTTTTCCCTGAAAAAACAATGAGAATTGTAACTTTGTCAGTCAATCTGCTAAAATTGCAGTCTAAATATTTTCGACTCAAAAAAAGTAATCCATGGATCTACAGCAAATCAAGCAAAGATTTGGCATCATAGGTAATGCATTTGGTCTCAACAGAGCCATTGATGTTGCCGTACAGGTTGCTCCAACCGACCTTTCTGTATTGATTACTGGTGAGAGTGGTACCGGTAAAGAAGTTTTTCCTCAAATCATTCATCAGAACAGTGCCCGAAAACATGGCCCTTATGTTGCCGTTAACTGCGGTGCCATTCCTGAAGGTACTATTGATTCTGAATTATTTGGCCATGAAAAAGGAGCATTTACAGGAGCTCTTTCTGATCGGAAAGGTTATTTTGAGGAAGCGAATAAAGGAACCATCTTTTTGGATGAAATTGGGGAACTTCCTTTGGCAACCCAGGTGAGACTTTTAAGAGTACTGGAAACAGGTGAATTTATGAAAGTAGGTTCATCAAAGGTTCTTAAAACAGATGTTCGTGTGGTTGCTGCCACTAATGTCGATATGGAAAAGGCAATCAAAGAAAGTAAGTTTCGCGAAGATCTGTATTATCGTTTAAACAGTGTACCCATTAAGATTCCGCCTCTACGGGATCGATCAGAAGATATTTACTTGCTATTCAGAAAATTCTCAAGTGATTTTGCCAATCGTTACCGCATGCCGGCTATCAAATTGGATGAAGACGCTAAAAAACTTTTAATGGGTTATCGCTGGCCGGGTAACATTCGTCAATTAAAAAATATCACAGAACAGATTTCTGTTATCGAACAAAAAAGAGAGATTGATGCAGAGGTTATGAGTCGTTATCTTCCTTATCATACTGGAGGTAATCTCCCAGCCTTAATCGACCAGAAAAGCATGCCTGGAGGAGCCGATTTCAATACCGAAAGAGAAATATTGTACAAAGTTTTGTTTGACATGAAACGCGACATGAACGACCTTAAAAAACTTGTTCATGGCTTACTGGAAGATGGTCCGGTTGTGGCACAAAGTGAGCATGCCAACATTGTTCAAAAGTTATATCAGAATGATGACGGTAGTTTTATAAGTGATAATAATGTGCCCACAGTTCCAACTTTTAACAATGTTTCAAACGATCAGCATACTGGTATTGAGGATACCGAAGAGTTTGTAGAAGAATCATTATCTCTGGCTGATAAAGAAATTGAACTGATAAAAAAGGCATTGGATAAATACAATGGAAAACGAAAACATGCAGCCCGTGAATTAGGTATTTCGGAGCGCACGTTATATCGTAAAATAAAAGAATATCAAATAGAAGGATAATATACTTGGAAGATGATTAAAAACATCAAAATACTAGGTGCATTGGCTCTGATCATTTCAGGATTGGTAGCCTGCAAAATTGAAATGACAATGAGTGGAGCTTCTATCCCTGAAAATATTAAAACCTTTTCGGTTCAATATTTCAACAACCGTGCTCCTTTAATTAATCCTACGTTAAGTCAGGAATTTACTGAAGGGCTTAAAGATCGTATTACGAATGAATCGCGTCTTAAGCTGGCTTCAAATAATGGGGATATTGATTTTTCGGGTGAGATCACCGGATACGACATTCGTCCTATGGCTATTCAGGCCGATGCGGTTTCGGCACAAACCCGATTGACGATGAATGTTAAGGTACGCTACAAAAATTATAAAGACCCGAAAAAGAACTGGGAATCTTCATTCTCCGCTTTTCGTGATTTTGATTCTGATCAGAACATTAATGCGGTAGAAGCTGATTTAACCAAAGAGATGGTAGAAGAAATAACTGAAAATATTTTCAACAAGGCTTTTGCCGACTGGTAGACATCACACATGAACAAAACAGAGTTTTTTGATTACGTTAACAGCCCGGATCGACTGAACAAGGATACCGTTGCTTCACTAAATGAAATTATTGAAGAGTATCCCTGGTTCCAGACGGCTCGTCTGTTGCTTGTTAAAAACCTGCATGTAATTGATCACGTAAAGTTCAATAGCGAACTAAAAACATCTGCAGCTTATATCGTTGATCGTAAACGGCTATTTGATCTGATTCATAATAATGAGATGATCAAAGAAGAGCCTGTTCAGGAAGAGGTGAAGGTAGTGGAGCAAAAAGCTGAAGAACTCGAAATTCCAAAGACAACGATTGAAGAAGAACCGGATGTCAAAAGCCGTTCTTCCATTGAAATGTCGACAAACATCAGTTCTATCAGTGATTATTTCCAGGCTGATGATGTGTATGAAACCAACGATGGAAAAACACTTGATTTTAGTAATCTTGGAATCAAATCTGATGAAGAAGAAGCTCCTGTTGTTCTGCCAAGTGCTGACTTTCTGGAATATGAATCAAGTGACTATACAGGTTATCAGTTACATCATGCAGACAACATTAATGAAGAAGAAAATCGATCATTCTCTGATTGGTTAAATGCCTTACGTCATGCTCCTGTTCAATCCAGTGAAAAAGAGACAGCTAATCCAAAGAGAAAATCACAGCAACTAATCGATAATTTCTTAAATATTGATACCCCAAAGGTTATTGCCAAACCCAATAGTAAACCTAGCAGTAACGGCAACGAACGCCATGAACAAAGTCTTAAGGAAAGTGATGATTTACTATCGGAAACATTAGCAAATATTTACATCAAGCAAAAGCATTACGAAAAAGCTATTGCTATTTATGAAAAGTTGCGTTTGAAATATCCCGAAAAAAGTGTTTACTTTGCCGAGCAAATTAGCAACCTAGAAAAAAGTATTAATAATCAATAAATAGAGAAATATGTATTCGTTTATTTCGATACTAGTTATTATAGCGAGCATCCTTCTAATCCTTATCGTTTTGGTTCAAAACTCAAAAGGTGGAGGTTTAGCTTCTAATTTTTCAGCTTCCAATCAGGTAATGGGAGTTCGAAAAACCACTGACTTCCTTGAAAAAGCTACATGGACTTTGGCTGGTGCTCTTTTAATCCTATCATTTGTTGCAGTAATGGTATTACCTAAAGCTACTGCCAGTAGTGCTGAAGTAGATGAAAAAATTAATGCATTACCACAGCAACAACAAGAAGTACCTGCATTTCCTACTCCGGCAGAAGGTGATCAAACTCAGGAAACAACTACTGAAGGCGCTGAATAGCCTAAGTAGGATGAAAATATAGTAAGCCGGTCTTTCATTGAAGGACCGGCTTTTTGTTTATACCAACACAATGTTAGCTGACAGTCACAGCTAACACATTCTGCAATTTTGACTTTTCATGACACAGCCCCGTGACAGATAACTGAAAAAAAGGCAGACTTTTTATCAAAAATACCCGTAAATTGTATTTGGCATACTTTGTGAGATTCTTGCCAGCGTAAAATAGTTTAATCTTAAAATTTAATAGATATGTCAGATTTAAAAGGTAAAGTTTTAGCCGGTAAAATTTTGGTTAAGCCACAGGAAGCTGAAACTAAAACTTCTAGTGGTATTATCATTCCTGATTCAGCAAAAGAAAAGCCATTACAGGGCGAAGTTGTTTTAGTAGGTGCTGCTAAAAAAGACGAAGAAATGGAAATTAATACAGGTGATGTTGTGCTTTATGGTAAGTATAGCGGAACTGAATTAAACATCGATGGTACTGATTACCTGTTGATGTCTCAGTCTGATGTGTTGTATATCCTTTAAAAATTAGTTAGTTAGTTTTCAGTCAGAAGACAGACGTATATATAAACGTCTAAAATACTGACATTAAGTAACGAAATTAAAAAAAATAAAAATGGCTAAAGAAATAAAATTCAATATTGAAGCTCGCGAACTATTAAAGCAAGGTGTTGACGAGTTGGCAAATGCAGTTAAAGTAACATTGGGTCCTAAAGGCCGCAACGTAATTATTGATAAGAAATTTGGTGCACCAGCCATTACAAAAGATGGTGTATCAGTTGCTAAAGAAGTTGAGTTAGCTGATCCATATGCTAATATGGGTGCTCAAATGGTTAAAGAGGTAGCTTCTAAAACAGGTGATGACGCAGGTGATGGTACTACAACTGCTACTGTTTTAGCTCAGGCAATTATCAACGTTGGTTTGAAAAACGTTACTGCAGGTGCTAATCCAATGGAATTGAAGCGTGGTATCGACAAAGCTGTTGCTGCTGTAGTGGCAAGTATTAAAGATCAATCGCAGGAAGTTGGTGAGCACAGCGAAAAAATTGAACAAGTTGCGACTATTTCGGCCAACAACGACAGTATGATCGGTAAGTTGATTGCTGAGGCAATGGAAAAAGTAAGCAAAGAAGGTGTTATCACTGTTGAAGAAGCAAAAGGTACTGATACAACTGTAGAAGTTGTTGAAGGTATGCAGTTCGACCGCGGTTATATCTCTCCATACTTTGTAACTAATACAGAGAAAATGGAAGCTGAAATGGAACATCCAATGATCTTAATCCACGACAAGAAGATTTCTACCATGAAAGATCTTCTTCCTGTTTTGGAAGCAACTGCTCAGGCTGGTCGTCCTTTGGTTATCATTGCAGAGGATGTAGATGGCGAAGCATTGGCTACATTGGTTGTTAACCGCCTACGTGGTTCATTGAAAGTTGCAGCTGTTAAAGCTCCTGGATTTGGTGACCGTCGTAAAGAAATGTTACAGGATATCGCAGTATTAACAGGTGGTACTGTAATTTCTGAAGAAACTGGTTTGAAATTAGAGAATGCTACTTTAGAAATGCTTGGAGAAGCTGAAAAAGTAACTATCGATAAAGAAAATACTACTGTTGTAAATGGTGCTGGTCAAAAAGAAGTAATTGACGGACGAGTTGCTCAAATCAAAGCTCAGATTGCAAACACAACTTCTGACTATGATCGTGAGAAATTACAAGAGCGTTTAGCTAAATTAGCTGGTGGTGTTGCTGTTCTATACGTAGGTGCTGCTTCTGAAGTTGAAATGAAAGAGAAGAAAGACCGTGTTGATGATGCATTAAGTGCAACCCGTGCTGCTGTTGAAGAAGGTATTGTTCCTGGTGGTGGTGTTGCTTTTGTTCGCGCCATTTCTACTCTTGAAGGATTAAAAGGAGAAACTGAAGACGAAACTACCGGAATTGAAATCGTTAAACGTGCTATCGAAGAGCCATTGCGTCAGATTGCATTCAACGCAGGTAAAGAAGGTGCTGTAATTGTACAAAAAGTTGCTGAAGGAACAGCTGACTTTGGATACAACGCTCGTTTCGACCGTTTTGAAAACCTATTGGAAAGCGGAGTGATCGATCCGGCTAAGGTAACTCGCGTAGCTCTTGAAAATGCTGCTTCTATTGCTGGTATGTTCTTAACTACTGAGTGTGTTTTAGTAGAAGAAAAAGAAGAAGCTCCAGCTATGCCTCCTATGGGCGGCGGAATGGGTGGCGGAATGCCAGGTATGATGTAAAATTATCATTCTTAATATAGAAAAAGGGATTCATATGAGTCCCTTTTTTTTTGTTTCTCTAAAAACGGATCATTCAAAAATTAATCGTTTGTACTATTAAATATTTGATGACCTGTTAAAAGATTTAATTCCCCATACTATCTACACTTAACAAAACTCAATACAAGTCTTGATTGCTTCCTAATTTTATTAGTAATTTTACTTTCATCGGCTTGAAGTGATAATTCAAGGAAATAAGTATCTTTGCACACCTGATTTGTGAAGTTGAAAAAAAGAGGTTGAACGAGCAGTATAATAGTTTTTAAATGAAGAACATACGTAACTTTTGCATCATAGCCCATATCGACCATGGTAAAAGTACCCTGGCAGACCGCTTATTGGAATTTACCAAAACTGTTTCAGATAAAGATCTTCAGGCTCAGGTTCTGGATGATATGGATCTGGAACGTGAGCGAGGCATTACTATTAAGAGTCATGCCATACAAATGGACTTTGAATACAATAATGAAAAATACGTTCTGAACCTGATTGATACCCCTGGACACGTTGACTTTTCATATGAGGTATCACGATCCATTGCTGCCTGTGAGGGAGCTTTATTGATTGTTGATGCAACACAGGGTATTCAGGCACAAACTATATCGAACCTTTATCAGGCTATCGAACACGATTTGGAAATTATTCCTATCCTCAATAAAATGGACTTACCCAATGCCATGCCTGAGGAAGTGGAAGATCAGATTATAGACCTGATTGGCTGCGATCGCGAAGATATTATCAGAGCCAGTGGTAAGACCGGCGAAGGTGTTGAAAACATTCTGGAAGCATTAATCCACCGAGTACCTGCTCCGGTTGGGGATCCTGATGCTCCGCTTCAGTGTTTGATTTTCGACTCAGTATTTAACTCTTTTCGTGGTATCATCGCTTACTTTAAAGTTGTAAACGGAAGCATCAGCAAAGGAGACCTTGTTAAGTTCTTTAACACCGGCAAACAATATGATGCTGACGAAATTGGTGTTCTGCGCCTTACTATGGAACCCCGAAAAGAACTACGTACCGGTGATGTAGGTTATATCATTTCAGGTATTAAAACCAGTAAAGAAGTAAAAGTGGGTGATACCATTACCCATGTAAAAAATAGTTGCAGCAAAGCCATTTCAGGTTTCGAAGAAGTAAAACCAATGGTATTTGCGGGTGTTTATCCGATTGATGCCGAAGACTATGAAGACTTACGCGCGGCAATGGAAAAACTTCAGTTGAATGATGCCTCCTTAACTTACGAGCCTGAATCATCGGCAGCACTTGGATTCGGATTTCGTTGTGGGTTCTTAGGTCTGCTTCATATGGAGATTATCCAGGAGCGTCTGGATCGTGAATTTGACATGGCTGTAATTACTACCGTGCCTAACGTGCCATATATTGCGCACACCAAAAAAGGTGAAATTATCCATATTCATACACCATCCGAGTTACCTGAACCCACTGTGCTGGATCATGTAGAAGAACCTTATATTAAGGCTTCCGTCATTACAAAGGCTGATTACATTGGAAGTATCATGTCGCTTTGTTTGAACAAGCGAGGTACTTTAATGAAACAGCATTACCTGACAGCTGATCGTGTTGATCTGGAATTTGATATGCCATTGGCTGAGATTGTATTTGATTTCTACGACAAGTTGAAGAGTATTTCCAAAGGTTATGCATCGTTTGACTATCACCAAACAGGTTTTAGGGCTGCCAAACTGGTTCGGTTGGATATTCTGCTTAATGGAGAAAGTGTAGATGCTCTTTCATCACTTATCCACTTCGATAATGCGCAGACATTTGGCCGCCGTATGTGTGAGAAATTGAAGGAACTGATACCTCGTCAGCAATTCGACATTGCGATTCAGGCTGCCATTGGTGCTAAAGTTATTGCCCGCGAAACAGTTAAAGCCGTTCGTAAAGATGTAACTGCCAAATGTTATGGTGGAGATATCTCGCGTAAACGTAAACTATTGGAAAAACAGAAGAAAGGTAAAAAGCGTATGAAGCAGGTGGGTAATGTGGAAGTTCCGCAAAAGGCCTTCCTGGCAGTACTTAAGCTTGACTAGACAAACATTATATATTATAAACGCGCAAGGAATTCACTCTTTGCGCGTTTTTATTTTATCAAAAAGAACAATCGCTATCCTTCTTTATCCTTCTTCAACAGATTGTAGATGGTCGACTTTCCCATATCCAGTTTATCAGCCACCAGTAATACATTGTTGTTATATTTTTTAAGGTAATGACGAATAATCCGTTCGGTAAATTCTTTCAATGTCATTTCCTCATTAAAAAGATCTTCTTCGGATTGAGTTGAGTTAAAAATAATGTGCTCCTGATCAATAATATTGGAATTTGTCATTACAGCTCCTAATTCAACAACCGCCTTTAACTCACGAACATTACCCGGAAACCGGTGACTTAATATTTTTTTCTTGGCAGCTGGTGTCAGTTCCAGTTTCTCCAATCCATTTTCCTTACAAAAGGCTGCAATAAAGTGCTGAGTAAGTAAAAGTGTGTCATTCCTCCTATCTTTCAATGGAGGCAGATGAATTGGCAAACCCAATAATCGATAGTATAAATCTTCACGGAAATTACCTGCCCGCACTTCTTCTGCCAAATCCTTATTGGTTGCCGTTATGATACGGGTATTAATTTTAATAACTGCATTTCCTCCAACACGTGTAATTTCGCGTTCCTGAAGCACACGCAATAGCTTAACCTGCAAATTAAAATCCATCTCCCCTATCTCATCCAGAAAAACTGTACCTCCATCAGCTTCTTCAAATTTTCCTTTTTTTGAAGTTATGGCTCCCGTAAACGCTCCTTTTTCGTGACCAAAAAGCTCACTCTCGATCAATTCTTTAGGAATAGCCCCCATATTAACTGCAATAAACGGACTGTCTTTACGGGGTGAGTTATAGTGAATGGTTTTTGCGATCAATTCCTTACCCGTTCCTGTCTCACCATAAACCGAAACATTTATGTTGGGTACTTTAATGGCTTTATCTATCAAGGCAAAAACCTCTTTAATAGCCGGACTATCGCCAATAATAGCATTCTTATACTGGTATTTATTGCTGATTTCAGACTTTAGCTGACTTATCTCGTTCTTAAGATTCTTGTTTTTACGGATGTTTTGAATACTGTGTAACAGTCGATCCTTAATATTCTCATCCTTTGTTATGTAATCGTATGCACCTTCCTTCAGTAGTTGAACAGCAGTAGAAATATCATCCTGACCAGAAATCACAATCACATCAATCTCAGGATTAAAACGCTTAATTTTTTTCAGAATTTCATTACCAGTAAAATCAGGCAACCCCAAATCAAGAGTTACCACATCAGGATTATCGTTTAAATTTCTGATAAAATCCTTACCATTAAAATAAGACTGTACCTCATAATCAGGATTGAGCTTCAAAGTGTGTTCAATCAGTTTATTAAACACCTTATCATCCTCAATAACATTAATTCTCATGATTCAATATCTTTGGTCTGTTCAATAACCAACCCTTACGAATGGTTTGCAATTCAGCGATAATTGGTAAATTTAGAAATTGTTTTTACTCTACAGGGCAATTTTTGTGTTTTAATGAAATATTTTTGCTCAAATTGAGTTTTAATCTTGATTAAGAAGACGTCGCATTACATGATATATAGAAGAACCGGTTTTGTACTTATTGTAATATTAGTGCTGGTTGGCTGTAGCACAAAAAAGAATACATGGCTCAGCCGTAACTACCATAACCTAACTGCCTATTACAATGTCTATTTCAATGGCAAGGAAGCCCTCAATGCAGGTGTAAAATCCATCAGGGATGGTTATAACAATGATTATAACCGTATTCTTCCCATGTATGAGTCATCTGATAAGAGTGCCATTGGTGTGGCAACGAGCAATATGGAGCGTGCTATCGAAAAAGGTGGAAAGCTGATTAAAAAACATTCCATTACCGCCAAACCAAAGAAAAAATCCGGATCAAAAAGTACCCGGTCCGCAGAATTTTATTCACAAAAAGAATATAATGAGTGGGTTGATGATGCTTACCTTTTGATTGGTAAAGCTCAGTTTTACAAACATGATTTTTTACCTGCTATCCGAACTTTTCAATATGTTATTCGTGAATACAATAATAAGCCTGCTCAATACGAAGGGCTTATTTGGCTTGCACGGGCATATACTGAATACCAGGATTACATTGGAGCTTTGTCGGCACTTGAAAGCTATGATTTGGGAGGCAATGCCCCTATCGATTTATATGGAGAGTATATGGCTGCTTATGCTAATTTATTGCTGAAGCAGGGAAAATATCCTGAAGCCATTCCTTACCTTAAAAATAATATTGCCAACAATGTGGACCGTAAACAACGACTTCGGTTTACATACATCCTGGGGCAGCTTTATCTCGAAACAAATCAGAAAAAAGAAGCAGTAGAAGCATTTACTTATGTTTCCAAAAATAGCCCTGATTACGAAATGACATTTAATGCAAAAGTGATCAAAGCTTCTGTACTCTATAATGATGCCGATATTGCAACTGTTAAAAAAGAGCTGACAAAACTACGTAAAGATAAAAAGAACAAAGAATATCTTGATCGTATCTATTGGGCTTTCGGACAGGTATCGGAACAGGAAAACGACCTCGACGAAGCGTTGGCCTATTATATTAAATCGATCAACAGCAGTATTGATAATAATGATCAGAAAGCTCAATCGTATATTGATGCTGCCGAAATATATTATAATCGTTTCGACTACCCCGATGCCTACTACTATTACGATAGCGCGCTGATGGTAATCAACGAGGAGGTTGAATCGTATGACGAATTAGTAGAACGACATGCTGGCTTAAGTGGCTTGGTTGAGAACATTCTGATTGTTGAGAACGAGGATAGTTTGCAACGTCTGGCAGATATGAGTGAACCTGTATTACTGGCTTACCTGGATGACATCATTGACAAAAAGAAGAAGGAGGAAGAAGAACGATTAGAGCGTGAAAGACAAGAAAAGGAAGATTCTGAAGATCCATTTTTCCTGCAGAATAATCAAAGCACTGTAAATTCAAATCAATCAGGCGGCAAATGGTATTTTTATAACCAGGTATCGAAAGCATCAGGGAAAACTGAATTCCAGAAACGTTGGGGTAAGCGTAAGCTTGAAGATAACTGGAGACGGAGTGATAAGAGTAAAAACATGGATGAGGATTTGATGCCTGAAGATCCGTTTGATGCCCCGGATAATCCACTTGCTGATGCATTAGGTAAAAAAGCAGATGAGGCAGCAGAGGAAGATTCTCCATCAACTCCTTCATCAGGAAATATTCCTACTCGTCAGCAGTTACTGGCTGACATTCCGCTTACTCCTGAAGCCAGAGCCGTTTCAGATGATAAGATTGAAACATCGTTGATGGAGATGGGACTTTTGTTCATGGATCGCCTGGAGAACTACCCAAAATCGATAGAATCTTTAGAGGACCTGCTGAAACGATATCCTGAAGGTCGCATGAGAGATCAAGCTTTAGTAGCTCTTTATAATGCTTATCGACTAAATAGAGATGAGACCGGTATGGCATCAACCCGTCGAAGACTTGAAACCGAATTTCCAGACAGTCGTTTTGTAACTTACCTGAACGATCCGGATTTCTTTTCTAAACTGGATAAGATTCAGAAAGAACAAGATCTTGCCTACGAAAAAACATATGAAGACTTTCTCTTTGGTCGTTTTATCGATGTAATAGGAAAAAGTAGTGAGGTAATCGAATCAAAGAATGATAATCCTTTATTGCCTAAATATTATCTTTTAAGAGCACTATCTCAAGGAAAACTAGGTAACACAGGTTTCTTTAGAAGCGATCTCGACTCATTAATTATCAAAGCACCAGGGACAGAAGAATCTGCTTTGGCTGAACAGCTTATTAAGCACCTGGAAGAAGGAAAGACACCTGTTCAGGGAACTTTGTTTTCGGCAACACCTCAGGGATCAAGAACAAGTTCGGATATCAACAATCTGTCCGATGAAGGTGGAACATCTGCCAACCAACTTCAGTTTGTTTATACCGAAAACGAACCATATGAATTAGTGGTTATGAAGATTGAACCTGCTAATGTGAACCGGGCAATTTACAATGTGGCAGATTATAACTTTTCGCGCTACTTATTGCACGATTTCGAAATAAAAGAGCAAACGTTGATAAATGGTGACAAAGCCATCATCGTTAGTGGATTTAAAAACAAAGGTGAGGCAATGGACTATTTCTATTCGTTGCGCGAAAGACCCGAGTTTTTCAAATTTGACTTTTTTAAAGACAACATTGCTGTTATCTCACAATCAAATGCCAATAAGTTCTATTTATCAGGTCTGATAAAGGAATACATGGAATTCTTCAACACTTACTATCTGACCATGGTTACGAAAAAAGAGCTGGACAAAGTAAGAAAAGAAGAACCTGAAATTGATGAAAGTGCTTCAAAACAAGAGGAAGAAAAAGTTGAAGAATTAATTGAAACTACTGCTGAACAAGCAAAAGAAACAACGGAAGTTGAAGAAAATAAAGCAGGCGATAAAGTAGAAGAAGCAGCCAATGTTACAACATCACCTGTTGCTGATTCAACTAAAACTGAAGAAGTAAAGCAACCGGAAAAACCAAAACGAAGATCTATTTATAGTTATGCTCCGGATACGACACATAATATTATCGTAATAATTGAGAAAACAAGGTTAGATTACAATAGACTAAAAACAATCTATGCCAATTTCGCACGCAACAAATTTGGAACCCGAATAAAAGTAGATTTGATTGATCTCGGCTCCAATTATCGTGCTTTAAATATTGCCGGATTCAATAACGCAGATGAAGCCAAAGCATTTATTGGTGAAATAAACTCCAATGATTTTCTTACGCGTGATATCATTCGAAAGGAACACTTTATTTGGAGTATATCACCAGCGAATCTTGAAATTCTGTTGAAGAGACCAACTCTCAGATCTTATGAAATGTTCTATAAAGATTATTATTAGTTAAGAAAGGGAAAGTTATGAGCGACAGCAACATAAAAATTCTATGGGTAGATGATGAAATAGAGCATTTACGGGCACATATCATGTTTCTGAAAGAAAAAGGTTATACCGTTGAAACATCTACAAATGGTCAGGATGCACTTACAATGGTTGAGAAGAGTTTTTATGATCTTATCTTTCTGGATGAAAACATGCCTGGCTTATCCGGTCTCGAAACACTCAACTTCTTAAAAGAACTTCGTTCTGAGATTCCGGTGGTGATGATCACCAAGAGTGAAGAAGAAGATATCATGGATCAGGCCATCGGCAATAAAATAGCTGATTACCTTATTAAGCCTGTGAACCCAAGACAAATTCTTCTTACCATCAAAAAGAATCTTAATACCAAAGAGCTGGTTACTAAGACCACCACTTCGGGCTACCAGTCGCAGTTCGGGAAAATTGCACTCAAAATAAACGACTCGTTTACCTATAAAGATTGGGTTGAAGTTTACAAACGAATCATCTATTGGGAGCTTGAATTGGAACAGGGAGATGGAGCGATGGACGAAGTGCTTCGCATGCAGAAAAACGAAGCAAACCAGTCGTTTACAAAATTCATCAAAAAAAATTACATCGACTGGTTAAATAACGAAGATGATGCACCATTGATGTCACATCATCTGATAAAAAACAAAGTATTGCCCCTTCTCGATCAGGGTAAAAAAGTTTTCTTTATTGTGATAGATAACTTCCGATACGATCAATGGGAAGTATTAAAAAGGGTTATTTCATCAGATTATCTGATTGAAGAGGAAACTCCTTTTTACAGCATATTACCTACAGCGACCCAATATGCACGTAACTCAATTTTCTCAGGCCTTTTACCTTCTCAAATAAAAAAGATGTTTCCTCAATTCTGGGTTGATGAAGATGAAGAAGAGGGTAAAAACCAATACGAAGAAGAGTTATTAGGTACTTTGTTCGATCGATTCAGAAAAAAAGCAAGTTACAGCTATCATAAAATAACCGACAACGAAGGCGGCAAAAACATGCTGGATAATCTCCACAGTCTTTTGGAAAATGATTTAAATGCCATTGTTTTCAATTTTGTGGATATGCTCTCCCATGCCCGTACTGAAGTTAAAATGATTAAAGAGCTGGCACGCGACGAAGCAGCCTACCGATCCCTAACCTTATCATGGTTCAACCATTCTTCGTTAAGAGAATTACTTCAGCGTTTGAAAGAAGAAGACGTGACGATTATCTTAACTACCGATCATGGAACAACAAGGGCTCAGAATCCTGTTAAAGTTATTGGTGATCGCAATGTAAACACGAATTTACGTTATAAGCAAGGGAAAAATCTTGCATATAAAGAAAAAGAGGTATTTGAAATTAAGCAACCTGACAAAGCCTTTTTACCAAAACTAAATATTTCAACCACATACATTTTTGCCTGCAACAGCGACTTTTTTGCCTATCCTAATAATTACAATCATTACGTAAGTTATTATCGCGATACCTTTCAGCATGGCGGTATTTCACTTGAAGAAATGATAATACCTTGTTCCCAGTTAAAAGGCCGAAAATAATTGATGACTTTTTCGTTTCCAAAGATTATTTTTGCAGACACAATAGTATGATATGAATACATTTTATATTGATTCATTAGATAAAATCGATGAGGTTGCACAAGCCTTTCTTGCTGAATATGCCGACGAACGGGTGATGGCTTTTTATGGAGAAATGGGAGTTGGCAAAACTACTTTTATTAAAGCGCTTTGTAAGGCATTAAACATTGAAGACACAGTTAACAGCCCTAGTTTTGCCATTGTAAACGAATACCATAACCAGGAAGATGATATTGTTTACCATTTCGATTTTTACAGGCTGAAAGAAGAGGAAGAGGCTTACGACATGGGTTATGAAGATTACTTATACTCAGGGCACCATTGTATGATTGAATGGCCTGAAAAGATTGCTTCATTATTACCCAAAGGTCGTCTTGAGTTGCACATTACTGAAGAAATGGATGGAAGGCGAAAACTAACCATTGAGAAACAATAACTTTTCTGAAAGTTGATCTTTTTTGCTATCTTCAGGCAGATTGGAATTTACATAAATAACAGGTAGCATTTAACTTATGATGGGCGAAAACAAACCTTATTCTTTAATGGGACAGACACACTTGTTACCCAGAGAAGAAATGCTTGAAACAGGAAAGAGAAAGAAGTTAGTTACCATAGGCATTCCCAAAGACTTTTCTTTCTTCGAAAACCGTGTTCCTCTTTCACCGCAAGGTGTTGAGCTACTTATTGCCAATGGCCATTCGGTTCTTTTTGAAGCAGGCGCAGGCGACAGGGCCAATTATTTCGACCATGATTTTGCTGAATGCGGAGCCAAAATAGTTCAGAAAAAAGAAGTTTTTACGGCCGACATCATTCTTAAGATTTCAGCTCCCAACGACGAAGAAATAGAACTTCTAAAACCGAATCAGGTTGTTTTTTCACTTATTTATCTATACAATCAAAGTCGTGCATCCATCCAAAAAATGATGGATAAAAAGATTATTGCTATTGGCTACGAAGTTTTAAAAGATGGTAATGATTGCTACCCTATCATACGTAGCATGAGTGAGATTGAAGGAGCTGCTTCTGTAATGATAGCAAGTGAATACCTGAGTAAAGCTCATAATGGGAAAGGTGTATTATTAGGTGGCATTACCGGTATTTCGCCAGCCGAAGTAGTTATTTTAGGTGCAGGCACAGCAGGTGAATTTGCTGCCAGAGCTGCATTAGGTTTAGGTGCATCTGTTAAAGTTTTTGATAACTCGTTTCACCGACTTCGGGAACTTGAACGTAATATTGGACAACGCATTTTTACTTCAGTATTACATCCACCGGCTGTAACAAAAGCCATGCAAAGTGCAGATGCTTTGATCGGAAGTCTTCGTTACCTGCAGGCAGGACATACATTTATGGTTACTGAAGATCAGGTTTCGCAAATGAAACCCGGCTCTATCATCATTGATTTAAGCATGGATCAGGGTGGCTGTATTGAAACAAGTAAGTGTACTAATTTTGATCGCCCTATCTTTCATAAACATGGAGTAATTCATTATTGTGTACCTAATATTGCCTCAAGAGTTTCACGCACTTCATCCATTGCCTTAAGCAATATATTTGCTCCTATCCTATTGAGCATAGGCGAGTCAGGAGGCATTCAAAATTTAATAAAAGAAAATTTAGGCATCAGCCAGGGTGTGTATCTGTACAAAGGAATACTTACAAACAACTTGATAGCCAATCGCTTTAGTTTACCTTCTAAAGATATTGGTTTACTAATGGCTGCCTTTTAAGGTTGAATGCGGCATTGTTTATTTGTGATGATTCAAAGGGTATAGTAAATCGGAAACAAGCTCCTTTCTTGTATTCTTTATCCAACCAGATTTGGCCGCCCAAAGTCTCTACATATTTCTTTGATATGGCTAACCCCAGTCCGTTGCCACCAAACTCACGTTTAAAACTATCAGACCCCTGACGGAACATATCGAAAATAACTTCATCCTGACCAGGCTGAACTCCAATGCCATTATCTTTCACAAAAAACATTAGTTGATCATTCTGAACCTCATAACCAAAGCTTATTTCACCACCTTCATTTGTGAATTTCAAGGCATTATCCATGAGATGTTTCATCACTTTTGATAAAGCTTCCTGATCAGAAATGATGACATCCATTCCGTCTTTCAAACCATTTTCAAAATTGATATTGACACTCTTTTTAATAACTGATGCTTGCTTTGCAAAATAGGTATGAGTATGCTCCATTAAGTCATTCAACACAACCTTGCTATATTCTTCCTGCATCAATCTGGTTTGCAACTTCGAAATATCAATCAGGTCATCCATTACCTTAAGCAGCTGCAAACCATTTAAATTGACTATATCAACGTACTCATCCCGTTCTTCAACAGTCAATGAATCAGACCGAAGCAGTTCCATAAATCCAAGAATCACGTTTAAAGGAGTTCTTATCTCGTGACTTAAATTAGCAAGGAATGTTGATTTTAACTGATCGTATTCTTTTGATTTAAGTTGGGCTTTGCGCAATTCTGCAACTGAATAATCTAGTTTCTTATTTTTATCTTTTAAAGCACGATGCATCAGTTCCAACTCAGCATTACGCTTTCTAACTTCTTCTTTAGCTTGCAAATGTATAATCTCTGTACTCAAACGGGGAGTAAACAAATACATCAGTGATTCAATTGTTTTATAATCCTGAATAATTGGATCTTTAAATAAAGCCACTATTATTCCAATTGGCTCATCTGAAGAATTAAATAACGGAATTCCTATATAACCTTCTACAAGATTTTCTGACAAAGGTGTATTTCTGGTAAATTGTTCCCAGGCACAACTGGTAATTGTATGTGTTTTCTTTCCGACAACATTGGCACAGGGAGTGTCATTCATTTGATAAACAATATTGTCATAAAAATCAGTATTACTACAATAAACCAAAGACTCAATTGAGTTTTGTTTATTCTGATAGGTACCAATCATTAAATAATCCGCTGAGATTAATCCACATATTTTCTGACCTATATAACGAAAATAATCATCACCTATATGGCGATTACTCGGTGAAAAAATATCATAAATCACAGGCTCAACCTTCTTGAAGGTTTCAAGTAAATTATTATGTTTTTTATTCCTGAAAAATAATCTCTTCCAATCCATGCAAAATACTTAACACCACCAAAATATATAAAATACACTTCCTTTATAATTTATTTTGATTAGTTGCTCTTATTTGTAGTTTGAATGCATTATTAACACAATAAAATTTTAACTATTACCGAATAAAACAAATGTTAAATCTTTAATAACCTGCTGCATTTCCATCTTTCCTGGATTCAGATGCACCAAAATAAACACCTTTTTCTGGGTCATACCAGATTGCCTGATAACCACCATATTCCCCCGGCGAATAAGTAACCCGGTGACCTAACCGCGTTAATCCCAAAATTTGTTGCGGATCAAATCCTGTTTCCAGATGAATCTCACCTCTTCCTTTTGAGGAAAGTCCTGTGGGAGTAGATGATCCATCGTGACTAAAACGGGGAGCATCACCTGCTTCCTGAAGATTCATACCGAAATCAATGATATTCATTAAAATCTGAACGTGTCCCTGTGGCTGAAAATCACCTCCCATCACGCCAAAACTCATCACAGGTTTTCCATCTTTCGTTACAAAAGCAGGAATTATGGTATGAAACGGTCTTTTGCCAGGCTCAAATACATTTGCCTGATCAGGATTTAAAGAGAAAAGTTCCCCTCTGTCCTGCAACATAAAACCCAATTCCGGTGGAACCATTCCTGATCCCATTCCACGGTAATTACTCTGAATCAGCGAAACCATATTGCCCCATTGATCGGCTACAGTCAGATATATTGTTTCTCCGGCACTTATTTCACCAGCCTGATAAGATCCTGCACGTTCTTCATTAATTAAATTCCTCCGTTCACTGCCATATTCATCAGAAATTAATTTCTCAACCGGAACATCTGCCATTTGCATATCTGCATAATACTTAGCCCGGTCTTCAAAGGCAAGCTTTTTTGCTTCAGTTACCAAATGTAAATGACGTGCAGTGCCATATTCATCTTTTCTGAAAGAATATCCTTTTAAGATAGATAACATTTGCAGGGCTGTTATACCCTGACCATTGGGTGGCAACTCCCATATATCATAACCCCTGTAATTTATTGAAACAGGATCAACCCACTCGCTATGGTGTGCTGCAAAATCTTTCGTTGAAAGAAAACCACCCTGACTTTTAATAAAATCTGCAATTGTTTTTGCCACTTCACCTTTATAAAAACCATCCCGACCTTTATTCGCAAGTATTTTATAGGTGTTAGCTAAATATGGATTCTTAAATATTTGTCCTTTCTCAGGTGCTAAACCATTATTGGTATAGGTATCAACCACGTTGGGGTACTTTTCAAATCGGTTTACAGATAGTTTCCAATAATAAGCAATAAGCTCAGTTAATGGAAATCCGTCTTCAGCATAATTGATTGCGGGCTGCAAAATATTCTTCATTGGAAGTTTTCCAAATTTAGAGTGTAACTCAAACCAGCCATCAACACACCCGGGCACTGTAACAGGTAATGGACCAAATGACGGAATCATATCTAACCCCTGATTTTTAAAATAATCCAATGAAAGATCTTGTGGTGATCGTCCACTTCCATTTAAACCATAAAGTTTCTGTGTTTTTGCATCCCAAACAATAGCAAACAAATCACCGCCAACTCCAGAACCGGTTGGCTCCATCAACCCTAAAGTGGCATTGGCAGCAATAGCCGCATCAATGGCTGATCCACCTTGTTTCAGTATATCTAATCCTACTTGTGTTGCTAACGGATGACTTGTGCAAACCATTCCGTTTTTACCGATCACCTCACTTCTCGAAGCAAAATTTCTTCCGGTTATCCGATCCTGTGCACTCGCTAAAACCGGAATTAATATGAGCAAGACAAATACTTTTATTCTCATGATATTAACCTCTTGTTGTTACACAGATAAAAGTATAAAAAAACAGCGAGAGGTTCATGTAATAAACCTTTCGCTGTTCAAAAACTTATTATTGAATAAACTTATGCTCTTGCCAATTTACTTTCAGGTCGGTTTATATAGTTATAAAAAATACCTACCAATAAATTACTGTCCATGTCAGGACGAATAGGTATAATTAAATCTGCAAACGTATCTGCAAACGAAATTTGTAATTCATTACGTTTTGGGAAATCAATGCTGCTAACCTTAGCGTGAGTTCTAATTTCTCCTAATGCTACAATTAATTTAATATCCATCTTTCTTTCCTTTTAGCGTTTAGTTTACCGTCCGCCGTCTATTGTTTTCCTGATGTAAAAATAGGTGCCATTAAACTCTTAACCAAAGGATTTAAAGGCTTTTCCACAAGATCAAAATTCTTTGCGGTTAAAATATCAATAAAGAAGGATGAATGAAATTGCATATGGATGAATACTATTTTTTCGATGGTGAATACACTTCATTAAAGAGAAATATCTGAGCAGCTAAAAATAAATGAGGACTAAATCAGTTTATTGTTAGGATACCTTTCTTATACAAAGGTCAAAACAAGGCAAGAAAATTAACCCTATAATTGAGTAGTTTTTTTACCTTTGTTTTCGTTGAAAAATCTTCATCAATAAATGGCAAAAACAGAAAAAAGCAAGACACTAGTTCAGAAGTTAAAACATAAATACCGACTTGCTGTCTTTAATGAACAAACATATGAAGAAGTCTTTGGAATGAGACTTTCAAGACTGAATGTTTTTATAAGCATTGGTATCACTTTTATAATTCTGATCATTTCTGTTATTTATCTGATTGCCTTTACAGGATTGCGCGAATACATACCTGGCTATCCATCCGGGAAAGAAAGACGTATGATCATTCAAAATACGCAAAGGGTAGACAGCCTGATTATGGAAATTGAAAGACGCGACAGATTCTTTAGAGATATCCGGGCAATCATGTCTGGTGAGTTACCAGAAGGTGCTACAGCTGAAGACCTCGATAGTACCGGCTCCATTAACAATAATAAAATAACCTTCAAAAAATCAGAAGAAGATTCAATCTTTAGAGAACAAGTTGAGCAGGAAGAGAAGTTTAACCTTTCTGCCTTTGAAACTACCAGCTCTAAACTTGAACTGGAACATCGCTTTCTATTTTCTCCATTAAAAGGGGTTGTTGTTAATAAATTCGGTGAATCAGAAGGTCATTTTGGAGTTGATATTGTTGCAAAAGAAGGAGCCAGAGTTAGTTCCGTTCTTGATGGAACCGTTATTTTTACCGGCTGGACTGTTGAAACAGGATATGTCATTCAGGTACAGCATAGTCATAACCTTATCTCGTTGTATAAGCATAACGAACGACTCTTAAAAAGTATGGGTGATAAGGTGCAGGCAGGTGAAGCCATTGCTCATGTTGGTAACTCAGGCGAATTAACAACCGGTCCACATTTACATTTCGAACTATGGTATAATGGCGTTGCTGTAGATGCCGAACAATACATCTCATTTGAGTAACGACAAAATATACACACAAGGGTAGATTCATGTTAAAAAAGATAGCGATTCTTGGATCGACAGGATCCATTGGCAGGCAAACACTTGAGGTTATTGAACAACATCCGGAAAACTTTTCAGTTGAGATATTAACAGCCAATAACAGTGCTGAACTACTCATTGAACAAGCCATAAAATTTAAGCCAAACACTGTTGTAATAGGGAATAAAGAAAAATATAAGCAGGTCAGTGATGCTTTAATTGACCATGATATAAAAATTTACGCAGGCGAAGAAGCAATTGCACAGGTGGTTGAGATGAATACGGTTGATATTGTTTTAACAGCAATGGTTGGTTTTTCAGGATTGCTCCCAACAGTTAATGCTATCAAAGCCGGAAAAACAATAGCCTTAGCTAATAAAGAAACCATGGTGGTGGCAGGTGATATAATTACCAAACTATCCCATGAATACAAAGTTAGCATCTTGCCCGTTGACTCAGAACATTCTGCTATCTTCCAATGTCTGGTGGGTGAATATCATAATCCAATTGAAAAAATTTATCTAACTGCCTCAGGTGGCCCTTTCAGAGGTAAGAATGTTGAGTTTCTTAGGAAAGTAACCAGGTGTCAGGCATTAAATCATCCTAACTGGAGTATGGGCGATAAAATCACCATTGATAGTGCTTCGTTGATGAATAAAGGTCTGGAAGCGATTGAAGCCAGATGGTTATTTGGATTGCGTCCGGAACAGATTGACATTGTAGTACATCCTCAGTCTATCGTTCATTCATTGGTTCAGTTCGAGGACGGATCTATGAAAGCGCAGATGGGATTACCGGACATGCGCTTACCTATTCAATATGCCTTATCTTTTCCTGAAAGACTAAAGGTAAATTTTGAGCGTTTTAACTTTTTAGACTATCCTTCATTAACTTTTGAAAAAGCGGACATTAAAGTATTCCGAAATCTGGATCTTGCATTTGAAGCGATGAAAAAAGGCGGTAATCTGCCATGTATACTTAATGCAGCTAACGAAATTGCTGTCGATAACTTCTTAAAGAGTAAAATTGGTTTTGTTGAAATGTCGGATATTATTGAAAAAACAATGGAACTGTCAACATTTATTGCTGCTCCAACGTTTGATGATTACCTAAACTCAAATGCAGAAGCCCGGGAACTGGCTTCAGAAATAATTAAGAAGAGAAATTAAAATTTAATGATTAAACCGCAGCTGATCTAAATGTCAAAAAGAGACTCTTACACTTGAGCTGTTAATGGTTAATCTACTTTAAACAGAAAAAGATATATTTGTTGCCTAATTACGAAAACTGATATTAATGGATATTTTTATAAAAGCCGTACAATTAATTCTAAGTCTTTCCATACTCGTTATTCTGCACGAGTTTGGCCATTTCTTTTTTGCCCGTTTATTCAAAATCAGAGTGGAAAAATTCTATTTATTTTTCGACCCATGGTTCTCGTTGTTTAAATTTAAAAAAGGGGAAACTGAATATGGTGTGGGATGGTTACCATTAGGTGGTTATGTTAAAATATCCGGTATGATTGATGAGTCAATGGATAAAGAAGCCATGGCTCAGCCAGCCCAACCCTGGGAATTCAGATCAAAGCCAGCCTGGCAACGACTATTAGTAATGGTTGGCGGAGTTGTGGTTAACTTCATCACAGCCTTGTTTATCTTCTGGATGATTTTGTTTAAATGGGGAGAATCCTATATACCAGTTGAAACTGCTAAGTACGGATTATACTACCACGAAATTGGTCATGAAATAGGACTACAGGATGGAGATATTGTATTGAAAGTTGACGATTTTGATGTTGAATCAAGCAGTGATATTGCAAGGCTTATTCTTATTGAAAAAGGCAAAATCCTTACGGTTAAAAGAGGAGAAGAAATTATTTCAGTATCAATACCGGAAAGTTACGACCAGACTTTTTTAAGAAATGAAGTCAAGGATTTTGCAGGCATACGAACACCCGTTGTGGTAGCCGAAGTTGTAAAAAACTCAAATGCGTCTGAGGCAGGCTTATTGATTGGCGACAGCATAGTAAGCATCAATGATAAATCAACTGCTTTTTTCAATGAGTTTACAGAAGAAATGCAGAATCAAAAATCAAATGATATTGATTTAGGTATCTATCGCAATGGACAACCTATGACCATACATGCACAAGTTACCGAAAACGGAACGCTTGGATTTGATGCTTCAGGAGCTACCGGTTATGCAGAAATTAAAATGCATAAGTATGGCTTATGGGAAGCTTTCCCTATCGGTGTTAAGATGGGATTTGATACTCTGATCAATTATATCAAGCAGATGCGTCTTATCTTCACCAAAGAAGGGGCAAAACAAGTGGGCGGATTCGGTGCAATGGGTAAATTATTCCCTGCAAACTGGAGTTGGTTGATATTCTGGAGTAATACTGCCTTGATTTCTGTCATTCTTGCATTTATGAATATATTGCCTATTCCGGCTTTAGATGGTGGACATGTATTATTCTTACTTTACGAAATTGTTACCGGTCGTAAACCCGGAGATAAGTTTATGGAATATGCTCAGGTTACAGGTATGATTTTATTATTGGGATTACTTCTTTTTGCCAATGGAAATGATATCTTTAAATTGTTCTCAAAATAAAGTCAATTAATTAAATTTGTAGTAACAAAAACTTTTTAAAATGAATCTAGCTAGCATTATACTTTGGGCATTGCCTGGTGGACCAGAATGGATCTTAATTATTTTGGCTTTGTTGTTGTTATTCGGAGGTCGTAAAATTCCTGAGTTAATGAAAGGTCTTGGACAAGGTATGAAGGAGTTTAAGAAGGCCCGCAACGAAGATGGTACTGACAAAGAATCAGACAAAAAAGACAAAATAGAAGATAAAACTGCCGAGTAAGGTAGCTTTTTGATAAAAATATTCAGGCCGCCCTCCTTGAGGATTGGCCTTTTTTGCATATTGATAATATGCCCTTTTAACAGGATGTGAGATGAGGATTATTGTTTTTTTGTTCGCTTTAGTGTTTGTTCAACTTATTTCTGCACAAAACAGTGCTGAAGCTGTTTTACCCCACTATCCCGATTGGATGTATCAAAACAGGCTGGAAGAACTGGATAAAAAAACCTCCATCAATCTGGACTACAATTCGCAGGTACAGGCTTTTATTGAAGTATATACCGTTAAACGACGAGATCATCTGGCAAATATCATTGGCCTTTCTGAAATGTATTTTCCATTATTCGAAGAATATCTGGCCAAATATGATTTACCTATGGAATTAAAATACCTGGCTATTGTAGAGTCGGCACTCGACCCCAGAGCAAAATCTAAGTCAGGAGCCATGGGACTTTGGCAATTTCTGTATCATGCATCCCGTATGTTTGATTTGAAAGTTGACACCTATGTTGATGAACGGTGCGACCCGGTAAAAAGCACTGAAGCAGCCTGCAAATATTTACGTTATCTATATCACAACCTTAACGACTGGCAATTAGCTCTTGCAGCTTATAACGGAGGTATTGGAGTTGTACAGAATGCTATCGAACGATCGGGTGGTAAAACCGATTTCTGGGAACTGCAACCATATCTTCCGGCTGCAGTAAAAAGTTATGTACCTGCCTTTATTGCAGTTAACTATGTAATGAATAATTACAACAAACACGAAGTTGAGGCCAATCCACCTAAAATGAATTTTAATGAAATTGACACTGTATTTGTTTCAAAATCATTAACCTTTCAACAAGTAAGCGATGCTTCGGGTGCATCAATGGAAATGCTTCGCTGGCTGAACCCGTCATTTATTAAAGATTATATACCGGCAAATGATTTGCCAACCCGCATTTTTCTTCCAAAAGCTAACATTGTAAGTTTTGTAAAAGCCGAGAAGAACCTTGAGAACGCAGGAGGACCGGTTGTAGAACTAATTCCGGTTGGAGATACCAACGGACGCGAAAAAATAGATCATGTGGTTAGTAAAGGTGAATATTTTCATAAGATAGCCATCGATCATTATTGCCGTATCAGTGATATAATGCTCTGGAACAACATGAAAAAAAGAGATCTTTATGTTGGGCAGAAACTGGTAATCTGGCAACCCAAAGAGGAAGAAAACTATTTTTTTGTAGTGGATGAAATCATGAATCCTGAGAAATTAAATTGGAAAGAAAGTTTTTTAGCTACAGAATAACTGATTTTAAAACATCAATATATTATGAATAAGTACTTCAGACAATACGGATTACTATTAATTATCAGTTTGCTTCTTTTTTCATGCAAGGATAAAAAAAGTAATTATAAACCCAATGTAGCTGGTAAGGCCGGAGAACTTCTCATTGTGATGGATGATAAGATAAAACAATCTGAAGCCGGAAAAGACCTTCAAAGAGCCGTACTTGAAACATATTTAGGACTTCCTCAGGACGAACCTCACTTTGATATGCTTATCACTCCTCACAGAGGATTTTCATCAAACCTAAGAACATTCAGAAACCTGATTGTAACTGAAATCTCAGGTAATATTAAGAATGATACCGTTATGTATTATCATGATTACTGGGCTCGCCCACAGTCAATGGTTCGCATTACAGCTAAAGACACCGTTAGCCTGGGTCAGTTAGTAGAACGACATACCCTACGCATGTTGAGTTTCTTCAATAAAGCAGAAAGAGATCGCAGTATTGGTTATTTTAAAGCCACTCCAAACTCACAAATCATTGAAGAAATAAAAACCGAATGGAATATCAATCTTACTGTTCCGGCCAATTTTAAAAACAGAAATACCAATGGACACTTTACCTGGCTGGGTGAAGATGCTCAATGGGGAACTCAGGGCTTTTTGGTTTACGAATTTCCATATATTGGTGAGGGCACATTCTCTAAAGAATACTTATTGAATAAACGTGATTCGGTTTTACAAAAGAATGTTCCGGGTCCAAGTGATGGCTCATACATGACTACAGAACACAACGTTCCTGTAATTTATAAAACAGCCGAAATCAATGATATTCCTGTTGTTGAGATAAGAGGCCTATGGAAAGTTATGGGTGATATGATGGGTGGCCCCTTTATTTTGCATGCTCATCACGATTTAAAAAACAACCGCGTGGTAGTTACAGAGGGTTTTGTTTATTGCCCCGAGAAACCTGAGAAAAGAGATAAAATAAGACAACTCGAAGCCTTGATGTACACTTTTAATTTTATACAATAATGCTTCCAGAACTCAATCGAAAAGCTCTTCAACAGGCATGTACCAGAGAAGACTTAATCAAAAAAACTGCCGCTCAGATCATAAAAGACTTTGCTGAATTTGGCTTTGATGTTCATTTTTCTGGTAGTGTTGAGAATTTTTACGATGAACTATTCGGACAAATGAAAAAACACCTGGAAGCGATTCTAAGTGAGCACTACACTCGCTTTTTAAGTTTTTTATACCGTATTGATGTTACGGAAAATCAGGTTGCTCATTATCAAAATGAAATGAAGGATGCCAGTTACGAAGAAGCTCTCACTGAACTGATTATTCATCGCGAATTAAAAAAAGTGATGATAAGAGAATACTTTAAAGCTAAAAATCCGTCAACCGAAAATGACTTCGGATTGTTGGATACCTAGTAACTGTAAATAAAATAAATATGACACTTCAAATAAAACACACAGGAGAGAAACCAGAAGGTGTTCGTAACCTGTTTTTGGTTAATGATACTAACGTATTAAAAGATTTCGGCTTTAACAATGAAGCTTTGGCTTTTGTAAAAGAAAAAGCAGAAGCCGATGAAAAACTTATTACCATCACAACCTACCATATCACTTACCATGTTCTGATAATTGAGAATGAACTATTAAGTGATAATGTCATTGAGAAAATCAGGAAGAATGGGCATACTATTACATCAGGTATGCGTAAAGACAAAAAGGAAGCCATTTGTCTTTATGATTCAACAGGTAATAAAGCAGCTGTTTTAGCTCTTGCAGAAGGGCTGGCTCTTTCCTCCTATCAGTTTGATAAATACCAAACAAAAAAAGATAAGAGTTTTGATGATTTTACCATTTGGGTAGCTTCAGCTGCTGTTAATCAAATTGAATTAAACGAATTACAATTGCTTTGCGAAAGTGTTTTTTTAACACGCAACCTGGTTAATGAGCCTGTATCAACACTGGATGTGGCAGCTCTTTCAGAAACCATTGAGCAACTTGGAAAAAAATATGGATTTTCGGTTGAAATTTTCAACAAAGCAAAATTAGAATCACTTAAGTTTGGCGGCTTATTAGGAGTAAATAAAGGTAGTATTGATCCTCCGGCATTTCATATTCTGGAATGGAAACCCGAGAATGCTAAAAACACAAAACCAGTTGTGCTGGTTGGTAAAGGTGTAGTTTTTGATACAGGCGGTATCAACCTTAAAACACCTCCGGGAAGTTTGGATGACATGAAATCTGACATGGGAGGTGCGGCATCGGTAACCGGAACATTAATGGCTGTTGCAGCCAACAAATTGCCGGTTCATGTTATTGGATTAATACCAGCAACAGATAACCGTCCGGGAGGAAATGCAATTGTTCCGGGTGATGTTCTTGCCATGCATAACGGCAAAACTGTTGAAGTTTTAAATACAGATGCCGAAGGCCGATTGATTCTGGCTGATGCCTTAAGTTACTCGAAAAAATATGATCCCGAATTGGTTATTGATCTGGCAACTTTAACAGGAAGTGCGGTAATGGCAATTGGGCAGTACGCTACAGTTGGTATGGGAACAGCCGACGATAAGATTTTCGAAAGTATTACTCAAGCAGGATTCAGTGTTAACGAACGAATTGTACGCTTTCCGTTCTGGGAGGACTACGATGATTTGATTAAATCAGAAGTTGCTGACATCAAAAATATAGGTGGACGTGAAGGCGGCGCAATCACAGCAGGTAAATTTCTTAGTCATTTTGTTGATGCTCCGTGGATACATCTGGATATTGCCGGACCTGCATTTGTAAAATCAGCTGACAGCTACAGAGGTTATGGTGCATCAGGAGTTGGAGTACGATTGCTATACGAATTCCTGAAGAACAGATCTGAATAAACCTTAGGCTGTCACAATTGAATGAATTATGCTGACTAATAAGTCATTTTTATTACTTTTAGTCTGAAAAACGAATCATTTAATGCCCAATGGGCACAACAATATAGAAATGAGTGAAAACTTAATAAAAGTCGGTATAACACAAGGCGATATTAACGGCATTGGTTATGAGGTAATTTTCAAAACACTGGCCGACAACCGTATATTCGAATCTTTTACACCCGTTATTTACGGATCTTCAAAAGTGGCAGCTTATCATCGTAAAGCTTTAAACATACCTAATTTCAGCTTAAATAGCATTAAAGACATTGGTGAGGCGCATAGTAAACGCATTAATATTATCAATTGTCTGGATGATAACATCAGAGTTGAGTTGGGAAAGTCGACTACTATTGGTGGTGAGGCAGCCTTTAATGCATTGGAGTTAGCTGTAAAGGATTTGAAAGATGGAAAAATTGACGTTCTTGTTACGGCTCCGATAAACAAAAAAAATATCCAATCCGATTCTTTTAATTTTCCAGGACACACTGAATATCTGGAACAACAAGCAGAAGGTTCTAAGGCCTTGATGTTAATGGTTTCGGACATAATGAAAGTTGGAGTGGTTGCAGGTCATGTACCATTAAAAGATGTTCCTTCAAAAATCACGAAAGAATCTATCCTGGCCAAACTCCGCACTCTGAACGAAACTTTAACAATGGATTTCTCCATTCGCAAACCTCGTGTTGCTGTGCTTGGATTGAATCCTCATGCCGGTGATCAGGGTGTTTTGGGAACTGAAGAACAAGACATCATTATACCAGCATTGGATGAAGCCAAACAAGAAGGTATTATGGCTTTAGGCCCCTATCCTGCTGATGGTTTATTTGGTAGTGAGCAATTCAAAAATTTTGATGCTATTCTGGCAATGTATCACGATCAGGGCCTTGCTCCATTTAAAGCACTTACTTTCTCAAAAGGAGTGAACTATACAGCTGGCCTGCCATTCATTCGCACTTCACCTGATCATGGAACGGCATTTGATATTGCGGGACAGGATAAAGCAAATTTTGACTCATTCCGCCAGGCTGTTTATTTAGCAATAGATGTTTGCAATAACAGACGAGAAAATAAAGAACTTAGGAAAAATCCTCTTAAAACACATGATTTAAGTGAACTCGAAGGTGGTGAATAAAACACAACCATTTAAAATATTAAAAGCAGCCTGATTATTTGGCTGCTTTTTTATTTTACATAACAATTGGGATCCTTTGCATGAAAGTCATTATACTTTATGTATGACAAACATTTTAGACCTCCAAAGCAATCTTTTTTATAAAGACATTCCTGGCATGATTCATCCAATTGCTTTGCATCTCGTAATTTGAGAATAACAGGGTGATTATAATAAATATCCAAAAGATCATCTTTGAATATATTTCCTAATTTAACAGGAAGTCTTCTGCAAGGTAGAAGATCGCCGTTAGGCAACACAGATAGCAAAGTATTACCTGCTGAGCATTTATAGGGTCTTCCTCCTGATTCAATAAACTGAAGCGCTCTTGATGAACTCACCTGAGTATTATAAACAAATCCTTTCAGAAAACTACTTTTTGCATCATTTATACTTGCATTCAGATACCTGAATTGACTTGTAGTAAGCTCTAATTCGTCAGTGTCATTATTGGGTAAATATCGGTCTGTCCATACTTTTTTTACTTTATTTTTCCTTGCAAACTGCACAACCTTTGAATATTCTCTATAATTTCTTGAATTCGCAGTAAAGGAAAGTATGGTAGGAATTTCATATTTTCTATACATTTTAATTGCCTTTTGCACGTTTGCATATGATCCCTTCCCCCTAATAGAATCATTTATTTCCTTGCCCCCTTCCAAACTTAATTGAACAAATTTAGGTTTTAGCTTCTGAAGTTCTTTTAGCTGGCATTCAGATAATAAAAATCCATTACTTAAGATACCAAATGAAAAATGAAACTGTGTTACAGTGGTATTCAGGAGTTCTATTAAACTTTCATATAAAAACGGTTCTCCACCTGTGAAATTTATATGACATGTTATATTAGAATTCCTTTTAGCCAATTCATCAATAAAAGATGAAAGCCTGGAAAGTATTTGGATATTACTTTCAAGACTCAATCCGTTATCCTGATAATCTTCCTGATAACAATGCAAACATCGATAGTTGCATTTATCCGTGAGGTGCCATTGAATAGTCATTTGTATTAATTTTAATCACCACCACATCCTCCGCAGCCGCCACCACAACCACCACTACAACTACTTCCACAACCACTGCTGCATCCGCCACCTCCATCAGAATACCCACCACTGCATCCACATCCGGAGCATCCTCCAAACCAGATCCACGGAGAAGGATTTTTATCGAATGTATCCGGCAAAAACAGCCCTTTATTTGTCATATTAAATGCAGCTATTCCAAATATAGCTACTCCAATTAATTCTTCATCGGGAGTAATATCCTTTTTGGTTTTTAACCAATCATAACGCTGCTTTGCCTTTGCCAACAACTTTTTACCCAACTTAGTCTGATGAGGTTTATTCTTGCCAAATAATATCCACGAAAGAATCACAAAGAATAAAAGCTCCAGCACTAAAAAGAAAACTGGCTTATCATTTTGAATACCCATCAACATCTTAATTATACCAGGTAACATTGCAAGAATGACAGCTAGAATGGATATATTCTTATTCTTTGAAACCATTTCTTCATCGGTAACAACCTTAGCTCGCTTAAGCTTTGTGATCTGTAAATTTAATTTTTGAGTAAATTGTTCCGAGTTATCACTCACTATATCCTTATACAATTTAAAATCATTCAGGTAGATCCAAATAATTTTTTGCAATTCAGTCTGATTCTCTACTGTTATATCTTCTTTTCGATTAAAAGCAATTGCTTTTCTTCTTGTATTCATTTCTATATGAGATTTATTCCACATCTCATATAGAACGACAGAAATAATGGCTTTTATTCCACCCCGTATATAAGCAAGTTCCAAATACGAAAAATTAGACGGATCAGGAATCGCCATTGAGTTGGTACTATCAATCTTTGTTAATATCCATCCCAGTATAAGTACAATAGTCCCATAGATATAATAGTAAAGTAAGAAGTCAGGACCTTTAATATTTTGAAGATAATCCAACATTGAGAATTCGATTAGTTGATTTATATATTAAAACTAATTCAACATAATCAATATGCAAAAGATCATTTAAAAATTTATGCATTTAAAAACAAAAAAGCCCGGCATTATACCGGGCTTTACTTTATAGATAGCTTTTAATCTTACAATTTTCTGCTTACTTCAACTTCTTCGTAGGCCTCAATGATATCGCCAACTTTTATATCGTTGAATTTTTCGATATTCAAACCACATTCATAACCTGATGCAACTTCTTTCACATCATCTTTGAAGCGTTTCAATGATCCTAATTCTCCGGTATAAACAACGATACCATCTCGTATTACACGTATTTTATGAGTACGTTTTACTTTTCCTTCCTTCACCATACATCCGGCAATAGTACCCACTTTAGAGATTTTGAATACTTCACGAATCTCAACTGTTGCAGTAACCTGCTCTTTAATTTCCGGCGAAAGCATACCTTCCATTGCTGATTTTAATTCTTCGATTGCATCATAGATGATTGAATACAGACGGATATCAATTTCTTCTTTCTCTGCCAATCGACGGGCTGTCATTGAAGGACGAACCTGGAATCCAACCACAATGGCGTTGGATGCAGCTGCCAACATAATATCCGATTCTGAAATCTGACCTACAGCCTTGTGAATTACATTCACCTGAATTTCTTCAGTAGATAATTTGATTAATGAGTCAGATAATGCCTCGATAGAACCATCCACATCACCTTTCACAATCACATTCAGTTCCTGGAAGTTTCCGATAGCAATACGACGACCGATTTCATCAAGCGTGATATGCTTTTTAGTACGCATACCTTGTTCGCGCTGTAACTGCTCACGTTTGTTGGCAATATCCTTCGCTTCACGTTCGTCTTCCATCACATTAAAACGTTCACCCGCCTGAGGAGCACCATTCAAACCAAGAACCAAAGCTGGTTCAGATGGTCCAACTTCGTCAACTTTCTGATTACGCTCGTTAAACATCGCTTTAACGTGTCCGTAATGAGAACCTGAAAGCATCATGTCACCAACACGCAAGGTACCAGCCTGAACAAGAAGTGTTGTAACAAAACCACGTCCTTTATCCAACGATGATTCAATAACACTACCTACTGCACGTTTTTCAGGGTTTGCTTTTAGTTCAAGAAGGTCAGCTTCCAATAATACTTTTTCAAGTAATTCCTCGATATTAATACCATTCTTAGCTGATATTTCCTGACATTGGTATTTACCACCCCAATCTTCAACCAGATAATTCATCTGAGCAAGCTCTTCTCTGATTCTGTCAGGGTTCGCTCCAGGTTTATCAATTTTGTTAATCGCAAAAACAATTGGCACACCTGCAGCAGATGCATGGTTGATTGCCTCAACTGTCTGTGGCATCACATTATCATCAGCTGCAATTATAATAATTGCAATATCGGTAATCTGAGCACCACGGGCACGCATCGCAGTAAACGCTTCGTGACCAGGTGTATCAAGGAAAGTAATCTGACGACCACTCTCAATTTTTACACTATATGCTCCAATATGCTGAGTAATACCTCCGGCCTCACCGGCTATTACGTTTGCACTACGAATATGGTCAAGTAACGATGTTTTACCATGGTCAACGTGTCCCATCACAGTAACAATAGGAGGACGTTCAATCAAATCATCATCACTATCCTCTTCCTCTATAATTGATTCAGCAACATCAGCACTTACAAATTCAACAGTGTAACCAAACTCTTCTGCAACCAGGGTAAGTGTTTCAGCATCTAATCGCTGATTAATTGAAACAAACATACCCAGGCTCATACAAGTAGATATAATCTGGTTTACTTGCACATCCATCATGTTAGCCAATTCATTAGCCGTAACAAACTCAGTTACTTTAATAATTGACTTTTCTTTTTCCTGTTGTTCCAGATCAGCCTGATGACGCTGTGACTGAGCTTCACGTTTTTCACGACGGTGCTTCGCTCCTTTGCTCTTACCTTTAGAAGTTAAACGAGCAAGCGTATCCTTGATTTGCTTTTGTACATCTTCTTCGTTAATCTCGGCCTTTTGCGGACGTTTCTTAACTTTCAGATTACGTTTTGAACGAACCTCTTTCTTCTCTCCTTGTCCCTGTCCTTGTGGTTTCTTTTCTCCACCTGCTTGAGGTTGTTGTTGTTTTTGGTTGATGTCAACCTTTTCTTTATCTTTTTTGATGCGCTTACGTTTGCGCTTCTTACCATTATCTTTGTTACCTTCTGTCTTAGTTGGTGTTGTTGGCAATTCAATCTTTCCAACAACAGTTGGTCCAGACAGTTTTTTAACCTGAGTAGGACGAAATGCTCCTTCCTCTTCTGTTGAGCTGCTTTGAGATTCCTGTTTTGGAGCTTCTGCTTTTGGAGTTTCTTCCTTTTTGATAACCTCTGGTTTCTTAACAACAGGTTTCTCGGGTTTTCTTTCCTCTTGCTTTGGAGCTTCTGCTTTTGGAGCCTCTTTTTTAACTTCAACCTTTTTGGGAGGATTCAAGTCGATTTTACCAACTACTTTAGTCTCAGCAATTGGCTCAACACGGGTTGGTATATGTTCAGGTTTCTTAACAACCTTTGGTTTTTCTTCCTTAACCTCTTCAGGCTTTTTCTCAACAGGTTTTTCAACCTTAGGCTCTTCTTTTTTAGGAGCTTCAACCTTTGGAGCCTCTGCCTTTGGGGTTTCCTTTTTAGGCTCAACCTTTTTAGGAGGATTTAAGTCGATTTTACCAACCACCTTTGGTCCCTTCGCTTCTAACTTGCGTTCCTCGGCAGCCGGAGCATCATCCTCATCATCAACATCTGAGTCATTATCACCTTGAATATCTTCAATAGAGATTGACTCTTTTCTTGGTTTATCTTTGAATTTAGCTAGCTTTTCCGATTCTTTCTTTACATTAGAATCGCTACGGTATTCTTGTCCAAGTACCGAATACATTTCTTCTGATACCTTTGTATTAGGGTTACTTTCAACGTCATACCCTTTTTTATGCAAGAATTCCACAATGGTGCTAATTCCAACATTGAATTCACGAGCTACTTTACTAAGTCTTTTTCCAACTGCCATATAACAGGACTATTCTTTACAAGTTAATTTTGTTTGGACAATGCTTTGCGACGCAAATATAGCGAATTATTCAAATTCAGCGCTTAATATGCCCCTAATCTCACGAATGGTTTCTTCTTCCAAATCAGTACGTTTAACCAAATCTTCTAATGAAAGATCCAGTACTGATTTTGCAGTATCGCATCCAATCGCTTTTAATTCGTCCAAAATCCAAGCTTCTATTTCATCAGAGAATTCATCCAACTTAACGTCTTCATCATCCTCATCAACCTCGCGGTATACATCCAACTCATAACCAGTCAACTGACCAGCCAATCGAATATTTAAACCACCTTTACCAATAGCCAATGACACTTCTTCAGGACGCAAATAAACCTCAGCACGACCTTCGTCTTCTAAAATCTTAATATTTGTGATTTTAGCCGGATTTAATGCCCTTTGAATAAATAACTGTGTATTGGCTGTATAGTTTATTACATCAATATTTTCATTTCTTAACTCACGTACGATACCATGAATACGTGAACCTTTCATTCCCACACAAGCTCCAACAGGATCAATTCTTTCATCATATGATTCAACAGCCACTTTAGCTCTCTCACCTGGTACACGAACAATTTTCTTAATAGTAATTAAACCATCAAAAATTTCGGGTACCTCCAACTCGAATAATCTTTCAAGGAAGACTGGTGATGTACGGGAAAGAATAATCAAAGGATTATTGTTACGGATTTCAACGCGAATTACAACCGCTCTTACACTATCTCCCTTACGGAAGAAATCAGAAGGGATCTGCTCAGCCTTGGGCAAAATCAGTTCATTTCCTTCATCATCAATGATAAGAATTTCGCGCTTCCAGATCTGATAAACTTCTCCGGTAACAATTTCACCAATGCGATCTTTATACTTGTGATAGATATTATCTTTTTCCAATTCCAAAATACGAGCCGACAAATTTTGTCGAAGACTCAAAATTGCACGACGACCAAAGTCAAGGAATTTAACTTCATCAGTTACTTCCTCACCCAGTTCGTAATCATCATCAATTTTCTTTGCTTCTGTTAAAGAAATCTGCAAGTTTGGATCTTCCAGATCTTCATCTTTAACAACTTCGCGGTTACGCCATATCTCAAAGTCACCTTTGTCATCATTAATGATTACATCGAAGTTTTCATCTGTTCCAAATCTCTTGATTAAAACACTTCGAAATGCATCTTCCAAAACACTGATCATGGTTGCACGATCAATATTCTTTAATTCTTTGAACTCTGAAAACGTATCTATCAGATTAATATTTTCCATACCTCGGAATATTTAAAAAGATATAATGTCTTTTACCTGTTTAACCTCATCAAATTTAAAATCAATCAAACGCACTTGCAATTCTTTACGCTTTTTGCCTTCCAACTTCACTTTTTCTTCTACTTCCACACTAAAGCCATTCTCTGCAACTGTCGTTAATTTACCTTTTACTTTGGCACCATCAGCCGTAAGCACTTCCACATCGTTGCCGATGTTTTTATGATACTGGCGCGTTACCTTAAATGGCTGACCAATACCTGCCGATGACACTTCCAACTCAAAATCCTCCACTTCACGATCTAATTGCGAATCTATCAATTTACTTACCTCAATACAATAACTGATAGGAATACCATTGTCGCTATCGATAACCAAGACAATTTTATTGCCTGGACGAACGGCCAATTCGACGATAAAGATATCATCTTCATTGAATTTGGCAGTGACAATATTTTCAATTAATGTTGGATCAATCATTTTTTAAGTGTAATAAAATAGGGGACTACAATCGTCCCCTATACCTTTTTTCGGTAAATCTCCGCAAAGATAACTATTAATCAGTATTATTCCAAACTTATTAGAAGACCTGATAAATAATAATAAATTACTCAATAAATCATTTTACCTTTTCATGTGCATAAATAAAGGTTTAAAGCATCTTTTACTACAATACAAGCAGCTATTTTGTATCTTGCGTCCCCAATCAAATAATTTGGACTCAACCCCATTTAAGAAATGTCAACAGGAAACAAAAGAAAAATAATAAATGATCCGGTCTATGGATTTATAAAGGTGCCTTTCGACATCATATACGACTTAATGGAACACCCCTATATTCAGCGTTTGAGAAGGATCAGGCAATTAGGCCTTACTCATTTTGTTTATCCAGGGGCAATGCATACCCGATTTCAGCATGCTATGGGGGCAATGCATCTGATGAATTCAGCAGTTGACATTCTTCGATCAAAAGGTCATGAGATTACCGATGAAGAATCAAAAGCCGTTCATGCTGCAATTTTATTGCACGACATTGGTCATGGCCCTTTTAGTCATGTTCTGGAAAACACATTACTTGCAGTTGACCATGAAGACATCTCTAAACTGATGATGGAAGAGCTTAATAAAGAGTTTGACAATCAGTTGGATTTGACACTTCAGATATTTAATAACACGTATCATAAAAAATTCCTTCATCAACTGGTATCAAGCCAATTAGATATGGATAGACTGGATTACTTAAAACGCGACAGTTTTTTTACCGGTGTTTCAGAGGGCGTAATCGGATCTGATCGTATTATTAAGATGTTGAATATTCATGATGATTCACTGGTAATTGAATCAAAGGGAATATATTCCATTGAAAAATTTCTGGTTGCCCGCCGTCTGATGTATTGGCAGGTTTACCTTCATAAAACAGCGCTGGCTGCCGAGCAAATGTTGATACATATCTTAAAACGTGCCCGCCAGCTGGTTTCTGAAGGAAAAGAGTTATTTGCTCCACCCCACCTGTTGTTTTTTATGAAGCAGAAACCAACCATTGATGATTTTCAGACACAAAAAGAGATAATTCAGCATTTTTCGTTGCTGGATGATGATGATATTATGAGTTCAATAAAAGTCTGGACTTCTCATCCGGATAAAATTCTGTCCAATCTGGCAACCAATTTTGTTGGAAGAAAATTATTCAGAGTCACCTTTTCCAATACAGTTATTAAAGCCAGTCAAATAAAAGAATTAAAAAAAGCTGTTGCAGATCAAATGCAGTTGACAAATATGGATGACGCAGACTACTTTGTAATTGCAAATCATATTTCCAATAATGCATACAGTAAAAACGATGATCGCATCAATATATTATTTAGTGATGGTAGCATAAAAGATATCGCTTCGGCATCTGACATGCTTAATATTTCGGTATTAGGTAAAACAGTTACAAAACATTACCTCTGCCATCCAAAATCCGTTCATTCATAGACAGATCACTCAAAAGTTTACATTTTTTAAAGTCAATATATTTACTAGCTTTGCATCAAATTTTTACATACAAAGCCAAAATAATAGCGTATTTTTACGCATTGAAAACTAGCCTTCCAATGTGGCAAGTATTCATAAACCAAAGAATTAAATGAAATTTACAGCAGGTCAGATTGCAGAATTATTAAATGGCAAAGTTGAAGGAAATCAAGACGCCATTGTTAAAAATGTTTCGAAGATAGAAGATGGAAAACCTGAAACATTAACTTTTTTGGCCAATCCCAAATACACGCACTATATTTATGAAACAAAAGCTGATGTTGTTATTGTAAACGACTCTTTTGTTGCAGAAAAAGATATTACAACTACATTAATCAGAGTACCTGATGCCTACCAGGCACTTGCTCAATTACTGGAAATGTACGAACAAAGTCAACCGAAGAAAACCGGAGTAGAGCAACCATCCTTTGTTGATGCTACTGCTAAAATTGGTGACTTTGCCTACATAGGAGCATTTAGCTATATTGGTGAAAATGTTCAGATTGGAAACAACGTTCAAATTCATCCTCAGGTATATATAGGCGATAATGTAAAGATTGGCGATAACACCACACTCTTCCCGGGTGCTAAAGTTTATAAAAACTGTATAATAGGCAATCATTGTACTATACATGCCGGTGCTGTCATCGGAAGTGATGGTTTTGGTTTTGCCCCGGCTGCCAATAATGAATATAAGAAGGTACCACAAATTGGCAATGTTATCTTAAAAGATCATGTTGAAATAGGTGCCAACACCACTGTTGACAGAGCCACCATGGGTGCTACTGTTATTAATAAGGGTGTTAAACTGGATAATCTGGTTCAGATTGCTCACAATGTTGAAATAGGTGAAAACACTGTTATTGCAGCTCAGTCAGGCATTGCAGGCTCAACAAAAATCGGAGCAGATTGTATGTTCGGAGGTCAGACAGGTATTTCCGGACATATACAGATTGCCAATAAAACCAAATTAGGAGCACAAACAGGAGTATCTAAATCCATTAAAAAAGAAGATACCATCCACCTGGGCAGTCCTTCAATGGAAATAATGAATTTCAATAAAGCATACGTTCTATTCAGAAAATTACCTGAATTGAAAAAAGCAATTGACGAGTTATTACAACAAGCAAATAATGCTTAGTATTTTGTTTGAAAGAGTAGATTAGAAATATGGTTGAAAAGCAAAAAACACTCAAAAAAGCGATAAACCTTAGTGGCACTGGCTTACATACGGGAGCAAATGTAAATCTTACTATACATCCAGCTCCAGCCAATCACGGATATAAATTCAAAAGGGTTGACTTGGAAGGACAACCTGTAATTGATGCTTTGGCTGATAATGTAACAATGACTCAACGAGGCACTGTTTTGGCTAAAGGAGATGCTACTGTAAGCACCATAGAGCACTGTTTATCTGCTCTTGTTGCATTTAAAATTGATAACTGCCTTATAGAGGTAGATGGTCCGGAAGTACCAATACTTGACGGTAGTGCAAAATATTTTGTACAAGCAATCAAAGAAGCAGGTACAGAAGAACAAGATGAAGAACGAAAGTACTTCATTGTTAAAGAAAAGATGGTGTATGAAAACCAGGAGAAAGGGATAAAAATCGTTGCACTTCCAGATGATGAATTCAGTGCAGATGTAAGAATTTCTTTTGACAAATCTTTATTACTGGCAAATCAATACGCAACACTCGATTCATTGGATGATTTCGAAGAAGAAGTAAGTGCCTGTAGAACTTTTGTTTTTCTGCATGAACTGGAACCTCTTTTAAAAAATAACCTTATCAAAGGGGGTGATCTGGACAATGCGATTATCATTATCGACAAAGAAATTTCGCAGGAAGAGCTTGACAACCTGGCTGATTTATTCAACAAGCCAAGAGTTGAAGTTCAACCTACAGGAGTTTTAAATAATATTGAGTTGGTTCATCCTAACGAACCAGCCCGCCATAAATTATTGGATGTAATTGGTGATTTGGCTCTTTGTGGTATGCCAATTAAAGGACGTATTATTGCTACTCGCCCGGGTCACATGGCCAACACAGAGTTTGCAAAACTGATTCGCAAGGAGATCAAGAAAAGAGCTCTTCGACCAGAAACTCCAAATTACGATGTGAATAAGGAACCTATTTATGATATCAATGATATCAAAAGTATGTTACCTCACCGCCCCCCGTTTTTGTTGGTTGATAAAATTATTGAACTTAACGAAAAATCAATCGTGGGTATTAAAAACGTGACCATGAACGAACCTTTCTTTGTGGGGCACTTTCCAAATGAACCTGTAATGCCGGCTGTTTTACAGATCGAAGCAATGGCTCAGACTGGAGGAATTTTTGTACTTAGTCAATTAGACGATCCTAGTGCATACAGTACTTATTTCTTAAAAATTGACAATGTAAAGCTTCGTAAAAAAGTAGTACCTGGAGACACCCTTATATTCAAACTTGAATTGATGAGCGAATTCAGAAGAGGAATGGCCAACATGAAAGGAACAGCCTTTGTAGGTGATGCCATTGTATCGGAAGGTGAATTTGTTGCTCAGGTAATAAAAAATAAAGACATTAAATAATCAGCTATCGTTCAGGTCTTTTTGACAAAAATGACGCAATAAACAAATAACAAATGAAACAACCATTAGCATATATCCACCCTGAAGCAAAAATTGCTCCTAATGTGGTTATTGAACCATTTGTAACCATCGATAAAAATGTTGTTATTGAAGAAGGTACTACAATTGGATCAAATGTTACCATTCTTGAAGGTTCAAGAATTGGAAAAAACTGTAACATATTTCCTGGTGCAGTTATTGGTGCGGTTCCCCAAGATTTAAAATTTGCAGGAGAAGAAACCACAGCTGAAATTGGTAATAACACAACCATCAGAGAATGTGTTACTGTGAACCGTGGTACAAAAGCCAAAGGAAAAACAGTGGTTGGAAGCAACTGCTTATTGATGGCTTATACACATATTGCTCATGATGCCATTGTTGGCGACAATGTTATTTTAGCCAATGCTGTTCAGGTTGCCGGTGAAGTTGTTATTGACGACTGGGCAATTATCGGTGGAACATCGGCTATCCATCAGTTTGTTCACATTGGTGCGCATGTTATGGTTGCAGGTGGTACCTTAATTGGTAAGGATGTTCCTCCATATGTAAAAGCAGGCCGTGAGCGTATTTCTTATGCAGGAGTAAATTCAATTGGTTTACGTCGTCGTAATTATACAAACGATCAAATCCGTGATATTCAAAATATTTACAGATACCTTTTCCAAATGGGATTAAACAACTCTGATGCCATTGAACGCATCGAAGCTGAGCTTCCTGCCTCTAAAGAACGCGATGAGATAATTCTGTTTGTGCGCAACTCACAAAGAGGTATTATTAAAGGATATTATCCTGACAGAGACTAACTCATTCAGGCATAAAAAAAGCGGCAATTAGCCGCTTTTTTTTTATTGTTATGGTATCGATTAACCAATTAATTCTTTGTATTGTTCTGCAGATAACAAGCTATCTAATTCTGCAGAATCTGATACTTCAATTTTAATCATCCATCCACCTTCGAAAGGTTCTTTATTAACCAAATCAGGTTGATCTTCCAAATCAGGGTTAATCTCGATTACTTTACCTGTGATTGGCATATAAAGGTCAGACACTGTTTTTACAGCTTCAATTGTACCGAAAACCTCTTCCTTTTCCAGCTCTTCACCTTCTGTTTCGATTTCAACAAAAACTATGTCGCCAAGTTCTCCTTGTGCAAACTCAGTGATACCAACAGTTGCAATATCACCATCAACAAGAATCCATTCGTGATCCTTTGTATACTTTAGGTTATCAGGAATATTCATTAAAGTAGTTGTTTAAAATTACTATTTCTCAAATGTAAATAATTTATTAAAGAAATTCTACGAAGCAAATAATTCTATTTTCTTAATTCCTCAAAACAAACTCACTAAAATACTGATTTACTAACCATTAACAAATAAAGGACTATTTAAAGCCTAATAAAAATCATATTTTTAAAGTGATTATTGCGCCAGTGAAAAACGGAAACTAACTCCAAAATTTGTATTGGTTGTTGGATAAGACAATGAAAGATATGGATTATTAACATTCGTATCGTAATACAATTGCATATTAAACCTATCACTTAATGCGTAATCAGCTGTAACTTTTACAGAAGTAATTTTTTGTCCCGATGTTAGCTGATTATATTCTTCTTCAATCTTTCGAATGATACTGGCATTATCTCTGAAAGAAACATCAGCACGGATGTTTAAATCATTACTAACCGATTTATCTCCAAAAATAAAATTCATCTTATCAAAGCGATAACCCAGTCCAATCACAATTTCATCATTGTAGGTTTCAATTACCTGGTTATTACCCATACTTAAACTAAGGGTTCTGGCTTTTTTAATCTCGGCACGTGTTGTAATTGAATTAACCCATGTAACATTAAACTGAATTAATGGATTAAACTGTTCTGAAACCGTAATTGTATTGATATCATATGCTATAATAGATCCGAATTCTGTTTCTGGTGTTTGAGAAATATATGATCCCATATTATAGGTTGAACGATAAGCATGCGAAATATCGAACGATTTAATTACTTTTTGGAAAAGTTTCACACGCGATAAACCGTCATATGAAACTCTCCAGTTAGGGCTAATCTGGGATAAGCCAGGGAATGTTTCTGTAAAAATAGAACTTGCACTTCTACCCGAATAGGCAGCAAGGAAAGAAGGTATTAATACATCCTGTTTATTCAGGTTCACTTCATCTGCTGAATATCCCAAACGGTGAGCTACAATTACACGGTTATTTTTAAACTCATCAAATATTTCAGAATTAAGATTACCGGTCTTATCAATTTCTGTAAATGCTGTTCGCCAAACATTAAAACTCATCGATAAGCTACCGTTTTCTGTTCTTCCACTTGCATTACTTGTACCTCCAATGTAATACTCATTCTTGTTTCGTGAGAAACTGCGATCGGCATTTAAATCAATCCTCAATCCCTTAATTGGTTCCAGGCTAACTTTAACTGAAAAGTCTTCACGATGACTCATAACATAAGGATTCACCATCGACTCATCTGATGTAAGCCATCCATTTTGAGAAGCACGTACAGCAAAATCAGGATCTTGCCACCCTAAAATAAAAGGCGTGCCCGGTGCCGTAAAACCACCGGCAGTCCCCATAAATCCAGCATCCTGGGTATATCCTGGTAAAATAGTACCATTGTTTTCAGAATATGAAATAGTAGCCGTTTTAACCGATGTAAGCAACAATGATGTGTAGTCAAGTACAATATTTAAAGGTGTTGTATTATCTACAATGGTTCCGGTTACCATCACACGCGATGATTCTGAACCTTTCTCCGGTATAAACTCAACTTTATTTTTCCCTAATACATTTACTTCTCCTTTAAGAGGACGACCTTTTTCGTCAAAAACACGAACAGAAACCTCTTCGGTTTTAAGTTTGTGATTTATCACATAGGGCACCTTTTCTTGCAACGCAATTTTTGTATCATTAAAGCGAACCGTTCGTTTACCGTTTTTATTAGATGAATTTCTGGACGATCTGTATTTCTTATCCAATTCATTCAAATAAGGCACTTTTCGGTATAGAGTTGTCATGTTTAACTGACCATTACCTTGTATGGTATTTGAATTGGAAATAGTGTTACCCCAATCCAATGCATCGGCATCATCGGCATACAAAGGTTGTGCTTCCCATTGGTAGGTAGCCCTGTATTGCAGATTAGCATTGGTAAAGTCAAGTAATGGGAATTTATTTATTGGCAATGTGTATGACACATCCAAATTATGCTGATAGGTAGTTGTTCTACCCATACTCATAATATTTCTCCATACCTGATCTTTCCACTCGTCATAAGCATCTCTGTCGTAGTTCCTGTCAACAGCTCCTTCAGGCTCATCAATACGAGCATTGGTTGTTGCTCTGAAACTTAATTTTAACGACTTGGTAATATTATAACGCATATCGAAATAACGGTTCCAGTCAAAATCCTTTGAAACAGTTAGCTCAGGCGCATAGGTTGATCCGGTATTATTTCGCAACAATTGTTCGCGATAGTTTCTGTTTAATTCCCAACGATACGAAAACTGTGTTGGTAAAAGATAAAAGTTAAAATCGCGGATTAACGCCAAGGCATTGCTTTTAATACCATTAAACGGTTCAATTGCCTTTGGTTTGGTATTATAGTTATATGCCAATACTCCACGATAGCTCTTATCGGTGAGATGATCTGTTTCTATATCCCTCGAATTAGTTTCGTTGTAGGCATAGGTAGCCGACAAGTTAGTAGGACTATAAAACTGAACTTTATCTTTCTTTGGATTCAACCGCACATTGGTAAAGTTGACACTTTTGCGTTTTACAACACTCTGCGACATATCTTTAATTGAATCACGAGCCTCTTCACTATCTGCATTATCAAGTGCCACATCTAAAGGAATATCCGGATCAAGAGGATAATACTTTGGACTGGTCACAGCTTTTGAATAACCAAGATAAAAAGGTACACTCAAACGCGACTCTGGTCCGAGTAACTTACCTAACTCAAGATTGGTAGCCACATCGTATTGGTAAAAATCTTCCTGACTACGATCCTGAACACTCTGATCAATACTTCCCCAACCGACCGTACTGGTTTTACCGGCTAATGACACATTACCCAAATCAGCCAGTTTAACCGACATACGGGCATTGGTAGCCCATCCTCCATCTTCATCAAAATCGGTTAGTCTTAATTCATTAAACCAAACTTCTATCGATTTAGACTGCGATCCCCGGGTACGAACTCCCATCATAAAAGTACGCACATTACCAAGGTTAGGATTACCTTTTACAGTTACAAAGTTCGTGGGTTTATCAGGGTCTGGCGAAGTATATAAGGTTGACAGAGTTACATCTGAACCTTCTACTCTCCTTTCATCATTTCGCTTTAACTTAACAGCCTGTAGCAATTCCAAAGGAAAATCGAAATCATTATCTTCAGGCCAAACGATACGTCTTTCATCATAACTTTCACCATAATCACCTTCAGGTGTAAGCTTCAGCGGAATAGCATATTCGTAATAGTTGGTATTATAATCACTTCCTAACCTGATGAAAGCCACCATCTCATTATCCAGTAAATATTCACCTTCAATAGCTTCGGCATGCGCGAACATTTTCAAACGCTTATATTGCCTCATATCCATGTTCATGGTTTTGTAAACAGCACGAGCGTCACCGCCTCCCAAATCCTGAACTTTAAACAATAATGCCTGCTCATTTAACTCACGTAATTGAGGATTGGCAGGATCAATCACACGGTCAACCCCTGGAGGTAGCACATAGTTGACGGGTGTTTTTTCTGAGTTCTCTTCAATATTTACAGCTGAAACTTCAAAAGTGGCATTAGATTCAACAGTTATATCATCATTCAATTCTCCCTGATACTTTCTCCAGTCTCCTTTAATAAGATCCAGCGTTGCTAGACGAAGATGAATGGTATCCTTAAATCCTCTCATGAACATACGCATAAAACGTATGCTTCGGAGATCTGATAATTCATTAATATTGTCATCCGGATCCTGAATAGGAATACGGAACAGATACCAGTTTACCGTTCTTTTTCCTTTATCTTCAACATCACCTTCACGCTTATCCACAATGTACTTATTCAAACCTATTTCCATTGTTGATCGCGAAATTGGCACCTCGTACTGATAATAACTTTCGTACTCACTTAAAGTATTATCTCGGTTGATATCTTCTCCATCCGGCAAAGCCTTGGAAGCCGTTGAATAAGTCTCTCCTGAATATTCCGAAGGTCTTGAGTTTCCTTCAGGACTATTAAAATCTTTATAACGTTCTAAAATGCTTGCCTTGGCCTCATCCAAAGCTGAACCTCTGAAATATTGGAAATCATCCGTTGCCGGGTCACTTAAGATGGCTTGTTTAGCCTCATCTGACAAATCCATTGATTGAATTTCCTGAACAAAGTCAGTGTAAAACGAAAGCTCTCTTTCTGAATCCATTCCGTTCAATCCAACATCCTGAGCCAGACGAGTCGCCGGATCGTTACTAAATGCATTCACCAAATCCTGTTTGCGGGATACATATCCCCAGGCAGTGCTGTCAACATCAAATTCTTCATTGGGACCCGGCAATCCTTGTTCAAATGATTTACGGGCATCTCTAAGTATGTCTTCAGAAACGTTACCCAGGTTAAAATAAATGGTACCACTATTGTCTTCAGCCCCATCATCATAAACGTATGGGTCCATCATCCAGAATTCGATATATTCAATATTGGCAGCTTCAAAGTCATTGACGTCAATAGGTCGCATCATACCACCCCAACGCGATTCCGGTTCCTTTAAAGTTCCATCGTAGTTAACACCAGCTGAAACACCTGAAATACCGGCATCTCCAGCATCAAAGTTATAAGGACCCCGATCCATTGGATAGTACGATATATTTAATACCGAAATATTTGTTGGCTGACCATATGCAGTCTGACGATTTGGAAAAAGTTCTTGCTCATAGATTTCACGCACAAAGTGGTTCATCCTTTGCTCCTCATCATCTTTAATATGCTGAGGTGTACGACTATCTTTTCTTAAAAACAAAGGATCAATACTATACCAGGCAAATTTAGCGCGATTGGCACCTGCATTAATATTATCTATCAATTCCCCCTCTGGGAAAATAGCCTGTCCCTGTGGTACACTTGCCATCTGCCAGGCTGTCCAGTTACGCATATCATAAGAGATACGTGTGCCTTCAAAATCATCCAGATAAGCTGTACCCGTTTCTCCAATCACACCTGAGTGACCCGGAATTAATTGAGCAAATTCGCCTTCAAATGTGATACTCGATTTCTCCTTGGTTTGAATCAGAGGCAACGCATCCAAAGCCTCGGTAATGGCCATTGACTCGGTAAAATAAGAAGTATTTAATCCCCAAATCGTATTGGAAATAGGCTCATCACCAATGTTTACTTTTTGCGTCAATGGTCGCTCACTCAAATGCATCAAGGTACCTCCAATGTTGAAATTCTCGTTGAATTGATAATTCAAATGAGTTCCAACCAGTGTTTTTGTTTGAAGGTTAAATAATGATTGATTTTCAAGACTAACCTGAATGGGTGTTCCGGAAGATAAAATACCCTGATTAATGATTCGAACCCTTCCTAAAGTATAATCAACAGTATAGTCTGTATTTTCGGTTAATTTGATCCCTCCTGCCGTTACAATTACCGATCCTTCAGGTATATTCATGGCATTCAAAGAGATCTCCGATCCAGAACTGGATTTATAACGCCCCTTTAATTTATACTTATTACGCGAAGCATCCTGTTCAGCAACTGTTTGTGTATTATCATACAACGACTGAAATACATATTTATCTTCCAGGGCACTATTGTTTATCTTACTCTTTAAATTACTACCAAAAGGTTCCAATACAGGAAAGATAATTCGCCCGTTACTTGCGTTAATGGTTAAGTTTTGAACAAAGTCGAAAAGACCATCGGGTTGATAATCGTTATTGGAATTCAGGTTATCCAGATTCATCAAACGAATAAATAGCTGACCATTCAGACCTTCTCCACCATCAGGGAAATAATTGATATCGCTACCAGTACTATCGTTGGTATAGGTAACATTCAGAATAAAATTCTCATTATTCACCTGGTAGGCATTTAATGAATAAATATTCTTCATCATCAAATCCCAGGTTGGCATTGTTGGTGAAAGGTTAGTACCCTTCAGTAATTTTGTGTATAGCGTTTTTTCTGCTTCATTCTGGTCGGTTGTAAATTCACCCACCATATATGTTTTACCAGCATCGGTATACTCATAAGCCACACAGAGCACCTCATCGGCATTTAATGCCGTATTCAAAGAGATATATCCCAATTTAGCCTGAAGGGTATATTCTGTTGACGCCAGTTTTCGGGCATTTTCTAACTTTTCGTAATGTACAGCATTGGAGAAACTACTACCAACAGATGCAAGTGTTGAAGTGACATTATTAATATCGCGGGTTCCGGCAAATGAACCTTCACTCATTTGGTAATACAACTCGTTAGCACCGTTAGATGGCGCTACACCAGTTTGAGCATTCCACAAATCAGGCTGTGCTGCGGCAGTCCTGTTTTCACCCAAATCGACAAAGGCAACCACATTACGCGATTCTGTTACGTCACTTCTGCGGTTAGTTACCCAAACTTCAACGCGTGTAATATTTATTGAACTATTCACTGTTGGCAGGCGCTTCAGTGCGTTGTCGTATTTATCCCTGAAATACTTACTTAAGAAAAAGTGTCGGTTACGATCGTAATCAATAGCTTCAATTTCAAACTCCTGTGTTTCAGCTCCACCTTCTACATTAATCACTGATGTCTCGCCACGCTGTTGAGAGAAAATACTGGTGACTGTCAGCTTACCAAACTGCATTTCGGTTTTAACCCCGAACAGACTCTGACTACCCGTGATTAATGTTCCGGGTAATGGCAAGGTAACATTCCCTGCTTCTACTTTTTTAAGGATATCATCCTCATCCCCTTCGTATTCCAGGTTGATCTGGTTCTCAAAATCAAAAGTTGCTTCGGTATTGTAATTAACACCCAACTTCATTTTTTCTCCGATGGTACCGGAGATATTCATTTGAATTTTTTCCTGAAAATCAAAAGTTGTTGTTTTTCTCAAACGCTCCTGTAAGGTAGGGTTATCTATCTTTGTGCGTTGAATACCCACTTTTAGTTCGGCCATTCCCTGCAATCGCACATTCACACTGTTACTCCCAAAGATTCCTTCAAAAGCCTCACCTCCAACATTATTCCAAATCTTGTTAAAGATTGAGTTCTGACCATAATTTTGTGAATCTTCGGCTTGCTTGGTTCGCCAGTAAGACATGATGGATTTTCGAGTATCCAAATCCATATATTCTTCCAAGGTCATGGTGTAAGGCAACTTAACATTGATATCACCCATTCTGCGATAAATGGTTACCTTACCTGTTTTGTAATCATATTCGGTGTAATATTCAACATTATCAGGATCCTGAAGATCCAATCCTTTTTCTTCTTCTTTTTCTAGATATGGAATCCCGCTTTTATCGACAATCGGATACTTTAAATCGAGTGAATCGGGTTGCTGCTCCCAATTCTCCGGCAATGAAAGATCATAATCTTCAGTAACAGGCGTAGCACCAGCTACCCATATCAATCCGATTATGGTTAATACCGCAATACTATTTCGTAGATTTTTTTTCAAAGATGATCAGTTCCCTCTTTTACTTACATAATTTTAAGTGCCTGTTTAATAACCTCTTCAACTTTTGCCGAAGGGTTTTCTTGCAAAATCTTGTCGACTGCTTTTTGGGCACTATTCTTTGCAAAGCCTAACATTACTAAAGCAGATAACGCTTCTTCGCGTATAGTATTGTCTTGTTCGGCAAATATTTTCTGATCAAGCGGCTCTTTACCTAACTTATCCTTCAAGTCAACAATGACGCGCTGAGCAGTTTTTGCACCAATACCTTTAACTCCCTTTATTTGATTGACATTTCCGGTTAAAATGGCTCCCTTTAATTCATCCGGTGTTAATGATGATAACATCATGCGAGCAGTGTTCGCTCCAATACCGGATACTGAAATCAGGTGGCGAAACAGTTCCCTTTCCGAAGGATCAGCAAAACCATATAATTGAAAGGCATCTTCACGAATATTTTCATGCACAAATAACTGTGCTTCACTTTTACCTTCTAATCGCGAAAATGTATTTATCGAAATATTTAGTAAATAACCTATGCCATTGACATCAATTACAACATGAGCCGGACTGGCTTCAGCAATTCTTCCGCTTATGTATTCGTACATCTAAATTGGGTTAAAGCGTAAATATATAAAGGAAAACACGGATGTAAAAGTACATCCATAAAAAAGCTGCAGATCATTACTCTACAGCTACCTTCCTAAATTATTTTTTCAATGGATTCCAACCTTGTGCCTGCAACTCAACTTCCTGATCTGCATTGGTAACAAGGTAACACCCCTTACTTTCTTCAGTTATATGACCGATAAGGTAAATATTTACTCCTTCTTTTCCGGCAAACTTTTCGTAATCATCCTGACTGATGGTAAAAAGCAATTCATAATCTTCACCACCATTCAATGCTGCCACCAAAGGATTCATCCCCATTTCTTCAGCAAGCATCGAAGTAGTTGGATCAATTGGAATTTTATTTTCATACAATCTACATCCTGTTTTAGATTGAGAACAGATATGTTTGATCTCACTTGATAAACCATCTGAGATATCAATCATAGACGTGGGTTTAACATCAATCTCATCTAAAAACTCGATAATATCTTTACGAGCCTGAGGTTTTAACTGACGGGATAAGATATAATCATAGCCCGAAAGATCAGGTTGCACATTCGGATTACCAGCATAAACCCTTTTTTCTCTTTCCAGCAATTGTAAACCCATATAGGCAGCACCCAAATCACCTGATACACAAATCAGGTCATTATTCTTGGCCCCGTTACGATAAACCAGCTTCTTTTTATCAGCAACACCTATAGCAGTCACCGAAATTGTTAATCCGGTTAAAGAAGATGATGTATCCCCTCCAATCAAATCAACATTGTAGTAATCGCAAGCAGCATAAATACCTTCATACAATTCTTCCAAAGCTTCAACTGACAGCTTAGAACTTACACCAATTGACACCGTAACCTGACCTGGCGTAGCATTCATCGCATACACATCACTCACATTTACGGCTATTGCTTTATATCCTAAATGCTTCAATGGGGTGTAGGTTAAATCAAAATGAATACCTTCCAATAACAGATCAGTAGTAACAACCGTTTGCTGTTTCTTCAAATCCAACACCGCAGCATCATCTCCAACTCCCTTTATTGTAGTCTTTTGTTTTAGTTTTATATCATTAGTCAAATGACGAATCAAACCAAATTCACCTAATTGACCAATCTCAGTATGTTGTATTTTACTCATTACTTTTTATAATTTGAGCACAAAAGTAAGAATTATAGCTGACCTTGACATCTATAAAAACACTTGATTTAGAATATATCTTTTAATGAAATGAAGAGCATTTAATTTTTGTCTTCATTTTTCACATTTTTTATCTTGACAAATGCTTTTTTTGACAGCATTATTGCAAAATGAACGAATAGATTTTTTTCATAGATTTGGGTTTAGGTTATTGAGAATCCGGTTTGCAAACGAGCAAACCGGTTTTCTTATGTTATAGCCTGATAAAGCTCAATAGACGAAACAAAAATGAAGAAAATCTTTCAACCTACATTTATCTGAATCCATACAACTTAGGCTCATCTTTAAAATTAAACTTCAAAAAAACCATTCAATAAATTTGTTTATTCAGGTAAATCCTCTATTTTTGCAGCCGCAATAACAAAGACAACAAATTGTTTTAAGATATATTGCGGGGTGGAGCAGTTGGTAGCTCGTTGGGCTCATAACCCAAAGGTCGT